>DATDGB010000015.1:0-13944 GCA_036522305.1 Candidatus Acidiferrum sp. | reverse complement strand
CGCTGATCCTCCAGTCGGGCGCCAGTTCTTTCTTGTTCAGCTATCCAGACTATGAAGCGTATCGGGATCACGTCCGCACCTGCAGCGGCCTCATCGCGTGGTCCAACAATCAACTGACTCTCACGGACGCCGGCGGGATCGTCAGCGAACGGACCGCGGCGGCCGGATCCCTGCTCGGAAGACTGGGGCTATTGCCTCCGGCCGCGAGCAACGCTGAGTTCGCCGGCACGTTCCTTGTTTCGGAAAACTATTTTTCGGTGCTCGGGGTAGCGCCTTTGCGCGGGCACAGTTTCGAATCCATCGCTGCTTCCGAAATGGCTGCTTCGCCTTCGGTTCTCATCAGCGAGAACTACTGGCAGAAACGATTTGCCGGCGATCCCACAGTGCTGGGCAAAACCATTCGTCTGAATAACGTGCCGTTTACCATCGTCGGAATTACGCCTCATGATTTCGTCGGCACCAGCATGGGCGTGCCTGATTTCTGGCTTCCGCTCAACCTCGAGCCGCTGGTTCATCCGGATTCCAACCCGCTTCATGAACGCGAAAACCTGCACTTACGCGTGTTTGGCAGGCTCGCGCCCGGCGTCGAAATGCGCCAAGCGGAGGTCGAGATGACCTTGCTCGCGTCACAGCTCCGCAGCCTTCACGATCCCAACTCGGAGTTGAGCCGGCCCGCTAGCGCGCTCATTTCGCGAGGCTCTCCATTGCCCGGCAAGCTGCCAAGCTCGCTAAAGTTCACCATTCTGCTCATCATGGTGGCTGCCGGCATGGTGATGGTGGTGGCGTGCGCCAATGTCGCCAGCCTTCAACTCGCGCGGGCTACCACCCGCCAAAGCGAACTGAGCATGCGCCTGTCGCTGGGAGCCAGCCGAGGTCGTCTCGTGCGTCAGCTGCTGACGGAAAGTGCGTTGCTCGGCCTACTTGCCGGGGTAATCGCGCTGCCTTGCACCTGGGCCATTCTGAAGGCCGGGGCCACCCTGTTTAGGCAAGCCTTTCCCATCGAGGTGGGCACGATCATCCTGCACGTAACACCTGACCTCGAAGTGTTTGCCTACGTCCTGGCGATTTCCGTGTTCTCGGGTGTCTTGTTCGGCCTCACTCCCGCCATCGAGAGCTCTCGTTCGGCGCTCTTCTCCACAATCAAGGCCAACACGGGAAGTTCACCGCTGCGCAGCCGTCGCCTTCGCGACATCCTCATCGCGTCCCAAGTCGCCGTCTCGCTGGTGCTGATGATCGCCGGAAGTATGTTGACGCGCAGCGCGCTTCGCACACTGGCGATGCCAACCGGTTACGACGGCAAACGCGTCGTCGATCTCGACTTCCGGTTTCCCGAAGGGTCGAAGTACAGCGCGGACCGCAAGGTTGCCGTCATCCAGGAACTGCGCACGCGGATAGCCGCGCTGCCCGGAGTGGCGGCCATTACCAACGCTCGCGCGCCCGACGACAACAACGTTCGATCCGCGCTCGTCTCGCTCAACGGAGAAAAGCCTTCTTCCAGCAATATGCAGGGCACCCTTTATTACACGTGGATTCAACCAAACTACTTCCAGACCCTCGGCGTTCCCTTGCTGCTCGGCTCCGGTTTTCAAACGCAGACGGGCCATCCGGAGCCCTCGGCGATCGTCAGCGAATCCGCGGCCAGACGCTTCTGGCCCGGCCGCAACCCCATCGGCCACATTCTTAGTTTGGGCACCGACCGGCAATTCCACACCAAGGAGGAACTCCTTCCCGATGGGCCAGTTTGGAAGGTCATCGGCGTGGCCTGCGACACGCGTGGCGTCGAAATGGACGGCAGCGACTCGGCGCAGATTTACTTGCCCCTACCCGAAGACCGGCTTCGAGACTATCCGATCCTCATCCGCACACAATCTGAGCCAATTCTGGTCATCCGCGCCATCGACTCCGTGATGTCGTCCGTCGATCCTGACCTGATGTCATCGACCTCCACTCTGGAAGAGATGCTTCGGCAGACGCCGCCTTTTCTCGGGTCCGCATTGGCGTCCGCGATCGCCGTCACGGTGAGCCTGTTCGGGCTTCTGCTAGCCGCGATGGGGATCTGGGGTACGGTCAGCTACATTGTCGTTCTCCGAACGCGGGAAATCGGCATCCGCATGGCTGTTGGTGCGCAAAAGCGCGACGTTCTCGGACTGGTCCTGCGCGAAAGCACGCGCCCCGTGCTCTTTGGATTGATTTTCGGAATGGTTCTCGCTATTGGAGCCTCTCATCTCCTGCGCGGCATCCTCTATGGACTCCATACCGTCGATGCCATGTCTTTCGTCGGGGTCTCCCTCTTGTTCTTGACCATCGCAATGCTTGCCGCTTACCCGCCCTCCCGGCGAGCTCTGCGCGTCGATCCCATCGTGGCGCTCAGATACGAATGAAACGTCGTTGTTCCTGAGCGCTTCGCTCCTCGCTTCCCAAATGGCTAATAGTTGTTTGGACCTGCCAGAAGTTCGCTCAAGACCGCGAGAAGAGCGCGCTGTTAGCATGATCTTACGAAGCTACGGTCTTGACTTTTCCGCTCAACGGAAATTCGCGTACGCAGACGAGGGATCAGATGAGCCGCAAAGGGCCACTCTTGATCGCGGGAATCGCCCTGGTGGTGATCTGCGGCGGGATCTGGGTGCTGCAGGCGATGAAACAGCAACCGAGGCCGACCACCGCCGACGCGTCTTCCACGCAGGCCAAACACAACCCATTCCGAAGCGCAGTAGTGGAACTCACCTTCGGAAGCAAATCACTCCATGATGGGGAAGAATATATTAGCTCGACGGGACGCAGGATTGAGTACATCGATGCGACCGGCGCGCGCCGCCGTGAAGATTACGAACGCAGTGTTACCGCCATGCGGCAGCTGAACTCGACCGAAGGGCTTACGCTGATCTTTGATGGCACAAAGCTTTACACGGTGACCAGCAAAGATGGCAAGCGAGCGGGTCGCGTCACGGATCTACGCGAGGGATACGATTACACCGTTTGGGAGGATGCACTAATCCCATTCGTAGAGCTAAAGCTGCCAGAACCCGGGATTACTGAAGAACAGTTCCTGGGGAAGCAGTGCAAGGTCTACACGTTTGCAAAAGGCACTGAAATCCAAAAATGGTGGGTGTGGAACGGGGTAACGCTGCGTTCGGAATCGCACTTGGAAACGACGTCGACGGTGATGGACACGTGGGAGGAGGCCGTGCGCGTCGAAGAGGATGCGGACATCGATCCCGGTCTGTTTGTGGCGCCAGCCGACGTGACGTTCGAGCCGGCCAAGCCGACGGTAGCCGAACAGCTGAACCATCACAAGAGCGCACCATGGGTGAGAATGAAGCCGGAAATGGACCTGTTCTTCTAGACTTGGAACAATCGTTTCCGAAAATGCTGAAAGGAAATCGCGAGTCAGAAAAAAGGAGGTTGAACACCATTGAAATCACTACTTCTCGCTCTGGGTATCGTGGGGATTTTTGGCGTAGCTGGATACTTTGCGCTTCGCGGCGGCCCTGCACCGCGTGCCATCTTTGAAAAACAGGCCGAAGGGCCTATGGGGCCACCGGAGTTGACGAATATCGAAGGATTAGCGCGCTCCCACGATGGCCATGTCCTCGCAACGGTGGACCAGAACAGGTTGCACTCTGGGACACGGCCAGCGGGAAGAATCTTCTTGTCTTGCAAAACGTCCTGCAAAACGGCAGCAACGAAGCAATTTACGCTCCGGCATTCTCGCCAGATGGCTCGCTGCTGGCCACGGCAGGCAACACCCATGGTGACGGGCATCTGGTGCTGTGGAATCCTGCAACCGGAGAGCGCCTGGCAAACATCGACAATATCGCGTTTCCGGGATGTGTGAGCTTCAATCCCCCGGGAACTTTGATCGCGGTGGGAGGACTGCCGACCCTCTACCTGGTGGACCCGTCCACCAAACAAATCGTGCGCCAGATAGAGAGACCACACCAGAATGGCGGAAGCCAGGCCGTTGTGTTCAGTCCGAATGGAGACCTGCTGGCCACCGGAGGGCGGGACGGCACCGTGAAATTGTGGCAATTGACCGACTTGAGTCTGGTACGCACCTTCTCGGTAAGCGATCCGGGGCCGGACGTTTCTCCGTCGGAAGGCGGGCGACCTCGAGCCATCGTCAGCTCGCTGGCATTTGCGCATGATGTGCCACGGTTGGCCGCGGCTACGCAGGGAGACAGCGTATACGTCTGGGACCTCGAGCGTGGAAAAGAAATCGTGCACTACGACTACTCCGCAGTCAAGGCAGACACCGACATCCTCAAATTGCGGAACTGGGTGTCCTTCACTTCCGACGACAAGTGGCTGGTGACCACGAACCAGAGGGGCGACGGCATCACTCTGTTGGGCGCGAAAAGCAAGAAAGAATTGGATGACTTGCTCACGCTGCGCAAGAACACCGAGATGGGAAACCTGGACTTCTCGACCACGGACGGCAGCGTGGCCTTTACCTACCGAGTCTTCCATCCGGGCGAGCCAGGGCCGCCGACGGCGAAGTTCGAGATCTGGTCACTCCAGCTGCACTGACGCAGGTATCTAAAAAGCTTGAAGGTGCTTCAAAGCGCATCTCTATGCGATCAAAGGAGCGAGATGAAAAAGCATTGGATGGCAAGTCTGGTGGTCCTGCTTTGCTGTTGTTTTGTCGCCGCCTGCGATAAGGGTGTTGATGATGGATGGAAGGAATACAAGTACCGTGACGACGGCTTCGCGATTTCCGCGCCATCGATGCCCGTCCCACGGACGTATTCCGGGGCCACGGCGGCCGAACGACAGAATTCCAGAGCTTGGGGCATCGATTTTGGCAACCGCACCGAGATACTGATCACACTCGGCCTGGTTTCCGATTTCGGTGAGAATGTTCCGGCCGAAGAAATGCTCCAGCGCATGAAGAATATGACCCTGCAAGGCGTGCCTGCCAAGCTTGTCTCAGAGAGACAACTCTCGCTGGCCGACAATCCGGGGATTGAATTTGAGTTCCAAGCCGAACGCTGGCACTCACGCCAGCGCGTTTACATCGTGAAGGACAAGCTCCTGGGCGTATCGTCGACTGCCCGTGGGAGTGAGCCGCTCCCGCCGGCTACCGACAGGATTTTTGATTCCCTGCGTCTGCTGAAATAGCCCAAGGTAGTCATGAATTCCATTACGCCGGTTATCAGTTCGTTTGGGCACCTCGGTCCGTTCGATTGGTTCCGGCTGGATGATGGGCGATCCGCAGGCGGAGACGGATGGACGTAGCACGGCTCAGGCGCTTCTGGGGAAGGAGCCTTGGGAGAGGCCGCGGATGACGCCGACGAGGTAGCTCCAGGTGGCGGTCTTGGCGGCGCCGGGGAAGGTGTAATAGAACTGGGTGGCGCTGGCGTCGGTGAAACGGATGAGGCCGGCGCGCTCCATGGAACGAAAGTGCTGGTCGCGCAACTCCTTGAATTCCGCGAATTCGCGGCTGGGAGTGAAGCCACGAGGGAGAACGTTGAGGCTTTGGAGCCACTCGCGATGTTTTTGGAGAAGCTGGCTGAAGCGGGAGACGATGGCGAGCTGATTGGTCCAGTTTCCAGAGAGATCGATTTGGACGCCGGCCTGTTTGTCGGTGGTGTTAAAGGAACGGCCGTCCATGGCGGGGGTGTGCAACCAAGTGCCCTGCGTCGGGATTTTCATGATAGTTCCCACGCTGATGACCATGAAGGTGGTGCGGTCCGCGGAGACGAGCAAGGCATACCTGCATTGATAGACGGACCCTCGTACGTCGCCGGCCCAACCCAAGAGGACAAAGCCGGCTTGAAGGGCGTCAGCGACCCAGCGGGCGGCGTAGCCGGTGGGGTCGGCGAAGGAAGGCGTGGATTCCAGATTACCGTAGGGCGAAACGGTGCGCTTTTCCAGGCGGAAGACGATGGTCAGGAAAACGACCCAGAAAGCGACCATTCCTAGGAAGAAACGCAACCAGAGCGGGAGCAAATCAGGGTTAAACATAGGTCTAATTTTAGGATACGGAAGGACGGCTCTGGGCGGGGATAGCCAAAGCGTACATAAAGCAAACGACACCAAGTTGCACGCTGAAATATCGGACTCAATCAAGGCGCTTGGTCTGAAATAGGCAACTCAATCAGCTGGCGGCGGCTTCGGCGGAGTCGGTGACTTTGCGGTGTTCGCGGATCATGCCGATGAGGGCTTGGGCGGCGCGGGGGAGGCTGCGGTCGCGGCGGTAGACGAGGCCCAGTTCGCGCCAGAGATCGACGCCTTCGACGGTGAGGAGCTTCACTTCGCCGGCTTTGACGTAATCCTTGGCAAAACTCTCGCTAATGATGGAGAGGCCGGCATCGGCGGCGACGAAACGCTTGATCATGCCGATGCTGGGGAGTTCCATGGCGACGTGGATGCGAGCGCGATAGGGGCGAAAGAGTTTATCGAGCACCTGGCGAGTGAAGCCGGTGCGCGGGAAGATGAGGGGCTGCTCGGCGAGCTCGGCGAGGGTGATTTTGGTGCGATGAGCCAAAGCGTTTTTTGTGCTGACCATGAAGCGGAGGCGGTCTTTGTAGATGTGGTGCATCTTCAGATTGGGCGACTTGATGGGCAGAGTGACGATGCCGACGTCGGCGGAGCCGTCTTCGATGCGCTGGAGGATTTTGTGGCTGAAATTTCGGTAGATGCTGATGTGCACGAGCGGGTAGCGGCGCTGAAACTCGGCAAAAATATCAGGGAGCAGGTAGAGGCAGGTGGCTTCATTGGCGCCGAAGACGACCGGGCCCTGGACGACGTTGCCGCGATCGGCGACGACCTGGATGGATTCGTCGCGGAGGCGGAGGAGCTTTTCGGCGAACTCGTAAAGAACTTCGCCGGCGGGAGTGAGTTCGACGGATTTTGCGGAGCGGTCGAGGAGGCGGGCTTTGTAGGCTTGTTCAAGCTGGCGAATCTGGGCGCTGACAGCGGATTGCGAGCGGAAAACTTTCTGGCCCGCGCGAGAAAAGCTTTTCAGTTTAGCGACGAAGACGAAAGTGGCAAGTTGATCGAAGTCCATAGTTAAGAAGCGCTCGGCAAGCGATTATAACGGATTCTGCTTGCCGGATGCGTAGTTAATGTCCTTTCTCTCTGGGGCCTCTCTGATGGGCCCTTTCATGCGTGAATCGCGGCTTGCGAAAGCGGCGCGGCAACGGGCGCCGGCAAAATCATGTGACGACGCTGGAGCTGGGCAAGAATGGGGGCCCAAGTGGCTTCCACGGTACCCTGAAAATGAACGGGCTGAACGCGGACGAGCGGCAAGGCTCCGCGGCGCGAGAGCAAGCGTGCGGCGCGAGGGCTGGACGTGTAGTAAACGTGTTCCTCTAAAGTGCGGCGCAACCAATTCTCTTCGTCGGAATCGAGTTCGGCGAGGGTGACGAAATCGCGATGAAGGACATCCTCGGCTTCGGCGCGAAGTATGTAAGCGAGGCCACCGGTCATGCCGGAACCGAAATTCAAGCCGAGGGGCCCGAGGATGACGGCGACGCCGCCGGTCATATATTCGCAACCATGCTGGCCGACGCCTTCGACAACGGCGAGGGCGCCGCTGTTGCGGACGGCAAAACGTTCGCCGCCGCGTCCAGCGATGAAAAGCTGGCCGGAAGTGGCGCCGTAGAGGACGGTGTTACCAGCGAGAACGTCGCCGCGCCGGGATGCGGCCAGTCCTGCAGCGATCGCGATGGTGCCGCCCGAGAGACCTTTGCCGACGTAATCGTTGGCTTCGCCTTTGAGCCTGAGGGTGACGCCTTCGGCGAGAAAAGCGCCGAAGCTTTGGCCTGCGGAACCGTGAAAATTCTGACGGATCTCGTCGTCGCTGGGGAGGCAGTTTTTGCGGCGGCGCATCAGTTCGCCGCTGAGGCCGGTGCCAACGCTGCGATCGGAATTTTGAATGGGCTGAGATTCATTCTGGAGCCGGAGAGCGGTATGGAAATGGAGGGATTCTTCAAGCGCGCCGACGTGGAGGGCCGGCTCTTGCTGAGGCGCAACGCGATTCGAGGAAGAGATGGGCACGATCAAGAGCGGATCCATTCCCGAGCGGGCGCTAAGGCGGTCGTACCAGCCAGTGAGTTCGCTGAGGGAGCGGACACCGAGTTGCGCGAGACGATTGCGGACTTCTTCGGCTAAGTAACTAAAGTAGGCGATCACCATCTCAGGTTTGCCTTGAAACTTGGTGCGCAGCTTTTCGTCCTGGGTGGCGATTCCCACCGGGCAGGTATTGAGATGGCACTGACGGGCCATAACGCAACCGATGGCGAGGAGAGAGGCGGTGCCAAAACCGAATTCGTCGGCGCCGAGAATGGCGGCGAGCACGATATCGCGGGCAAATTTCAGGCCCCCGTCCACGCGGAGAGAGAGGCGCGAACGGAGGCCAGCGCGAACCAGGGTGTCGTGCGTTTCGCGCAAACCAATTTCCCAGGGGAGGCCGGTGTTCTTGATGGAAGTCAAAGGCGAAGAGCCGGTGCCGCCACTGTGGCCGCTGATGGTGATGACGTCGGCACCGGCTTTGGCGACGCCGGCGGCGATGATGCCGACTCCGGCGCCGGAAACGAGTTTTACCCCGATGCGGGCGCGGGGATTGACGGCGCGCAGATCGTGAATCAATTGCGCCAGGTCTTCGATGCTGTAAATGTCGTGGTGTGGCGGCGGAGAAATGAGCGGCGTGCCGGGAGTGGCGTGGCGGATGCGCGCGATGTATTCGCTGACTTTTTTGGCGGGGAGCTGGCCGCCTTCGCCGGGCTTAGAGCCTTGCGCCATTTTAATTTCGAGTTCTTCGGCGTGGACGAGATAGTCGGCGGTGACGCCGAAGCGGCCGGAGGCGACTTGCTTGATTTTGTTGGCGGCGGCCGGCTCGAAACGATAGGTCTGGGGATCTTCGCCGCCTTCGCCGGTGTTGCTGCGGCCACCGAGTTCGTTCATGGCGAGCGCGAGAGTGCGATGGGCTTCGGGGCTAAGGGAGCCGAGAGACATCGCTTGCGTGCTGAAACGCTTGACGATGGAGGCGAGCGGCTCGACTTCATCGAGTGGGACGGCGGTATCGGGAACGGTGTCGAGCAAATCGCGTAGGAAGACGGGGCCTTGGTGCTCGGCCAATTCTTCGAAGGCGGAATAGGTTTTTGCGCCGGGTGCGCGGACGTGGGCGTGGAGGCGGCGGACTACTTCGGGCGAGCTGGCGTGGAGTTCGGCGCCTTTTCGGAAACGGAACAAGCCGGAATCTGGCAGGTCATCGGATTCGCTGGAGAACGCGGCTTTGTGCATGCGGAGATAATCGGAGAGGAGATCGTCGAGCGATTTCTGGCCGGGAAAGTCGGCGGCGTCTTCGAAAACTTCCGCGCAGAGATGTTCGGAGAGACCAACGACTTCAAAGAGATGGCTGTTGCGATAGCTGGCCAGGGTAGAGACGCCCATGCGGGCGAGAACTTTTCGCAGGCCGGCGTTGATGGCGGCGCGGGCTTTTTCGAGGCCGCCGGGTTCGAGGGATTCGGAAAATTCATCGGCGAGATAGGGCACGACGGCGCTGGCGCCTGCGGCGACCAGGAGCGCGACATGGTGGGTGTCAAAGACCTGGGCGGATTCGACGATTAGAGGCACGTCCCAGAGGCCTTCGCGAACCATGGCTTTCCAGACGGCGGCGGTCGCAAGCAACGCGGGAAGCGGTGCGCGATCGGCACTGATGGCGCGATCGGAAAGGAGGAGGAGCCCCGGGCGCCCGCTGCTGCTCAGTGGGGTAGTAGAAAGCTGAGCAAAACTGCAGCGCGCCCCCGGAACTCCACTTGCGGAGGAAAAAGTAATGTCGATGCGTTGCTCGGGGCCAAAAATGGCGGCGAGCTGTGAAAGTTGGCCGGCGGAAATGACAGGACTTGGCAACGTGATTCCGTCTTTCAAGTGGACATCGAGAGACATGACGTGGGTTTCGCGCAAAGGATCGATCGGGGGATTGGTGACCTGCGCGAAGCGTTGCTTGCAGTAATCCCACAAAGTTCTGGGGAGGGCGGAAAGAAAAGCGGGAGGGGCGTCGTCGCCCATGCTCCAGTCGGCTTCTTTGCCGTGAGTCAACGCGGAAAAAAGAATTTTGAATTGATCTTCGGTCCATCCGGAGGCACCGGCGACGCGCTTTGGATCGATGACGGGGACCGATGGGGAGACGGCGGTCGCACTCAGCATTCGTTGAGGAATGGCGTTGCGGGACTGCTGAATGGCGAGGCGCTTGAGAATGTCGCGCCAACGCAAAAAGAGGCCGGTGGAAGGATTGGCGAGAATCATTTCGCCAGGGCCGAGGCGCTGGCGTTCGGCGATGCGGGATTCGTCGAGATCGACGAGGCCGGTTTCGGAGCCGGCGATGAGAAGGCCGTCGTGGGTGAGGGTGTAGCGCAGAGGACGCAGGCCGTTGCGGTCGAGCTTGGCGCCAACAAATTGGCCGTCGGAAAAAACTAGAGCGGCGGGGCCGTCCCAGGGTTCGGATTGTTGCGAGAGGGCGGTGAGGGCATTGCGAACGTCGCGCGAAAGGAGAGGGTCTTTTTCAAAAGCGGGAGGAACCATGGCGAGCATGGCTTCTTCGGAGCAGAGGCCTTCGAGGAGGCGAAGCTCGAAGGCGTTGTCGAAACTGGCGGAATCACTGACGTTTTCTTCGAGAAGAGGAAACCATGAGCCGACGGTGAGGCGCGTGCGAAACTCGGGGGCTTTGGCGCGGAGCCAGCGGCGGTTGGAGACGATGGTGTTGATTTCGCCGTTGTGGGCGACGTAGCGGAAGGGCTGCGCGAGATGCCAGGAAGGCTGGGTGTTGGTCGAATAGCGCTGGTGAAAAACGGCGAAGGTGATGGCGAAGGAAGGATCGCGGAGGTCTTCGTAGAATTGAGGGAATTGCCAGGGCGTGAGGAGTCCTTTGTAGACGATGGTCTGCGAAGAAAGCGAACAGATGTAACAGCGCGGGGGCAAGAGAGATTCGGCGCGCTTTCTGAGGAGAGAGAGACGCCACTCGAAACGGGCGGCGGCGCGTGCGGGATGGAAAGGCTCGACGAAAAATTGCCAAATTTCGGGCATCGTTTCAAGCGCGCGGCGGCCGAGAGAATTGGTGTTGGTGGGAACGCGGCGCCATCCGATGACGCGGAGGCGCTCGGTGTCGGCGGCGGATTCGATGGCGGCGCGGGCTTCGTCGAGAACGGACGAAAGGATGAACGCAAATCCGACGGCAAACAGTTCGGGGAGCTCAATTCCCTGCTCTTGGGCGCGAGCACGGAAGAATGCTTGGGGGAGCGAAGTTAGCAGGCCAGCGCCGTCGCCGCTGGCCCCATCGGCGTCGACACCACCGCGGTGGGTGAGGCGCTCTAAAGCCGTCAAAGCATGCTGAACGATGTCGTAGCTGGGAGCGCCTCCGAGGCGGGCGATGAAGCCGGTACCACAGGCATCGTGGTCAGGATGACCCCAGTTGGGATGACGGCCCTGAGAAGACAAGGGCCGGGCATCGTGAAGACCGTTCTGGCCTCGACCGTCACGGAAGTACATACCAGTTTATCGAACGGGCGGGGGGTGCTTGTACAACGCAGAATTTTGATTCTCTGAATTGATTTCTTGATAAGGAAGGTTGGGGGAGAATTGAGGTCCGTTCTTTTGTGTGGAACTCTGGCATAAGCGCGGGAGGACGGCCAAGGTGGTAAAGTGTTGCCAAGCTGGCAGCCCGCCGCGGCGGGCGCCCGTACAGTGGATTCCCGTAGCGCGTTTACCAGACTTAGCCCCGGCCCAGCCCAGAGGCAATCTCAACACCGGAAGCCTCTACTGTCTCGTTGACTATTGTTCCTGCGGCAGCACCAATCCCACCCGCTTCGCCAGCGCCCTGAACTGCGGTTCTCCGTGCATCCATTTCCACTCGGGCTCCATCCACATCCGCACCAGTCTGGGCGAGTGCTCCTCGTAAGCCTTTCCCAGCCACTCCATGGTCTTCTTCTTGTCTCTAAGCCGCCCATACGCGAACGCAAACGCAATGGGCGACACATACGCTTTCTTTGCATATGACTCCAGCCTCTTCAACCTCATTTGCTGCAGCCCGGTATTCCCTCCATCCGCGAATGCTTTCTCGATCGCAACCGCATAGTCCGGGTCGCCATCGCGCCTGGCCGAATCCGCCAGCTCTTCCGCGGACTCTTTCTCTTTTTCCTCGGCAAGGAGCACGGTCGCGAGGGTATCCCGCACGTCCGTGTTCGTCGGCCGCACTTCCAGTTCCCGCCGCAATTCTGCATCTGCCTCCGCGTACCTCTCCGCGCACATCAGCACATACCCCATAGCCCACGGCCTCGCGAACGGGTCCACCTCTGTCGCTCGCCGCTGCGCCTCCACGGCCTCGGCCACACGGTTCTGCCCAAACAGTACGTAGGACAGCAGGTGGTACGCTTCCGATATATTCGGATTCAATTCGATTGCCAGTCGCTCTTCTTCTTCCGCCTTCTTCCAGTTCCAGCCGTAAAAGAAGTACAGCGCCGCCACGGAATGGTGGGGCTCCGCAATTGTTGCATCCAGCTCCAGCGCCTTCTTCGCGTTTTTCTCCCACTCCGGCACCGCCTTCTTCGGATCCAGCTCTCCCCCCACAGCTCCCGCACCATAGTAATCCGCCAGGCCGCTATACGCCTCGGCGTAACCCGACTGCAGCGTAATGGCCTTCTCGAAATACTCGCGAGAGGCCTCCCCGCTCCCGCTCAAAAACGCATATCTTCCCTTCAGGTAGTTTTCGTGGGCCTCTGGGTCAATCCGTTTCGCCTTCCTCCCGGTCGGTGCGACTGTCGTCTTCAATTCGCCGGCAATATTTCGCGCCAACTCCTCCTGCAATCCCATGACGTCACTCACGTCCCGTTCGTAACTTTGCGCCCATAAATGAGTGTCCGTGGCCACGTGAATCAACTGCACCCTCACACGGACTTTGCTGCCATTCAGCGCCACTGTTCCTTCCAAAATCGCGTCCGCCTCCAATTCCTTCCCGATCGCCCGCAACGGCCGTCGCGCATTTTTGTACTGCATCACCGATGTCCGCGAAATTACTCGCACTCCTTTGCTCTTCGCCAGTTCCGTGATCAGTTCATCCGTCATCCCATCCGCAAAATATTCCTGCTTCGCGTCTCCCGACAAATTCTCGAGCGGCAGCACCGCCAGCGTCTTCACTTGCGCAGCCAGACTCGCGCTGCGTCTTTCGCCTGCCACCCTCCACGCAAACCACGCCCCTACTGCAAGCGCCGCCGCAAATGCAACTGCAATCACTGCCCTCTTCCGCATACTATTGTCTGTTTTCCGGTCCTCGTTGTGCTCTACCTCCGCCGCTTCTTGCACTTTCTGCGGCACCGGCTGTTTTGCCGTTACTCCCGCTCCGTTTGTCACCCACTGTACTTCTCCAATAAACCGGTACCCCCTTCGAGGCACCGTTTCCACCCAACACGGCTCCTCTTGCTGATCCCCCAACGCATCCCTCAGTCGCCTTATCGCCGAGTTCAACCCATGATCGAAATCGACGAATGTGTCGCTCGGCCACAACCTATTATGTAGTTCCTCCCGGGACACCAATTCGCCACGCCGCTCCAGCAGCAGACTCAGAATCTGGAACGGCTGCTCTCCCAACCTCAGCTTTGTTCCGTGTTTGCGCAACTCACCCGATGTCACGTCCAGCGTGAACGCGCCAAACTTCGCTCTTT
The DNA here is from genome assembly GCA_036522305.1 of Candidatus Acidiferrum sp. Taxonomy (GTDB): domain Bacteria; phylum Acidobacteriota; class Terriglobia; order Acidiferrales; family UBA7541; genus Acidiferrum. Next base: position 286 of record DATDGB010000015.1, on the reverse strand, counting down.
GGCCTGGATAATTTGCGGGCATATCAACTTCCCGAGACACTTCGACAGGTTGTGGCAGTGTAGTTCTGCCCCTCCCCCCGGTCAAGCAACCGGTCAAACTCCCTGCCCCGCTTGAGCTACCATTAATCATCACCTAACTGCCTACCTTTTCTTGGTTTTCCCCGGTTATCTCGAAATGAGCAAGTTGTGACCCGCTTTGCCTTGCCACACCGGCCCCCCTTGTGAGAAACACCCCCTGTCCCTCACTTTCGGTTTTCAGCATCTCAGGAGGAATTCATGCTTCGCT
>DATDGB010000014.1:0-23811 GCA_036522305.1 Candidatus Acidiferrum sp. | reverse complement strand
CTCCCAGTCAACCGCAAGCTCGACGGCACCATGCACAGTTGGTAGAAGGAATCCCGTTGGTGAAAATCTGCAAACTGCTGCCTTTCGCACGGGCTATTTCCCGCCGTGTCAAAGCCTTCATCTCTCATGTGTTCCGCCAGTGGCAAAATTGGAGCAGCGCTGTGATTCCGGTCCGTTTGTGTCTGCTATAGCACAGACAGCTGAATCCCTTCGTGGTATTCCTCAAGGTAACAGCCTTGGTTCCTCTCAGGCCTATTGCATTGCCGCCCGCGGCCTAAACCGGAAGCGCCAAGCTAGGAGAGAATTTCACATCATGAGCAAGCTCGGCGTTGTCTCTCTGCTGGCAGCAATCACAGGGCTGGGAATTCTTGCGCCCCTCGATCGAGCGCAATCCAGCATCGCTCCGGGCACCTCCTCCCCCATCGTTGCTGAATCGCCCTCTACCACGCCAGACCATGCGCTAGTGGACCCGTCATATAAGAGTCCGACGGAGAAAACCAGGCTGCGCACCTACTTTTTCGATGCTTTTGGCCCTTACCCCATCGCCGGGGCCGCCCTTATTGCTGCCGTCAACCAAGGGGAGAAAACCCCGCCGGAGTGGGGCAGGGCGCTGGCGCCTATGGACAGCGATTCGGTTCCAACCTCGCCATTGCTGCGGTAACGACCACTACGCGCTACGGCTTGGCGCGAGCTTTCAGGGAAGACACCGTCTATTACCGCTGTGAGTGCAAAGGCGTCGTTCAGCGCTTCAGGCATGCCATGATTTCCACGGTGACCGCACGCCGCGGCGCGGATGGTCATCGTCGTTTGTCTTTCCCCGCGCTAGCTGCGCCTTATGCAGGAACGATGACGGCCGTGTATGCATGGTATCCAGGCCGCTATGATTCCAGGGACGCCTTCCGCATGGGTAACTACACCCTGCTTGCATTCGCGGGAGATCGCGCTCACCCGCCGGTCTCATGTTTGGAATTCAACTTTGGATTTGTGTACTGTGGGAGCGCTATGAGGACATGGAGAAAGGCTGTCGGAGTCATCTTTGCGGCGTTTATGATTTTCGCGGCTTCCGCCGCGGCTCAGAACAGCGCGAAATCCCCGAAACTGACGATCGAGCAATTAATCGATATCAAGCATCCGACCGACCCGTTGTGGTCGCCCGATGGCAAGCGTGTCGTCTTTGCCTGGGATCGTGCCGGCATTTCCAATTTTTATTTGGCCAATGCCGATGGCCACGGACAACCGATTGCCCTGACTTCCTTCCCCGAAGGGCAAGCCGGCGAAGCGTTCTGGAGCCGTGATTCCCAGACCGTCTACTTTCCGCACCACGGCGATCTTTGGCAGGTTGCCATCGGTGGGGGCGCACCGAAGCCGGTATGGACGACGCCGGCGCACGAATCCGAAATCGTTCCTTCTCCCGACGGCACCCGTGTCGCTTTCGTGCGCCGCAGTACCGAGGTTGCGGAAGGCGAAGTTCACAAGAGCGATCTCGTGGTGCGCTCGCTGGCCGACGGAAGGGAGTCCGTAGTGGCGCAAAACAACGTAAGCATTACGCGCCTGATTTGGTCGCCGGACGGCGCCAGCCTTGCCTACACGGCTGGTTTCAAGACCATCAATCACGATGAAACGCCTGGCTATTCCGGCCGGAAGATTATTTACCGGATTTGGGAGTACGTTCCGGGGCAGATTTACGCGGTGAAAATTGACGGTGGCCAGCCGCTGGCGATCGGCACGCCCGGAGAGTACGGCGGCCTGGCATGGATAGACGCAATGCGTCTCGTGTTCGACGGAGAATCGAAAGACTTCAAGAAGTATTCGATCTATGTAGCGAACACCGCCGACGGGAAACCCCACTCCATCCATGACATCACGGAGGAACAGTTTTGGAGTATTCCAGACTGGGGCGAAGCCGGAGCCCAGCCCTGGCCATCGCCGGATGGAAAGTGGATCGCGTTCCTGAGCGATGAGGACGGCTGGGACCATTTATACGTCATACCGCCAAGCGGCGGTAAGGCAGTCCAGATCACGAAGGGGCACTTTGAAGCGTGGCGTCCGGCTTGGTCCCACGACAGCTTGCGGATTGCATTCGACGCCAATGAGGCAGACAGGCCCGGCGACCGCCACCTCGGCATCGCCAACATCGCCGGCGATCCGTCGCACGCGACGGTAACGTATGTCACGTCTGGAAACGGAACCAATATCGAACCGCACTGGTCAGCGGACGACAAATATCTCGTCTACCAGCACACCGACACACACAACAGCGCGGACTTCTTCGCAATCGAGGCCAAAGCAAACTCCAAGCCGGTTCGTCTTTCCGACTCCCTGCCTGCCGACATCGACAAATCGCAATTCGTCGAGCCGCAGTTCGTGCATTTCCCGGGAGCGGATGGCAAGCCGGTGCCGGGATGGCTTTTTGTGCCGAAGAATCTGGATCGCAGCAAGAAAAACCCGGCGATCATCTGGATTCACGGCGATGGCGTGAATCAAAATTACGATGGCTGGCACGTCCAGCGGAACTATGCCGTCTACTATAGCTTTCACCAGTATTTGCTGCAGCAGGGCTATGTCGTTTTCGCTCCTGACTATCGCGGGAGCATCGGCTACGGGCGAGATTGGCGCAATGGCGTGTCCATGGATGTCGGCGGGAAAGATGCCAAGGACGCTTGGATGTCGGCGTATTACTTGAAGACGCTCCCCTATGTAGATCCCGACCGGATCGGTGTGTGGGGACTGAGCTACGGCGGATTTTTTACCTTGATCGCGATGACTGACCAACCGAAGTTGTTCCGCGCTGGAGTGGACGTGGCCGGTGTCGTCGACTATGTGATGTACTACTCCGATCCCTACCATGGCGATTGGACAGCAAGCCGCATCGGAACGCCGGAGCAAAATCCTCAGGTTTACGCCAACGCTTCACCGATCTCGCATATCGATCGCCTGGAGCGGCCTTTGCTGGTGCTGCACGGGACCTCCGATGTGAACGTCCCCTACCTGGAGTCCGTCTGGCTCATCGACGAAGCGCTCAAAAAGGGAAAAGGTAAATTGCTTTCCTACATGATGTATCCCGGCGAATTCCACTATTTTACTCGTGCGCACATACTTCAGGATGCATGGCACCGTGTGGACGACTTCTTTGCGTTTCACTTGCAAGGCAAGATCAATCGAACACCATGAGACTTGCACGTGCTCCGAGACGGAAAGAAAAATTAGTGATGTAACATAGGCAACGCTTGGTTGGTTGGCTGAGAACCCTAGTCCCGACCATCCTGAGCATTTGTTCTTTTCAAGGCCCAAGTAAAAATCGCAACTACCAGGAGGTTCCCCGTCGTGCTCAGCCGCAGCCGAAGGTTCTTTTTTGTCTGGATCGTAATCATGGTGTGTGCCGTCTCAGCGAACGCGCAGCAACCGGATGCCGAGGACGAGGACCAGATGAGATTCCGCTTTGTCGGCCCAAAGGTTGGAAATCGCATTGCGGCAGTTGCCGGGGTGCCGGGAGATCCGAGCACCTACTACGCGGGTGCGGCGTCTGGCGGCGTTTGGAAATCGACCGACGGCGGCAATCGCTGGACACCTGTCTTCGACAAGCAGCCTGCCGCAGCCATCGGCGCTCTGGCCGTTGCGCCGTCCGATCCAAGTGTCGTTTGGGCGGGAACCGGTGAAGCCTGGGTGATTCGCGATAGCGACGTGATGGGCAACGGAATTTATAAGTCCACCGACGCCGGGAAAACCTGGACCAACATGGGGCTCCAGGAGACCGGCCGCATCGGCCGCATCGTCGTACACCCCACGAATCCGGACATCGTTTTTGCCTGCGCCCTTGGACGCGCTACCGGACCTCAGCAAGAACGCGGCGTCTTTCGCACCCTCGATGGCGGCCAGCATTGGGAACGCGTGCTCTTTGGCGGAGAGAGTGTGGGTTGCTCCGGACTTTCCATGGATCCGCACAATTCGCGCACCTTGTTCGCGGGAATGTGGCAAGTGGAGATGCACACGTGGGCGGAGCTTAGCGGCGGCCCGGGCAGTGGAATCTACGTGACACGCGACGGCGGAACGAAGTGGACGCGTATCGAAGAACACGGTTTGCCACACGCTCCGGTCGGCAAGATCGACGTTGCCGTCGCACCCACAAACTCCAGGCGCGTCTTCGCTTTGATCCAAACCAAGGACCAGGGTTCGGTCTGGAGGTCGGACGACGCAGGTGCACATTGGAAGGCCGTCAATTTCCAGCGGGCTTTGATTGGCCGCGCCGGCTATTACATTCGCATCGCGGTTTCGACCGGAACCGACAACGAAGTTTACGTTGCCAACAGTTCTTTTCACCAATCGCTCGATGGCGGGCTGAACTTCCAAGAAGTCCACTGGGGAGGAGACACTCACGATATCTGGGTTGATCCCGCCAATCCCGATCGTTTTGTAATCACTGATGACGCGGGAATGCTAATCACTACCGTTCACGGCCGCGGCTTCCACCGCGTTACTCTGCCGATCGGCCAGATGTACCATGTGGATGTCGACAACCAGGTTCCTTACTACTTCTACAGCAACATGCAGGACGACGGAAACATGCGCGGCCCCAGCGTACCCGTCGACTCCCAGGAAACAGGGTGGGACCATCGCATGGGCGGATGCGAATCCGGCTTTACCGTTCCGGATCTGGCCGACACCAATGTCGTTTGGGCCACTTGCTATGGCAACAAGGTCACACGTTGGGATGCTCGACACAAGCATGCGCGCTCCGTCAGCCCGTGGCTGCACACTCTGGATTCACCACCGAACGCCATAAAATACCGCTGCCATTGGACGGCGCCGCTGGCAATCGATCCCTTCGACCACAACACCGTCTATTACGGTTGCCAGGTCATTTTCAAAACGACGAACGCGGGTCAGAGCTGGACCGTCACCAGTCCGGACTTGTCCACCCAGGACCCCGCCCACGTCGTTCCTTCTGGAGGAATCGTCGGCGACAACCTTGGTCAATTTTACGGAGAAGTCGTCTTCGCGATCGCGCCATCCAAGATCCAGAAGGGACTGATCTGGGCAGGAACAAACGACGGTCAGGTCTGGTACACAAAAGACGCAGCAGCAACTTGGATAAACGTCACCAAGGGGATTTCCGGTCTGCCGCCTTTGGGGACCATCACAAGCATTACTCCTTCCACTTTTGATTCTGCCACTGCATACATCAGTGTCGATTTTCACCTGGTGGACAACCGGGATCCCTTCATCTACAAGACCACGGACTTTGGCAAATCCTGGAAGGCGGTAACCGGAAATCTTCCGAAACATCCTTTGTCCTACGTCCGCACTATCATCGAAGATCCCAACTGCCAGGGCCTGTTGTTTGCCGGCACGGGGAATGGACTCTACTATTCACTCGATGACGGCGCACATTGGACTGCATTGGACGGCGGGCTGCCTCATGCACCGGTCACTTGGGCCGTAGTGCAAAAAGAATTTCACGATTTGGTGATTTCGACTTACGGGCGCGGGCTTTACATTCTTGACGACATCACCCCTCTTGAGCAGCTCGCCAAGAGTCATTCCGACGCCGCCACAGTCCTGTTTGAGCCCCGCAGGGCCTACCGGTTTACCCGCGGCGGCCAAGCGTTGCTGACCTTCTCGCTCAAATCGGCGCCCAAGGACAAAAAACCATTAGAGCTCGAAATCCTGGACGCGGACGGAAAAGTGATCCGTAAACTCAAAGCCACCAAGCCCCGCGCCGGCATGAACCGCGTGAAATGGGATTTGCGTTACGAGCCGCCCCGATTGGTCGCCCTCCGGACCGTGGCTCCTGAAAACACTCACATTTGGAATGAACCGCGTTTCCGCGACGTTGACTCGCGGCCTATCACGCACTGGGGCGCCAAGCCCGCCGAAGTCGGCCCGATCGTTGCCCCGGGAGCATACGCAGTCCGTCTCAATCTCGAAGGTCAAACCTACACGCAGCCCATCACGGTCGTGCGCGATCCCAAGTCCCCCGGCTCCGAAGCGGACGTTAGCTCTTCCGTGAAGACGTTGCTCCGCATCAGCGACGACATCACCAGCGTTTCCGCCACCGTCAACCAAATCGAAGGGCTGCGGAAACAGCTTGAAGTGATTGAAACTTTGCTTCGCCCGCCAAAAAAGAAAGAAAAGGACAAGCCGGAAACCATGGGCGAGGAGGATGAAGACTTCCCGGAACCTGAACCCGCGGCAGAACAATCCCTGGACAGCCCTGAGGCCAAGCGCAAAGCCGAGCTTCTAAAGACCGTGGAAGCGTTGGACCAGAAGCTGCAGGCCATTGAATACAAGTTAGTTTCTCCTGCGCTCGTCAACAGCGACGATAAGTACTTCGTCGAGCCCTACCGGGCGTATCTCAATCTGATCTGGCTCAATGCGGAAGTCGGCACCGGCGGAGGCGACATGGCTGGCGGAGCAGACTTTGCACCCACCGACGCCGAGATGGACACACTGCAATCTATTGAGGCTGAATTGGCAAACTCGAATGCTGAGTTCCAAAAGCTGCTAAAGGAAGATCTCCCGGCGTTCAACCGCGTCCTCAGCGATAACAACGTTGCTTTAGTTGTCGCCGCGAACAGCACCGATCCGGATGAACGCGACGGAAATTGAATAACCCATCGAGGAGCAACGCCGCAAGTTCATATTTGCTTCGGATTCAGAGCGCGAAAATAGGTTTGTCCGCCGATGTGGTCCCAGTGCGAATGTGTGACGAGGAGCCGGTGAGCTACGGGTAAGCACTCGATTGATAGTACGATTAGTCGCTCATGTTTTCGTGGTCGAGAATTGCAGCGCGATGCGATACGACTGCATTCTTGAGGAATGAAGATTCTGCAATGACCCTGCTTCCGATAGCCTCTGCGACTCTCCGGGATGATTGTAAAGCGATTGCGAATTCACGAAGCGAGATTGAGAAACGTTTGGCACGGGGAGAAGTCGCATGGACCGGACCCTTGCTTTTGGTAATGACGCGGCCGATTCTGTTTGTGTTAGCGCAGGCTGTGCTCGCCGCCGTATTTGCGTTGCTGCACCGGCCCTCAGCATGGAGAAGTGCGGGAGCGTGGTGGTCGGTCTACGGAACGCTAGTCGACATCTGTTGTCTGCGGATGATGGCGCGATTTAACACGAGAGAACGCATCGGCGTACGCGATCTTATCGGGAAGGTGCGCCTCCGTTGGGGGCGCGACATCTTTGTCGGAATGGGATTGTTCCTTTTGACTTTTCCTGTCTTCATGGGTGGCAGCTTCGTGAGTAGCTTGCTCATTTACGGATCCTGGGACCCGCAAAGGAATCTCTATTTACTGGGAGTTCGGACCTTACCGCTTTGGGGAGTAGTTTATAGCTTCGCAGTGTGGTGGTTGATCTCGGCTGCGACGGAAGAGACCACCTACCAGGGTTATGTGCTGCCTCGTATTGAGGCGCTGTCGGGGCGTTCCTGGGTCGCGGGAGTCGTAGTGGTTTTCTGGTGGACGCTGCAGCACTGCGCTCTCCCGCTGGTTCCTGATTTGAAGTATCTGGCGTTTCGCTTCGTGGCATTTCTTCCCGGGGTAACGCTACTGACCGTGATCTACCTGCGGATTCGCCGCCTGCCTCCGCTGATCCTGGCGCATTGGCCGATGGATCTAGGCGCGGTCGTCATGACACTGAAGCTCCCATAATACGAGTCGCCGGCCGTGCCTGGTTCTTGAGATAACGCAAAATGATGAGTGCCCCGAGTACGTCGAATACGAATGCGGGCCCGCCGCGTTATTTCAACCATGATTCAGCCGGAGCAACAACAAGCGGCAGCGTCGGCGGGTATCGCTTAGCGATAATGACTGCCTTGATATACCACGGAGGTTTATTGACGAAGGCGAGAAACTCACCATGCAAAAAATAACGCAGACAATGCTTCGAACTCTTGTCCATGACTGTGAAGACAATCCAACAGCGTCAAGCACCACTGTCAGGCAGTCCCGCAAAGAGAATTAGTGAGAAAAAGCTGTAGTCTCATCACTTTTTACTTTTATGTACTTTCGCTCGAGTACCCGCAGGCGCTTTCCTCTTCAATTTGATCTGATTGTAATCAACGGCGGCACGAACGAGATTTTTTAGAGCACGCTCATTGATCTTGTCGCCCTCGAAAAGATCGATCGCTCGCCACTGGTTGCCTTCGAGGCCCGCGTTGAAGAGCTTGTCAGGATCTGAGAGGTGCGCCCCGTGGGAAAAGGTAAGCTTCACCTTGTCTTTGTGCGCGTTGCCAACCGCGATCATTCCGTCGTGAGACCACACTGGGCTTCCCATCCACTTCCATTGCTCGATGATCTCCCGGTCGGCCTCCAGGATGCTCTTGCGGATGCTGGCGAACGTCTTCCCGCGCCAGTCTGTGAGTCCCGCGATCAGCTGGTCAATGCGTTCCGATGGATTCATTGGATCTTTATACCTCGAATTCTTGTCCCGTTTTCATGCGAGTAGTTTTATTGTGGCCTGATTATCGGCTGATCTTAGTCCGCTTACGTTCATAGCGTAGCCCGACCGATCCATTCGAGTAGGACTTGCATTCTGTGAGCTTGAAGTCGCGCTGCGGAAACTTGCCCGGAAAGCCCGGGATGCCATCGCCTAACAGTATGGGACCAAGTCCGATGAAGAGTTCGTCCACCAAATCCTCTTGCAGGAAACTGCGGGCCAATTCGCCCCCGCCTCCCAGATAGATGTCTTTCCCTGGGCGGCGTTTTAGCTTTCTCACAAAGGCTCTCAGAGATCCGCTCACCACTTCAAAACCCTCTCGTTTGCCCGGCTTCCACCGCCGAGAGACTACGTAATTCGCCATGCCCGGCGTCTCGGGGATCTCCCCACTCTCGCGCATTTTCACCCAGCCAACGGCAGTCTTCCGGCCCATGATCGTGGTATCGATCTTGGAGAAGAAGTCTGCCATCAGTGCTTCACCTTCTTTGTCGATGACCAGAAAATCGAGGTCGCCATTGCGCCGCGCAATATAACCGTCAAGGCTGATTCCGAATCCAAGGATGACTTTTCGTGGCATGATGCGATTGTAAGACAGACGGTTTACTTGCCGTCAAGAGGGAACAACAGCCTGTCAACTCTCCGCCATGCCAGGCTGTATTTTATCGAGCCTTGTGATTCCGAATCGAACCGTAGTCGGGGCAGGCCATCGGCTGGTCCTGTCTCATCTTATTGAACTCTGGCGTGAAAGCTTCCCAGACTTGTCCACATCGACCTCCGCTCCTAACCTTACCTCGACGCGCTTCTTCGAAATAAGCCGTCGAAGGACATGGCCCTTCCACATCCACAATCCGGAAAGGACCATTACAGGAACGAAGAAAAACCGAGTAGGCCGGGCGTAGTTTGGAATTTGTTCAAACGGACTATAGATGTAACCGATTATCGGAATGGCAAAGACGATGTGAATCCAGCGAAAAATCGACCGTTTGGTGGCCTCGTTCATGATTACTTTGTCCTCCATTTATTGGCGATATAGCGTCATTTACTCTGGCCTAGCTTGAATTGTGCCCCCTCGATTCACGACTTTTGAGCCGCCTGAGGCGGCCAGTTGGGCGTTTCAATGCCGAACTGCTTGGCGTACTCCGCGTTCAGCCGCTGCCAGCCGCCGAACTTCACCGCCCCGGCACCAACCATGCGGCCGATGGGAGTTCCGCTGAGAAGGCGATCCAGAACATCGAAACAAATGTGCCACCCGGCAGCACCCATTGCGATGAGGCGGCGACCGATGTTGGTCCACAGCGTCAGGCGCGTGCCGCCACCAAAGGCTTCGAGTTCCCACCGCATATCGTGGTCACCCCAGTTGTACTCAAGCACCTCGGGAGCGTCGGGTCGCGTCACTCTTGTTTCGGTAACGTGCGGCGCGGGCGCTGCCACGGTGGTGAGCTTCACTGTGGTTCCAACTGTACCCAGGTTCCCGTCGGCATCGAAGGGCGCCCACTCGCGCAGATGCACCGGGTCGGTCAGCGCCTGCCAGACTTTTTCTGGCGAGTGGTGCAGTTCTCTCACGAGAATGAGCGTCCACTTCTCTCCGTCTTTTCGCACCTGCGCCCCGAAGGCCGGACCAAGTGTGTACTGCTCGCGCTCTAGCATCTATCTTCTCCTTAGCCTCAATAGCGTGCCAGCTGGGTCAGCTGAATCAGGTTGCCACAGGTGTCGTTCAGCATCGCGATGGTCGACCCGGTCACGTCCTTGGGCGGCATCGTGAACTCGGCGCCACGCGCCTTGATCCGCTCGCAGTCGCCCTTGACGTCGTCGGTGAAGAACATCGCCGCCGGCTGGCCCTCTTGAAACAACGCCTGCTGATACGCTTTGGCCGCCGGGTTGTTGTTCAGCGCCAACTGCAGCTCAGTGCCCTCCGGCTCCTCCGGCGAGGCCACGGTCAGCCAGCGATAGGGGCCCTGGCTGAAATCAGTCTTCTTGGCAAATCCCAATACCTCCGTATAGAAGCGCAGGGCCTTGCTCTGGTCGTCCACGTATACGCTTGTCACTTTGATTTTCATCTCTTTTCTCCTTTGTGACGTTCGCGGTTTGGGCCGCGTGGTCTTTTCTTTGTCTTCTTTTTCGCCGGTGCTGATTGAACCATGCGGTCGAGGTGGCGTTCGAGAGCATCCACATGATCGGACCAGAACCTGCGGAACCGATCGAGCCAGGCATCCACCTCCTGAAATGGTTCAGGTTTCAGCCGGTAGAGACGGCGCTGGGCGTCCACCGTGGACTCCACGAAACCGGCCTCGCGCAGCACGCGCAGGTGCTTTGACACGGTCGGCTGCGGCATTCGAAGTTGACGCTCGATCTCTCCAACCGACTGTTGAGACGAGACCAGGAGGCTCAATATCGCGCGGCGGTTCGGCTCCGCAATGATTTCGAAAACAGATTCCATTCTCTTAGCATACTCCAAAGAGCATATACGTGTAAAGGTATATAAAGGCAGGGGGTCCAGGCCAGAGCCATCTTACGCGCGAGTTCCAAGAGCTCGCTGGCCGTTCGCCCGCCACCTATCGCTTTGCTCTATACGCGGATCTCCCTGGCATCGCGGCGGACCTGACTTGCGAGCATCTATAGCGAGCAGGTCATTTTTATTCAAGACACAGGTTTTCGTCCTCCGCTACGCTGGTTCCAGGAGGAAAATCCAAATGAGTTCAGTAGTTTCTTTTATTGAGTTTGGGGCGGGCGACGCTGGCAAGGCTCGGGAGGGGAACCGCTTTCAGCAATAGTGCAAACACGCTCAAGATAAAAGTAATGCGTACAGCTCTCATTGGGACGCTCCTTGGTTGCCACCTTGCACCGCAATCAGCCAGATTCGAGGTTGAAAGCGACGCCCGGCTGGGCGGAGCAGGTATGATAAACTGCGTTTCAGGCATGAGCAAACCGTTCGACATCGAATTAGAAAGACTGACTGGCGCGGCGATTTATTCCGAGGTCCGAAGCGCGGCCACTGGGCAGCGTGGAGCGTTCTTCCTGGAGACGTTTGGCTGCCAGATGAATGACCATGACTCGGAAAAGGTGGCGGGGCTGTTGCTTTCGCGCGGGTATCGGCAGGTGGAGACGCCGGAAGCTGCTTCGATGATCCTTTATAACACTTGCAGCATTCGGGAGAAGGCGGCGCAAAAAGTTTTCTCGCGGCTGGGGGAATACCGGGAGAAGCAGAGCGAAGGCAAAGTGATCGGAGTGCTGGGCTGCGTGGCGCAACAGGAAGGCGAAGATATTTTCAAGCGCGCGCCGTGGGTGAGCCTGGTGTGTGGCTCGGCAAGTTACAGCAAGCTGCCGGAAATGCTAGCGCAACTGGAGGCTGGAAATTCGCGTGTCACGGGGCTGGATACGGACACGGATGAGACGTTTGAAACGGAGGTGACGCGCAGGGACAATCCCTGGCGCGCCTACCTGACGATTATTGAGGGGTGCGATAAGGCTTGTTCGTATTGCGTGGTGCCGTTCACGCGGGGACCGGAACGCAGCCGGGCTAGCGATTCGATTTTGAAGGAAGTGCGGCAACTGGCGGAACTAGGCTATTCGGAGGTTCAGCTTCTGGGGCAGACGGTGAATTCTTACGCTGATCCGACGCCACGCAGGATGCGTTTTTCGGAATTGTTGCTCGCGGTGGCTAGGGTGGAGGGAATTCGGCGCGTGCGGTTTACGACTTCGCATCCGAGTGAGTTCACGCCGGATATTGTGGAAGCGATCGAGCGGGAGCCGAAAGTCTGCGACCACGTGCACTTGCCGGTACAGTCTGGTTCGACGAAAGTGCTGCGAGCGATGCAGCGGACTTATTCGCGCGAAGAGTATCTGGAAAAAATAGCGATGATCCGCGGGGCGAAGCGCCCGATTGGCATCACAACGGACATTATTGTGGGATTTCCAGGCGAGACGGAAGCCGAGTTCGAAGAGACACTCAGTTTGCTGGATCAAGTTCAGTACGACAGCATGTTTTCGTTTAAGTATTCGCCGCGGCCAAATACGCCATCGCTTTCGATGAGTGATTCCGTTTCCGAGGAAGAAAAGGGCTGGCGGCTGGCGGCTCTGCAGGAAAAACAACGCGAAATTCAGGCCGTAAAGCACGCGCGAATGGTGGGAGAGCGTTTTGAAGTTCTGGTCAGTGGAAAATCGCGGCGTGAGAACCAGTGGACTGGGTATACCACCTCGCATCGGATGATAAATTTCACTTCACAAGAGCGAGAGCTTCTGGGAACCTACGTGCAGGTTCGGGTTACGGGAGCAACGCCTAACGGTTCGGTGGGAGAGCACGTCGAATAACCCAGGGAGGCCATGATGGAAGTGGAGATGAAGATCCGCGGCCTGATGCTGGATCCCGTTACGAACATGCCGATTGTGGTTCTGAAGGACGTGCAGGGCCAGGCGATCCTGCCGATCTGGGTGGGAGTGTACGAAGCCAACGCCATCGCGCTGGAAATCGAGAAAGTGCAGACGCCGCGGCCGATGACGCATGACCTGCTGAAAAATGTTTTGCTGGGGCTGGAAGTGCGCGTGCAGAAGATTGTGGTGAACGACCTGAAGGACGATACGTTCTACGCGCTGATCTGGGTGGAGCGCGAGGGCCAGATGATGACGATCGATTCACGGCCCAGCGATGCGCTGGCTCTGGCATTGCGCATGGATTGCCCGATCTTCGTGGATGAAGTGGTGCTCAAGAACTCCAAGATTTCGAGCGCGTTTACCGAGCGCAATACCAACGAGCAGCTCCGCACGTGGCTGGATGGCCTTTCTGACGAGGACCTGGGCCGCTACAAGATGTAATGGTGGTTCCCGGCTCATCCCATCGACTACTCAACTGAAATTAAGCGCGCACAGGGCTGCCCGGCGGCATGGCCATCAGCCGGCGAACGGCGCGACGCCACGCGAAAAGCAAGACGATGCCAATTAGAATGAGCGCGAGGCTGAGGCCAGACCAGAGGCCGAATGCGCCCCAGCCACGCCGAAAACACAACCAGGCACCCAGCGGAAGACCAATGACCCAATAGGCGGTGAAGTGGCAAAACATGGGAGTACGCGTGTCACCCGCACCGCGGAGAGCGCCCGTGGCCACAGTCTGGATGCCGTCGAAAAGTTGAAAAGCCGCGCCCGCGGCGAGCAGGAGAATAGTGCTGCGAATGACGGTTTCATCCGGCGTGTACATGCGCGCGATCCAACGCGGAAATAGCAGCAGTCCGGCGCTGGCGCAGGTCATGAAGGCGGCACCAAGAAAAATGGCGGTACCTCCCGCGTCACCGGCACTGTGCGGATCTCCGCGGCCTATGGCCTGGCCGACGCGCACGGCGGCTGCGGAAGCGATACCGAGCGGGACCATGTAAGTGAACGCAACGGTGTTCAGAGCGATCTGGTGGCCGGCGAGAGGAACGGCACCGAGCCGGGCGATGAGCGCTGTAACCAGGGCAAAGACGCCACTCTCCAAAGTGAACTGAATTGCCGCAGGCAGGCCAAGTGTGATGAGGCGGCGAATGCGCGGGAGGTCAATGTCAACAGGGGTGCGCAAGAGCTCGGTGCGGTGTTTTCGGTCGTACCAGAGCAAGTAACCCACCAGCACAGAGGCCAGGTAAAGGCGCGAGATGGCCGTGGACCAGCCGGAACCAACCGCGCCCATTGCCGGCATTCCCCACTTGCCATAAACCAAGGTGTAGTTGCCGAGCGCGTTGATAATGTTGGCGCTGACGAGCGCGAACGCCACGGGCCTGACCATGTTCATCGCTTGCAGGCAGCGGCGCACGGCAAAATAGAGAAGCAGAGGCAAAAGGCCCGCGGCCAGGGCTTTCGTGTAAGGAATCGCGAGGGCCAAGACCCCGGCATCTACTTGCATTCCGCCAAGAAGAGAAGGCAGTAACCAGACTGCGGCAGTGAGAAATGGGGTTAGGGCGATGCTCAGATAGATGCTGTTGACTAGAGAACGATGACAGTCTTCGCGGTGGCCTGCTCCGAAGGCTTGCGAGACGAGCGTATCCAAACCCATCAGCAAGCCGCCGCCGAAAAGGGCCAGGACGATAAAAATATTGGAGCCCAGGCTGACCGCGCCCATGGCAGTGGCGCTATTGGGTAGCCGCCCGACCATCATGGTATCGACGATAGCCATGCTCATCCAGCCAAGTTCGGCGAGGACGAGAGGAACGGCGAGCCGCAGAGTAGGGCGCATTTCGGCGCGAAGTGTGGCGAGTCCAAGCATGGTTGAAGGACAAGAGGAATGAGTGTAAGCGGGGTGGAGAAAAGGAGCAAACGTGCAGGACGGGGAATGGGAGGAGGGTGAGTAGTGGCGACTAAAAGGATAGCCAACTATGCGTTGGGAATTGAGTGCAAAAGAAACTCCTGCAAGCGCTCACTTTCCAAGAGAGCGAGCCGGTTCAATTGAATGCCCATCTGATTTCCGTTGAGAATGCGAACGACTGAACCGGCTGCTTTGATAGGCTCCATAAGAGGGGATAATTGCAAGCGCATGCGCAGGGACGACCCCAGGGGCAAAACACGAGAGGCGTGCACCAAGAGGCCGCCCATGCTGACGTCAACGGTTTCCCCGAGAAGTTCTTCGGCGCCGAACTGGAGGCTGACTTTGGATTGAATGGGAACACGGCGGGTGCGGCGGCGCTCTTGCTCCATGGAGCCCTGTGTGGCGCGAACAAGTTTCAAGAGGCGATTCTTATCGATAGGGTTTGTAAAGGAAAAAGCTTGCCCCAGCCGCAAATCCAACCGAGAGGGCGCTAGGGCGCTGATCGTCGCTAATCATGATAATGGGAGTCAAGCGATTGAATCGCGAACTGCGCAACTGGCAGGCCAGGTCGATTCCATCGGGGGAGGGCATGTGCAAGTCCAAGAAGACAACATCAAACATTCCTTCCTCGAGCATTTCGGGGGCTTCGGTGCTTCGTGTAAGCGTCATAGCCTCGCTGCCGGCTGATTTCAGAATTTTCCGATCATCTGGCAAACAACTGGTTCGTCGTCGACAACCAAAGCGCGCCTTTGCATGTCAATCTCCTGTACTTTCCAAACGGGTGGAGGAAGGGCCCAACGAGTACCGGCGGCGACACGCGACGGCGCCGCGAAGCAGTTCGGGCAGAAGTGGAGGAGTAATCGCAGCGGTGCGTCCCGATCTGCACGGTGGATCAAAGTGCTTCAAAGCGTGGATACCGTCTTAGGGCACAAAATCTCGTAGCAATCGAATTGAACGCCCACGCCCAACTGGCTCCGGGAGGCATCGAGCGGTTGGAGACGAACGACGTGGTCTTCCAGTGATTTCCTGGGGCATTTTCAGCAGAATCTCGACGGCGGTACCGATCGCCATAGGTGAATCGGTGGCAAAAAGGCTCCCATGTTCAGACTGTTACGAAACGAGGGCGATAAAAGAGACTAGAGCGATGTTCTCGAGTACCGGAACATCGCTTTTTTGTTTTGGGGATGCAAATTCACGTCATCGTCGGTGGGAGCGGGATCAGATGGCCTGTAGGGCTACATGCAGCTTGCGTCCGCCGAGAATGTTCAGCATGCGCTTCAGATTGTAGGCGGCTACGGCCAAGCTGATTTCCGTTTGCGCTCCCCGCAGTCCACGCAGCAGGAAGCGTGGATGTCCGAAGATGCGGTATTTCAAATTGGCGAATGGATGTTCCGCGGTGGCTCGTCGCAGCCGCATCGCCTCCGGCGTGGCCCGTTGTTGCATGCGCTGAAGCGCCTCTTCGTGCAGGTGACGGGTAACGATCCGTCGCGACGACACGGTGCATCGCGATTTCAGAGGGCAGGCTCCGCAGACTTCGGGTTGTGCTGCATAGACCACGGCACGATCTTTCCGCATTAGTTGTTTGCGGGCGAGAGTCTGCCCGGCCGGGCACAGGAACATGTCGCTCTCAGGTTGGTAAGTAAATTCCGTGCGATCGAACAGCGTGCCGTCTCCTCGACTGTTCACGCCACGGTTGGCAGGCACATGCGGCAAGATGCCCTTAGCCTCGCAGGCTTCGGCCTGCTCTCCATTCGAGTAGCCCGCATCGGCAACCACGTTGATCGGCTGCGCAGGCCCACCCGTCGCTGCTTGCGCGGCTTCCGCCATCGGTTGCAGGCTGGCGTTGTCGCCGGCCTGAACGGTCACTTGCTGCGCCACGATCAACGCGTGTTCGGCATCGACGGCGGCTTGCACGTTGTAGGCAGGAAGGAAGCCTTGCGTGGTGCGCATGAAGGCAACTTCCGGCTCCGGGTGCCGGTGCAATTTTTCCAGCGCACTGGCCACAGCACTGGGGTCGATGACCACCTCGTCTTGCTCATCGCTCTGCTCCAACTGTTCCAGGTAGCGTTCCAGCGCCTCACGCTCGCGCACACTTTTCACGCTGCTGACCGCCTGGAACTTCGAGCCGTCAATGGCCACCCACTCGCCTTTCACCAAGCCTGCCGAGCGCGCCAGCCGCACCAACTCGGCTCCCGCTGCGGTTACACCTTCGCGATGCATGCGCCGGAACTCGGCAATCGTCTTGTGGTCTGGCGCTAGCCGTCCCAGCAACCACATCAACTCGATGTTCCGTCGGCACTCCGACTCCAGCCGCCGCGAGGAACGGATCTGCTGCAAATAGCCGTACAGATAGAGTTTCAGCAGATCGCGCGGATCATAGCCAGGCCGCCCAGTCTCAGCCGCCTCGGCGCGCTCAAATCCCAAACCCGCCATGTCCAGCCGAGCGACAAATGCATCGATGACCCGGCACACGTGATCGTCCGGAATCAATTCTTCCAAGGTGACCGGAAAGAGGGTTGCTTGGGTCCGGCCTTCGCCCTGCACATAGCCCATAAAGAAGATGCCCTCGCTTTCACGAGGGCATCTTCTCATTTATTTTCGGACGGTCAACAGCGTTTCGTAACAATCTGATGTTCGGAAACGTTTTCGGATTCCACCCTGCGTTCGGCGGATCCGGATTTCCAGACACGAAGGCGTAGGGCGGTTTTGAATTGAATACGGCGAGAGTTTCGGCGGTCGGATTCATGCACTTCCATCGGTGCCTCCTCGCACCAAGGAAGGACGATGGCGCAGGCCAAGATTTAGGAGATGCAATTCACTGTGGAGCGAAAGTGCGGTGCTGGGAAGACTCAATTTAGTACTTGTGTTCTCAAAGAGACGACAGGATTCCAAGATAAGCAAAGACTTAGACCGGGGTTACTTCTGGAACGTGCCGTGCACGCAGTTCCATTGACCCCGGGTACAAACATCCCTAGGCTGATGGGATAGTTGAGTTTGTGGAGTGAGTGCGGGCAGATCGATTTGCCCAAACGAATAGTGTGCCTAGCGGGGGGCGCTGAGCTGGAGCCCGGGTACTGAGGTGATAAGCGTGGCGCTCTTGAAGGATTCAGGATTTGAAACGCGGCTGGGGGATGTTCGCAGCAGTGCGCGGCTCAATTCACGTGTGGCGGTGGCGGTGGAGTGGTGTGAAGCGGGACGAACTCTGCGCGCGGAGGGCTACACCGTCGATATCGGCGGGAAGGGTTGCCTTGCCCTCGTCCCACAGGGATTTGCGGTAGGGCAGAAACTGCGGCTCGTGAACCTGATCAACCAGATTTCCTGCGAAGCGGTATTGATTTGGCGCGGGCACGAAGGCCGCGCGGGCTGGGAACTCGGCCTGGAGCTGCAGGAACCTTCCCCCGATTTTTGGGGCCTCGATTTTTAGCACTCTCCCGGACAAGAACCTCCCATAGCGACGTACCCAGGATCCTGTTTTCCACCGGTGTGCCGGCCGCGCGGTCCACTTTTCGCTTGCCAATGAATGGGCTGCAAACGTAGAGTTAGCCTAGGCCTTGGGGGTTTTCTGAAGGCAGCACCCATATATAGGAACCCGGTTGCCGGACTGTTGCGGCTCGATTTTTGGCGCGCGGTGGGAGGCAGGAATAGATGACTGCCATCATCACAATTGCGAATCAAAAGGGCGGCGTCGGAAAAACCACGACTGCAATTAACCTGTCCGCGGCGCTCGCACATCGCGGCAAGCGTACGCTGCTGATCGATCTCGATCCACAAGCCAATTCCACGATCGCTTTTTATTCTTCAGGCGAAATTTCCACCACGATGTTCGATGTGTTGAGCGACAGTCGCGTGACGATAGCCACGGTGATCAAGCCGACCAAAGACCCCAATTTGTTTCTCGGGCCAGGCCGACTGGCTCTTGCAAAGCTTGAGCAGGTGCTCGCGGGACAGTTCGATGCGCCCTTCAAATTGAAAGACGCACTAACACCGGTTCTGAAAAATTATGACTACGTGGTGCTCGATACTCCGCCGTCTCTTGGAATTTTAACGGTGAACGCGCTGGTGGCTTCGACGCATTTGCTAGTACCCATTCAAGCGGCGTATTTTGCGATCGAGGGGACGGACGACTTGCTCGAGACTTATGAGCGAATCCGCGCGCGTCCCAACCCGGGACTGAAAGTTCTGGGCGTGGTGATCACGCTTTTTGACAAGCGGACGAACATTTCAAAGGACACGCATGGTCAAATCCGCTCAGTGTTCGGAGAAGTACTGTTCAAGACGAAAATCACCAAGAATGTGCGGCTGGAGGAGAGTCCGGCGTACAAAGAAACGATTCTAACGTATGCGCCGAAATCACCCGGCGCGGTCGAGTACAAGAAACTCGCAGGGGAGGTTATCCAACGTGTCGAAGAGGCTCGGGTTACCCGTCACGCTGAAGATGCGGCATGACGCACATTACGTAGAATCACTGACAAGTTACAGCGGCGCGGCGGTGGGGCGCATGATTCGCTTGGATCAAATCCGTCCGAACCCCGACCAGCCACGCAAGGCGCTAGGCGATCTGCGCGAACTGGGGGAGTCGATTCGCGAAAAGGGCGTGCTGGAGCCGTTGCTGGTGCGCTATGTTCCGCGGGAGGACTGCTTCCACATTATTTCGGGCGAGCGGCGCTATCATGCCTCGCGCGCGGCGGGGTTGCGCGAAGTGCCGTGCATTGAAAAGACCGCTGATGACGCAGAGACACTGGAAATCGGGCTGATCGAGAATATTCAGCGGAAAGACCTGACACCGTTTGAAGAGGCGGATGGCTTGCACCGGCTGAGCACGCAGTTTGAGTACACCCATGAGGACGTGGCGAGAAAAATTGGGCGGGCGCGGTCCTCGGTAACCGAAACTTTGTCGCTGCGCAATATTCCTGAATCATTAAGGAAGAAGTGCGTCGAGCATGGAATACTCTCCAAGTCGCTCTTGCTCCAGATCGCACGCCAACCGACTGAAAAGCGCATGATCGAAATGTTCCACCGCATCATGCAAGGCGGATTGACACGTGACGAGGCGCGGCGCGAGAGGCGCGAAGAGCAGGCGGGGCCGCAGCGGCCACAGCCGTTCATCTTTCAATTCGAACCACCGGCGGAGACCTTTAAATTTAGGATTCAGTTCAAAAAGAGCCACGTTTCGCGCGATGAGCTCATCACGACTTTGCGCGAAATCCTGGCGCAGCTCGAGGGGTCGTCTTCGGAAGCGGATTCCACAGCGGCATAGTCTAGTCTGGACTAGTTTAAATAAAACTATCGGCCCTTTCACAAAAACTCAGGGCGAGCAGCCCCGCCCCCACGTTCCCATGGTTGAACTCAGCGCACAGCAAATGCAAGTGGTCGAGCGGCTGTTTGCGGCGGGCTTTCGCCCGATCGCGATTCCTCCCTACGAAAGCGCGCTTTGCATGCGGAAAGGGAATTGCGGCGCGCTGCTCGCCCCAGTGGCCAATGCCGGAATCAAGCTGCTCGCACCTCCGTCATTCCTGGTGGACGGGAATCTTAGCGTGAAGCTGAAACGCGGCTCGGGCGAAGTGTTTGTTTGGAAAAAGACGGAACTGGAAGCCACGCCAGAGAGATTGAAAGAGCTTGAGTCGTTCCGGCGGGAACTTACGGAAATCCTTGACCTGCCCGCTTTGCAGTAGGGCCGCTACAATTTGCAATTCCGAAAAACTCCCGGCAAACTGATTTGCCCATGGAGATCTACGACATTATCTGCATTGGCGCGGGGCCGACGGGCCTCGCGACCGCTATTGAAGCCAAGCGCGCCGGGATGCGGCCGCTGATCATCGACAAAGCCTGCCTCTGCAATTCTATTTTTCATTATCCAGTGAACATGGTGTTTTTTACGACGCCGGAGCTTCTGGAGATTGGCGACTTGCCGCTGGTTTGCGCGGCGGAAAAGCCAACCCGGGTAGAGGCGTTGAAATACTACCGAAGAGCAGCGGAGCACTACGCGCTTGAATTGCGGCTTTACGAAAGAGTGCTGAGGGTCGACGGTCTTGACGGAAGCTTTACGGTAGTGACGACGACGGAGAAGGGCGCGCAGCAGAGATACCAGGCCAAGAAGATTGCCGTGGCGACGGGCTACTACGATTTACCGAACTTGCTAGGCGTGCCGGGTGAAGTTCTCCCGCATGTATCGCATTACTACTCCGAGCCGCACGAATACTGGAATCAGGACGTGGTTGTAATTGGCGGAAAAAATTCTTCCGCAGAAGCGGCGCTCGATCTTTACCGTAATGGTGCTAAGGTCACGCTGGTGCATCGCGGGAAGGAATTGGGCGCCTCGATCAAGTACTGGGTTCGGCCAGACATCGAAAATCGGATTAAAGCGGGACAAATCCAGGCGCTGCTGCAAGCACGGGTCGAGGAAATCACCCGGGACGAAGTCGTGGTTGAGCAACATGGGCAAACAAAACGAGTCCCGGCAAAACAAGTATTTGCTCTTACCGGATATCACCCAGACTTTTCGTTTATCGAAGGACTAGGCGTAAGGCTCGATCCAGAAAGCCGCCGGCCGTCGCTGGATCCGAAAACGCTGGAAAGCAATGTGCCGGGAATTCATTTGGCCGGCGTAGTCATCGGGGGGCGCCATACCGGTGAGATTTTCATCGAAAACGGGCGCTTCCACGGGAAACAGATCATTCACGCGTTAAAGGCGTGAGTTGTATGGGGGACGGCGCGCACCGCTGGATTTGCCCGCCCCGAACCTGTTTGCTAGACTCGTAGCATATGGCATCGATCATCCGCGAAGTGGGCGAGACGTTTGGCGCGCTGGTAAAGGGCTTCAGCGTGACTTTCCGAAATATGTTTCGTAAGACAGTCACGGAAAACTACCCCTACGAGCCGGTTCATTTTCAGCCGCGCTACCGCGGGATTCACGTGCTCCACCGGGATGAAAGCGGCTTGGAAAAGTGTGTCGGCTGCTTCCTGTGCGCCGCCGCGTGCCCCGCGAACTGTATTTATATCGAAGCCGCGGAAAACGTCGATGCCAACCGCATTTCCGCGGGTGAGCGCTACGCCAGCGTGTACAACATCGATTACTCGCGATGCATTTTCTGCGGTTATTGCGTGGAAGCCTGTCCGACGGATGCGATCACGCACGGCCACGGTTTTGAACTTGCGACCTACGACATAAACTCCCTCGTTTACCGTAAGGAACAGCTTCTGGAAAAGGAACCTTCCTCTGCAGTTTCGTCCTCGCGTTAGTTTGTTTTCCCTCTAATCCCGCGATTTGGTCTATTTTTCGCTTCCGTATGCCCGCGCTCGCCTCTGAGCCCTAAATCAAGGTCCTCTAATAAATATACAGAAGCCAAGACGTAAGTCTGCGGTGAGGCGGATGGACGCGATGGCTGCGATGTTTAGGGAAGGGCGATGGGGAGCACGGTGGTGCGAGGCGTTCTGCGGGAACGTTGGGGCGGGAGAGTTCCAACGGAAAGGCCCTGCGATGCCGGGCACATCTCTGGGGCCGGGCGGCCGCGGGTTCGGGGGCGCCAAAGCAGCCAGCAAAATCCAGATTGCGCACCGGCAAATAGCCTTCACTTCACGCGGAGCCTCGATTTGCGGGTGGCGCGACCGAACGATCTGCAAAAAAATTATCGGACGCGGTATGCCCATTTTTCGGGAGAGTTTCAATGGCAGGGTGTCTTCCAGCGCGTGATGCGGGCGCTCGCGTTGCTCCATCAGCCAGCGGGCCAGCATGGCGGCGGAATTTTTCTCCATCCAGAGGTTGAGGAGCGCGCCGATCTCCTAGCGGAGATTGGCGGCATGGCTGAGCCGCGAGAGTTCGCAGCTCTGCAGCGAGTTTCGAGATGCGGAGAGCAGGAACTCCCACGGAGGCTGGGTTTTGTAATGGTTCACGCGGGCCTCCTGGGGAGTAATGCGCGTATATTAACACTTAAGTAATTACAGTTAAGATGAACGATGGGGTAAGGGGCTGTGGAAAAGTGTGGAAAAGTTTGGCGGCAAGAGCGCGGGACTGCTGGTCGGCACGAGATGCCGCGCGGACTTTGTTCCCTTCATGGTGATGGCGGGCGAATGAGATGTGCGCTCGCAGTGCTTGCGCGGGCGATTACGAGGATCCAGACCGCACGGCGTGGACGCCGGACGACGCAGAAGATGAGGAAGGCGACGGCGTAACGAGCGGCGACGCGGAAGAGTTTCCAGCCGAAGAGTGAAAGCGGCGGAAAGGGAGGCGAAGATGCGGAAAACTCAGAGAAGGGAACTCATTCGGATTGCGAGGAGGCGGCAACGGGATGTGTTGTGCGACGTGATGCTGAGCGCGCGGCAATGCGAGACGTGGTTGACGCTGGACGAACTGTCGAAACTGACGCATTACCCGCCGGCGAGCATTTCGGCGCAGTTGCGGCACTTGCGAAAGCCGGAGTATGGCGGCTACGCCGTGGAAAAGCGTCAGCGTGCAGCGGGAAGGGCGTTGTGTGGCGAAGATTTCGGGACGGTCTGGGAATACCAGATCAAACGCGCGGTTCGCAGAAAGATCTTGAATGCGTGCGTGCGAAGCGGCGGCATTCGGAGTTCGATGCAATCGGTGGCTTGCTGAATCGCGTGAGCGGCGGCGGAGGGGTGAGGAGCGTCAAACCGGAACTGGCATTTGATGTTTGCTGGGAAGTGCTGGAGACGAAGCGGGGCATTTCGGCACTCAATTGGAAGGACACGGGGAAGTTCCTATGGCGGCCGGATTTACGCCCGCGGCTGAACGAGTGGGTGGCGGATTTTGCGCTTGCGGGGAAGGCCGCTCTGGACGGCCCGGACTGGGCTTCGCGCATGGTGCTGTTCCGGCTCTACTATTTGGGGCTGGCACCGTATGAAAGCGCGCGGCATTTTCTCGGTTTGAGCGAGCACAGTTGGGTGAATTGGACGGAGCAGATCCGCAACCGCTACGGGAAGGAAATACTGGGACGAGGCATGTTTCCGCCGAGAAAGTACTTCGTTTCGTAGGACT
The DNA here is from genome assembly GCA_036522305.1 of Candidatus Acidiferrum sp. Taxonomy (GTDB): domain Bacteria; phylum Acidobacteriota; class Terriglobia; order Acidiferrales; family UBA7541; genus Acidiferrum. The sequence goes on along the minus strand of DATDGB010000014.1, from coordinate 115 downwards.
AGCAGGCTGCTGAAAAATTGTGCGGAGCTAGCAATTTCTAGGTTGGCTTGAGTCATTCGGGAGTTTTCGGGCGTCTGAGGCGTGATTTTTCGCGCTACCAGGCGCCCGAATGAGG
>DATDGB010000013.1:0-56234 GCA_036522305.1 Candidatus Acidiferrum sp. | reverse complement strand
GGCACCCACGGAAAGCCAAAAACTTCTTCCTAAGGCCGCAAACTAAACTCAACGACGGAAACCGTACCGGAAAACAGACTCGTGACTCTCGGAGTGACCGATTTCTCTCTCTTCTGCCCCGCGGTGAGAAATAGCGGCTAGTTGGCCAAGTTGTTTTCGTCGCCGGGCTCTAAAGCTGCCTCGGCTCGGCGGCGGTAAAAGCTCAGGGCGGCGTCGCCCTGCCTGAGAACGCGGAACCTCTTTAGGGCGCCGGACTCTTCGGGTAAGTCGAAGGATCGGCGATGCTCGGCGACTACCATGCCGCCGGGTGCGAGAAGATCCGCGGAACCCAGAAATTCTAGCACGCGGGAGTAGTCTTCGGCAGCAGCATAGGGGGGATCGAGGAAAATATGGTCGAAGGCGGAGGCGCCAGTGTTTTTTCGAGCGGCGAGCATGGCCAGGCCGCGAAGAGCGTCAACCGCCAGGACGGTCGCGCCGGTAGTGATGCCCAGGGATTCGAGATTGCGGCGAATCAGGGTGGCGGCGGGTGCGTGATTTTCGATGAAGACGACTTCGGCGGCGCCGCGGCTGAGGGCTTCGATGCCGATGGCGCCGGTTCCGGCGAAGAGATCGACGAAGCGAGAGCCGGCGATGTTGGGAGCTAGCACGTTGAAAAGCGTTTCGCGCAAGCGGTCGCTGGTGGGGCGCAGGGCGAGGCCTTTGAGGCTTTTCAGGATGCGGCTTCGGTAAGTTCCGGCGATGACGCGCATGAGTGCAGTTATTAGTTGTCGTTTTTTGGTTTTTAGTCAAGGAACAACGAATCGGGGCAGTGGACCCTTTAACTACACAAACTTCATCTCGCGATCGACCTTTCTTGATTACTGTGCGAATTCGAACAGCGCCGACCGGGAACTATGAGTAGCATCCTAGCTGCGTGGAGGGAAAAGCATGTTTCACTTGATCTGGTATGTTCTGATTGGGCTAATCTCGGGCGTGATTGCGAAATCGGTGATGCACGTGCACATGACGCTCTTCTGGACGACGGTGCTGGGCATCATTGGAGGGATTCTCGGCGGGGGCGTTACGCACATGTTTTCGCGCCCGACAAACGAACGATATCATCCCGCCGGCCTCATTTTATCGACACTGGGCGCGATGCTGGTTCTTTTTATTTGCTATAAGCTGAACATTCATTTTCCCGAGGTTAACCTCTCAACCCGATAGGACAGTCACGTCTCGGAACGGTACCAACTTGCAAGAAATCCGTCGTCAGAGAGAAATTTGCCGGCTTCATCAAGGAACAAGGGTCGGGCGAGGCTACGTTTGAGCCTGAATCTCCTGTTTCCAAACGCGGATAAGCGGCTTAAGCGTGATCGAGCCTATTTTGATGTCCAGGCCCCAGGCTCGCTCGGGCACAATATTCCGAGAATATTCCAGCACGACGCTTGACCAGTCGGCACAATCGGCAAATGGCGCCCCGAGATCGCCAACTTCATTCGCACAAAGAAACCCCAAGTAAACGAGCACGACCGGAACACCAATCGATGCGAGTTTCCATGCCCAAGCAAAGCGGTTCGCTAATTGATAATGCGAATCACGCGACAGGTTCCAGCCATCAATTTCCTTACCTAGCCCGGCAGACGCGTCACCTATGGAGCGACCAATTTACTCATGATTGCTAATTGACCTGGCAGACGCGTGCTCTCCAAGAGTTTTACCATCTTTTTCAGTTCCGCGCGGTGGGCTTTAGCCTCGACAAGTAAAAGGCCGGGTTTCTCATCAATTGTGCAAGAGCTCGCGATATCCCAGTTCGGAGTATTCGCTCTTTCTCGCACAGCCAGCCACCACCGTGTAACTTCCTCGCGCTGGTCGGGAGAAAAGAAGTTTCTCGACTCTCCGATCGAATCCCCAAGTTTTGCTTCTTCGACGGAGTTTGCGTCCCATTCGCCATTGGCGTTGAGCAGCGGCGACGGCATCCAGAAGTCCCTTGCCTCGACACGAACATCAGGCAACCCAACAAGTTTGGTCAACCTGTCGGCGACGGTTGATCGATCTCCATCCAGGAAGAGCAAACAACGGGGGAAGCTACCGCGCCTTCGATTTTCCGGTAGTGCGTTAATTAAGCTTTCCCATGTCTCAGTCTCCTCCTTTACGGCGTCCAATATGCAGTCGATTTTGGAGTTTGCAGATGTTCCCAAAACGAACGCCCAATAACAGAATCTATCACTAGCCGATTGGAGCTAGGCTTGATTATCGCGGCTACCGCACAAGTGGAGTTTCGATGGGGTCAGCCGATGCGGGCTAAGTGGTAGCGGCGCTGCCATTCGGGGGGGAGTTGGCGGAGGAGGCGCTGCATGGCGCCTTGCTGGGCGGAGTCGGCGGCCAGGGCGAAGGCTTCGCGTCGGGCTAATTCGAGGAGTTCGCGGTCGCGCAAGGGGTTGGCGATGTGGAAGCCGAGGTCGCCGGACTGGCGGGTGCCGAAAAATTCGCCGGGGCCGCGGAGGAGGAGATCGGTTTCGGCGATTTCGAAACCGTTGGAAGTGCGCACCATGGTTTCGAGGCGGGCGCGGGCGACATCGTCCTTTGCGCCCGCTGAGCGGGCGACGTCTTTTGCGTCCGCTGAGCGGCCGACCGTCATGCGAAAGGGGGCGACGAGGATGCAGTGGGATTTTTGGGCGCCGCGGCCGATGCGGCCGCGAAGCTGGTGGAGCTGGGCGAGGCCGAAGCGCTCGGCGTGCTCGATGACCATTGCCGTGGCGTTGGGAACGTCGACGCCGACTTCGACGACAGTGGTGGCGACGAGGATCTGGGCTTCGTTTTTGCGGAAGCGCTGCATGACTTCTTCTTTTTCTTCGCTAGAGAGGCGGCCGTGCAGGAGGCCGAGCTTGAGCTTGGGAAAAACTTCGCGCGAGAGGCGCTCGTATTCCTCGACAGCGGCTTTCAGCTCGAGCTTGGATTCCTCGATGACGGGATAGACGATGTAGGCCTGATGGCCGGCGGCGACTTCGCGGCGGAGAGATTCCCAAACGCCGGGGAGATGCTGCTCAGTGGTCATGCGCGTGACGATGGGCGTGCGGCCGGGCGGAAGTTCATCGAGAACGGAAACGTCGAGGTCACCGTAGAGAGTAAGCGAGAGCGTGCGCGGGATGGGCGTGGCGGTGAGGACGAGAACGTGCGGGGCATGGCCGTGGGCGGCGGCTTTGTCCATGAGGCGCTTGCGCTGGAGGACGCCGAAGCGGTGCTGCTCGTCAATGGCGACGAAGCCGAGGCGCGCGAAGGCGACGTTGTCTTCGATGAGGGCGTGAGTGCCGATGACGAGTTGCGCTTCGCCGGCGCGGATACGATCGAGGACGGCGGATTTTTCCGCGGCTTTCAGGCCGCTGATGAGGAGCTCGACGCGATAGCCTGCTTTGGCGAGAATGCGGCGGGCGGAAAGAAAATGTTGGACGGCGAGAATTTCGGTGGGGGCCATGAGGGCGGCTTGCGTGCCGTTTTCGATGGCGATGACGGCGGCTTGGAGAGCGATGATGGTTTTGCCGCTGCCGACGTCGCCCTGGAGGAGACGATTCATCGGGGAAGGCTTTTCGAGGTCGGCGGCAATTTCGGCGAGGACGCGTTTTTGCGCGGTGGTGGGCTTGAAGGGGAGGATGCGCTTCAGCGCTTCGCGGATGGCGTCTTCGCGGAGGCGGAAGGGGATGGCGTTTTCCTTGCGAGTGGCTTGGCGATCGAGCGCGAGACTGAGCTGGTAAAGGAAAAATTCCTCGAAGATGAGGCGTTGCTGCGCGGGGGAACGAAAAGTGTTGAGAGCATCGAGGGATTCGCCGGTTTCGGGGAAATGCGTGTGACGGAGTGCTTCGCCGCGAGTGGGAAAGCCAAGGCGGGCACGCAGTGCTTCGGGCAGAACATCAGGCATGCGCGGATCGATAAGCTGGACGGCGGCGTACATGGCGCGGCGAATCTGACGGGAGCCGAAAGTGCCGATGGCTTCGTAGATGGGAACGATGCGACCGACTTCGGTGGAGTCCAGTTCCTCGTTGCTGAGGACTTCGATTTGCGGATTGATCATCTCGAGGCGCGCAGGGCGGAGCTTGTCGATTTCGGCTTTACCGTGAAGGATGAGGAGCTGGCCGGCTTTCAAGCGGCCTTCGAGGTAGCCGCCGTGAAAAAATTTGCAGGGGAGCGAGCCTCCGGCGTCGTCCTGGACGAGCAGATGATAGATGGCATCGCGGCCGCCGCGCATGCTGCGGATGGCCTGGCCGCTCATGACGCGCGCACGAATGGTATAGACGCCGTTGGGCTGGATGTCTTTCACATTGGAAAAATGGATGCGGTCTTCATAGCGGAAGGGTAGGTAACCGAGCAGATCCTCGAGCGTGTAGATGCCACGCTGGGCGAGGAGTTCGGCGCGCTGCGGGCCGACGCCTTTGATCATGCGGACTTCGGTGCTGAGGTTTAGGGCCATTGATAAGTGCGCCCGCGAGACGGCAGACGCATCCTCTTTATATCATTCCGGCTGCTAACATTCTGAAGAGCGGCCGCAAAGCGGCCAATTGTGAGTGCAGCTGCAAAGCGACTGACTGGCAACGGCGAAACTTGCGTCCAAGGCATGCGTATCGATAGAGTGAGGATTTCGTGTCGCAAACAGGGAGGTTCCATTGGCGGGAGACCGTCTGACAGGTTCGGACAAGCGCGCGCTGTTTTTGTGGGTGGTGGCGGGAATTCTCGGCTCGATGTTTGCCTACAAGTATTTTTTCCGGGCGTTCCCGGAAGCCTCCGTAAATTTTAAAGTTTCGCGCGAAGAAGCGCTGGTGCGCGCGCAGAAGTTTGTCACCGAGCTGGGCGGAAACGTCAGCGGATACCAGTCGACGATTGTCTTTCGGGTGGACGACAACGCCAAGGTTTATCTAGAACGCGAGGTGGGTTTGCAGGAAGCAAACCGGCTGATGTCCTCGGAACTGAATATTTGGTTCTGGGAGGCGCGGTTCTTCAAGCCGCAGCAAGAAGAAGAATTCAAAGTCGGCGTGAGCCCGGCGGGGCAGATTGTCGGCTTCGAACACATCATTGAGAAGACGCGGGGTGGGGCGACGGTGGAGCGCGGCACAGCGCAGTCCGCGGCGCAAAACTATCTCAGCGGAAAACTCGGAGTTGATTTGAGCGCGTGGGACTTCCTGCCGGAAGAAGCCAACTCGACAAAGTTGGCCAACCGGCTCGATTGGTCCTTCACGTGGGAAAAACACGGGTTCCGGGCGAAAGACGCGCCGTACCGGATGCGAGTGGGCGTGCAAGGCGATCGCGTGGGAGAAAGCGAAGAATTTTTGCGCGTGCCGGAAGCCTGGGAACGCGGCTATGCACATATGCGCGCGGGGAACGATTTTCTGACGCTGGTTACGATCGTGCCTTACCTGTTGTTGCTCGGAGCGGCGCTGTGGATGGGAATTACGCTGACCAAAGAAGGCCAGGCGAGCTGGGGCATGGCCATAAAGCTGGGCATCGTGGTCGCGGCCGTGCTGGCGCTGATGCAACTCAATGAGTGGCCCATCGAAAGAGCGGGATACGATACCAATTCCACGTACGGAAATTTTGTTTTCAAGCAAATTGCCCTGGCGCTGTTGTTTGGGCTGGCGTCGGCAGTGACGGTGTCGCTGGTGTACCCGGCGGGCGAAGCGATGTACCGGGCAACGCAGCCGGGGCGGCTGCAACTGGGCAAGATACTGACGTTGCGCGGATTGCGCTCGCAGGAATTTTTTTCCGCGGCGATCGTGGGGTTGAGCCTAACGGGATTGTCGCTGGGGTTTGTCGTGGCGTTCTACATGATCGGGAGCCATTACGGCGTGTGGGCGCCACAGGAACTGAATTACACCGATTCAGTCAGCACGGTATTTCCTTGGATTACCGGCGTGGCGATCGGACTCTACGCCGCGACGAATGAAGAATTTACCTTCCGCATGTTTGCGATTCCGTTTCTTGAACGAGTCACTGGGTCGCGCTGGCTGGCGGTCATTCTTCCGGCGTTTTGCTGGAGTTTTCTCCACGCCAATTATCCGCAGGAACCGCCCTACATTCGAGGAATCGAAATCGGCATCATGGGACTGGCCACTGGACTGGTGATGCTGCGCTGGGGAATTCTGGCCACGCTGATCTGGCACTACACGTTCGATGCTTCGCAGGTCGGGTTGCTGCTCGTTCGTTCGAACAGCTTATATTTCAAGATTTCGGGTGTGATTGTCGGCGCAGCAGTGGTTGCTCCGCTGGCGTTTGCTTGCATTTCTTATCTAGCTCGCGGACATTTTGAAGAAGACGAGGATCTCCTCAACCGTGCTGCTCCGAAACCGAAGCCGGATTCGGTAGTGGCTGAAGCCTCCAGTGCCGAGGGCCAGACAACTTCGTCGCAGCGATACGCCGGTCTGTCCCCTGCAATGCTTGGATTTCTCGCGGTTTGCCTACTGGTTGGCGGGACGCTTCCCTGGAGGCTGAAGACGCCTGCCATTGGCGATTACTTGAAACTTTCCGTGAATGCGCGCACGGTCCGGGCGCGAGCGGATGAGATCATGCGCCAGCGGGGCCTCGATCCAAATTCCTATTACCACGGGGCCATTTTAGTGGACATCTCCGATCCGGTCGCGAATGAATATTTGCGCCAGAGAATCGGGATTGCGGGGATCAATGCCCTGTATGCAGAACGCGTCCCGGCCGCACTTTGGGCAGTGCGCTACTTCCGAGATAGTCAGAAGGAAGAGTTCGCCGTCATTCTGCGCCCCGACGGGTCGCTACACTCGTTCCACCATACGCTTGCGGAAGATACTGCCGGCGCGTCGCTCACAAAGGAAGAGTCCGTGGCGCGCGCAGAGAAATTTCTACGCGAGGAAAAGAAACTCGATCTGGGGGACTGGACCTTGGTCGAATCCAGTTCGGACAAGCGGCCACATCGCATTGATCACTCGCTGACTTGGGAGCTGAGTCATTCAATTCCAGAACCGACCGGAGTCATGTCGGTATACGACCCGAACAGCGCGCATGCGCGCATCGACGTGCAAGTCTTGGGAGACGAGGCAACAAACTACCGCACTTACGTCAAGATTCCAGACGACTGGCGGCGCAAGCAAGAAGAGCTCACGCTCTTTCGCACCGTCTACGCTTACGTGATCCCCATTCTCTTCTTCGCAGGCCTCGGCTTGACCGCGCTGACTATCTTTCTCAAGAACCTGAAGTCAGAGGCCGCGCGGTCGATTCCCTGGAAGCACATTGGCATCTGGTCTACGTTGGGTCTTTGCGGATATCTGGCGGTTTTCCTGCTTGGCAACCGCATCCCCAGCTTTTTGAATGCTTACAATACCGCCGTGCCACTAAAAATGATGTTTGGGGGGATTGCCATTGGTGCACTGCTGGGCGCTCCGTTCTATTTTGGCGGCATCGCGGTGCTCTTTGGTATGGCGTGGTTTTTTGCAAGCCGCGCGTTCGGTCCGGATGGTTTGCCAGATTGGGCCAGGAAGCCCGCCGATTACTACCGTGATGCTTTCTGGATCGGATTAGGGGGCGGAGCGGGTCTGATTGGAATGGGACGTGTCCTCGCCGCTGCGGCGACTCACTGGCCGACGGTGCATCGCTCCCTCGAGGCTTCGTTCGGCACGGACTTTGATGCCCTGTTGCCCGCCGCATCGATTCTAGGGGGAACACTGCTCCGTGGCCTTATTTTCACCGGGTTTGTTGCGGCGATCGCGGCTTTTTTTGCGGCGCAGGTGCGTCAACCCGGGCTGCGCCTGCTGCTCTTGCTCGTGGGTGCACTTGCTCTCACTGGCGGCAATTGGGTGAACCCAGGCGCACTCGTAAAACAATTCCTGCTCCGCCTGATCCTTGTCGGAGTTCTCGTTTTCGGCGTCCGCTGGGTGATGCGGTTTAACATCCTCGGCTGCTTCCTGGTCGTGGCCGGAACTTCATTGGTGGGCGGAGCAACGGAATTGCTATCGCAACCTGATCAGTTCTATCGCACAAATGGCTACGCCGTTCTGACGGCGCTGGTCCTGCTCTTTGCCTGGCCGTTCTTCGCTTGGCAGTTAGGGGATTCGGCAACTCCAGCTTCGGGCCTCGAATCGGAGTTTCTGTCTCCCCCGAAGGGCCCAAGTCCCACTTTGGAAGTCTAAAACTTTAGAAACTCCGGAAACAAAATCCACAGGTTTGCCGTTGTTATAGTGGGCAGCGGTGCTCACCCATGAGGGAGAAGCACGTCCAAATTGGGTGGTCGCGTGGTGCGCAGCGTTCAGCCGAATGCTCGGATTTGCGCTAAGGTGTTGCATTAGAAGCGACAACACCGAAACACGCGAAGAGAAAGCGAAATATGCCGCTCCCCAGATGGGCTCTAGCTTTGGCCGATAACAACGGTCGCTCGGGTAGCACGGACGCCGCCCTGGCCTCGGTGATCTCCTTGTCCCACCTCGAAGAGCGGGCCCTGGTCGCGGAAGCACAGGCCGGCAGCCGCGCGGCTTTCGAGGAACTGGTGCGCCGCCACGACCGGGACGTGTTGCGGCTGGCGCTGAATCTGATGAAACGCCCGGAAGATGCCCGGGACGTCTACCAGGAAGCGTTCCTCAAGGTTTATCGCAATCTCCACCGTTTCCGCTTTGAATGCAGCTTTTACACCTGGCTCTACCGCATCGTGACCAATGTTTGCTTGGACCACTTGCGCCGCCGCCAGGCGCGCCCCGAAGACCAGTCTCCCGAAGTGAATTCCGGCCTGCACGAAGAAGGCATGACGGACTTCTTCGAGCGCCAGCGCGAATATCGCCCGACATTGGACCCCGAGCGCACGTTCATCGGGAAGGAAATCAAGGCGCGCATCGCCATCGCGATGGAGCGTCTCTCGCCGCGTGAACGAATTGTTTTTGAAATGAAACACTACCAGGGGCTGAAGCTGCGGGCGATCGGCGACGCCCTCGGCACCACCGAAGAAACCGTGAAAAATTCGCTGTTCCGCGCCACGCGCAAACTCCGCCATGAATTGGGAGGTCTGCGATGAGCGTCTTTGAAAAGAACTTGAGCTGCAAAGACGTTGCACCGATTCTGGTTTTCTACACCTGCGACGAAGTGAGCGAGAAAGAACGCAAGCAGATCGAGGCACACGTGGCGACTTGCGCCGCGTGCGCCGCTCAGCTTGCCGAAGAGAGCGATCTCCAGAAAGCCATGGTCGCTGCTCTGCAACCCGCCGATGAGCTTGATTCTTCCGGAATCCTCCTTTCGCGGTGCCGCAGCGAGCTTGCCGAAGCGCTCGACGATCTTTCCGCACCTCCGATTCAAGAGCGCTGGCGCCCGTTTGGCTGGCTGCGCAGCTGGATGGCGATGCGTCCCGCGTGGAGCGGCGCGCTGCTGGTGCTGTTCGGAATCGTGGTGGGAACTCAACTTCTTCCGTGGTTGCAGAACAACAATCGCGGCGGCGCCAACGGCCAGGCCATGAACGTGGTGGCCAAGCAGCCGCTGACGCCGGATCAACTGTCGGGCATGACTTTCTCAGGAATTAGTTTTTCGCCTTCTACGGGCCCGGGTTCTCCGAATGTGCAGGTGCACCTTGATGCGGAGCAGCCGATCGTCTTAACCGGCAACGTTGATGACAGCGACATGCGCAGCGTGCTTACCTACGTCGTTGAAAACGGCGAGCGCTTTGACGCCGGAGTCCGCCTCGATTGCCTCGAAGCGTTGAAGGCGGCTTCGCGGGATCAGCAAGTGCGCCGGGCGCTGATTACCGCGGCGCGCAAGGATCAGAATCCCGCGGTGCGCATGAAAGCTCTGGAATCGCTTCGCGATGCGGCTTCGCAGGATGACGTGCGGCAGGCGTTGCTCGATGCACTGGAGCATGACGCCAATCCAGGAGTGCGCGTGGAAGCCGTCAATGTATTGGTTGGATCTTTGCAGCATGGCGAGCCGGGAGAACAGGCGACTGAACTGGAGATCACAACGCAGCTGGTCAAGCCAGTTGGCCCGGAGCTGGACCCCTCCGTGGATCGCGTAGTGCAGGCGCTGGAACAGTTGCAGCGGCGAGATCCCAGCCGTTACGTGCGATTGCGCAGCGCCGCCGCTTTGCGGCAGATTGGCCCACGCGAAGTACAGTGACCGTTCAGACGGTTAGAGATTTCTTTCGATGACGAACTTGGGACTCCATCAAAGGCTTTTTTCCATCGGGCGCCGCGTGGCGCTGTTCCCCGCGTTGTTGCCTCTTCTTTCTACTGCGCTACTCGCACCAAGGGTCTTTGCTGCTGAAGCTTCAGAACCATCGTCCCCCGAACATACGCGACCCGCTGATCCAGGGTCGCAACACGCCTCGGTAGTTCGCACCGGAGTGCTGGGCACCAAAGATGGCCTGACGCTGCGGCTCACGACGGATCTTGGATCCGTCAACATTGTTCAGATCGATGCTGGCGCACCAGCCGTTGTGCGGTACATCGTGCACATCGAAACCGATGCCCGCGGCCCCGCCGCTCAGCAGCTTCTTGATGCTTACTCTCTTAAGGCAAAGCCGACCTATTCGGGAGTGGAAATCACGGGGGCGCTTCCGCCGCAGGCGACACGTTCCGCGGATGCGCAGTTCTGGGTGCAATTTGAGGTTGCGGTGCCGCGCGGATACAACGTCGAAGTGATCACCGAGGCCGGTGACATCACTACGGCGGATATTGGCGGCACGGCTTCCTTGCACACTCAGGGTGGAAACATCAAGACGGGCCGCATCGGCACTACAGGAGTCAGAGACGCTTCATGGGGTCGTTCCGCCGCCAAACTAGAGACGGAAGGCGGCCACATCCAGGTGCTGGATGTCGCCGGAGATCTCACGGCCGTGACCGGCGGCGGCCATATCAATGTGGGCAACATCGCGGGAGAGGCGACGCTGCGAACCGGGGGCGGCCATATTCGCGCCGGGCAAATCGGAGGGCGGGCGGAATTGGATACCGTCGGCGGCAACATCACCGTTGCTCATGCGGGGAGTTTCGTCAGTGTGCGCACTGGCGGAGGGCAGATCGATTTTGGCGAGGTACGCGGCTCGGTACGCGCGCAGACGGGCGGTGGCGGGATTCGCATGATGTATGTTTCCGGCCCGATAGAATTGGAATCGAGCAGCGGCAGCATTTGCCTGACGCGCGTTGGGGGCGCTCTGCAGGCCGCGACTTCCGGTGGCACGATTACGGCTTGGATTAATCCGGATGCGCCTTCGGGGGGCGGGAATGTGCATCTTGGAGGTCCATCACAGCTTGCTTCCGGCAACGGCGACATTATCGTGTTTCTTCCGCGGAATCTCGCGGCGAATATTGACGCCGTCGTGGCAAGCGGGGGCGAGCGCCACATCGAGGCGGATCCGGCGCTGCACTTAATAGTTCAGGCGTCTGTGAATGGTTCCGGCCAGGTGCATGCCATGGCCACCCTGAACGGGGGCGGCGCTCCGCTTAAATTAAAGACTACCGGTGGAAAAATTCGGCTTCAATTCCTGGATTCGGATATTGCTCTTCACGACTCGCTCATTCGCGAGCAGATGGACCGCCTCAACAAGAGACTCACGGAAAATGGTTTCGAGGCGGTGAAGTTTTCCAATGGGCCAGGACCGACGGCGTCCATTCCTACAGAAATGCCGCCCCCCTCTGAAGCTAAGCTGGACTGGCTGGAGAGCTGGCTGAACAGCCTGGAGATCAGCATCCGCGGAGGCGTAACCGAGGATGCCGACGATTTCCAGAAGCGGCTTGTTTATTCTCCCAAGCCTTCCTATCCAGCGCTCGCGCAGCGAGCTGGCTTGCAGGGATACGTGAAGCTGCAGGTGCGAATCAAGAAAGACGGGAGCGTCGAGGTGCAGAAACTTTTGGAAGGCGAGCCCGCTCTCGCCGATGCGGCTATCGCGGCCGTGAAGACATGGCGTGCAAAACCGGCTTGGATCAACGGCAAGCCCATAGAAGTGATTTCGACGGTAACGTTTAATTTCCAGTTGCACTGAACGGCAGTCGCCCTGGTGCGCGCGAATTTTGTTCGGGTCCTCAGTAGTTGTCAGCAAGTACTCGAAGGGGGTAGAACGTTATGCGTCGTCCAGCTCTCCGCGCCACTGCTCTGGGTGTTTTGCTTTCAGCCGTACTTTGGGCCGTTCCCAGCTTTGCCATCAGCAAGGACTTCAATCAATCCTATCCTTTACAGCCCGGCGGCTCGCTGGAGCTGCAAAACGTCAACGGAACAGTGGACGTGCAGGGCTGGGACCGCAACGAAGTTGCGGTTCACGCGGTAAAGACCGCGAAGCACAAAGAGTCCGATCTGGAGCGCGTCTCCATCGATGTAGACGCCCGGCCGGACGCCGTCTCGATCGCTACGCGGTATCCGCAAAACGAGGGCGTGGAAGTGGCGGTCGATTACACCATTCACGTTCCGCACGGGGCGCGCCTCGAGCACATCGGCACGGTGAACGGCACGCTGAAGATTGCGGGCGTCGAAAACGTGGAAGACCTGCACACCGTGAACGGCAATATCGAAGTGTACGAAGCCGGGGGGACGGTTCACGCGCACACCACCAACGGCAACGTGCACCTGGAGCTGGCGCATCTCCCGGACAAAACCGGCGCCACGGCTGAAACGACGAATGGCTCTGTCGTTCTTGCGGTGCCATCGGACATGCAAGCGGATGTGGAAGCTCGCTGCCTGAATGGAAACTTCTATTCCGAACTCCCCATGACGATGGAGAGTAATCAGCGTCCCCGGGAAGTGCACGGCAGGCTGGGACGTGGCGGCGCTCCGATCCATTTGCGCACGGTGAACGGCGGAATTCGAGTCATCATTCTGCGGTCGACGGTCTGACGGTTTAGTTTTTGCTGCGTCTAACCGCTAAGGAGGATGGGATGACAATGAACAAACGAAATTTGCTTACGATCGGCGGAGCAGCGGCGCTTGGGCTTGCGTTGGTCGCTCTGCCTGGCAGTTCCGCGGCGCCGCAAAAATCCAGTGATGCAACAATTGCCCGCTTGCAGCAAAGGATCAATGAGCTGGAGGCGAAATTACAAGCGCAGCTCGATAGCCGGGCAGATCAAAGGATTGAACTGAACGACGCGGACGAACTTGGGGATTCGGCACAGACGATCGTTGTCGAGCAGGACCCAGGGCGGATCGAAGTGATGCCTGAAATCGCTGGAGATGATGTAAATGTTTTCATCGGCGACGACGGCTCGAGCTGGCTGGGCGTTGAAACCCATGAAGTGACAGCCGACAAAGCCAAGGAACTGAAGCTCAACGCCGAGCGCGGCGTGGTGCTGGGAAAGGTCGTTGCAGACAGCCCCGCGGCCAAGGCCGGACTGAAAGAAAATGACGTGGTGACGGAGATTAATGGGCAGCGCGTGGAAGGAGCGGCGCAATTTCGGCGCATGATTCATGAGATTCCCGCGGGCCGCAGCATTCAGCTCACCGTCTGGCGCGATGGGCGTTCGCAGACGATCAGCGCGACGCTTGGGAAATCCGAAGAGCGCCGGCATGGCATGAAGATGATGGCGCCGACGCCCGGTGCCTTCGCGTTTCGCATGCCGGAGATTCCCGAGATTCCGTCGATGGAATGGAACGGCAACATGCTCTTCGGCGGCGGGCAGCCCCGGCTGGGTATTGATGCGGAAGATATCAGCGGACAGTTGGGAGCATTTTTCGGCGCGCCGGATGGCGAGGGAATACTCGTTCGCGATGTGAACTCCGGTTCGCCCGCGGAAAAAGCCGGTGTGAAGGCAGGTGACGTGATCACCTCGCTGAACGGGGAGCGCATCCGCACGGTTGGAGAGCTGCGCGAAAAACTCTCCGCAAAGCGCGAAGATAAAGATACCAAGGACCGAACCGTGAAGCTGAGTGTGCTGCGCAACAAGAGCGAGATTTCACTCAACGTGGAATTGCCGGCTCCCGCGGCGCGAACCAAGCGGATTGTTTCGCGTCGCACGAATATTTAATGAACGCCAATGTTCGAAGGCCCCCGGCGCTGCTGGGGGCCTTTCTTATTTCAAGTTCCTCTCACCGTTGCAGGAGACCCCACTCACTCACGATTCTTCCGGCGGCAGCGCGGACAGTGCAGCATCGAACGCGGCGTAGTGATGATGGTGCTCGTCCGGTTCGTTGAGCGCAACGCCGTCGCGCTCCACCCAGGCATGCGCTTCAAACTTGTCGTTTGCTTTTCGAATGCCGACGCGCAGGTGCGAGTCAATCCCCTGCCGCCTGAGCAGCCACCAGAGAGTCATGGATTTTGCCAAGCAGGAAGGATGAACGAACCCGTGCCGGTCCGCGGTGTTGACCATGTGCGCGGCCAATGCCGCCTCCTTGCGCACAAGAGCGGAGTCACATTTCTGGCTGGCACTCGGAAGGGATATTTGCAGCGCTGCTTGCGTGGCTCGAAAACCGCGCCAACGCAAACTGAGGGCTACCAGTGGCAGCAGCACGATCGCGCGCAGAAAAAGAGTCTGCGCCGGGCGCTCCAGCGCGCTAAATCGCCGGAGCCGTTCCCACATCAGCAGGAAGAACCTGGAGCAACCCGCTATCCACGAGCCGGCTCAGAAGTTCCATCAGGTTGGAGCGCAGCAGTTCCGGTTCGACGTCGAACTCCGCGAGAAGTTCCTGGTAGGCCGCGTCGATGTTCGGCGAACCCGTTACGAGTTGCCACATGCGCGTGCCGGTCTCGTCGAGTCCGAAGTACTGCTCCGTCTCGAGATTCAGCAAGACCGATTCTCGATCCAGCAGTCGGACCAGCACATGGTTCGGCGTGGCGGCTCGGTCGGCGAATGAAACCATCGGCACGGCTCCTCCAGGGAGATTCCCGGCGCTCAATTCTACCGCGCGCGGGAGGATTTTCCCTCGACAGTATTCTACCGGGGATTGCTCGAGTTCGCCACGTACTGGAGGACAGAAGAAGTTGCCTCTCCCTCTGCCCGTGAGCGAAGCCGGCCCCGATTGTGTCCGGCGGTAAGACAGGCTATAAAGTTCCTGGTGCCCGAAGCCGCGATCAGCGTCGAAGCTCTTGCGAAGTCGTTCCCCCCTGCGCGCAGCGGTTGGCGCACTTTTTTCCAGCCATTTGAAAAGCCCACCGCAGTCGCGCTGGCGGGCGTGTCTTTCGAGATTCGCGAAGGAGAAGCGCTGGCACTTCTTGGCGCCAACGGGGCTGGCAAATCCACATTGCTCCGAATTATCGCCACGCTGCTTGTGCCCACGAGCGGCCACGCGCGGGTCGCGGGCCACGACACCGTTCGCGACTCGCGCGCAGTGCGCCGCCGCCTGGGTTATCACGCTGGCACGGACCACGGCTTCTATGCGCGGCTGACGGCGCGCGAAAACCTGCTCTTCTTCGGCCGATTGAATTTGCTTTCGAGGCTCGCCGCGGCCCAGCGAATCTCCCAACTCGCTGAACAATTTCATTTCGGCGAAGCGCTCGACCGCCAGGTGCGCACTCTGTCCACCGGGACGGTCCAGCGCCTCAGCCTGGCTCGCGCCCTTCTCCACCAGCCCAGCGTCCTGCTGCTCGACGAACCAACGCGCAGCCTCGACGCCATCGCCGCCGCCGAATTTCGCCGCTTCCTGAAATCGGAAGTGCTGCGCAGTGGCCGAACTTCCCTGCTCTTCGCCTCGCACACCCTCGCCGAAATCGAGCTGCTCGCGGATCGCGTTGCCGTGATTGACGTCGGCCGCCTCTTGGCTTGCGACACCGCCTCCACGCTAAAACGGAACACCGGCGCTTCCTCGCTCGAAGAAGTTTTTCTTCGCCTCACGGGCCACGATCCGGACTCGTCCGGTGGAGAACACGTCCAATGATCCGTATCATCCGCGAATTGTGGCTCTTTTTCTGGCGCGACCTAAGCATTGCGCGTACTTATCGCACCGTATTCGTTTTGGAAGCCATCGAAGCGCTCTTTGGCGCCGCCATGTTTTATTACGTTGCTCGTTTCGTGGACACCCCGGCGCTCCAGCATGCCTTGCCGCAAGGCGGCAGTTATTTTGCCTTTTCGCTCGTCGGTTTCGTTTTTCTGGATTATCTCAACGCCGCTCTGGACACCTTCGATCGCGGCCTGGAGGAATCGCGGGACACCGGCACGCTCGAGCATCTCCTCATCACGCAGACCTCGCTCCCTGTTTTCGTTGCGGGGTCGGCCGTCTATCCGTTCATCGCCACAACGCTGCGCATCGTCATCTATGTCGCCTGGGCAACGGCGCTTTTTGGATTTTCGCTGCACGCAGCAAACTGGCTCGCGGTTTTCGCCGTCCTGCTGGTTACCTTGCTGGCATTTTCCGGGCTCGGAATTCTTTCCGCGAGCTATCTTCTGCTCTTCAAGCGCGGCAATCCCGCGAAATGGTTTTTCCTGGGAGTTTCGAGTGTTGCCGGCGGCATGCTTTTCCCAGTTAGCATTTTGCCCGATTGGCTGCAACTGGTGGCGCGGCTCAATCCCGTCACTTACGCGCTGGACGCGATGCGCGCCTCGCTCCTGGGAGGAGCGGACATCGCGTCGTTGTGGCGTCCTCTCATCATTCTGCTCGGTTTTGCCGCCGTGCTCCTGCCACTTTCGATGACCGTCTTCGCCTGGTCGCTTCGCCGCACCAAGATCACCGGCACGCTAACTCACAGTTAAAAAAAGAAGGCCGGCCCGGCTCAGCGGAACCGGCCCAAAAAAGGCTACACCGATTTTCTCAGGACTTCTTCTTCTTCACATTCACTTTGGTGTCGATGCCGGGGGCCATCAACTGCAGCTGTTCCAATCCCAGCTTGGCCTGCTGGCCCCATGTTCCGTTGGGGTCGAGTTCCACCGCTTTCTGGTAGGCTTCGATGGTTCCCGGCGCGAATATCACCTCTTCCTTATCGCCGACTTTCTTTGTCGTCATCTTGTAAACCAGCGACGCTCCCAGCAGATACCAGGTCTGTGGGTTCTTCGGGTCGAGTTCGGCGGATTTCTGCAAAGGTTCGACGGCGTCGCCAAGCCGGTTCGCGTTATATAGGCTGATTCCAAAATTGCGCCAGGCGGTCGCGGCGTTCGGCGGATCAAGTTCCGCGCTCTTGGTGTAGGCCGCTTTGGCCTCCTCGATTTTTCCCGCTTTGGCCAGCGCGTTCCCCAAGTTGTTGTAATATCCCGGCACGTCCCCTTTGGCGGCAATTGCTTGCTGGTACGCTTGAGCCGCTTCGTCAAAGCGGTTCGCCGTTTCGTAAGCTTCTCCCAGCTTGAACCACACCAGATGCGCGTTCGGATCCTTTTCCACGAGGTTCTTGGAAGCCTCCTGGAATTCCTTAACCGCCTGATCGCCCAGGTCTGCCAGCTTCTTCTTGGCTGCATCACGCTGATCCGCGGGTGCCTTCGCCAAATCAGCCTTCGCTTGTTTTTCTTGATCGATGAGTGCGTTACCCGCAGCGAAATGCGCTTTCAGCCCCTCCATCTTGCTTTTCGCCTCTTCATTTTTCTTCACTTGTTCCTGAGCCGCGGTGCCCTGCTTGGCAAGAACAGCCTTGAAGTCGACATCTATTTTTGCATCTTCACCGCTTGATACTTTGACCATACCGGCCTCGTACGGAGCCTGCTTGTCATTGGGCGGCGGGAATACAACGAATACCTTGTAAATGCCATTGCGCAAGTTAAGGATGCTATATCTGCCTGCGCTGTCCGTCTTTGTCTCCGTCTGGGCGCCTTGATCGCTGACAGCCCGAATGGTAACTTCGGGCCAGGGCTTCCCCTCCATGCTCGTGATCGTGCCGCTAATCGACCCTATCTGGGCCGCAGCCTGCGGTGTAAACACACTCGCCAGCGTGGCCACCAGGAATGCGGCGAGCACCCACGACTTATGAAGACTCTTCATGCTCCATTCTCCTTTTTCACAGGGAGCCCCACCCGGAGTATCCGGGCTTCGTGCGCCCCATTATCTCTCTCAACCGGGCCGAATCCAAGCCCGCGTGCGGCGGGCAGGCCCGCTTACAACAGGCAAGCTCAACGCCCGGTAGAAACGCTTTGCCGGTAGGGGATGGGATCCGTCGCGCCAGCTTCCGCAAAGGCCCGCAACCGCAGCAGGCAGCTATCGCACACTCCGCAAGCAGCATCTTCATTCTGGTAGCACGACCAGGTCAGCTGCAGTGGTGCGCCTAGTTCCATGCCCCGCCGGATGATTTCACTTTTCTTTAGTGTGATGACCGGCGTGACGATTTCGATTTGCGTTTCCGGCCGCGTGCCCACGCGGATCAATTCCTGGAACACGCGGTAGTATTCCGGCCGGCAATCCGGATAGCCGGAACTGTCTTCCGCCACCGCGCCGATATAAATCGCTCCCGCGCCGATGGCTTCGGCCCAGCTCACCGCCACGGAAAGAAAGTGCGCATTCCGAAAAGGAACATACGTCACGGGAATCGCGCTGCCCCGCGGACCCGGAGCACCCAATTCATTTTCCGGGACTGAAATGCTCTTGTCCGTCAGCGCGGACCCGCCGATCGCGCGAAAGTGCTCGAGTTGGACAACGAGCTGTTCGCGCACGGCGTAGAAATCCGCGATCTCCCCGAAAGCGCGCCCTTCGCGCTCTTGCGTGCGCTGACCGTAGCTGGCGTGCAGCAAAGAAATGTTCGAAGCGCCATGGCGCTCACGCGCTATCGCCGTGCAAAGGCACGAGTCCATCCCCCCGCTCAACAGCACCACCGCTTTGCGTTTATCCAGTTCTTGTCCCATCGCCTATCGGAATTTCCCGAGTTTCCTGTCTTTTCTTCCTGCTGCTCAAACGCCCTTGGTCGCCGGATCCCAAATAAATTTGTGCAGTTGCAGCCCCAGCCGCACCGGCAATCCGTCCGTCAGAATCCACTCCACAAGCGTGCGCGGTTCAAGGCCCTGCCACTTCCCCTGAGGATTTTCAAACACCGGAGAAAATAAAACTTGCTTCGTCCTTCGCGCCAGCCCATGTTGCTCCGTAAAGTCCCGGGCAAACTCATAATCGCGCCGTGTGGAAAGTACGAATTTCACTTCATCGTTTTCCGACAGCGCCTCAAGATTGCGCATCTCGAAAGTATCCGGTTCGCCGGAGTCAGGACACTTCACATCCACAATTTTGATCACTTCTCGAGGCAAGCCCCCGATGAATCGTTCCCCGCTGGTTTCGATCATGACCGTATATCCCGCGGCAAGCAGCTTTTCCGCGAGCGGGTAAATTTCTTCTTGAAGCAACGGTTCCCCGCCGGTCAGTTCTACCAGCGGAACGGAAGCTTGCAAGCCCGGCGCTTCCTCAGAGCGTCCCGCCAATTCATCCACGCGCGCCAAAACTTCCTTGACGCTCATCTTCTTGCCGCCCTGGAACGCATAGGCGGTGTCGCACCAAGTGCACCGCAGGTTGCAGCCCGTCAGACGCACGAAGACGCAAGGCAGGCCCGCGCGCGTGCCTTCCCCTTGAATCGATTTGAATATTTCCGTGATAACCATTTTGGAGTGCGGCGGCTAGCCGCCGCTTTTCCGACAGCGCCCGTTCCCGCCCATTGCAACCTACGCCCGGCCAGAATCCGCTTTTCGCCCGCTCCGTCGTGAAAACCAATAAATCGTTCCAAAGAAAAAAATCATGGCGATCACCAGCCGCGAATACCCTGGCGCAATTCCCATTGCCCGAAATACAACAATATATCCTGCCGCCACCAGCAACGCCGGAATCAGGATAATCAGCAACGCTCGATTCATCGCCTCACCATCTTCCCCATCCACTACGCCCCAGGCCGGTACTGTGCCCGGCTGGTGTCCGTTTCCCACAAAATGACGTCCGTAACCCGCGCTCCCGGCGGCAGATCCTTCAATTGCCGCGAGACCTCGTCGTAAAAATACTTCGCCACATTTTCCGCCGAAGGATTTACTGTCTTGAACGGTTCGAGATCATTCATGAACTGGTGATCCAGCCTGCCCATAATTTCCCGGATCACCTGCTTGAGCTGCGTGAAGTCTACCAGGAGGCCGATCGCATCGAGCTGTGGCCCTTCCAGCGTCACACGCACGCGATAATTGTGGCCATGCACGTTTTCGCATTTGCCCCGGTAACCACGCAGGGCATGACCGGACGAAAAAGTCTCTTCTACGCTGACTTGAAACATGTCTCTCCAAATTGCCCAACGCATTTGCCGCGGATGTCCCTGAATCGTGGCCCCTTCAGGAGGGGCTTGCCGAATGGGCCCCCACCCGCTTGGCGCCGCCACTGGCACCCAGAAAGCGGGCAACGTCGGCCAACTCGTGCGTCGTCCTGTACCGTGGAAGCGACTCCAGGAAAATTTTACCATAGGGCATGCGCTGGAGGCGGGTATCCAGCAGCGCGAGCACGCCGCGATCTGTCTTGGTCCGAATCAGTCGTCCAAAACCCTGCTTCAAGGCCAGAACCGCCTGCGGCACCTGAAACTCCGCGAACGGGTTGCGCCCGTCTTCCTGCAGCGCCTTCACCCGGGCGGCAACGATCGGGTCGCTCGGAACCGCAAACGGCAACCGGTCGACGATTACGCAGGAAAGTTGCTCGCCGGGCACATCCACGCCTTGCCAGAAGCTCGCGGTGGCAAAGAGCACCGCTGCTTCAGTGTTTTTGAATCGTTCCAGCAATACAGATCTTGGCGCCGTACCTTGCAATAGCAACGGAAAGGATACTCGCGAGCGCACCCGCTCGAACAAATCATTCATCTGCGAATAACTGGTGAACAGGCAAAACGCCCGGCCCTGGCTGATCTCCAGCAACTGCACGATTTCATCAGCGGCCTTTGACGGAAAGCCCGCGTCGCGTACGTCCGGCATCTTGCTCGGGAGATAAAGCAGCGCTTGCTTGGGATAATCGAACTCCGGCGGCAGCGCTCGGTCTTTTGCGTGATCGATTCCCAGGCGCTGCCGAATGTAATCGAAGCGCACTCCCACTGTAAGCGTTGCGGAAGTAAGAATCACGGTGTCGAATTGTTCGAAGAGCCGTTCCCGCAGAATCTGGCTAACGTCGATCGGCGTGGCCGTCAGGAAGACGCCCTTGTTCCTTCGCTCGTACCAGTAGACGAAATTCCGTTCGTTCGATTCGAACAGGAAGGAAAGCTCTTGCCGCAGCTCGAAGCTCCGCCGCGCGATGCGCGTTAGTTCTTCCGGCTTCGTCGTGAGTGCGGCAACCTCCGTCTCCATGCTCTTCAGCGAAGAAACCAGCGCGTCGTAAGCTTCGCGGTTCTGTTCCAGAAACGCTTCGCGCTCGTTCCTCAGGAACGAGAACCGTCCGTCACGCGGGGGAAACAATTCGAAAAAGCCGCGGCTGCGCTCCCGGATTCGCTGCGTCTTTCGCAGCAGCGATGGCGTGCCCAGGTGCAGCAGGCGCATCGTTTGATCGGCGTCGCGCGCCAGCTCTTCGAAACGGAAATTGGAGATCTGCCGCCCGAAATAGTCGCTGGCTACGTCTTCCATCTCGTGCGCTTCGTCGAACACCACTGCCGAATATTCCGGCAGAATGCTTCCGAAATCGTCCTGCTTCAGCGCCAGGTCGGCAAAAAACAAATGATGATTCACGATGATCAAGTCAGCTTCTTTGGCCCGCTGTTGCATCGCCGTCAGGAAGCATTGATTGAACTCCGGGCATTTCTTCCCTGTGCAGGTGTCACGCCGCGCATCCATCCGCATCCACAGATCCGAATCGTCTGGGAGAAACGTCAACTCAGAGCGGTCGCCGGTTTCCGTGAGTTTCGACCAGTCGCGGATCTGGCGGAACGCATCGATCTCTTCCATCCCTTTCAGCATCGGCTGATCGGCCATTTGATGGAGCTTCGCCAGGCACAGGAAATTCGAGCGCCCCTTCATGACCGCCACTTTCAGATTAGGCGCAAAATGTTTTTGTAGAAAGGGAATGTCTTTCTGGTAGAGCTGTTCCTGCAGCGACTTAGTCGCCGTCGAAATCACCACGCGCCGCCCGCTGCAAATCGCCGGCAACAGGTATGCCAGTGTTTTCCCCGTGCCGGTGCCCGCCTCCACGATGACGTGATGATGCGATTCGAACGCATCGTGCACCATTTCTGCCATCTCGAGTTGCCCGGGCCGGTGTTCGTAGTCGGAACTGACCGTGGACGGGTCAAACCCGCCCTGCATGCATTTTTCGAGGAATCCGCCGGGGCCAAAAACCTCCTGCATCGAGGGCTTCTTCGATTCCGTACCGGGCGCATCAGCGGCGCCATCCGGTGCACTTGCCGCCGTAGGGTCGTCTTCTATCGGCACATACTCGCGCTCGGCAGCCTTCGCCCTACTCTTTGCGTTCGTTGCCGCCGCATCCCCCGCCGAATTAGAAGTTCGCTTGGCCAGAAATCCGCCTTCGCGCTCGCGTGTCGAAATGTTGAGCGCAGTTACGATAGCATACCCTCTCCTCTCGGTTGGCTTGTGGCACGGCCGCAAGTGGCTGGACCTTGCTATCTTGCTTGATTCACAGCATTTAGGAGTTGAACACGCTAACACCTTTTGGCGTGCATCCCGCCTGCTCTCGGGTTATATTCGGGTGGGGCGTGAGAGCGTTTTCCTTCCCAGGCAGGCAAACGCAGGCTAATCTGGCGTGGGGTGCTACATGAATCGCAGCAAGTCTCTCTCGTTTTTTTCTGTCCTCATGCTCGCCATTTTTTCCGCTTCCGCCTGCAGCGGCCCGAAAGGCGGCGTTGGTTGCGTTGGCGCCGCCTGCGGCGGCGGCAACGGCACGGTCGCCGTCATCATGGTCGCGGATACCCTCCCCGCCAGTCCTTCGCTCCTGACTTTCCAGGTCACCATTACGTCCCTTAAGTTCACCACCTCCACTGGCACTTCGACGACCGTGAACCTCAGCCCGGCGCTCACTGTCGACCTGATGCGCCTCCAATCCGACTCCGTCTTCCTCGGAACCTTTGCGAACATCACTGCCGCGCAATACAGCAGCGTCACTCTCATTCTCACCGGCAATGCCAATATCACCTTCCTGAACGATACCGGCGCTACGCTCTCGACTTGCCCGGCGACTACCATCTGTCCGCTGAGTGTCGCTGCTTCCAGCAACCCCGTCGCCAATGTATCCTTCATGGTTTCTCAAAACGCGGTGACCGGCATCGGCATTGATCTGAATTTCGCTAAAGCCGTTTCCATCTCGGGCACGAGCCTTGCCGTGAACTTCAGCAACAACAACGTGCTCAGCGCTTTTACTCTCCCTCGCGCCAATTCCAACCTGGCCTCCGGCCAGCTGGATCTTATCGAGGACTTTACCGGTGTCGTCAGCATCAACAATTCCGCTGTTACCATCGCTTCGGCAACCGCTACGGGTCGGGGATCCCTCACGGCTACGGCTTCATCCAGCACGATTTTGGACAGTGATCCCACCGGCGTGCTTTGCCCGGTTGGCACAACTCAATTGACGAGCTGCGTGAAGAGCAATCAAGCCGCGAGCATGGACGTGGTCCTCAAATCTGACGGAACACTTGCCATCCAGGAAATCGAGCCACTGCTGGGAACATTGCAGGACACTGTTGAAGGGATCCTCGTCTCGATCAACTCGGGGAATCAAACGCAATTCAAACTGGTCATCACCAACCTGATTCCCGTGGCGCAGACTTCTCTGATCGGTACCTTGAAGATCGGCGATGGCTTGACGGTGAACCTCGCGAATGCCGTGAAACCCTTCCTCGTGGATACGAAGGGCCTTCCGGTGGCATCCCAGTTCGCGGCAGTTTTGGGAAATTTCTCCAATCAAACCAATACTTCCGCTTTACATCTTGGGCAGACCGTGGCGGTCCACGTCACCGCGTTCACCGCTGCCCAAGGAACAACCATCGCTTCCTCCACCGCCGATACCGTCACGCTTCGGTGGACTCGCTTCACTGCGGCGACTTCCTCTTCTGCCACGCCACAGTTCTCCATTACCACTTTCCCGTCATTCTTCAATGGCACCGGCATCGCCCAGGTCCAATCCTTCCCGGCGACGAATCTGGATGGCATCGCCGGTACGGCTAATTTGATTGTTCCTAACCCGGTGGCTATGCGCGCTCTTTTCATCGAGAATACCTCGAATTCGGCCGTCCCGGCTTTCTTCGCTGCCAAAGTTCGCCAGCATTAGCCTGAACCCTTTGTCCGCCTCCGCAAAAGGCAGCGGGCCGGTCTAATTTTCTCAGACCGGCCCGTTCTGTTTTGCGATACGACTCTCGAATCAACTACGGCTTCCGATTCATTTCCCACTTACAGCCAAGCACTAAAAACTAAGAACTGTTTCTCAAGCCGGCTGTGCTCCGCCCAGCGTGGTATTCGGCGGCATCGGTGGCGTATACGGTGCAGCCGGCCCGCTTGGCGCCATCACCGGCTGGAAGCGCCGATAGATGGACAGCGAAATAGCTCCGATACCCCACAGGATCGCGGCAAACTTCACCCAGCCTCCCACGTGCGGGATCGTCGTGCACAGCCGCACAATCGCCAGCCCTACGGCCATCCGCCCGATTAGCGGCCACAACTCGCTGGTCCGGCCCATCAGCCACTGCCCGACCACTGCGCCCACAATGATTTGCGCGAAATACAGCGAAGCGTACCACACGAACAAAGTCGAGAGGCCAATGAACAGGCCCACTACCGTGATGCACGCGATACACGCGGCGATTGGCACGCCAAAAAGCACCAGCACGCCCAACCCGGAAGTTACGCCAATCTGTTCTGCCGCCACCACGGTATCCTGCGCAAATTTCGGCATCAACGAGAACAGCACCAGCCCAAACAGAATAAACGCCGCCGCCCAGATCACCTGCCACACGTAATAGCTGCTTTCCCGGTAGCTCGCCTTCTTTTCCATCTGCTTGAAGTCTACCGGCGACGCCAATTTCGCCGACGAGGAAACCTCCGGCCGGTTGCGCCCTTCAAAATGCACCGGACCGTCAATCACCGCCGCCGATCCGATGGACAGCGAATCCCCCTTGACACGGACTCCTCCCCCGATCTTGCCGTCCAGGTTGGCATGTGCCGCAAAAAGCAGCGCATCGCGTCCGACGCTTCCCTCCATTCCGAGGTTGGCTGAAACATTGGTCAGGCTTCCTCCGACCTTTCCCGCCGGATCGATTGTCAGCGTCTCCTCAAACGTCAGCACGTTCTTGCTAACCGTCCCAGTGATCGTGAGATTGTTGTTGGCTCCACGCACGTTTCCGTCCACCCGGCCGCTGATTCGTGCGCTCTGCGAAAAATTGATCACGTCTCCGGCCACATGGCCGCTGACGTCCAGCGATTCGCAGAAGACGATGAGGTCTCCATCCACCGTTCCTTCGATGCGCACTCGCCGCGCGCCCGTGACGTACATGTCGCCCTTGATCGTCTCTTCTGGCCCAACGGTAACTATGTCCCCTTTGCGGAACTCCGTCGCCGAGGCCCCCGTGGGCAGCGCCAGCATGGTGCACAATCCCGCGAAGACTAGCGCCAGCGCCGAGCCGCGCCGGATCCGCCGGCGGAAGAACATCGCACCCAGTCCAGCCAGCGTCACCATCGCCACTACCTCTAGGAGTGTCACCACGGATTGCCATCCTTTCCACATTGCGCCCTGAAAAATCAGCAAGCCCAGCAAATTTGACCCGCCAAAACCCGCCTGTTCCAGTTGCTGCTGCCAGGGCTGGATATATCCCTCATAAAGTGCGTAGGCTCCGGTCGCTGCCAATCCGAAAACCAATCCCCAAATCCATTGCATGGACCTTCGCGCCCGCTCCTGAAATTGCGCCAGCCGCGAAGGCAATGGCTCGTCTTCTTCCAGCATCGCGCGCGTCAGCAGCCGCGATTCGCGCTCCAGCGCTCGCAGCAGCGTGCGGCACGCGTCGCATTCTTGCGTGTGCGCGGAAACTTCCAGCCCGCGCGCGCGGTCCATTTGCCGCTCAACGTATAGCAGGAGCGTCATTTCGTCCAGATGCTTCATCTTGTCTTCTGGCAATTCGCTCATGAAACTCCTCCCGCTGCCAGCGCCGCATTTCCTTCCAGCGCCTGCCGCAGTTCATGACGGGCACGCAGCAGCACCACGCCCACAAAGGCGCGCCGCACTCCCAGCGCATCCGCAATTTCGTCGTAGCTCATGTCCGAGTAATAGCGCATCACCAGGGCCATACGCGCTCGGCCGCCCATCTTGTCCAGTGCCTTGCGTACTTCTTCGCTGGTGCGTTGTTCGATCAACTGTTCCAGCTGGCTGGGGTCCGGATGCTCCAGAGGCACATTTTCCAGGTCGTCGGTTTCTTTGTCCTGGCGAATCTTTCGCCGCCGCAGCATGTCCCAGCAGTGATTCGCCGCCACCTTGTAAAGCCAGGCAGAGAACGACCGCGTCGCATCGTACTGCACCAGCTTGCTCTTCAATTTCATGAAAATTTCCATGGTGGCGTCTTCGGCATCTTCCCGCGTCGGCAACGCACGCCGGCAGAACCGGAAGATCGCCGGTGCGTAATCATGGTAAAGCTGGCCCCAAGCCTCGGCATCACCCGCCCTGGCACGGGTGATGACCTCCGTTGGTTCCGTTATTCCCGGCGCGTTCATCCGGCCTGGTCTCAGCGTTCCCATAGACTAGTACGCACGCGGACCTGCAAATATTACACATTGCAAATCCCGCCGCGCCACCACTCTTGCCTCTAAACCACTCGTATATCAGCCCTTAGCCCTGTAGCTCAGGCCTTCAGGCCTGAAGTTTTACCCAAGTCAGGCCAATCCAGCAATATTGCTAGAGGGCATCTCGCCGCAGGGCCTGCTCGGCGTCTGCTCCAACTCCTGTCGCAGAAGCGAGCTGCTCTGTCTACTTCGCCCGAACTTCACCGGATCACTGGGGGTAAGAAACCAGCTCCACGTGCCAGCACTTTACCAGAAACGGAGGAAATGACCCTTGGCGAAAGTTTCCGCGCTTGAAAGGGCCCCCAAGTCTCAGGTCCGGCCCTTCAGGGCTTAGGCCCATAGAAATAGTAGTCCGCAGCGTACACGACACCTACTTCCTTACCGGAAGACGATCCATCGCAGTACTTCGCTTCCGGCGCTACTCCGCCCTCGGTGTGAATTCGCTGGATACTCGTCACCCGGCTCAAGATCCCTTCTCCGCTATGACTCGTTGCGCTCAACAGCAGCCACGGGATTGCCTGCGGGTTTGGCGCCTCCACCTTCGGTGCGTCCTGCTTCGCCACCACTTTAGCCTTCACTTCGCTTCCATCGACGTGCTTCCAGGTCGGCCCTGCGGAATGGTGAATAATTTTCTTTCCCGTGGCGTCCGTCAACTCCGCTTCTGGAGCCTTGAACACCCAGGCATACTTTTGATCCGTGCCTTGCTGGCATACATAGATTTGCGTTCCAGTCGCATGTGCGGCCAGAACCACTTCCTCGCCCGCCGGCGCTTTCAAGCTTTCCGGAGCTTCCGGCCGTAGTGGCGCTTGCCCCTGCGCGGCCATCAGCAGCCCCAGTACGACAACCACCTGAATTTGCCTGTTCATCCTCTCCTCCTAAGACCTGTATACAATACCGCGCAGTCGTTTCGCCAGAGAGTCGTGACTGGCCGAACGCGTTGCTACGAGGAATGAATTTAAGCCTTGGTGAACGGCTTGCTAGGCGAGGATTTCCCGGCGCTCCGGGTTGGCTAATATGCTGTGCGACTCTGAAGCCCAATCCGTTCGATTTCAGTTTGGATTGTCAGTTTGTCCAGACTCGCAAGCGGCAGGCTGAGGAAAAGGCTGATCCGCCGTTCCAATAGCAAATACGCATCGCGAAACGCGCGTTCGATTTGCTCGCTTGTCCCCTTAACCGACGCGGGATCGGGAACTCCCCAATGTGCCGTCATTGGCTGCCCGGGCCACACCGGGCATATTTCCTGCACCGCGTTGTCGCAAACCGTGAAAACAAAATTCATCTTCGGCGCGGCAGGGCTTGCGAACTCTTCCCAACTCTTGCTGCGCAAACCTTCGTTCGGCAGGTGAGCCAGCTCAATCATCTTAAGCGCCTCGGGACGCACCACTCCCGAAGGATGGCTTCCCGCACTGTAAGCCCTGAAGGCTGGCCCGCCCTTACCGTTGAGAATGGCCTCAGCCATGATGGAACGCGCCGAATTTCCTGTGCACAGAAACAGAGCATTGTAGCGCTCTTGCATCGTCGTCATCTTCGATTTGAATTTCCGGACTCCCTCGTTTTTGCTGCCTTTGCCTTTGTCGCCCGCACGAAGGCGCTCATGAATTTGCCATCGGCTTGCGGCGCAAGCGCGTCCACATCCAGTCCCTTTGCGGTGAGAAACTCGCGCGCATCTTCCACGCGATAAATCCGCGTTGGCTCTATTTTCACTTGTTCGAATCCCGCGGACACCAGCTTGTCTCTGTATTCATTTTCTTCCAGCGCCCCCGCCACACAGCCCACCCACAACAGAATGTTCTGACGGATTCGTGCATCGACTTCGCCGCGCGTCACCACGTCAGAAACCGCCAGCCGCCCTCCCGGCTTCAGCACGCGAAACGCCTCTCGCAATACGCGGTCTTTGTCCGCCGAAAGATTGATCACGCAATTCGAGATGATCACATCGACGGAATTGTCCGGCAGCGGAATATTCTCAATCTCGCCTCTCAAAAACTCCACGTTCTCGGCGCCGGCCTTGCGCTTGTTTTCATTCGCGAGCGCCAGCATTTCGTCCGTCATATCCAACCCATACGCCTTGCCGGTGGGCCCAACGCGCTTCGCGGAAAGCAAAACATCAATGCCGCCGCCGGAGCCCAGATCGAGCACAACCTCCCCAGGATTCAATTTGGCCAGCGCCGTAGGATTCCCGCAACCGAGCGAAGCCTGTAACGCCTCTCCGGGAACTTGCTGCATTTGTCCCGCATCGTACAAATTGGAAGTAATCGGGTCGCAACCTGTCCCGCTCGCGTCCGCCGTCCCACAGCAACTCCCGCTCTTCCCTCGCAATGCCGCTTGCCCGTATTTCTCCTTAACAATTTCCTTGATGTCTGCGCCGTCCATCAGACCCTCCTACTCTCCGTGATCTCTGTGCTGCGTCCTCGGTGCCCTCTGTGTTAAAAAACACCTGCCAAACCACCACAAGCGTTAAATTGGAAGTCTAGTTTTCGATCGCCGCTCTACCTGCAAATCCCCGCGATATCCTGCGGCTTCAGCGCCTTGTTCCGCGTGCAGCACTCCGAATAAAGAAACTGAAGCAGTTCTTGCAACGCTTCTGTGTTCGCTGTATAACGCAAAAACGTGCTCTCCCGCTGCACGTTCACGAGCCCTTCATTCTTCAGCTTGTCCAGATGATGTGACAGCGTCGAATTAGGAATCTCCAGCTCGCCCTGGAGCTTCCCGACCACCAACCCCTCCGGATGCGCCGACAAAAGCAGCTGCATGATCCGCAGCCGCGGCTCCGTCCCCATCGCCGAAAACATATCTGCATACTTCGCCACCCGTTCCGCCCGCTTCTTGTTTGTCCCGCTTTCCATATTTCTATATTTGCAGAAATATGGATTCTTGTCAACCTTATCCTTCAATCGCTTGACACTCCCCAATCGCTCAATTAGCTTAGTCATTTCCCGGCAGGGCCTCTGCCGCGACCATAGCCCATTTCTCCAGTTCTCAGTCGAGCGGAGAGGAGTGGCACATGACCACCAACCGGCGCGACTTCCTGACAGCTGCGGTGACCGCCGCTGGAGCAGCCTTGACCCCCGAACTCCCCCGCGCGCACGAACACCAGCACGACCACGAACACCAAGCGGTTCCTTCGGACCTCACTCTGCGCGTCAAAGCCCTCGAATCTCTACTCGTCGAAAAAGGTTTGGTCGACCGTGCCGCGCTGGACACCCTGGTTGACACTTACGAGAACAAGATCGGCCCGCGCAATGGCGCTCGCGTGGTAGCGCATGCCTGGGTCGATCCAGCGTACAAAGCGCGCCTCCTGGCCGATGCCAACGACGCAATGTCGGACTTCGGCTATCTCAGCAAACAAGGCGACCGCATGGTGGTAGTCGAGAACACGTCCACTGTGCACAACCTCATTGTCTGCACGCTGTGCTCCTGCTATCCGTGGCCAGTCCTTGGCCTGCCGCCCGTCTGGTACAAGTCTGCGCCTTATCGATCGCGCTCGGTGATTGACCCGCGCGGCGTGCTCCGTGAATTCGGCCTTGATCTTCCCGCCGACGTTGAAGTCCGCGTGTGGGACAGCACCGCCGAACTGCGTTATCTCGTCCTGCCCGAGCGCCCCGCCGGCACCGAGCACTTGAACGAAGAGCAACTCGCCGCGCTCGTCACTCGCGATTCCATGGTCGGCGTGACCAAGGTTGCGCCTCCCCAAGCCGGAGTCTCTTCATGAACGGCATACATGATATGGGCGGCATGCAGGACATGGGCCCGGTCGAACATGAGAAGAACGAGCCCGTCTTTCACGCACCCTGGGAGTCTCGTGTCTTCGCAATGTTCGCTGCCACCGGTGCCTGGCGTAAGTGGAACCTCGACGCGTTCCGGCACACCAGAGAGGTCCTACCCCCGGACGACTATTTGCGCGTGAGCTACTACGAGCAATGGTTCTCGGGATTGCTCGATTTGTTGGTTAGGAGGGGCTTGGTTACCGCTGCTGAGATTGAGAGCGGCGTGCCCGCGCCGGGCACGGTCAAAGCGACACCGCCGCTGACTCCTGACAAGATTCCGGCTGCCCTCCCCAATCGCATTCACGCACAGCGCGACGTAAAGGTGTCCCCACGCTTCCAGGCCGGCCAGCGCGTGCGGGCGCGCAACATTAATCCCGTCGGTCATACACGGCTGCCGCGGTACGCCCGCGGAAAATTCGGCATGGTCGACCGCGATCATGGCGTCTTCGTCTTTCCCGATACCAACGCCCATTTCCTCGGTGAAAAGCCGCAGCACGTCTATTCCGTGCGATTCGCCGCCCGCGAATTGTGGGGTGAGCAAGCTCCGCAAAAAGATTCCGTCTATCTCGACATGTGGGATGACTACCTTGACCCAGCTTGATCCAATTCGTGAACCGCAGATTCTTGCCGACCTGCCGCAGCTTCCTCGCGATGATGGCGGCCCCGTCTTTGCCCAGCCGTGGCAGGCCCAAGCCTTCGCCCTCGCCGTGAAACTCTCCGAGCAGGGCCATTTCACCTGGAAAGAATGGGCCGCCGCCCTAGCCGCAGAACTCAAGGCCGCCGCCGACCGCGGCGAGCCCGACGATGGCTCCCATTACTACGACCACTGGCTCGCCACTCTCGAGCGCCTCCTAACCGCCAAAGGTCTCACCGATCCCTCATCGCTCCTCGCCCGCAAAGAAGCCTGGGCCAACGCCTACCGCCACACCCCCCACGGCAAGCCGGTCGAACTCCGCGCTGCTTCTGCTGAATCAGACAACCGATAACTGGGTGCGGCCCTTTTTGGCAGCGAGGTCATATCCTTCACGCGGGAGGTCCAACCAATGAGGAAACCAATCATTGCGACAAGCTGTCTGCTCCTGTTCTTTGCGGGATGGGCTTCCGGACAACAAAGCGCATGGAATGGAACGGACTGGAAAACTCTAAGCCTCTCCGAAAGGGCACTTGCTCCAGCAGCCATGCCGCCAGCGATCGCAGTTGTTCGGGGCTGCTGCCAAACATCCGCCGCTCAAACTGGTACTCGCTTTCGATTTCGACGTCAGACACAACTACAGCCAGCATCTTTTTATGGACATCAATTCCCGCTATCCTATAGGACATAGTTCCTCCTGGCCGGGAGCGGAGAGCGTGCTGCGGTTACCTTAACCAGGGTCGCGGGCTATCGCCGCTCCCCCAGGGGAAGACAACGACGCCCAATTATTCGCTCAATCACGCACGCTCCGGATCAGACACTTACACGGTCTCAACTTTTCCACTGTTGCATCGACCTCGCCGCTCCGGGCCGTTGCGATCTTACCTCTGAATGATTTTCATGAGGTTTCGCGGGCCGCAGGCCCTAAATGACACTTACAAAAAACAGGGGGTGGGAGTGCCATGGTCGACTAGCCAACTTTCCGCTCGACTCTCTAGCATGACCCGTTTCGATGCCTCTTCCGGTTCTGTCTCCGTGAACTCTGCGAACTCTGCGTTAATTCCTGTCTTTGTCTTGACTGACCACTGTCCACTGATCACTGCCCACTTTCCCCTCGCCCACTTTCCTCCCGATGCAGCGCGGAATAGGCTACATTGGAAGGTTGAACAACTCGCCGCAGCGCCTAGAGTGCACCCGGCCCAGGAACAAATGCCCGAACTTCTCCCATCGCTCGTCATCGTCGGCCGCCCCAACGTGGGCAAGTCCACGCTCTTCAATCGTTTAACCGGGACACGCCGCTCCATCGTCACCAACGAGCCCGGTATTACCCGTGACCGCATCTACGGCAAAGCCGAATGGCGCGGCCGTGCGCTGGAAATTGTGGATACCGGCGGCCTCGTCCCGGACGATAAAGCGCTGATCCCGCAGGAAATCCTGCGCCAGGCGCACGTGGCGATCAAAAAAGCGGCGCTGCTCGTTCTGGTGGTGGACAGCCAAGCGGGCCTCACGCCGCTCGACGAAGAACTGGCGCGGCTTCTGCGCACTACCGGCAAACCGTTTGTCGTCGCCGTCAACAAAGTCGACGCCATGTCCCAGGAGTCCAACGCCAACGTCTTCCATCGCATCGGCGTTCCCGTCTTTCCCATAGCGGCCGAGCACGGCACCGGCGTGGACGATCTCCTCGATTCCGCGCTCGCGCAGGTCAGCGTGGTCGCTTCCGTCGAGGAAGAAAAACAACCCGACGTCATCGAAGTCGCCATCATCGGCCGGCCCAACGTCGGCAAATCCACGCTGCTGAACCGGCTGGTGGGCGAAGAGCGCTCCATCGTCTCGCCCATTCCTGGAACCACCATGGACAACGTGGACTTGGAGATCGCCCGCGATGGCCGCAGCTATCGCTTCGTGGATACCGCCGGAATTCGCCGCAAGGCCAAAACCACGCTGGTCGCTGAAAAACTTAGCGTGGTCATGGCCCGCCGTGGGCTGGAGCGTTGCGATGTGGCGCTTCTCGTCGTGGACGGCGAACAGGGCGTCACCCAGGGCGACGCGCAAATCGCCAGCTATGCCGAAGAGTCCAGCCGCTCCGTCGTTATCGTCATCAATAAGTGGGATCTGGCCGTCATTGCCGCGCGCGATGCAGCCTCACGCGATGCGGCCACCGCGAAGGGCAAAGCCAAGCGCGCACCCGGTGAAAAGCACAAACCGGAAAACTTTGATTCTGGCCGGATGATGTTTGAGTACGAAAAGATGATTCGCGCCAAATTGAAATTCCTGAGCTATGCGCCGATCGTTTTTCTCTCCGCGAAAACCGGTGAGCGCGCCGACAAGCTTTTTCCGCTCATCAATCAGTGCTGGGAAGCGCGCCGCCGCCGCGTCTCCACACCGGTGCTCAACAATTGGCTCAAGGACGAAGTCGACTTGCAGCGCGGCACCACGCCGAAAGCTCGCCCGGTGCGCATTTACTACATGACGCAGGCGAAAATCGCGCCGCCCACCTTTCTGATTTTCACCAACCAGAAAGAGCCGCTACACTTCAGCTATCAGCGCTTCCTCGAAAACCAGCTGCGCGCCAAATTCGACTACGTTGGCACGCCTGTCCGCTTCATCCAGCGCATGCGCAAACGCGAAAAGCGCAACACCGGCGGCGAAGGCGACCGTGACGAATGAACGCCCCCCTCTACAGCAATCGCCCGCAAACTGCTACGATAGCGGCGTCCCCCTTCCGGCAGGGCTTTTCGATGCCAAACAACGGCACAGCAACGCAAGCGGCCACGGAGAAAAAACTCTACCGCATCGGCGAAGTCAGCCGCCTGGCGGCGCTGAAACCGTTCGTGCTGCGTTATTGGGAGACCGAGTTCCCCATGCTCGAGCCGGTCAAGAGCTCCAGCGGCCATCGCCTCTACCGCCAGGAAGACGTGGACATGGTCTTCCGCATCAAGCGACTGCTCTACGACGAAGGATTCACCATCGCTGGCGCGCGGCGGCATCTTCGCGAACACGATGGCACCGATGAAACGGAGCGCCGGAGCAGCAATCATGCGGGGGAAGGCGCGGGGCAACTTCTGAGCCGCAAAATGCTGCTGGATCTGCGTGACACGCTGCGCGCTTTCTTGACGCTGCTCGAACGGCGGTGATAGCCTTGAAGTCGCAGTTGCTAGCTCGATTCGGCCCTCTTGATTCTTGCCGCGTCGTTGTCAGCTCACCGGTCGGGACGTAGCGCAGCCTGGTAGCGCGCACGCTTGGGGTGCGTGAGGTCGCGAGTTCAAATCTCGCCGTCCCGACCATTTCTTATTGGCAACCGCACCTGCCGACGTTTGAGGAACAATCCGACATGACGGCCGGATTTGGAGTTTTCTCGCCACTGTTTGAGGCCAGCGCTGACTATCTCGTACTCCTTCATTTGAATATGCCGGAGGCGAAGCGAGTCGTTACAAAGTTGGTGGAGCAATGCCACCTTTCCTCTGCTTGTCACAAGGAGGTCGGAAGTCTTTTCGATCCGTCGGATTGGCGGCCGCATCTCGTCGGCGCCGTAGCACTTTCAGCCCTCCCTTATGACCAGGAATCTTCAGGGAAGCTTTGGGGGGCAGTCGACAGGGAAAGTTGGGTGACTCCGCAACTCGCAGTGGCCGCTTTCATCCGTGATCCAGCGTTTGCTGATCAAGCAGGAGCTAGGGTTCGGTCCCGCAGAAGTTCTGCGAAGACGGTAGCGAGTCTTGCCTATCTAGCTGGGCGCCTTTCCT
Organism: Candidatus Acidiferrum sp.; assembly: GCA_036522305.1. Classification (GTDB taxonomy): domain Bacteria; phylum Acidobacteriota; class Terriglobia; order Acidiferrales; family UBA7541; genus Acidiferrum. The sequence continues at coordinate 21,604 of DATDGB010000013.1, read as the reverse complement.
TTCGTCCCGACTGGCTTGGCACCGAGCTTTTAAAAGCGGATCTGATCGGTCTGCTTGCAAAAGATGTAGATGGCTCTGCTGAGATTGCGGAACACTGGCTAACTAGAATGAAGGAACTACTAGATCTACGATGATGCATATATTGCTGACCAACGACGATGGATATCGAGCGGAGGGGCTGCGGGCGCTGGCGGCGGCGCTAGAGGGATTTGCCACGGTGAGCATTGTGGCGCCGAGCCTGGAGCGCAGCGGGGCGGCGCAATCGCTGACGCTGCGGCAGCCGATCGTTTGCAACAAGATCGGGGAGCGGGAATGGGCAATTGACGGGACGCCGGCGGACTGCGTGATCGTGGCGCTGCACAAACTTTTGCCGGAAAAGCCGGACCTGGTGATTTCGGGAATCAACCACGGTGCTAACCTGGGAGAAAACGTTTACTATTCAGGGACTGTAGGCGCGGCGCGCGAGGGCGCGCTGCATCACATTCCGTCGGTGGCGATTTCGCTGTGCTCGAAAAAATCGGAAGCGAAATTTGAAAACTCGGCGCGCGTGGCGCGGGCCGCGGCGGAAATGATTTTGAAGGAAGGATTGCAGGATCAAGTTTTGCTCAACGTGAATGTGCCGGAGCCGTGGACCGGCGGCGTTAAATTCACAAGACAATCGCAGAAAATCACGCGCAACCAGTTGACCGAAGGAAAAGATCCGCGCGGGCGCAGTTACTTTTGGCTGTTCGAGCAAAAAATTGATAAGGACGTGGAGCCCGACACCGATTACGCCGCGATTTTTTCCGGAGCGGTTTCCATCACGCCTCTGCACCTCGATCCCACACACACCGAATCGCTCAATCATCTTTCGCACTGGGCCGCGCCGATCGCGGCCGCGTTCAAGAAATAGAGCAAATTAAGCAAAACAACGCGGTATTGAAATTGTGCGAGGTAGTGGCGCAGCATGCTGCGCCACTACAAGCCGGATGTAGAATCACGGCAGAATCTAGTTGGCTTTGGCCGCGGTTGGGGCGATTAGCGGGACGTTGTGTTTTTGCATGGCTTCGTTGATGGCGGGGAGGTCTTTTGAAAGGACTTCTCGCCATTTGACGAGCTGGCCTTCGAATCGCTGGTCGAGGTCGGCGAAAACGGCGAGTTCGGCGGCGGTGGGCGCGGTATCGGCGCTGTCGACGAGATTCTGGAGGGCGCTGAATTTGCTGTCTAGCTTCACCGGAAAATTGGCGAAGTCCTCGCTGGACTTGCCGCTGACCTGGACGAGCTCTTCTTCTATCGCGCTCATCGATTTGCGCAAATCGGCGGAGGCGGTGGCGAGAGGTTTTTCGGGCTCGGCTGAACCCAGGCGCTTCTCGATCGCCTGAAGCTGTGCGCGAGTTTCGCGAATGGCCATGACGGCCTTGTTCAGTTCGTCCTGGCGGTCGCGCATCTTGAGCATGAGTTCGAATTGCTTGCGCAGATCTTCGGATGAGGTTTGGACGCGCGGATCCATTTTCACTTCGAACGGCGCGACCTGGGATTTTCCGGCAACCGTCAGGCGCACCTGGTATGTTCCGGGCAAAACGAGCGGAGCGATGGGATCGCCTGCGTCGTAAACCGCGAGCGGAATTTTTGCCGGCACTTCGTAGCGCAGGTCCCAGACAAAACGGTTGAGGCCTGCTTTGGCGGGAATGTGTTCTTCGGCGGCGTCGCGCTCCCACTCTTCAGCGGCGCCTTCCTTTTTCTTTTCCTCGCTGGTGAACGAGCGAATCACTTTGCCCTGGCCGTCGAGAATTTCGAGTTTGGCCGGTTCTTTGGGCTCCTCTTTCAAGTAGAAATAAACAACTGCTCCGGAGGGCGGATTTTCGCCGATGGGATAGCGGCGGGTATTGAAATGGCCCATGCGCGTTCGAACGGCGGTATCCGGCTTGAAGAGATGCGCGTCTTCCGAGGCAATCGAGGCGCTGGCTTGGCGCAACGGGCCGACACTGTCCAGCACCCAGAACGAGCGGCCGTGAGTGGCGACCACCAGATCGTCGTCGTGAATGATCATGTCGTGGATGGGAGTGGTTGGAAGATTGAGCTGCAACGGCTGCCAGTGAGCGCCATCGTCGAACGAGACCCAGATGCCAGTTTCGGTGCCTGCGTAGAGCAAACCTTTTCGCTTGGGATCTTCACGGACGGCGTGAACGTAGGAATTGTCGGGGAGCCCGGTGACGAGTTTCGCCCAAGTTTTTCCATAGTCGCTGGTTTTGAAAATGAGCGGTTTGAAATTGTCGAGCTTGTGGGCATCGACGGCGACGTAGGCGGTTGCAGGGTCGAACGGAGAAGCTTCAATAAGGCTCACCATGCCCCATTCGGGCATTTCTTTGGGAGTCACATTCGCCCACGTCTTGCCTTCATCGCGGGTCAATTGAACCAAACCATCATCGGTGCCGGCCCAGAGCAGGCCTTGCTGTCTTGGCGATTCCGCGAGGCTAAAAATCACGTCGTAGTATTCGACGGTGTATTGGTCCTTGGTGAGAGGGCCGCCGGAATCCTGCTGCTTGGATTTGTCGTTGCGCGTGAGGTCCTGGCTGATAGTGGTCCAGGTACGGCCGGCATCATTCGAACGGAAGACGAATTGCGAAGTGTGATAGATGACATCTGGATTGTGCGAGGAGATCACAATCGGCATCGTCCAGGTATAGCGATATTTCGCAACGGCGGCCGGGTAGCCATTGGGATCCTCGGGCCATTGCTGAATGCTTTGCGCTTGATTGGTGCGGCGATCGTAGCGGGTGAGGATGGGGCCTTCGTCATCGGCGTAAACGATGTTTGAATCGCGCGGGTCGGGAACGATGTAGCCGCTTTCACCGCCGCCTACGGCGTCCCAGTCTCCACTAAGGATGGCGCCGTGGTCGCTGCGCGTTCGAATGCCGATGGAAGAGTTGTCCTGCTGGGATCCGTAGACGCGATACAGAAAATCGTTGTCGGCAGCAACATGATAGAACTGCGCGGTTGGCTGATTGCCCTGCGTGGTCCAGTTTTTTCCGCCATCGACGGAGATGGTGGCGCCGCCGTCGTTGCCGTTGATCATGCGGTTGGGACTATTGGGATCAATCCAAAGAGCGTGGTGGTCGCCATGCGGGGCGGGCAAGCGTTCGAAGGATTTTCCGCCGTCGATGGAACGATATAGGCCGGTGTTGGCGATGTAGACTTTGTTCGTATCCTTGGGATCGGCCCAAACGTGAGTGAAATACCAGGCGCGCTGGCGGAAACGGTGATCGTCGTTGATGAGCGTCCAGTTTGTGCCGCCGTCATCGCTGCGGTAGAGGCCTCCTTTCTTGGCTTCGATGAGCGCGTAAACAACATTGGAATCGCCGCCGGAAACAGAGACACCGATGCGGCCGAGGGGGCCTTCGGGGATCCCGTTACTTTCGATGCGCTTCCAGGTGGTGCCGTCGTCATTCGAACGATAAAGGCCATCCTTGGCGCCGCCGCTGTTGAGCGTCCACGGTGTGTGGTAGCCTTCCCACATGGCGGCGAAAAGAATGTGGGGATTTTGCGGATCGAAAACGACGTCGATGCCGCCGGTGCGGTCGTCGAGGTAGAGAACTTTTTCCCAAGACTTGCCGCCATCGCGGGTGCGGAAGATGCCGCGCTCGGTGTTCGCGCCGTAGGCGTGGCCGAGAGCAGCGACGAAGGCGACGTCAGGATTCGTGGGATGGACGATGACGGCGCCGATGTGGCGGGTGTCCTTCAAACCGACGTTGTTCCAGGTCTTGCCTCCGTCGCTGGAACGATAGACGCCATCGCCGAAAGAAATGTTGCCGCGAATGCAGGCTTCGCCGCTGCCGGCGTAAATCACGTTGGGATCGGATTCGGAGACGGCGATAGCACCAATGGAGGAAGTGGTCTGCTTTTCGAAGAGGGGATCCCAGGTGTTGCCCGCATCAGTGGTTTTCCAGACGCCGCCGGCGACAGCGCCAAAATAGAAAGTGTTGGGCTGGCTAGGCACGCCCGTTACGGTAATGGAGCGTCCGCCGCGGAAGGGACCGATGAGGCGCCATTTCATGCCGCCGTAGGTCTTGGGATCGACGGGATTGGCGGGTTGCTGGGCGTTGGCGGTTTCGATTGACTGAAGACAGAAAAGAAGAAGTGCGACTGTGACTCCGACAGAGCGGGCAAATGCTTTCACCTAAACCTCCATATGATGTCTAACGAAACGATGCATGGTATCACGTGGGAGAGGGGGGAATTAACACAGAGTTCGCAGAGTGAGGAGCACAGAGGTCACGGAGAACTATGAGCCACATGGAACGGGGTGCCGTGCGCTGGGGGATTGGGATAGGATGGCATGTCGAACGGAGAGAGGCGTGGGACTTCAAAAAACTTTTGATGTGGCGGTGATCGGGGCGGGAGTGTCTGGCGCGTGGACGGCGTGGCATCTTGCCAAACGGCGGCAGCGTGTGGTGCTGATCGATGCGTATGGGCCGGGAAATGCGCGGGCCAGTTCGGGCGGGGAGACGCGCATCATTCGAATGGGATACGGAGCCGATGAGCTGTACACGCTGTGGGCGCAAAAATCGCTGGAGCAATGGAAGAGGTTTTTTGAGGCAGCGAAAGCGCCGCTGTTTCATGAGACGGGAGTACTGTGGCTGGGGGGCGAAGACGATTCACAACTGCAACGGACGTCTACTACCTTGAGGCATTGCAAGGTGCCATTCGATAAGTTCGATCGCGCCGCGCTTGAATCAAAATATCCGCAGGTTTCTTTCGAAGATGTCACGACGGGAATTCTTGAGCCCCATAGCGGGGTGCTAATGGCACGCCGAGCGGTGGCTGCGCTGGTCGAAGAAGCGATGCGGATGGGAGTGCAGTATTGCAACGCTCAAGTCCTCAAGCCGACGGGATCGGGACGGCTGGAGCAGATTGTAACGAGCCAGGGGGAACGGTTCAGCGCGGAGCAATTTGTGTTTGCTTGTGGAGCGTGGCTCGGCAAGATTTTCCCGGAAGTTCTGGGCGAGCGGATCTTCCCTACGCGGCAGGAGGTATTCTTTTTTGGCGTGCCGGCCGGAGACACACGGTTTGGGTCACCGGCGCTGCCGACGTGGTTGTTTCAGGAGGATCTCTTTTACGGCATGCCGGATATCGAGAGCCGGGGATTGAAGATTGCGTATGACGGGCATGGGGAGCCGGCCGATCCAGACACGCAATCGCGAATCGCCACCCCGGTGTCGAGGGAAAGAGCGCGCGCGTATGTGGAAAAACGGTTCCCTGCTTTGAAGGATGCGCCGATCGTGGAAACGCGAGTGTGCCAGTATGAAAATACATCAAATGGGGATTTTCTGATTGACCAGCATCCGGGAATGGAAAACGTGTGGTTTGTGGGTGGCGGCTCGGGACACGGGTTCAAGCATGGGCCGGCGCTGGGAGAATACGTGACAGCGCGGCTTCTGGACCGAGCGGAGCCGGAGCCACGGTTTTCGCTGGCAAGCAAGGCGAGAACGCAGAATCGCACGGTATTCTGAGAGGGCGGGAAGAGAGTGCCTTGGTGAAGCGCATCCTACTCGTGATGATTGGCGTAATGGGCATCTCGCCCACGACTCATGCCCGGGGAGATCCGCCCAAAATTGCCTGCTACGCAAGCGAACAAGACAACGCCCCGCACAAAAAGAAGCTCTGGGACGGCTATGAAATCTCGCTGGGGCCTGCCCAAAATGCGGGAGAAACGGGTAACGCGTGCACGGCGGCGATCTTCAACCGCGCAGGCCACGTGGTATTTCGAACGAACGGATTCAACGTGGTGTTCGACGAAGAGCTGACGGGGGAAGATTTCGACGGAGATGGAAAGCCGGATGTGGTCTTCCAGACGGACACCGGCGGGGGAAACCACTGTTGTTGGGGCTACATCGTTTATTCCCTATCGCCGAAGCCACACACGCTGTTTGAAATCGCCATGGAAGGCAAGGTGGACTTCGAGAAGGACAAAGACGGGAAAATGGTGATCTGGCAGAGAGTGAGCGCGCCGGGAGGATTCAACACGTCCATGGCCATGCGGCCGTTTGCGGAAAGGGTTTTTCGTGTGCGGGATGGCAAACTCGTGGATGCCACTGCAGAATTTTGCAGAAGAAATGATCCGCGATTTGAGAGGAGCGACCTGACTCCCGAGGACTTGGACAGCTTGAAGAACGCAGGAGAGCCCGGGCAAGATATGGAAAACATTATCAGCGCGTTGGAAGCGCGGACCGCGCAGCACGTGTATTGCCGAGAATTTGACGAGGCACTCAAGGATTTGAATCTGTGGCCTGCGGGCAAACGAGAAGTCGAGATCAAGAGCCTGCTGGACGCGCTCGGGGAAGAGTACCCGGAGTTCGCCTCGAAAGTGCGCGAAACTGCCGTGAAGAAATAGCGAACGGGACCCTTGAGATATACTTACGGTTCCGGCCTGGGGCACCTTCGATTGTTGAAACTTCCGGGCGCGGCGTGCGTCTTGTAGAGAAGGGGTTGTTCTGCGCCTGCGCCAGTGACTCGCCACTATAAAGATTCTAAAGAGGTTGTGAAATATGGAGGAAAAATGCGTTTGAAGATTGATCGAGGCGTCCGAGCTTTAGCTCTGGCCACGGCGCTGCTCTTAGCGTGTGGCACGGTGGCCAGCGCGGAGCCTGCCGGCGCCGCCGAGTTCAAGGTTCCGGTGGAATATTACAAGCTGCCGAACGGGCTGCGCGTGGTGCTTTCGCCAGACCACACATCGCCGACGATTTGCGTGGGGGTGTACTACCGCATCGGGTTTCGCATCGAGCCGAAGGACCGCACGGGATTCGCGCATCTTTTTGAACACATGATGTTCCAGGGATCGCAAAACCTGGGAAAGATGGAGTTCATCAAGCTGGTGCAGCAGAACGGCGGAATCCTGAATGGATCGACGCGGTTTGACTTCACGAATTATTTTGAGGTGTTGCCGGCGAACAAGCTGGAAACGGCTCTGTGGGCGGAAGCGGACCGCATGGGCGGGCTGGCAGTCACAGAAGAAAACTTGAAGAACCAGCAGGGGGTGGTGGGCAATGAAGTGAAAGTGAATGTGCTGAACCGGCCGTACGGGGGATTTCCGTGGCTGGACATGCCGCAGTACGCCAATACAAACTGGTACAACTCCCACAATTTCTATGGCGATTTGAAGGACATCGAAGCAGCGACGCTGACGGATGTGCAAGCATTTTTCAAGACGTACTACGCGCCGAACAACGCGGCGCTGGCGATTGCCGGTGATTTTGATCCGGTGGACGCCAAGAAATTCGTGGAAAAGTATTTTGGGCCACTGAAAGCGTCGGAGCTTCCTGCACAACCGGACCTGACCGAACCGCGCCAGGAAAAGGAAAAGCACGCGACGAAGAACGACCCGCTGGCAAAGCGGCCGGCAATCGCGCTGGGCTATCACGTGCCGGAGAGAAATACTCCGGAATATTACGCGATGACGCTGATCGACGAGATGTTGATCGAGGGCGACGACAGCTTGCTGCATCAAGAGTTGGTGCAGAAGCGAGGCATCACGGGAAACGTAAGCGGGGGCATCAATCAGCTTGGAACTCCCTGGAATTACAAAGGGCCGATGCTGTTCATCACCAACTTCATCTACGATCCGGCGACAAGCCCGGAAACCATCGTGGAAGCCATTGATGGAGCGATCGAGCCGCTGCGGACAAAGACGGTCGATCAAAAGACGCTGGATCGAGCGATGGGGAAACTGCGGTCGGATCTGTATGACGCGGTTGGGCAGTTCAACGGATTTGGACTGGTCGACTTGCTGGCGAGTTTTGCGCTGTTTGACGACGACCCGGGGCGAGTGAACACGCTGGTCTCGGAATACCAGAAGGTGACCCCGGAACTGATTCAGAAGACGGCGCAAGAATATTTGCGGCCGGAAAACCGGACTGTACTTTTGATCCAACCGCAGCAGCAAACGCCGACGCCTGCGGCGCCAGCGAAGAACCAGTAAGGGAGACGAACCGATGATGCGTACACAGACAAAAAAAATACTGCTGGTTCTCGGCACCGCAATGGTGATGGCCACAACTGCATTGGGACAGAAACAGGCGCCGCCGGCGGGCGGACCGGCGAAGGCGTTCACGCTGCCGGCGCATGAGACGTACACGCTGGCGAATGGGATGAAAGTGACGCTGGTTCCCTACGGAAACATTCCGAAAGTGAGCGTGAGCCTGGCGCTGCGAGCGGGCAATCTGAATGAGAGCAAAGATTTGCTGGGAGTCGCTGACGTTACGGGAGAATTGTTGAAGGAAGGAACGGCCAGCTTGAGCGCGAGCGCGCTGGCTGAATCGGCGGCCCGAATGGGGAGCACCTTGAACGTTGGCACTGGTGCGGACGAAACTTCGTTCGATATGGACGTGCTTTCGGAATTTGGGCCGGACGCCGTGAAATTGCTGGCGGACGTGCTGCAGCACCCGTTGCTGCCGGAATCGGAGTTGGCACGGTTGAAGGCCAATCAGCTGCGACAGATTGCCGTGGCCAAGTCGCAACCAGGGCAAATTGCGCTGGCGCGTTTTCGGAAGCTGCTGTATGGAGAGCATCCGTACGGCGCAATCCTGGCGACGGAAGAAACCGTCAACAAAATGACGATTGCGGACGCGAAGAAGTTTTACGCGGACAATTACGGTGCGGGACGGGCGCACCTCTACGTCGCGGGAAAATTTGATGTGGTGGGGGTGAAAAAGGCGATTGAGGCCGGGTTTGCGGGCTGGGCGAAGGGGCCTGCGGCCGTTGAGAATGTGCCGAAGCCGAAAACGCAGCGGTTGCTGGACGTGACGGACCGGCCGGGCGCACCGCAAGCGACGGTTTACGTGGGCCTGCCGGCGCCGAATGCGACGAGCCCGGACAATATTCCGCTGGGCGTGACGAACGCGCTGCTGGGAGGGTCGTTTGGTTCGCGAATTACGAGCAATATTCGCGAGAAGCTGGGCTGCACGTATTCGCCGGGCTCGCAAGTGTCGCGGCGGTATCACGATGCGTATTGGGTGGAGACGGCGGACATCACCACGGACTGCACCGGGAAATCGCTGGGAGAAATATTCGGGGAGATTCAGAGGCTGCAGAAGGAAGCTCCGCCAGCCGCGGAGTTGCAGGGGATCCAGAGCTATCTTTCAGGGCTGTTTGTGATTCAGAACTCGTCACGGGGAGCGCTGATCGGACAGCTTCGTTATGTGGATCTACAGGGGCTGGGCGAAGAGTACCTGAAAACGTATGTGCAGAAAGTGAATGCGGTGACGCCGGCGGACGTGCAAAAAATGACGGCGGAGTATCTCAAGCCGGAACAAATGACGATTGTGGTGGTGGGGGACAAGGCGAAGATCACGGAACAACTCGCGCCTTTTGCGGCGGCGGGTGGTTCGAACAAATAGGCTGGTTAGCTGAAGAAGCTCACGATTTGGGAGTACGACGGCGGGGATTAGACGCGGCGGCGCGTGTTCCCCGCTTTGCTTTTTCTGCGTAAAGATCCTGGTCTGCTTCAGAGAGAAGTTTTTCGATACGTTCGCCATCGCCGCGGTAGACGGAGATGCCGATACTCGCGGAAAGCGCGGGCTGTTCCTCGTCGCTGGCGAGAACTTCACGGATACGATTCGCGACACGATGCGCGTCATCCTCTTTCGATTCCGAGAGAACGAGGGCGAATTCGTCTCCGCCATAACGCGCGGCGGTATCGACAGCGCGGCAATGAATGCGAAGAATATCAGCGAGGCGGCAGATGGCGCGGCTGCCAACCAGGTGGCCGTAGCTATCGTTGATTTTTTTCAGGCCGTCGAGATCCAGAAGCAACACGGAGAAGGGACGGCCGGTACGATTGGTGCGCTCCGTCTCGTTTTCGAGGACATCGAGCAGGCGGCGATAGTTGGCAAGACCAGTGAGCGGATCGCTGACGGCAAGATGGTGAACTTGTTCGAAGAGGCGGGCGTTATCGAGAAGCGCGCCACCCAGCGCGACGGTGTATCCCAAGACCATGAGTGCCTGGGCGAAAAGGAAGGGAGCGTCGAGGAGGCGCGCGGATTGTGCGGCCGAAAGCTGAGCGGCAACATTCAGCCAGGTTGCGGCGTAAATAGTGCGGTCGAAAGCGGAATCTTCCACGGACAAACGGCGGCGGTACCAGATAAGGCTCACGAGGAAAATGACGCCGGGCAGCAACTGCTCCGGATTGGGAAAAAACGCCCGGGGGTGCCGAGAGACTTCCGGGGGCAAGCCGCGAAGCGCGGCCGCGAGCACGTAGGTCAGCGCGATGGCGGTAAGCAGTGCGCCGGTGATCTCACGGCGCGGATGACGCGAGCGAGGGAGGAAACGCTCGACGAGGAGCGCCACGATGAGCAACAGGGCAAGGACCATGCGGCCGAGCCACCAGGCGGTGGGCGCCCAGAGGAGGCGCAGTGAGGCATCCGGAAGAATTTGAAAAAAGAGAACGCTGGTCGCCGTCAAGACAGCGCCGGAGAGAAGAAAGCCGGCGCCAAGAATCAGGGAGATGCGGTCCTGGGTTCCCTGGAAACGGACCAGAGTCACGGCGGCGAAAACAAAGGCAAGAAGACCGCTGATTACCAGCAAATAGCCCTGAAGAATAGCGTCGGGCTGAAGGGTGATGCGGCGAAGCCAGGCAGCGGCGAGCACCACGAAAAGAAAAGCGCCAAAGTGCGCCAGGAAGATGGTGGTGTTGCTGCGGCCGTTAGTGAGAGGAGCCTTGCCCATGGGTTTTACCGAGCTGATGTTTGTTCTCCGGGGCGGGCGCCTACTTAATTAGACTACGCAGGGGGCCTCTCCGTTGCCGGAGATTTCATGTTTGGGTGAAGCAAATGATACCGTCCTGTGGATTACCTCACCTGTCCTAAGGTGCAGGACAAAATGTGGCAAGGGAAATCCTGCGAAGACGACGGAGGGACTGGAGAAAACTTTGGCAGTTGCGCGGCGGAACAAGATTGCGCACACTGTCAGCGTTGAAACGATTGAATAAAGACGAAAGAAGAGATGAGGCGGGGCCGCGCGGTTGCAAGAATTTGCTCAAACAGCATGCTAGAGTGGCGCCGGGTTTGAACCGTGGCTGTCCAGAGAAAAGGAGAATTGCTTGAGCGACGAAGGGACGGCGAGTTCGGCACCACGACTGCGGCGGACCCTCACTCTGTGGGACCTACTCCTCTACGGGATTATCGTGCTGCAGCCGGTCGCCCCCATGTCCGCCTTTGGAGCGCTGAGCGACCGCGGGCGCGGGCACGTAGTCACGGCGATCCTCATCGCCATGGTGGCCATGCTCTCCACGGCGATCAGTTATGGGCGAATGGCGCGGGTTTACCCCAGCGCAGGTTCAGCATTCACCTATGTAGCTCGGGAAATTCATCCTGCCATGGGGTACGTCACCGGGTGGAGCATGGTGATGGACTACATCGTGAATCCGCTGATCTGCACGATTTGGTGCGCGGGGCAGGCGAACGTATTTGCTCCTGGGGTTCCTGTCTGGGGGTGGAAGATATTTTTTGCAGTGGTTTTCACATTGTTGAATCTACAGGGCATCAAGACCTCCGCCCGTGTTAACGCGGGTCTGGCGACGGTGATGAGTGGTGTGGTTGTCCTGGTATTTGTGGCGGCGATTCGGTACATTTTTGGCCACCCCCACAGCGATCCCGGCTTTTTTACACGGCCGTTTTACGATCCGCAAACATTTACATACGGCAATTTGTTTGGATGCACGTCGCTCGCGGTGTTGACCTACATCGGCTTCGATGGAATCTCGACGCTCTCCGAGGAAGCGGAAAATCCGCGCCGGAATATTATGTATGCTACGGTTTTGACATGCTTAGTTATCGGCTTTTTATCTGCGTTGGAGGTTTACGTGGCGCAGCTGGTATGGCCAGCTTCGCAACCGTTTCCAAATCAAGATCAAGCCTATGTCTTCGCCGCAGCGCGAACATGGGCGCCACTCCTGTCGATCGTCGGGCTGACTCTCCTAGTAGCTAATTTCGGGTCTGGCATGGGTGCACAGATCGGCGCAGCGCGCTTGCTGTATGGCATGGGAAGAAGCAATGCGTTGCCAAAATCTTTTTTTGGGAAAGTAGACGAAAAGCATAGGGTTCCTCGAAATAACGTGGTCTTCATCGGCGTGATCGTCGTCATTGGATCTTTTTTCTTGACCTTCGAGAAAGGGATCGAATTACTAAATTTTGGCGCACTGATCGCGTTCATGGGCGTCAATGCGGCTGCTTTCATGCACTACTTTGTTCGCGGGCCTGAGAAAAAAGTCACTCATTTCTTCCCGCCAATTTTGGGATTCTTCATTTGTCTTGGATTGTGGTGGAGTCTTAGCGTGCCAGCGAAAATCCTAGGGAGCGTATGGATGATTCTCGGAATCGCTTTCGGCATCTGGAAAACGCGCGGGTTCCGCGAACCACTATCGTTTGAGGTGCCGCCGGAATGAGGCGTCCATTTCAAGAGAGCCCATTGCGTCATGAGCGACACTAGAAGGATGATGGTCATGCCCGCGGAGGCGTCCAATCCGGTGAAAAGGCAGAGCGGAAAGAATCAGACCATCACGATGAGGGATGTCGCGAAGTCCAGCGGCTTCTCCCCCGCTACGGTCTCAATCGTACTGAACAACGCGCCACTGGCACGGTACATCGCGCCAGCGACAAAGAAGCGCATCGAGGAAGTGGCAAAAAAACTTGGCTACCGGCCGAACGCGATGGCGCGTTTCTTGCGGAGCAAGCGAAGCCATAGCGTTGGGGTGATGTTCTTCGACATTACCGATCCGTTTTGCACGCCGGTCTTGAGAGGCATTGAGAACGCACTTTATCAATCATCGTATGTTCCCATTTTCGCCGACGCCCACAACCAAAGGAACCGGTTCGAACGATATCTGGAAATGCTTCTGGAACATCACGTTGAGGCGTTGATCGTGGTGGCCAACTGGCTTTTCGTAGACATCCACCTTCTGGCGGACCTCAGTAAGAGAAACATTACGGCGGCGACCATCGGATGGGAGATGCCGGGAAACTCAGTGAGCTCGGTGATGGTGGACAATGAGGCGGGGGGCCGGCTGGCGCTCGAACACCTTCACCAACTGGGGCATCGCAAGATTGCGTACATCCTCGGCCCAAAAATGCTGATCGACAGCGCACCCCGTTGGAAAGGGATTCAGAAATTCGCGCACTCGGCTGGACTGGAGATCGATCCGGCGCTGGTTCTACATTTGCCAGATTCTTTCGACCCCAACTCGGGCTTTGAAGGCGGCTACCGGTTCACGGAAGAATTGATGCAACGAAAGAAAAAGTTTACGGCTTTGATGGCCTTTGACGACTTGACGGCGCTGGGGGCGATTCGAGCGCTGACCAAAGCAGGCGTAAAGGTGCCGGAGAATTGTTCGGTCGTCGGCTTCGATGACGTGCCGCTGTCATCGCTGTCGGCGCCCTCTTTGACGACAGTGAGGCAACCGCTGGAAGCGATGGGCGACCTGGCGGTGAACATTGTGATGGAAGGCGTCAACGCGGGACTGGAAAAGCGCGACTGGAATATTTCTCGCCACCGGATGAACCCGGAACTGGTGATCCGCGACTCCACGCGGGCGGCCATCCTGAGCAGCTCTGACGACTAAATCATGACTTGACAAGAAGTCTGGACGAAAATTCCGAAGCGGAGGCGAAGTGCGCCTGTGTCTGGTAACAGATGGCTTGTGACTGGTGACTAGTGACTCGTGATTGGTGGAAGGCTGAAAACTAAAAGGCGCGGACCGAACGACCCGCGCCTTTGCTTTTGCGCTTACTTCGCTGGCGGCAGATAAACTTGCGAAGGGTGCATGAACTCCACGTAGCCCAGTTCCGTCGAAACCTTGGCGCGTGTGAAACGCCCTTTTGGTCCTCCATTAGCTTTGAACGTCAGGAGATACTGGTTGCTGAGGTGCGTGGAGAGTTCATCAAGATAAGGCTTGATGGTGACGGGCGCACCCGTGCCGAGATAAAAAGATTCGGCGCCAGTTTCATCCGAGAGCTCGCTGAGGTTCGATTGTGCCCTAGTAGCAAGGAAGAAACTGTGAGCTCTATGCCCGGCGTCCGGGGCATAAATAGTCCAAACATTGGTGTTCTGCTTTTGCGCACGGCTGATGGTGGAATCAAGATCCGGGCTCCGGGGATCAAACCCTCCGCGAAAATAGTCAATCCCCGAAGAGAGCAAGAGTATGGAGCGGCGGTCCGCGGAAGCAGGCCAGCGCTTCATCAGATCGAGAAGGGCGAGATAGGGACTTGAGAATGCACTCCCGCCGCCGACCGGAATGCGCAGCGCCTTGGCCGCCAGTTCGTGGTCGTTAGTGAAATCCTGCGCGACCATCGCGGTACCGTTGCGGGCGTAGGCGACCAGGACATAAGTGCTATCAGGCTGGCCGACAAGAAACGCCTTCAGATCGTTCCACTGGCTGGCGATGCCGCTGTCCAGCGAATCGTCGATTAAGACGGCGAGGTACAGTTTTTCGCCGTGCTTCCAATCGGCGATCTGCGTGCGATCTTTATTCAGAAAGAACAGGACGTCATCTTTGGTGACGAGCGGTGGACTGGTGTCCTTCTTGCCGACGGCGGTCACGGTGAGATTTACCGTTCCGGGCGCGGCGGCGAAAGCACTGTTTGCAAAAAAAACGACAACAAGCGTAAGAGCCCCGAAGATCAGGGCGACGCGAATTGGATTTACCTTTTTCATCATTGAAACGTCTCCTCTAGACTTCTTCAATTGATTAGATGCAATTCCTAGCATAAAAGGCGTACACCAGTGATGGGAGTTCAAGAGAGAAATTGGCGGATAGATTCCCATCGACGGCTCTGGCAGCCTTTTGCTTGAAGCTTTCGGTGGCAATTGCGTAGTATGCTGCGGCGCCACATAAAGGACCGATCCGGTGAAAAATTACATTGGAGCAATTGACCAAGGCACGACCAGCACGCGATTTATGGTGTTTGACCAGTCCGCGCGCATCGTGGCCGTTGCGCAAAAAGAGCACGAACAGATTTTTCCACGGCCGGGCTGGGTGGAGCACGATCCACTGGAAATCCTGCGCCGCACGGAAGAAGTGGTTGCCGAAGCGCTGCAGCTGCGCGGATTGCGCGCGGCAGATCTGGCCGCGATCGGCATCACCAATCAGCGGGAGACCACCGTCCTCTGGGAGCGCAAAACGGGCAAGCCGGTTGCGAATGCCATCGTTTGGCAAGACACGCGGGTATCTGAAGATGTCGCGCGCTTCGCTGGCGAAGGCGGGCAAGACCGCTTCCGTCCGCAGACGGGTTTGCCGCTGAGCACGTATTTCAGCAGCTTGAAACTGCGGTGGCTGCTTGAAAATGTTCCGGACGCGCGGGAAAAGGCAGCCGCGCGCGAATTGCTGTTTGGAAATATCGATACATTTCTCCTTTGGAACTTGACCGGCGGCCCTCAAGCCGGCGTGCATGTCACAGACGTCACAAACGCGAGCCGCACGCAGCTCCTGAATCTAAGAACACTGGATTGGGACGAAAAGTTGCTGGCGGCGTTTGATATTCCGCGTTCGGTACTGCCAGAAGTGAGATCGAGCAGCGAAGTCTATGGCGAAGCTACTGTTCAGGCGGTTGCGGGCGTTCCCATCACTGGAATCCTGGGCGATCAACAGGCGGCGCTCGTGGGACAAGCGTGTTTTCGTCCCGGCGAGGTCAAGAACACCTATGGAACCGGATGCTTTCTGCTAATGAACACCGGCGAGCGGCCGGTACCCTCGAACTTTGGGTTGCTGACCACCGTGGCCTACAAATTCGGCGACGGGGCCGCGCACTACGCCCTGGAGGGGAGCGTGGCCATTACCGGAGCGCTGGTGCAGTGGCTCCGCGACAATCTCGGGCTCATTGAGAGGAGTGCGGACGTAGAGCCGTTGGCGCGAACGGTTGCCGACAATGGCGACGTTTACTTCGTTCCCGCATTTTCCGGGCTATACGCGCCGTATTGGAAAGGGAATGCGCGTGGCGTCATCGCGGGACTGACGCGCTATGCGAATAAAGGACACATCGCGCGGGCGGTTCTGGAAGCCACGGCGTTTCAGACGCGGGAGGTGGTCGAAGCCATGGAGAAAGATTCGCGTATTGAACTCGCCAGCCTGCGCGTGGATGGCGGCATGGTGGCGAATGAGTTGTTGATGCAGTTTCAGGCGGATATTTTGGACCGCGAGGTGGTGCGCCCGGTGATTCAGGAGACGACAGCGCTGGGCGCAGCTTATGCCGCAGGCCTGGCGGTGAAATTCTTTTCGGGCTTGGGAGAGTTGCGCGCCAACTGGGCGGTCGATCGCACCTGGAAGCCGAATCTTGCCGAATCCGAGCGCGAGAGACTTTACAGGCAATGGAAGAAAGCGGTCACGCGATCGTTTGATTGGATGGAGTCCTGACGGAGGATCTGACTTATGACGTCACCAGTGCTCGGTGAATTTCTTGGAACAATGATCCTTATCTTACTCGGTGACGGAGTTGTCGCTGCGGTGCTGCTCAAGCGATCAAAAGCGGAGGGCAGCGGGTGGATAGTGATCACCGCCGGGTGGGCGTTTGCGGTGATGGCGGGCGTTTTCACGGCCATTGCCTGCGGAAGCAGCGACGCGCATCTGAATCCGGCGGTGACGATCGGATTCGCGGTGCGCGACGGCAATTTTGCGAAGTTCGCTCCCTATCTGATGGCACAGATGTTCGGGGCCATCGTGGGCGCAGGACTCGTCTGGATTCAATACCTGCCGCACTGGAAGGAGACGCCGGACACTGCCGCGAAGCTGGGCTGCTTTTGTACGGCGCCGGCAATCCGCAATACCATCACAAATTTTCTGAGCGAAATTATTGCGACGTTCGTGCTAGTTTTCGTGGTTGGCGCGATTTTCTCGAAGAGCGTCTCGGCGGCTGGTCCCGCAGCGGGGCTCGGTCCCTATCTCGTGGGAAGCCTGGTCTGGGGTATCGGTTTGTCACTTGGTGGGCCGACAGGATACGCGATCAACCCGGCACGAGACCTCGGGCCGCGAATCGCGCATGCGATTCTTCCGATCGCTGGGAAAGGCGGTTCGGATTGGAGCTATGCGCCAATACCCGTGATTGGGCCGCTCGTCGGTGGCACGTTGGCTGGCGTGCTTCTTCGGGTGCTCGGCGTTTCCTGAACTGCGCGCGCGAGCCCAAGTAACTAATTCCACATTGGAAGCTCGCCGGCTTCGCACAAGAATCGCCTCCCTGCGCTACTCTTCGATGGGATGGGGTCAACCTCTACAACTGCGCCGACGGCGCTTCCGCCAATTTCTGCGCCCAGTCCATGGATTTATCGTCCGTGGATCGATCTACTGATCGGTTGCGGCGCGTGGTCGGCTCCTCTGCTCCTACTGGCGTTCTATGCGACCAGCACGTACTCACGGGCATGGGCCGTGGCGTTTTATTTTTTGGCGCTGCTCTGCAATTACCCGCACTTCATGGCCACGGTTTACCGCGCCTATCATACGCGCACGGAGTTTGCGAAATATCGCATTTTCACCGTGCACATCGCGTTGTTGCTGGCCCTCGCCGGAATCGTCGCGCACGTCTGGTATCCGCTGCTCCCTTGGATTTTCACGCTGTATATCTGCTGGAGCCCATGGCACTACACGGGACAAAACTTCGGATTGCTGATGATGTTCGCGCGCCGATCGGGGCTGGCGCCGAGTTCCGCGGAAAGAAATGCAATCCATCTGTCGTTCCTTGCGTCGTTTCTCCTGCTGATGCTGAGCTTTCATACGGGGCCTTCCGGCGACGCTCTGATTCTGTCCCTCGGACTGCCGGCTAAGTTCACACTTCCAGCGCGCGCCGTACTGGCCGTTTTTTTCGCGGTTGCCTGCGGATGGGCGCTGATTTCGATGGCGCGGCGCAGCAGCCTGCGGGTAATCGTTGCGCCGCTGACGCTGGCGGTCACACAGTTTCTATGGTTTTTGCTGCCAGCGATGATTGAACTCTTCAGCGGGCACGAAGTGCCGCAGACCCGTTATAGCAGCGGCGTTCTGGCTGTGCTCCATTCTGCGCAATATCTTTGGATCACGAGTTATTACCAGACGCGCGAAGCGCGCGAACGAGGCGAGGCCAATTGGAAGTTTTCGCGTTACCTGTTGACGCTCGTCGCGGGCGGAATCGCGTTGTTTATTCCGGGGCCGTGGATCGCGAGCCGTATTTTCCATGCGGATTTCGCCGCGAGCTTTCTGACGTTTACCGCGCTGGTGAATATTCATCACTTCATTCTCGACGGAGCGCTCTGGAAGTTGCGCGATACTCGTGTTGCGGCATTTTTGCTCAATACGAAAGAGAGGAGCGCGACCGCGGAGTCAGAAGAGCGTGGTGCGGTTCAATCCATGGCGCACTGGCTGACGAGCTCAGCGCCTGTGGCCAGAGGGATTCGAATCATCGCCGTTGCGCTGCTTTTGGCGTGGGCGGCTATGGATCAACTGCATTTCTACTGGTCGAGCGAAGCGGATAGCCTGCCGGCGCTTGAGCGCGCAGCGAAGTTGAATCCGAATGATAGTGCCGTGCAGATCCGCCTGGCGAGAGCGGAAACACTGGCGGGAAGGCTCGATGCCTCGATTGTGGCTCTGCAGCGAGCAGCTTCCATCAGCCCGGATAGCCTTCCGCGGCAGGAAGCCTACGCGCAAGGCTTGATTGAAGCGGGACGGGACGCCGAGGCCGCTGCGCAATATCAAAAAATGCTTGGACGTTGGCCACGGAACACGGACGCGCTGGTGAATCTCGGACTCTTGGCACAACGTCAGGGGTACGGCGAGGAGGCCATCGAAAGCTGGCAGCGCGCCATCGATGTCGACCCCGGTCAAACAAATGCGCAAATCTATCTTGCGCAGTCACTTGAAGCGCGTGGAGAACCTCAGGCCGCGGCGCGGCACTACCGGGCCTATTTGCAGATTGTCGCCACGCACCGGGACGAACACCCAGCCGAAGCCGCCACGGTAATTGCAGCGCTGATTAAAGTGGCCGACGCGGATGCAGCGGCCAACCAGCAAGCCGATGCTCTGAAGGGCTACAACGCTGCGATAAAATTCGCGGAAAAAGCAAATGCGAAACCACTGGTAACACTCTCTCTTGTTCACCTGGCAGACTTGCAGGAGAAACGGGAGAACATCGAAGCAGCCGCCACTGCGTATCAGCGGGCGCTGGCAATTGACGCTTCGCTCTCCGACGCGGTCAGCGCTGCAAGCGATTGGTTCAACTACGGGCAGTTCCTGAAGCGGCAGCGCCAGCCGGAGCGACTCGTTTTCGCCTGCTTTCTTCACGCGGAAGGGTTGGTGAACGCTACACCGGGGGCTGAACTCAGCGCGATCGCGCAAGCTCGTGTGGAAAGTGAAGCGCGCCTCGGTCGCGAAGGGGCTGCCGTCCGCCGTTCCGCTGGAGCTGTTGCGGGGGACGCGCTCAAGCTGTCGGCTCCCTCCTTTTCGACGGCGCGATTGCAGAATTTGTCCGCTCCTCCTATACAAAAATAGAGAACCAATTCACATTCAAATGCGGTTTAGAATGGTGCGCGGAAATAAGCATCACCTATTTGCGCGCCAAACCTAGAGGCCCTTCGCTCATGAGTATCATGCGATCGATACTGCTCGCGGCATCTCAGAATCAGTGGCTGCGCCATCGTGCGGTGAACTATTCCTTTGTCAGGCGCACGGTATCCCGGTTCATGCCGGGCGAGACGCTGGATGACGCGCTTGGCGCGGCGCAGATTTTGCGCGGGAAGAAAATCGGAGCGGTGTTCACCCACTTGGGCGAAAACATAAATGACCGCACCGAGGCACAACAGGTTGCCGAACACTATCGTGAAGTTCTGGAACGCATAAGAGAAAAAGGGCCGCAAGCGGAGATTTCCGTCAAACTGACGCAACTTGGATTGGACCTCTCGCCGGAACTCTGCTTTGAACATCTGAACGCCATCATTGAGCGCGCGCAGAAGGATTCCGTCGTTTGGGTGGACATGGAGGCGAGCAACTACGTAGACGCGACGCTGGATCTCTATCGCCGTGCCCTCGCAACGCATGCCAACGTCGGCATCTGCCTGCAGGCCTATCTCCACCGAACAAAGGATGACCTGGGGAAGCTCTTGCCGCTGCGGCCTTCGATTCGTTTGGTAAAAGGGGCCTACAACGAGCCGCCTGAAATCGCCTTTGCCTGCAAGCAGGACGTCGACGAAGGTTATTTCGATCTCGGGAAGCAGATGCTGCGCGCCAAAAAGGAGAACTACTGCGTGCGCGCCGCTTTTGGCACGCACGACGTCGCGCTGATCCGCCGCCTGGCCGATTTTGCATCCGCGGAAGGATTTGCGAAAAAGGATTTCGAGGTGCAGATGCTCTACGGCATCCAGCGCGCGGAGCAGGAACGTCTCGCCAGCGAGGGGTATACTTCCATCGTGCTAGTCGCGTACGGCGACTATTGGTATCCGTGGTTTGTGCGCCGTCTGGCGGAACGACCGGCGAATTTATGGTTCATGATTCGAAATGTTTTCGCTGCTTAGAGCTAGACCGGAATACCAGATTATTTTTCCTGAAACAGCAGAGATGAAATGATGGCCAAGCAATCCTTCCTTGCGGTTGTAGGCAGCGCCAATGTGGACCTCACTACCTTCAATGATGTATTCCCTCGGCCCGGGGAGACTATCTTCGGGAAGAACTTTGATCTCGGCTTTGGCGGCAAGGGCGCCAATCAAGCGGTGGCGGCGCGTCTCTGCGGAGCAAACGTCATCATGGTGGCGAGAGTCGGGAACGATCTCTTCGGCCCAGCCACAATCAAGAACTTTGAATCGCAGGGAATCGACGCGAGGAATGTGCTCCTCACCGAAGGAGTCTCCAGCGGAGTCGCGCCCATTTTTGTGGATTCCCGCGGCCAAAACCGCATCATCGTCGTGAAGGGCGCCAACGATATGCTCTCCCCAGAAGATGTGGATGCCGCTGCTCCGCTGCTAAACAAAGCGGACACCATTGTCCTGCAGTTTGAGATCCCGTTGCACACTGTCTACCACACCGTGCAGTTCGCCAGGGCCAACGGCATTCGCTGCCTTGTGAATCCAGCTCCGGCGCAGCCGATTGATCTCAAGAAAGTTGGCGCCGCCGACTTCTTCATTCCCAATGAGAGCGAAGCGGAAGCAATCTCCGGGATACCCGTTCATTCGACTGATGACGCGAAAAAGTGTGCGGAGTTTCTGGTGCGTCAGGGACTGCGGAGAGTGGTCATCACCCTCGGTGAGCGCGGCTCTCTGGTTGCGGGTTCAGAAGGCGTCGAGCTAATCCCCCCTTTCAAGGTCAAAGCGGTAGACACCACTGGCGCAGGCGATGCTTTCATTGGCAGCTTCGCCGTCTTTCTAAGTGAGGGTTTACCGGAAAAAGAGGCTCTGACGCGGGCGAATCTCTACGCGGCTCTCTCCACAACCAAAGTGGGCACGCAAAAATCCTTCTGCAACCGGGCGGAATTCGAAAGGGAGTGGCAGAATCGTGGTGGGTGCACGACAAGAAAGTGATGAGTCATGCGGCCTTTTGTTCCGTTCTGCGTTCCCAAAAGTCCTGAAAGCGCCCGCTGAGCTTGGCGCAGCGGAGGGCGATGATGGCGTTAGAGCCGTGAACGGTCCAGTGCATTCC
>DATDGB010000012.1:0-2875 GCA_036522305.1 Candidatus Acidiferrum sp. | reverse complement strand
ATCTTCGATTCAATCCGCAGACTTTGCATTTGCAAGTGCTATTTCGTAGCTCAACCTCTATACGCCAAGTCGGACGTTCCTGAAGAAGGATAAGCAAATCAAAGGCATGCCGTAAGTATCGGAACTGCCTGTTTCTTGAGTTTACCGGGGCTGTGATTCCCCTATAACGGCGCCGTTCATTAACCGAACGCGCCTCAGTTGGCGGCGCGTAAGAATTTCAAGCGGGTCTTGGGGAGTCGCGGTCTGAAGAACCGCATCCCATAAGAGATTAAGGATTCTTGCCGCGCAGCAGCCGCGGCAAAATCCTGGCTTGAACTGAATCCGGAGAGTCATTTTCAGTATTTGGGTTTTCAAAACAACCGGACAGAGGCGGGCATCAAGATGAGGAGGGTTTTCGAAGGGCAATGAGGGATGCCTGTCGGTGATGGTTGGGGCTGGGGCTGGGAAGAAGGAAAACGGTGACGAATAAGGACGGGAATGGGGCTAAATTCGGGTTCAAGGCACACTGCGGCGAGAGCGTCCAGAGCGGGCGGACACGGAGATGGGGACAATGGATGGGGTGATTCCATCATGGAGAATGGTTCCGTTGAGAAGGCAGTGTCCGGACGAGAAGCAGAACGCCGACGGCACAAAGCGGACAGCGGCGGGGAGTCCGAACTAGTGGATCGCGGGCTTCAGGCGGTGAGAGGACCGGCGAGACGGCGGGGATGGGCAGCTTGGCGGCGAGAAGAGTCCGGGCAAGGCGAAGTTGCTTACGGCAGGAGGGACTCCAGATTCCGTAGTAGCGGACTTTGACGTAGCCGCGTGGCAGGACGTGCTGAAGGAACCGTTGGATAAACTCAAACGCCGGAAGGGTGAGGTGGCGGATCTGCTGAGTTTTATTGTCGCGGTAGCGGAAACGGACTTGTCCGTTGTCGAAAGATTCCAGCCGGCTATTGGTAATGGCGATGCGGAAGACGTAGCGGCCGAGATATTCGAGAACTTTTTCGCCGCGGCCGGCGTGTTGGCAGTGAACGACCCATTTCTTCTTCCAGAGTGCTGGAGGCAAACCAGCGAGTAATCCGGCCTTGTTCAAGCCATCACAGATTTTGGCGCGGAAGATCACCGATAGGGCTTGGACGGGAACCAGGAACAGGGGATGCTTGGAATCGACCCAAGTGTTGTCGGCGGAAAGGCCTCCAGCGGTGACAAGCATGTGGACATGGGGATGCAGGAGCATGGCCCGGGTCCAGGTATGGAGAACGGCAAGAGCGCCGAAGCAGGCGGCGAGATAACGTGGATCATTGGCGAGTTTCTGTAGGGAGTCGGCTGCTGCTTTCATCAACAGGCCATAGATAATCCTGGGATGAGAACGGGCCAACGGACGCAGATCTTCGGGTAGGGTAAAGGTCACCAGGAAGTAGGGACAGGGCAGGAGGTGGCCGCGCTGTTTGTCGATCCAGCGATCGGTTTGGTCCTGGTGACACTTCGGGCAGGAGCGATTGCGGCAAGAGTGATAAGAGAAAACCTCCTGCTGGCAGTGATCGCACTGATGGACGTGACCGCCAAAGAACGGTGTGCGGCAGGCGGCGATATCGCGCAGAGCCTGCTTTTGAACAGAGCTCAGGTGGACGCCCGACTGTTGAGCGTAGGCCGTGCCATGGAGGCCGATAATGTCGGCCACCTCCAACATGAAGACCCCGGTTTAGAGGTCTTTCATGAGTTCATCGAGGTGTTTGGTCATCGTCTCCCGCACCGGCTGGGTCAGATGCGCGTAGATGGCCGTAGTTTGAGGGTTGCGGTGACCGAGCGTTTCCTGAATCAGACGCAGGTTGACGCCAACTTCCAACAGGTGTGTGGCGTAGGCGTGTCTCAAACTATGGACGTGCGCCTTTTTGGTGATGCCGCTTCTCTGCAATGCGTCGGAAAAGGCGCGCTGCAGAGTTTTGCCGGTGATGGGCTCGCCGGCATGTTTCGAATTCCGCGCCGGGAAAAGCCATTGTCGCGAGCCGTGAGTTTTCCAACACTCCCGAAGGCCGATGAGCGTCGGCTTCGGCAGAGCCACGTAACGGTCCCGCTTTCCCTTGCCGCCATGAATGTGAAGCACCATGCGTTCGCTGTCGACATCGGCGACCTGTAGCCGGACGCCTTCCATTAAACGTAGTCCGCAACTGTAGATCGTTTTCAAACATGCGCGATAGACGAGTATCTGAACTTCAGCCAAAACACGGTGCACCTCGTCACGGCTTAACACGACAGGCAACTTGTGTTCGCGAGCTGGACGCACCAGTTGCAGCGTCGGCCAATCCCGGCGCAGGGTGTTCTCGTAGAAAAACTTGATCCCGCATAAAGCCACGGTCGCGGTGGAGCGTGCCGCCTTCTTCTCGTTGGCTAAGTACAGAAAGAACCGGCGGATATCTTCCTCGGTGACTTTGTCCGGACCGCGGTGAACGTATTGGGACAGCTGGCTAACAGCCCGAACGTACAATTCCTGAGTGTTTTCGGAGAGTCCATGCAGTTGCATATCCTCTATCATTCGCTTACGCAGTGGGGAAATTTGTGACACTGCTAACATCGGTATCTCCTTCTGGGGAAAGGGTGAAGACTTTCCCTAGAAGGAATACTGAAGCGCTGAACCTCACAAATCGAGACAATGCCGCTAGCGGAATGTTCCCCATCTATCCGCAGCAGCGGATTTAGTTCAAGGAGGACTTTTGTGTCAACTTACAGAAATACCGGAGCGGAATCCCCGTTTTCCGTAAATCTCGGAACGGACCGGGCCCCCGAGGAACGGCGGCGCACAGCGGCGCACAACGGATTCAAGAGGAAAGCCAGCCAGGTGCAGGGGGTGCAGGGGATTCAAGCTGGAATCCGGCAGGTTCGGGGCACAGGAAAG
>DATDGB010000011.1:0-32143 GCA_036522305.1 Candidatus Acidiferrum sp. | reverse complement strand
TCCCAGGCGAGGTTCGATCTTGTCGCTCCAATTGAAATTGATCGACTTGATCGTGTAGCCCGCAGGAGCGGGGAGGTATTCCTTCTCGATGCGGATGCCAAGGTTTAAGGTCAGCCCGTGGCCAACATTCCAGGAATCCTGCGCGAAGAAGGCGTGGTTATTATCGGTGGCAGGCTTGGTCAGAATCGTCGAGAAGTCCTGCACGATCGCGTAGCCGTATTGGCCGGCGCAAACTCCCCAAGCGGTAACCAGAGGGCCGCAGTTGGTGCCACCGGTGGTTGTGGCCGCGCCATGGCTTACCCCGGTACCAACGTTCAAGAATACCTCCGGCACGTTGCCGTTCTGATCAATCACGTTGGTCATATGGTTGAGCGCGTACCCAACTTTAATGTTGTGCGTGCCCCACCAACCGCCCTTGAAGAACGCCACGTCCTGATTGAACTGGAAGTGCTTGTTGGAGTTGAACAGCGTAAAACTGCTGAGGTAGGGTGTCGTGGTATTGCCCCCCGGCTGCTGCAGAGAGGTCGGTAGAGCAAATTGTGGCGTGTAGTTTGGCATAGTCGGATCGGAGCAGTTCGTGGGTTCCGTAGCGGGCGGGGCAAGGTTTTGGCATGCGCCAACTCCATTGGTACCCCACACAAGGTTTGGAGCCGTGGTCGGCCAGCCAAAGTCGTGATAGTTCTCAAAGAAGTAGCCGAAGCGGGTAGTGGAGACGATCTTCGGGGTCAGGCTGATGTCAGCGCCGATGTTGTAGGTCGAGTTCGGGGCCGCCCAGCCAAGGCCGTGTGAGAAGGCCGACAAAGGAGCCAACGTAGAGGTGTTCAGATAACCCGCCTGGGATTTTACAGGATCCGATATCGGCATGGAGTTTCCGGTTTCGCGCGCGTACTGATACAGCCACGAAGCGTACATGCGTATCTTCTGCGTCAGAGAGGCGTCAATCCGGGCATTGCCGTAGTAGGTCTGCTTGTCTTGGGTAAAATACTGGCTGCCAGCGTTGTTGTCATTGGCGCCGAAGTTGACCGATTTGGACAAGCTGTTGATCTGAGGCGCAAGGCCTAGGAAGAAGAACAGGCGGTCCTTCACGATCGGGCCACCAACGCTAAACCCGGGCCGGAGAATGCGGAAGTGGTCTTTCTGCGCCTGGTAGAGCTGCGCTCCGGGGTCTAGACCAGCGGCCCTGTTACCGCTATCAGTCGGATCATAGCGCAAGAAGGCGTTCGTAGGATTCGCGTCCGCCCCGGACGTTTCATATTGGGCGAACAATTCACCGTGGTAGGCGTTGCTGCCCTTCTTCATGATGACGTTGATTACGCCGCCGAGAGCGCCGCCATGCTCCGCTTCGATGCCTGAAGTCTTAACCTCGACTTCTTGAATGAACTCGAAGGGAACGTTGGCTTTGGAATAGCCGCCGGAGTTGTTCTCTGTGTCCTGGCCTTCCACGAGATAGCTGCTCTCTGAATCAGCAGCACCGCCGATGGAGAAACCCACGCTTTGGCCGTTGCCGCTGCTGCCCGGCAGGGAGCCGCCGGTACCGCCCGACGCCATGCCGTTGGTGGTGGCGCCTGCGAGAGGCTCGTTGCGGGCCATGGGCGCGAACTGAATGACCGACTGAAAGCTAAGTCCATGGGGAATGTTAGCAATCACGTCGTTCGTGACGTTGGTTATGTTCTGAGTTGAGGTGACATCGATCACCGGAGCTGCCGCACTCACCTCCACGATGGTCTCGGCGGCGCCTACTTCCAGCGCTATATCCACCGACGGAAGGTGGCCCACTTCCAGGTTTAGGCCATCACGCTTCGCGGTTTTGAAACCCTTGGCCGTTACCGTAAGGGTGTAGGTACCTGGTGGAAGGTTGGAAAAGCGGTAGTACCCGCTTCCATCGGTCGTAGTTTCCTTGCTGCCAACTAGCGAGGAAGCCGTCACCACCACCTTGGCATTAGGCACGACGGCGCCGGAGGGATCTTTGACTAGGCCCTGCAAACCGCCCGTTGTCTCTTGGGCCTTGGCCGCCAGTGAGAACACCCCGCACAGTGCGAGCACCAAACCAAGCACGAACCACTTGTTCTTCATATTGTTACAACTCCTTTCGAGAACACACTGATTTGAAAAGCTGGTCGTGGCTTACTGACGTAAATGAGGAAAGCTCGGTTACCATATCGCTTTATAAAAACTTAGGACTAATCCCCACCTTGACCATGCATAAAATCTGCCAAAGTCATGAATAAACCAACTTCTGTTAAAGTATTTATATTGAATTACATCCGGAATATGAAGATATCAAGAGTATGTCGCACGGGTGTTCATTTCTTGATTCCAGTATGGGTATCCAGAAATATGTATTATTGAGAGTTGACTGTTGAGGACGAGAAGGCGTAGCTCAATACACTCGACGTCCGGAGTCCGGTTGGCGAAGAAGTAGGCGGAAAGCCCTCGAGACGGCCAGTCAGCCCTGGTGGCGAATGCGCTCTGCCAAGGACCGCGCCCGCTGCCGCGCAATCTCTACAAACCGGGAATCGCCCGCAATCTGGTCCAGCATCGGCAGGACCCGCTGTGGTTCCGGCAGTAGGCTGCGGTTCAAATCCGATTCAAATTGAAGCAAAGCATCGTTGATACCCAGCCGGTCGTATTTCATCCGCCGGGAAATCAGGTCCACGGTCTCCTGCTGTCGCGCCAGCCCCTCAAAAATCTGCAGCAGTTGAGCTGCCGCCGAATTCAAAGTGTAATTGAATTTGGTTTCATGGATTTCCGCGCCGGACTCCCAGCGAAATGTCTTCTCCCCGAGATTGGCAATCTTGCGGTGCACGTCGAGATCCTGCCCTTGAAAGTGCTTGAGTTGCGCCGCCAGATCGAACATCTTCGCGCGCCATGTCGCGCTCACCTGGAACGGCAAAGAGCCTGGATCTTCTTCCAGTTGGCGGATTTCATAGGCGCCGACATCCGAATCTTGCCGCACGCTAATTTCGATGAATTCGGGAGAGCTTCCCTTGAAGACTCGCCGAAAGGTCAGCTTGGCGCCGGACGGAGCGGGGGCAGCGAATGCCGCGGAGGCGTCCATCAAAGCCACAGCAATCAGCAGAATGAATCGGAGCCGGGAAGTCTTCATGGTCCTTTGTGACCGCAAAACGGTCATCGCGTCGTTACGATGCGCGGCAACCCGCCACGCGTTGTGCCTATAGGGCGAATCTCGTTTGGCAAAGCAGCAGAATCAACTGCGATTCGTAAAGTGCGCGGTTTCGCTTGCGCATGCGAATCTGGCAATCCAAATCGCCGCCGCGCCTGCTCCGTCTGCAAATGGCAGAGCGCCACGGCCAGTGCGTCGGCGGCGTGCGAAGGCTCCGGCGTCTCGTTCATCGAGAGCAGCGCGCGTACCATCATTTGCATTTGCCGCTTATCGGCGTGACCATGGCCCGCTACGGAAGCCTTCACTTCGCGAGGCGCATAGCTGTAAACCATCACATCGTGCTGCGCCGCGGCAAGCAGGATGACGCCGCGCACTTCAGCCAGCCGTAGTGCTGTCCGCATATTCAATGCAGTAAAGACGCTCTCAACTGCCATCGCATCCGGTGAATACTCTTCGAGCAAGCGGCACACTCGGGCATGCACATCTTGAAGCACCGCACCCGCGCATTCCTTCTGGCGCCTCGCTGCCACTTTTAGAGCACCATATTGAACCACGCGGCAGCACCGTCCGTCACTTTCGACAATTCCAAACCCGGTCGGCCCAGCAGAGGCAGGGTCCACTCCAAGAACGCGCTGCCATCCGTTCGTTTCGTCCCGCCTCTCCGATGAATTCCTGACAGCCATGGCCCCAAGTCTACGGCCTTCCGCGTATCCCTGCCAGCGCTTTGTACCGTGCGTGTCAGGCAGGCACAACTCCCTGTCAAACAAAAACGGCCAGCCCGGATCGCGGACTGGCCGTAAAAAGAACAGCAAGCGAATTAGTTGGCGCCGACAGCCGCCTGAATTTCCGACTCGTCGATGTCGAAATTCGCGTAAACGTGCTGCACGTCGTCGTGTTCTTCGAGCGCTTCCACTAGCCGCACCATCTGCGTCGCCTGCGGTCCCGTTAGTTTGATGTAGTTTTGCGGCACCATGGCGATTTCCGCCGACTCCGGAGTGATTCCCGCCTTGCTCAGCGCTTCCTTCACCTTCTCAAGCGCGTCCGGCGGCGTCACGATGTACCATGCCGAGCCATCATCCTTCAAATCTTCGGCGCCGGCTTCCAGCACCAGGTCCAACAGCTTGTCTTCGCTCGCCGCTTCTTTGGGAACTGAAATCTCGCCCTTGCGGCTGAACATCCATCCCACCGCTCCGGCTTCCGCCATGTTGCCCCCATTCTTGCTCATCAAGTGGCGGAACTCGCCGACGACGCGATTGCGGTTTGTAGTGACCACTTGAATCAGCATCCCCACTCCGCCCGGGCCATAGCCTTCAAAGGTCGCTTCCTCATACTGTTCGCCTTCGAGCTGGCCGGTGCCGCGCAGAATCGCGCGCTCCACGTTGTCGTTTGGCATGTTCGCGGCCTTTGCCGCCAGAATCGCAGTCCGCAGCCGCGGATTGGAGTTCGGTTCGCCTCCGCCGATGCGCGCGGCAATGCTGATTTCGCGGATGATGCGCGTGAATACGCGTCCGCGCTTGGCGTCGGTGGCGCCTTTCTTGTGTTTAATCGTGGCCCATTTTGAATGCCCGGACATGACACATCCTCGTTTGTTTCACGTGACCGCGGCTTGACCGGGGTCATCGATGGAAGAATTTTTGCGCCGCAGAGAGGCTTCCAAACATGCCAGCCAAGATGCCGCCAGACGTTGGAGTGCCCGATCTTTGGCCGCCAAGAAAAACAACACCAGTGCGGAGACTTACGGTGAACCGCAAACCCCTGCGGACCCACGGTAGTTTAGCACAGCCTCCCACATCGGGAAACGGGTTATACTCCACTTCGGGGCATCTCGTTGCATCCGACAGACTTCCGCATAATCGCCGCGCGTTACGCCAATCACCAAAGGGCCTGCCATGCCTGACCGCCGCTACCGCGTCCTCGCCGTCGCAACCCATCCTGTTCAATACGTAAGGCGACCTTAGGCCCAGCAGTCCTCACGCCCTGCGCTTTTCCACCGCTCTCCGAGTTGCTTCCAGCGTAAACGTGAGCGATTCCTTGGGGATACCGGTAACAAACGGCTTGATCATCCAGCCCAGGCCAGTCGGAATGTCCCGTGTTAGCGAAGCCACCTCGCTTTGCACGTAAACGCCGCCGTCCCGCTCTTCCATGCGCCACCACGTTTCCATCCGCCACATGAATCCGCCATCTTCGCCAGGAGTTTTTTCGCGTTCATCGCTCTTCCCGGCGTTTTCCACTTCCGCAATGCGCACCGCCGAACTGCGGCTGTGCGCTTTTCCCGGCACATCGTGGAAGTACTGCACGTCGTGCTCGGTGTTCAGCACTACAGTGATCACTTTGTGCCGCCGGAACCGCAGAAAGACCCGGAAGTGATCGCCCTCCCGCGACTCGATCTTCGATCGCTCCACATCCGGCGCGTAATACACCGCGTGCCGGTCGTAATCTTGTAGAGCGCCCAATACATCTTCCACCCTGGCTCCCGGGATAAACACCACGCCGGTCCAGTGATGGATCATCCCTCCCGGGCACTCGATCGGCTTCTGGTTGTCGAGGATTTCGAGCTTCTGCATCTTTACGTCGCCGCGCTTCAGCTCAGCGTAGGCTTCCGCGCGTTGCGCCTCGGGGAGGCCGTCGATCCACAGGAGGTTCGTGTTCCGCTTCAACTCGGCTTCATTTCGTGATTCCACGAGTTTCGCGTACCGATCAAACGCCGCCTGGGTTTCTGTTTTCAATTTTGGCAGCGCCGGCTCGCCTGCTCGCGCGAATTGCACGGAAATCTGCTCAGCCGAAATGGCCACCACCAGGTATACGATTAGTCTTGAGGCGATGTTGATTAAATCCTTCACCTGTCGCACAAACCTTTCAGACCTCACCACCCAGCTGCACTTAACCCATTCATTCAAAAGCAGCTTATCTCAAGCGCCTGCACAATTCCGCCTCTAGCATGCAAGGCGAATACCGTTGGCTGCAAACGAAAAAGAGGGCCTGGCTTCAGGCCCTCTTTTCGGACTCGCTGGTCTTGAATGTTGAGGGAAGCAAAAAAGATTGGCGGGTTGGGTAGCTCGCACACGGCCCCTTGCGGAGCCGCTGTCCCCGCGCGGCCCCCAACCCGTTCCTCAGAGACTACGCACCTCCACTGCGCGCCACAATGGGTCCGCAGAGCCACCGGACGGGGTACTAGGGTTGTAGTACAAACCGCCATTTTTTCCGGTCAGCCGCGAAATCAACGTACAAGTAAGCCGTTCAATTACTGTAAGTTACGAACGAGACGCCCCGCGAATTCCTCAGCCGCGACCGCGAATAGTACTACTCCCGTCCCGCCCATTTTTCACCTTCTCGGGCACCGCACTCCACCGCCAGTTTTTCGCAAGATGAACACATCAACAGTCGTTCGCAGGCCTTCGTTCACCAAAAATCACCAAAAATCGCCTTTGACTTTTACCTAATTTGTGCTATATTTAATTCTGTAGATAACTACATTTGAAGTGCGGGGGCTTGCTCCCGCTTTTCTTTTTGGCTTCCCAGCTCAACCGTTTTGCTGGCAATTAAGACCAGAACTGACCCATTAGAATCAATCACTTACAAAATACAAATCTGCAAGCCCTTTCTTTCGATATTCTTGCAAATTGATGGGGGGTAGGAGGGTGTTTCTTCGATGCCGTCGCGTGTGGGTGCAACTCTTCTTGGCTTTGTCGAATGATTTCGCCAGCTTTTGGAGGGCGGCGCGGGTGAGAGAGTCCAGGGAGCCCGCGCCGCATATGGGACGTGTTTCGCTTGTCCAGACCATCAGGCCCTGCTAAATATTCCCGATTTCCTTGCTCACCAACCTTTTGCTCGATTAGTCACATCCAAGGGGAGACAGGGAATAAAACAGTCCTCCAGGCGGTTCCTGCCCATGAGTGGCTTTGACCAGGGGAAAGGCTCGGACGTGTTGGATACGCAGGACCGGGCGCGCTTCGAGCAGCTCGTTCTGCCGCATCTCGACGCCGCCTTCAATCTGGCGCGCTGGCTCCTAAAAAGCCGCGCCGATTCAGAAGACGTCGCCCAGGAGGCCATGCTCCGTGCCTACCGCTTTTTCCGCGGGTTCCACGGTGGCGATGCGCGCGCCTGGCTTTTACAGATCGTGCGCAATACCTGTTATACCTGGTTGGAGAAGAATCGCCCTGTGGAACTAATGACTGAATTCGACGAAGAATTGCATCCGCAGCCCAGTGTTTCGCCCGAGGCCTTGGCCATTGCCGGATCAAACCGCGAGCGCCTCACTCGCGCCCTTGAGACTCTGCCGCCGCGCTTCCGCGAAGTCCTTGTGCTCCGTGAACTGGAAGGCTGTTCTTATAAGGAAATTGCTGCCATTACCGCCATCCCCATTGGCACTGTGATGTCCGCACTGGCCCGCGCTCGTCAACGTCTCCAGCGTGCTCTTACTCCCGCCTCTCCCCAGGAGGCCGCCCGTGAACTGTGATTACAGCCGCACAGTTATCCACGGCTATCTCGATGGCGAACTCGACGCCACGCGCTCTGCGGAGTTTGAGCGCCACCTCGAAGGCTGCCGCGAATGCGCGACTTCCCTGGGGTCCGAGGAATCGCTGCGCTCGTCCCTTCAGCACAGCGGCCTTTACGAAAACGCTCCCGTGGCTCTCCGCAAGAAAATTCGCACTGGTCTCGCTGCCGCAAACAATTCTTCCCATGGGATTCGGATTCCCGCCTGGCGCTGGCTCGCCGTCGCTGCTTCTATCCTTATCGTCGCTGGTATTTCCTGGTTTTCCTGGCCTCGTCCCGCGAAGGATAGCGCTTCCACTGCGCCATTCACCGCTGCCGAGATGATCGACGCTCATGTGCGCTCTCTCCAGCCCGGCCACCTTACCGACATCGCTTCGACCGACCAGCACACTGTCAAGCCTTGGTTTGACGGCAAGCTGGCCTTTGTTCCTCCAGTGAAGGATTATGCCGATGAAGGGTTTCCGCTCATCGGTGCGCGTCTCGACGTTCTGGGCGGTCAGAATGTCGCCGCGCTCGTCTACACGCGCCGCAAGCACATCATCAATGTTTTTGTGATGCCCACCAAGGAACCGGACAGTGGGATTCATGCGCCCGGTCTCCGGCAAGGGTATCAGTGGCGCCATTGGCGCCGCCAGGGGATGGAATACTGCGCCGTCTCGGACGCCTCGGATTCCGATATTTACGAACTCGCCCAGCTCATCTATCAATAAGGAAGTTTGTTTTGTTGGGGGAAATGTTCAGCACGTCTGCCGTCTAAAATCTGCATTCAGTCCTTACAAGAGAATTTCACAAGTCGACAGTCACGAATTACCAGTCAAGAGTCACTGCTTGGGGTTACTCTTCACATAGGCTTTCGGAATCTGCCTCGCGTAAATCAGACGCAGAGTCAGTTGTTTTGTCGCGCCTGATCTCAGAAAGATGTTCTTCTCCCATTCAGAAAAGACGCCCTTCCCCGACGCCCGAAGATCGTAGTTGTCCGCTCTCAATTTTGAAATCGTGAAGTGCCCGCGCGCATCCGTGCGCACCACGTGCGGCGCGCTCCCGCTAGACACCTGGTAGGAAACGCTCGCATTTGCCACCGGCTTATCGTCCGGCCCCAAAACAATGCCAGTCAGAGTGGAGCTTCCTTTGCTTTGCGGCGCGGCCGAGACGCCGGGAACCGCTGCGAGCGCAAGCAGGAAAATTGTCATGAATAGGACTGCGCGTTTCATTTGTTCAACCTCGTGTGTGTCCTTCGCGAAACCACACTGGAGGATCGCGCCTCTATCTGAACGCGAGGCCGCTCCGTCCATTTCTACTTTGAGTGTAGAACGTCCCTGCCGGGACCAAACTTCGCAGGAGTAAAATGTGCTTCACCGCCAACCTGTCAATTCGGACAGGCCGGTGACCCGGAATTCTATTTTGATTTATTCGTTGCGCAAAGCCACGGCAGGATCAACGCGCGCCGCCCGTTGCGCCGGAATCACACATGCCAGCAGGGCAACCAGCACCAGCGCCGCGGCGGTCCCGGCATAAATTCCCGGCGCCACCAGCGTCACTCCAAACAAGAGACTCCGCAGCAGGGCTCCGAGCCCCGCTGCCAGCGCCCCGCCTGCGAGCAACCCAATGGCGCTCAATCTCATTCCGCGCCCCAGGATCATGCGGGTCACATCCAGCGGCTTCGCCCCCAGCGCCATGCGCACTCCGATCTCCCGCGTCCGCTGCGCCACCGCGTACGCCAGCACGCCATAAACTCCGATGCACGCTAGCACCAGCGCCAATCCTGCGAACACACCCAGCAAGATCATCGGACGTGTCCGGTCTGCCACGTCAGCCTCTATGAGTTGATCCATCGTGCGGACGTAGGAAACCGGCTGCTGCGAATCCACCGACCACAACGCGCCCTCGACCATCTTGATCGTGCTCGCGGGGTCGTTCGACGTTCGCACGACCAGGAATGCGAACCCTTCCGGCTTCTTCACTTGTGTCACCGGCACGTACACTGCCGGTTTCATCTCGTACAAAAGTCCGCGCTCCCGAATGTCGCGAACAACTCCCACCACCGTCCACCAGGGATTTTTTGTTTCGTCCTCGTTGCCGCCGAACCGGATGCGTTTGCCCACCGCGCTGCGGCCGGGCCAGTGACGCTTGGCAAGAAATTCATTCACCACCACTGCCAGTGACCCGCCTTGATGATCCTCTTCTCCCAGCAAGCGGCCTTCCTTCACTCGCGCGCCCAGCATCTCCAGATATCCAGGCGTCACTTCCCGGTATAGCGCGTCGTTGAACTCTCCTGTTGGCAGAGGGGGCTCGCCCTCGACCGTATATCCTTCGGTATCTCCGTAAGTCATGAAGGGCGCGTCCGAACCAAATCCCGCTCCCTTTACTCCGGGCAAGGCTCGTACGTCCTCTTCCACCGCATGAAAAAAGCCACGCACTTTTTCGTCGGTGTCGTACTTCTTCTCCGGCAGAGGCACTCCCATTGTGAGGAGATGATCGGCCTGAAAACCGAGCTCTTGTTTCCGCAGATTCCAGATCGTTTGGATCATCAGCCCGGCGCAGACCAGCAGCGCGAAGGCCAGCGCGAATTGCCCCACCACCAGCGTATCGCGCAGCCGTAATCCGCCGCGCGATTCTCCGCCTCGGCCGCCTTCCTTCAGCGACTCTTGCAAGGGCACGTTCGTGGACCGAAGCGCCGGTGCGAAGCCAAACAGCATTCCCGCGGCAATCGAGATCGCGGCGGTGAATGATAATAGTTGCCAATTCACCGCGAATCCTTCACCTGCCTGCGCCGGCACCAACTGCCCGAATACGCTCCAGCACATTTGTCCGACCCACAATCCCAGCAATCCGCCCGCAACAGAGAGCACCAAACTCTCGGTCAGCAACTGCGAAGCGATTTGCCAACGGGATGCTCCCATCGCTAGCCGGACCGCAATCTCTCTTCTTCTGCCTGTCGATCGCGCCAGCAGCAAGTTCGCCAGATTCGAACAGGCGATCAGCAGCACAAACAGGGAAGCGACTTGCAGCACGAGCAGTCCGCTGCGAGAGTCTCCCGCGTATTCTTTTTGAATCGGGACAACGACGGCGCCCAGTTTGGCGTTTGATTCCGGGTACTGTTTTTGCAGGTCCAGCGCGACACGCTCCATGTCTTTCTGCGCCTGCTGTGTGGTCACGCCCGCTTTCAACCGTGCGACCACCGTCAGGAAATGCGATTGCCTCCGCGCCCACTGCTCCGGCGTGAAAGCCATGGGTGCCCAGTAGTCGCTGTTTTTCCGGTCGCCGAAAAAGAAATCCTTTGGCATCACCCCGACAACTTTTGTCTGTACGCCATTCAGCAAGATCAACCGAACGAGGATCGACTCATCGCCTCCGAAGCGCCTGCGCCACAGATTGTAACTGAGCACGACGACCGCGGTTTGAGCCTTGTCCTCTTCCACGGTAAACGGACGTCCCACGATCGGCTGCACGCCCAGAACATCGAAGAAGTTTGGCGTCACCTTTTTCCCAGAAAGCTGCTCCGGCTGGCCATCCCCCGTCAAGCTGGCGGTCACAAACCGCGTCGCGGCCATGTCCGTGAAGACGCGATTTTGCGCTTTCCAGTCGAGGTAATTCGCGGGCGCTGGGGTATTATTGGCAAAACCTAGGTAGGACATGTCCTCCCAAACGATCATCAGGCGGCCGGGCTGGGAGTAGGGCAGGGACCTCAGCAGCACCGCCTCTACCGCACTGAAAATAGCGGTGTTAGCTCCGATTCCGAGCGCCAGGGCGGCGACCGCCAGCGCAAAAAAACCAGGATTCTTTGCGATTTGCCGGAAGGTGTAGCGCAAATTTGTAAAAAGGCTCATGACCAATAGACGAGGGAGACGGCGGAGTGTTTCCGCATGTCGGCTTCTTTTCAGATGTGGCCGCAAACTCTATCCCTGCGCAATTCGAACGGCTTTGCCCGGGTGCTTTGAATGGCCACGAAAAAGCTTGCTGCTTTTTCGTGGGATATCGCGCCTTGAAATACATTTGGGAAGCAGGCGGCTGCTACAGCGCCGCTTCGATTTGAAGTTTACCGATCATTTTTTCCAGGAGTTCGTTTGCTTTGTCACGAAGCGCTTCCGTGTCCTTGATCTCTTTTCGCAGCACGTCGAGCTGCGTTTCCTGGTCGTCCAGTTGCCGGGTGTAGCGTTGCAGCAGAGCTTTTTCCTCCGCACTGCCTCGCAATGCTTTCATGTTTTCGCGGAGGCGGCCCTGATCCTCAACGATCCGGTCAATGTCCTTCTGGCGGTTTTCCATCTCTTCCTCCAGTTTGGCAACCACGGCCTTCTGGGCGGTGATTTTGGCAAGTGCTTGCGCCAACTCCGGTGTGATCGTTCCATGCTTCACAAACAGGCCGATCTGATCCTCGCTCAGATTGGATAGTTCATAGCTCGTGGCCAGTGTCCTCACCTCTTCCACGGGCAGAGAAGCGGTGGCTTTGGACGGAACTTCCAGGCGGAAGCGGTAGACGCCGGGCGCTTTCTCGTCGGGCTCCTTAGCCGCTTTCGCGAGTTGCCACTCTGGCCGCGCGGGATGCTCGATCACCAGAGTTCGTGTCCCTTGGTCCTGATTCCGCGCCGTATATAGCGTGCGCTCATGTAGCTCGCTCACCTGCGTCATAATGCCTTTCGAAATCTTTACGCGCGTGACGTGCTGCGGCTGGCTATTTTTCGACGGTTCGACGAGCAATCCGAGATCCGTAGCGTACGAAATCAGACGGCGCTCACCCGGCTTGATAGGGTCCGTCAGTCCCTCTCCCGCAAACACTTCATTTTCCAATACGCTGAAACTGCCGCCATCGAACGTAAGTGGGCTCGTGTTCTTCAGCCAGAGTCCACGCAGCGGACGGCCCGATCCAGTTGTTCCACTCCAAAGAGAAACTTTCTCAGCATCGATCTCGGTCTGCGCGATCGGTACCAGCGCGGATTGATTTTTCTTCAGCGTTACGCGGTCCTTCAGTTTGTACTCAAAGAGGTCACCCAGCTCTTGCCCGCTCGCAGCGGCTGCTCCCATCTCCCTAGCCAACTCAACGGCGCCTGGAGAAAGCAGTGCAAGAGACGAGACGTCGGTACCGGTAAACGAGCCCCCGGCACCACTACCAGTTCCCGGACCGTTCCCGTAGCCGACGCCGACGTGAGGCCGATTGGCCACAGCACTCAGCTTGCCGTGTTCGGAAATCATTGATGAGGATGTCTGGAGCGACACGGCTTCGGCGTTCACAGTCACGGTTTCCGTGGCCGATCCCAATTGCAATTGCGAATTGAACTGATTCTCGCCCGGCGTGACATTAAGCCCGGAAATTACATTCTTCCGGAAACCCCGTTGTTCCACTTCAATTCGATAGTTTCCCGCGGATACTCCGGAAAACGAATATTGCCCGTTGCTCTCCGTGCTGGTCTGGGCGATCACGCCGTTGTTTTCATCCAGCAGCCGGACATTTGCTCCTGCCAGCGCTGCGCCCGACGGATCTGTCACTATGCCGCTTAGGCGCCCGTTTCCCCGCATAAGCGTGGCCGCATGCGTCTGCGGCGAAAGTTGCACGCTCTCCGGCAACGCCACCACCGGCCGCCTACCGTAAAATGGTTCCGAAAGTTGTTGAATGAAAGAGTGCGGCGCTCCCGCCACGAGCGAGAGTTCGACACTGTCCCAATCCTCGCCCACGGTATTGTCCACGATGGCCCAGCCTTGCAGCAGGGGTTTTTTGTCAGCTTTCGACGGCAGCACGATGCGGTAAGTGGTCTTCCAGATGGGCACTTCGCTGATATAGCTGACATACAAATTGCGCTCGCCTGCGCCCGCCGTCGAGATGGTCATGCGACGGACATCCTGGTCTCGGGAAGAGGCGATCAATCCCAGGTAGCGCCCAACTTCCAGCTGCAAATCTTTCTCCGCAATTCTCACGCTGGTTGAAGCGTTGAGATCCACGCTGCGGACTTCGCCGCTATCCGTAATCAGCGAAATTTCATCCGTCTCCACCGTCCAGCCTGGACCCGCACCCGTGCGTGTCTTGCGCTCCACGCTTAATAGCTTGCGCGTCAGTAGCGGCCCAGTTCCGCTGCGAACTTCCAATCTCGCCCCGCGCAAAGCTCCGAGGAATTCTGCCGTCGTTGGCCTCTCCCCCAGAGACAATCGCAGCGTCGCCAGCCTCCGCGCCAGCGGTGCTTCCGAGTTGTAATCTATTCCGGTGATCCGGCCGCCGGAGAGATCCAGGACGGTCAAGGACTTCAAGACGTCGTTCAATTGCGCGCTGGTGAAGTCCACATTCACATTCTGGCTGCCGCGTATGCGCCCCAGATGCTCGAAATACCCCACGCCATTTTTGTAAAGCACCACGCGCCGTACCGGCAGCTTCGCTGCCGTCGAACCCGAGTTTTCACGCGGCTCTGCCGGGGCGTCCGGTAATTTCCGATTTGTGCCTGGACTTGTTCTTTCTTGCGCCGAGTTCGCACTGCAACACACGAAGAGAAACAGCACTGGCAGGATCCGCCTCATGAACCACCCCCGTCCCAAACAAATGACACACTTGTCAATGGAGATGCGCGCAACCTTGTTTGCGTTGTCCGGCAGTTCAAGTTTGATTTGCCAGTTCATGCAGCGGCGGACAGCTGTAACTCTCCGGATTGTGCACGCGAATCCGTATGTATGAAATACTGGGACTCCAAATCGTTCTGAGGAGTTCCGATGCCACGCTACCTCACACAGCACACACTCGCTTGCCTGACGCGGCAGGGAGCCGAAGCACTGGCGCAGCGCATGCAGGCCGGCGGGCTCGCTCATGCGGAACGAATTCTGGTGAACATGCTGGAAGGAAAAATGTTCGTGGAATTCCGCGCCAATTCTCGCGATGACCTGGAAGCGTGGCTGAAGACCGAGGGGATGCATTTTGATTTTCTAGTGCGTATCGAATGGGAAATGCAAGGCGACAAACTGGAAATCGCCGACTAGAGCTGAGGCACTTCAAACTGCGGAATCTCTGTGCGAGCCAGAGGCCTGAAACAGTGACCGGAATCGCCACCTCGCGTCCCAAAAGCGGTCACTCCGGCAGCTGATCCTAAATTTCATAAAACCCATAACACATTTATTTATAGTTACTTACAGTGGCCAGCTGGGTGGCGATTGGCCTGCCAATTGTTACCGCGTCATGTGCAGCACTTCCCTAGCTCTCGATGGGGTTACGCGATCCGGGCTGCTCCTGCAGGCGCGAAAGGGCGACCGCGAATCGCTGGCCAAACTGATCCTGCCCTACGCGCCTGGTATGTACTTGGGAGCGCTGCGGCTGACGCGTAATCCCGCGGATGCGGAAGACGTGCGCCAAGATGCGTTCCTCAAAGTGATGACCCGCCTGGAACAATTTTCCGGGATGCCGGGCGAGAACCGGGACGACCTGCACGCTTGGGTTTCGCGGATCGCCGCGAATGCTTCGATCGACGTGCTTCGCAAGCGGCGCGACGGCAAGCTTTTTTCGCTCGAAGAGCCCACCGGCGAGGGTGATGAAACGCTCGGGACTAAGGCGACGGCGCGCGAAGACAACCCCGAGGAACGGTTTGCGCGGCGGGAAATGCGCAAGCTGATGGCGAACGCGATTACGCAGCTTCCTTCGGAACTTCGGCAGGTATGTTTGCTGAGAGACGTATGGCAGTACTCGACTCAGGAAGTCGCTGATCGGCTGGGGATTTCGGCGATGGCAGTGCGCTTGAGGTTGTTCCGAGCCCGGCGGAGACTGCGGGACAGACTGAGCATGGCCCTGAAACCAGCGAAGCTACGGCAAGTACGTGGGACCGCGGCGCGGATGGACCGAGACCAAGCGGAATGCAAACCCGAACGGCGCGTGCCACTCGCAGTGTTTGCAGAGTTCGCCTGCGGCGATTGAGTTCAAGTGAACCGGCGGTCGATTTCATTGCGTCTTCAGGTTGGTAAGTTCTGTCAAGTTGCACAATCCAAGAGAGATTTATTGATGACATCGGGACGGGCCGGAGTAGAATCGGTGCGCCTCTCTCCAGGAGTCCCATGGAACAGGATCGGCGCCGAAGCCCCCGGTATCCGTTCGTTGGATCCATCGAAATGCGCGAAGGCACCTCGGAAGACAAGAGGACGGCGCGCGTAAAAGAACTTAGCCTGAACGGTTGTTATGTGGATTTGGAAACCCCATATCCGATGGGAACGTCCCTGGCGATAAAACTTTTTACCGAGACAGAGTTTTTTGAAGCGCAAGCCAGCGTCATCTATTGCCAGCCCGATCTGGGGATGGGGCTGATGTTTCGAGAGACAAAACCCTATTACCTGATGGTCTTGAGGAAATGGCTGCTGACGGCCATGATGGGAAAAAAGGCGTCCCAAGGCTGAATTAGCGGGCTACTTCACCGTGCGATTGGTGGAAAGCGTGCGGGCTTCGGGACTTCTCGGAGTCCAGTCTTCGGGAGGAAACGCCACGCGCCAGAAGGTGGGGCGGGGTGAGGTAAACTCCAGACCAATTTCGGCTTTGCCGCTTCGCACCGGCCCGAGGAATGCGACGTGGCACTCTTGTTCTTCCTCTGTCTTGTTGTGCCGCATGAAGACCACGGCACCGCTGGTCACACGTGCTGCGAGCAGAACCAGTGCTCCGTGGGCGTTAATCGCGAGAGTCTCGGTGAATTCCTCGAAATCGTTGCCTTGAGCGTCCTTCCCGCGCATGCGGACGCCAACTTGCATGAGCACGCGTTGACTGCGGCGCCGAGCGCCAGTGTGCACAGGGGTACGCGGGACTTCAGCCATGCCACCTCTCTTTAGATTAACTATACCGGGCGCAAGGGAATTGT
Organism: Candidatus Acidiferrum sp.; assembly: GCA_036522305.1. GTDB lineage: Bacteria > Acidobacteriota > Terriglobia > Acidiferrales > UBA7541 > Acidiferrum. The sequence continues at coordinate 15,724 of DATDGB010000011.1, read as the reverse complement.
CGAGCGTATCCCGGGAGGCCGTATTCAAGTTTGAAACTGGGTTGTCTAACTGCGCTCTTCAATCGGAACGTAATGGCGCGTATCGTGGCCAAGGTAGACTTGGCGCGGGCGTGCAATTTTCTGCTCGGGATCGAGGAGCATCTCCTCCCATTGGGCGATCCAACCGGAAGTGCGTGGAATCGCAAACAGAACGGGGAACATGGTCATCGGGAAACCCATGGATTGGTAGATAAGGCCGGTGTAGAAGTCCACGTTGGGATAGAGCTTGCGCTTCACGAAATAGTCGTCCACGAGAGCGATGCGCTCGCACTCGAGAGCGATTTCAAGAAGCGGATTCTTGCCCATCAGATCGAATACTTCGTAAGCAATGCCCTTGATGATGCGCGCGCGGGGATCGTAATTCTTGTAGACGCGATGGCCGAAGCCCATCAGTTTGACTTCGCCGGTTTTGACGCGCTTGATGAACTCCGGAACTTTCTGGATGGAGCCGATTTCCTTCAGCATGTGCAGAACTTCTTCGTTGGCGCCGCCGTGGAGCGGGCCATAGAGCGCGGCGATGGCGGCCGAAGTCGCCGAGTAGGGATCCACGTGGGAGCTGCCGACGCCGCGGATCGTGTTGGTGGAACAGTTTTGTTCGTGATCGGCGTGGAGGATGAAGAGCACCTCGAGCGCGCGCTCCAGCGTGGGATTCGGCCGGTACTTTGCTTCGGAAGTGCGGAACAGCATGTTCAGGAAGTTGCCGGGATAGCTCAGATCATTGTCCGGGTAGACGAAAGGCATTCCCAAAGTGTGCCGGTAAGAAAACGCGGCGATGGTCGGCATCTTGCCGATGAGCCGATAAGTCTGCTTCTTGCGAGACTCGGCGCTGAAGATATCTTTCGCGTCGTGATAGAAGGTCGAGAGCGCCGCAATCGTGGAAATCGTCATGCCCATGGGGTGGGCGTCGTAATGGAATCCATCGAGGAATTTTTTGATGCTCTCGTGGATGTACGTGTGGTGGGTGACGTTGTACGTCCATTCCTTCAGTTGTGCGGCCGTCGGGAGTTCGCCATTCAGCAGCAGGTAGGCCGTTTCGAGATAAGTGCTCTTCTCCGCGAGGTCCTCGATCGGATAGCCGCGGTGGCGCAAGATGCCGGCGTCGCCATCAATGTAAGTGATTTTGCTGATGCAGGAGGCGGTGTTGTTGAAGGCCGGATCGTAACTCATCATGCCGAATTCTTTGGGGTCGACTTTGATCTGCCGGAGGTCGGCGGCACGGATGGTCTCGTGGGTGATAGGGATCTCGTAGCTCTTGCCAGTGCGGTTGTCGGTGATGGTGAGCGTTTGGCGGGGCGCGGCGGAGCCTTCTAGCTTTCTCGTCGTCGTTGCGGAGAGTGGGGAATCCATTGAAAAATCCTCGGAGGCCGCGGCGCTGTGCCGCGCTTTCAATATCACTGTACACCAAAGGGGCTACCGCCGGGAACTGGCCGAAAGGGCGGTGCAAAGTGCACAAATAGAAAGAGTTGGCGACAAGGCGGGGAGAGGGGAGTAAGCGCAAATAAGCCTCTTGACAATTGTCGTTACAACGAGTATTATGCTCTTGCAAGACCCAGGAGGTGGGCCATGATGGATATCCGTAAAAGCGACGAACGCGGGCACGCGAACCACGGCTGGCTGGATTCGCGCTTTACATTTTCGTTTGCAGATTACTTCGATCCCGAGCACGTGCAATTCCGCACGCTGCGGGTGATGAACGACGACCGCGTCGCGGGCGGTGGTGGTTTTCCGAAGCATCCCCATCGCGATATGGAAATCGTGACGTACGTGCTGGAAGGCGCGCTGGAGCACAAGGACAGCATGGGCAACGGCTCGGTGATCAAGCCGGGTGACGTGCAGTACATGAGCGCAGGTACCGGCGTGGCGCACAGCGAGTTCAATGCGTCCAAGACGGAGCTCGTGCATCTTTATCAAATTTGGATGCTGCCGGAAAAGCAAGGACTTAACCCGGCGTACGACCAGAAGAACTTCAGCGAGGCCGAAAAGCGTGGGAAGTTGCGGCTGGTGGCTTCGCCGGATGGCCGCGACGGCTCGGTGAAGATCCGCCAGAACAACGAACTGTATGCCACGGTGCTCGGCCCCGGCGAAACAGTGAAACATGAATTGAAGCCGGCTCGGCACGCCTACGTGCAGGTCGCGCGCGGAAGCGTTGAGCTGAATGGCACGCCGCTCGAGACGGGTGACGGCGTCGCCATCTCGGCCGAAAAAGCCGTGGAGCTCACTGGCGTAAAAGACGCCGAGGTGTTGCTCTTCGACTTGGCGTAAACGGAATCGCTCAAGCGTGAAGCGCGCAGGAACTTCCCTCTGACGGGCAGTTCCTGCGCGTTTTTTTGTGCCACGGTTTATTCGTACCGCAGGGCGACCATCGGATCGACGCGCATGGCGCGGCGCGCAGGGAGGTAACCGGCGACAGTGGCGACGGCGCAGAGCACGCCAACGGCGGTGATGAACGTGAAAGTGTCGTGAGGCGAGACATCAAAGAGCATTTTTTGAAGCACACTCAACATGGCGAAGGAAAGACAGACGCCAATGGCTGTCCCGCCGACGAGAACGATGGCGACATCCCTCATGACCAGTTTCAAGATAGAGCGCTGCGGGGCGCCCAAAGCCATGCGAATGCCGAACTCGGCCTGGCGCTGCGATACGAGATAACTGAGGGCGCCATAGAGGCCAATCATCGCCAGAAGCAATGCCAAGCCGCCGAAGAAAGTGGAGAGAGTGGCGAGCAGGCGTTCTTGCACCAGCGAATCGTCGACCTGCTGGGCGAGTGTTGCGAAATCGAGCGGAATCGCTTTGCTCACACCTGCGACGGCTTCCTGCACAGCGGGAACAAGGACTGATGGACGCGTTGCCGTTCGCAGTTCAAACACTTGTTCTTCTGTGAGCTCCGTTATTTGCGCAACCGGGAAGTAGGCGGTGGGATGGGCCTCCTCGCGGAGCGATTCATACTTGGCGTCCTTGGCGAGTCCGACGATTTGGATGGGCGGAGCGGGCTTACCTGGATCTGCGTGGACACGGAAATACTTCCCAAGGGCATCCCCATTTGGAAAAAACTTTCGCGCGAGGGTTTCATTGACGACCGCGACGCGAGGAGCTGCCTTTGTGTCGCCATCGTTAAAATTGCGGCCAGCGAGGAGCGGAGTGCGAACGGTCCCAAGATACCCTGGCGAGACGAAGTTAAAGAACGCGAGCGCGGCTTCGCCTGTCGGCGCATTCGGGGTATCCACCTCCAGGTCACTGTTCCAAACGTAATTGCTAACCGGAGTCATCACGGACCTGCCTGCCGAGACCACGCCGGGAAGCGCTCGTAATCGGCTCTCGACTTCATCGAACATTGCTGGTTGTTGGTCAGGCGCTACTTTCGCGTTGTGCAGATTGGCGCGCACGATGAGGACATTATTCCGGTCGAAACCCACGTCCATAGTGACAAGCTTCACCAGGCTGCGCAGAAAGAGGCCGCTGGCCACGAGCAGCACGAGCGACAACGCCACCTGCAAAGCGACAATCCATTTTCCTGGTCTGAACTTGGAGCGGCTCTCCGCATCAACGGATTGACTGCCTTTCATCGCGGAGGTCAGGGAGACGCGCGTGGAACGAAAAGCGGGCAACACTCCAAAGAGAAAACCGGTGAAGATAGCCACGGCGGCCGTGAAACTAAGGATCCGCCAGTCGAAAGATAGATCGAGGAAAACACTGTTATTTCCCGTAGAGATAAAGCGCACCAGAAGAGAAGTTCCCCAGCGTGCGAATAAGACGCCGAGCAGAGCGCCAGCAGTGGAAAGCAGTACGCATTCTGTCAGCAATTGGCGAATCAGCCGCGCCCGGGAAGCGCCAAGAGCCTTGCGCACGGCGATTTCCTTGTGCCGGGCGGACGCGCGGGCAAGCATCAGGCTCGCGATGTTGGCACACGCGATCAGCAGCACGAGCCCCACGACGCCCATTAATACATGGAGAGGCTGTGTAAATTGCTGGCGCAGATAAGAAGTGCCCGTAGCGGCAGGAATGGCTTGGAACGACCGTTTGAGGAAGTCCTGCTGACTTTTCGGCTCCCAGTCCAGCGGCAAAGCGGCCGCAAAGACCTGCGGCGATACCACGCCGAGCCGCGCTTTCAATTGGTCCGGACTGAGGCCCGGTTTGCTCCGGCCCGCCACGGTCAACCACCACCAGGAACGGCGGTCAAGACGCGATTTTGGCCCGTCAAAAATTTGGGCGGCACAGACCGGAATGGCGACGTCAAACTTGTTACCCACCTCCAAGCCGAAGAAGCCCGGCGAGCTCACGCCGATCACGTTGAAGATGTGGTTGTCGAGAGAGAGTGTGCTGCCGACGGCGTTCTGTGATCCGCCAAAATGATCCTGCCAAAAGCCATAGCTCAATACAGCAACGCCTGGACAGCCGCGCTTGTCGTCGGCTTCCGTGATCAACCGTCCGACAGCAGGACGGACCCCCAGCGTCGAGAAGTAGTTGCCGCTTGTAAAGAGGCCGTTGGCATCATGCACGGCACCGCCTTGCGCGAGATCGAATTGTGTCGAACTCCACGAGAAAATACCTGAGAAAAAATCCTGGCGGTTTCGCAGCTCTTCCCAGAGGGGATTCGTAAATGTCGCATCGGACTCGCCGCTGGGTGACTGCGGCTCGCGAATCCGCACCTGCATCAGCTCTTCCGGCTTTTCCACGGGAAGCATTCGGAGCATGACGGTGTCAATCAAGCTGAAGATCGCCGTATTTGCGCCGATGCCGAGCGCGAGCGAGAGAACCGCAATGCCGGAGATCATCGGTGTGCGCCCGAGAATCCGAAGACCGTAGCGCATATCCTGAAAGAGCGTCTCGATTAGATTCACGCCGCGCGCGTCGCGGATCTCTTCTTTCAGTTGTTCGTGTCCCCCGAAATCGAGCCGGGCGCGACGGATTGCTTCCTCGCGGGCCAGCCCGGATTTGAGGTTCTTCTCAACTTGCTGATCGAAATGGAAGCGCAGCTCGGCGTCCGCTTCGGATTCGTCGGCATTGCGCCGGAACAGCGAGCGAAGGCGAAAAAGCAAATCGTTGACCATGGAGTCCTCCCTACGCCGTCTCCAGAATCTGGGCGACGGCAGCCGCCAGTTTCTTCCAGGAATCCTTCTCGAGTTCGAGCTGTTTGTGCCCCGTCTTGGTGAGCTCGTAGAATTTCGCGCGGCGGTTGTTTTCGGACGTGCCCCACTTCGCTTTGATCCAGCCGCGGCGCTCGAGCCGGTGCAGGGCCGGATAGAGCGAGCCTTGCTGAATCAGCAAAACATCGCTCGATATTTGATGAATGCGCTCGGAAACAGCCCAGCCGTGCTGAGGCTCGAGGGCCAGCGTGCGCAGAATCAGAAGGTCGAGTGTGCCTTGCGGAAGTTCAATTCGTTTTTGCGCCATCCGACGATTCCCCTGTCGCTTCGACAAGAGACGATACGCTCTCTCTTGTCGAAGTGCAAGGGGAAAGAAACGTTTGTGGTGAGAGGGTTTCGCGCCGGGAAATCGACCTCTTGGCAGTTTCCCGATGTTCGTCAGCCGCGGGTGCGGCGGAATTCGCGCATGAAGCTGGTGAGGGCTTCAACGGCTTCGGGCGTCACGGCGTTATAGAGAGAGATGCGCATTCCTCCGACGGAGCGATGGCCGGGCGTGCCGACCAAGCCGGCTGCGGCGGCTTCGGCCGCAAACTTCTTTTCGATGGCTCCGTCTCCTCCGACTACGCGGAAGACGACATTCATTTTCGAGCGCGAGGATTTTTCGACGGGGCAAGAATAGAACCCGGCGCTCGATTCGATGGTGTCGTAAAGCAGCCCAGCCTTAGCGTTATTGCGCTTTTCCATCCCAGGAACTCCGCCTTCGGACTCGATCCATTCCAAAACCAGGCCGACGATGTACACCGCGAAAGTCGGTGGCGTGTGGTAAAGCGACTTCTCCTTGATGTGCGTGCGGTATTGAAGAAGCGTTGGGAGATTCTTGTCGGCTCGTTCCGCCAGATCCTTTCGAATGATCACGATCGTGACGCCCGAGGGCCCGAGATTTTTCTGCGCGCCGGCGAAGATGACGCCGTACTTTTTTACATCGATGGAGCGCGAAGCGATGTCCGAGGACATATCTGCGACCAGCGGCACGTCGCCGGTTTCGGGTGGCAAAGTCCACTGCGTGCCTTCGATCGTGTTGTTCGTGCAGATGTGGACGTAGGAAGCGTCCGGGGAAAATTTCATTTCCTCGCGGCGGGGAAGGCGCGCGAATTTTTCCGACTCGGTCGAAGCAGCGATGTTGTGGAGAATTCCTTTTTTCAATTCACCGATGGCTTTGGCGGTCCAAGTACCGGTGTGCAGGACGTCCACAGGTTTTCCTGGCAGGCACAGGTTCATCGGCGCCATGGTGAACTGCATGCTGCCGCCGCCCTGGACGAAGATGACCGCGTAGTCATCTGAAATCCCAAGGAGTTCGCGGAGCTTGCGTTCGGCGTTCGCGTTGATACTCTCAAACTCAGGCGAGCGGTGGCTCATTTCCATGACTGACATGCCGCTGCCGCGCCAGTCGAGGAGTTCCTCGCGGATGCGCTCGAGGACCGGAAGGGGAAGCGCCCCCGGACCGGCATTGAAATTGAAAGCGCGTTTAGCAGTCTGTGCGGAAAGCGTGGACGAAGTCACGACGGGAATTCCTCTCTGATCAAGAATGGCAGCGCAGCATCAGCGGAGGAATGCTGCAAACTGCCGATCCAGAATAACAGAAATCGCCGAGGTGCCCGAATGGCGGCCTGTGCGTGGACAAATCGCGCCGCATAAAACACCAGGTGGCTAAGGCGCCAAGTAACAGGAAACCGAGAAGCTAGCACCTGCAGGCATGCGGTTGTGAAATTGAACAAAGTCCTCTTGACTAAGTGGGGTGTCCGCAAGCAAAACTAGTAAAGCTTCCTTCCCCCAGGGGCTTGAAAAAAGCGAGATTGCGCCTCCTCTCCCCGCACTGGCGCGCTCGCTGCACTATTAAGGAGCAGATTGAACGCACCGCTCGCCACTTCAGGGCGCGGTTTCAAGCAGCAGTTCGAGCTATCGATCGGCTGCGTGCCCCTCCGTCTTCAAATGTCTGACGCTCCCCTATTTGACGCTGCTTCGGCGCGCTACGCCGCGTTCACGAATATTGCCGAACAGCCGATCAACATCGCGCTGAACAATGTGACTCCCCCCGAGAGCGCGACAGCTGACTTTGGATATGAATTCGAGGGTGCGGTGCTCCGCGCTTTTTCCAGCGCTATCCGTTTTGACGGCGTCAAAAACCAATATGCGCTCGATTCCCTGCTTCGTATTTTTCTGAGCTGGAAACTTCTTGAGCACCAGGGATTTTTGCTGCACGCGGCCACGGTCATCCGTGACGGAAGAGCTTACATCTTTACCGGGAGGTCCGGAGCCGGGAAAAGTACAGTGGCCACCTTGTCGCCACAGGGAAGTGTCCTTACGGACGAGATTTCCCTTCTACGCCGGGAAAAAGGAGTCTGGCGGGCTTACGGGACGCCGTTCTGGGGTGAATTCAAGGCCGCGGGATCAAATTCCAGTGCCCCGGTTGCGGGAATATTTCGTCTGTTGCAGGCTCCGGAAAACCGGGTGGTGCCACTCCGCCCAATAGCGATTCTTCGAACGCTTCTGCCCAATGTACTTTTCTTTTCCGCCGAACAGGAATCCACCCGCCAGCTTCTTGAAATCCTAAGCCGGGCCGCAACTGAAATAAACGGCTATAACTTGTCCTTCCGAAAGAATGCGACGTTCTGGGAGGTCCTTCCGGCATGAGTACCCCAGCCTCAGTGACCTGGCAGAAGAATCCCGCCCTGGCCTGGAGAGAAATAGACGACGAAACCGTCATCATCTCTCCGAACGACAGCGTGATGCACGAGCTCAACGACACCGGGAGTTTTCTCTGGAAGAACATTGATGGAAAGAAGTCGGCAGTGGAGTTGGCAGAACTTCTGGCGGAAAACTACGAAGTGACTCCGGACATCGCGTTATCCGATACACAAGCACTCTTGCATGAAATGTCTTCGCGAAAACTAGTGGTTACCGTCCCGGCGACAGGGGGAGTATCGCCTTGACCACGACTCCATCGCCAGGCGCGACACCGGTCATGGATCGTTTGATCTCGCGCACAGTGCAAAAGCACCGGCCGCTCAGCGTGCATTTTGATTTGACCTATCGCTGTAACGAGCGCTGCGTGCACTGCTATCTGGATCATGACGACCATGGAGAACTCACCACCGCCGAGTGCCTGAAGGTGCTGGAGGACCTGGCACGCTCGGGGACGCTTTTTTTGACCTTCAGCGGCGGCGAAATTTTCCTGCGCCCGGATCTGTACGAAATTCTGGCCGCCGCGCGGCGGCTGCATTTCGACATCAGCCTGAAGTCCAACGCGCTGCTGGTTACAGCTGAACGTGCCGCACGGCTGCGCGAATTTGGCGTGCGGCGCGTGCAAATTAGCGTTTATAGCGACATTCCAGCGATCCACGACGCCATTACCAAGGTGCCTGGATCGCTCGAAAGAACCCTGGCCGCAATCCCCATTCTGCTTCAGCACGGATTGCAAGTGAAACTGGCCTGCCCCCTCATGCAGCAAAACTTGATGGCTTACCGCGGCGTGATGGCCCTCGCAGAGAAACTAGGAGTTGCCTACATTTTGGATCTGACTATTACGCCGATGATGGACGGTTCGAGTGGACCGTTGGAGCATCGCGTATCGGTATCCTCGCTGCTGCCGGTGCTACGAGATCCTGTGCTCAACGCTTGCAAGCCGGAACCTACTGCGCAAGCATCCGGCGCCATGAGCGCATCGCCCTCCACGTTCGGCAGCGCGGTATCGAGCGGCATCGAGAGCGCGGCTTATGAAGACCTGCCATGCAGCGCGGGCCACAATAGTTGCTACATCTCTCCTTACGGCGATGTGTTTCCCTGCGTGCAATTGCCCCAGGCAGCCGGAAACCTGCGGCGAGAGGAATTTGACGATATCTGGTACCACGCGCCGCAGCTCGAACGCCTGCGCGGTATTCGCGAGAGCCAGCTTCCCATTTGTTCGCAATGCGAAATACGCAGTTACTGCGAACGTTGCCCCGGCCTGGCGCTCATGGAAGGCGGAGATATGCTCGGAGCCTATGAGCGCGCCTGTGCCCTCGCAGAAGAGAAAGCAAGACTGGCGGGTGTCGCCGATCCCATTAGTGCGTTTCATCTAAAACAAGGCGAAGGTTTGCTCCAAACCACAATCGAAGGCGAATTTGCTTCTTTTGCTGCGGATTCTAGTTCAGACTAAGGAAACACGGAATGGCTGAAGACAATAAGAACTCTCCCCCAGCGTCCGGCGGAAAAAAGCCGTACACGAAACCGAGCGTTGTGTCGGAACCGATTTACGAAACGCTGGCGCTGGCCTGCGGCAAATTGCCGGGTCAGGGCGGTATCTGCAACGGTGCTCCGCGCCGTTCCTAGTGGGTGCTGCGGCTCGGCCCGCTGCTCCTGGTAGTCACCCCTAAACTGTTTCGATTGAGTGCTGTACCTTTGGGCAAGCCAGTACTTCTCGTCCATTGACGATTCCCCCCTATCAGACCAATCTAGTGTTACAAGTTGGGACAGTTTCAACTCCGAACGAATTCCCCGGATATGTTCAGGTTCGGAACGGACCAGAATCAGGCGTGCCCGCATTTCGGCAGACGCGCTTTCGCAACTAACGACCAGACTTCAACGGCAAGGATTGATGGAGAATCGAAGAGAGCACGGGACGAAAACGAATCGGATCGCCGGTGAACGCCGAGCCGACGATGCGTTGCGCATTGCGGACGCCCTGAAGCGGCGTGGCCGGATTTCCCTGCGCGTTCACGGTACCAGCATGCTGCCTTGGGTTCGGCCAAAGGATATTGCCCTGATCCGGCAAATCGCTATTGAAAATGTCCGCTGCGGCGACGTCGTCTTGTTCCGCCGCGAAAAGCACCTCTTAGTTCACCGCATTGTCGAGAAGCGCGGTTCGCTGAATGCCTCCCAGCTTTTCTCCAAAGGCGATGCACATCCGACCTCTGATGGTGTCGTCCAGGAACAGGAACTCTTGGGCCGCGTGATGCGCATTTACCGGGGTGGCCGGCGAATTGATCTTGATGCGCCGCGCCAGCTTGCTTTGGGACTCTTCATCTCGCAACTGTCGCTGCACAGCCGTTTTTGGTATCCGCTGGCAAAATTCGCTGCCGTGGTGACACGGCCCGTGCGGCGGATGATGAACGCTCTGCATATCCCCAGCGCCGCGGTTCGCTGAATTCCCGGGCTCACTCCTCTAATTTTTCTCCACCAGCGCAAACTCGACGCGTTTCCGCATCGGGTCGATCCGTTCGGCACGCACCCGGACTTTATCGCCATGGCGCCATTCAAGTTGGCGGGGTTTTGTGCCGCGGCTGCGGCGGGCACCGGGGGCTCCGCGACCTTCGCTGCCCGGCAACGCAACGATGGCGTGATCGCGCTCGCGCAACACGCATCGTGCGCCCGCAAATTCCTCCAGAGCGCCCACCGGAAGAAGACCTTCCACGAAGACCTCGAATAGTTCGACAAAACAACCATATTTCTGCACGGAAATAATCAGCCCGTCGTATTCCTCGCCGAGGTGCTCCTCCATGAATTGAGCCGTCTTCCAGTCCATCAGTTCGCGCTCGGCGCCGTTGGCGCGGCGCTCCGCTTCAGACGTTTCGGTAGCGATCTCTTCGAGGCTATGGTGCGAATAGAGCGTCGATTCCGATCCTGGCAAAGTGGCGGCATGCGTCTTTGGAGGGGCATCGTTCGGATGATCGAAAGCCCACTTCAGAATGCGGTGCACGATGAGGTCGGGATAGCGCCGGATGGGCGAAGTGAAATGAGTGTATTCGTCGAACCCCAGCGCAAAATGGCCGAGAGGCTCGGCGGCGTAGCGCGCCTGCTTTAGCGAACGCAGCATGAGGTAAGAGATGATCCGTTCTTCGGGCTTGCCGACAACTTTTCGGATCAGGCGCTGATAATGTTGAGGCGTGATGCGCAACTCGGCGCCCGGCAGCGCCACTTTCATCCCCCGTTCACGGCCATGGCCATAAGAGTCGGGGCGTCCGGCTTTTGCTGGAGCCGGAACGCGGCCATGACGAACGGCGACTTCGCGCTGGTGCAAATTCTCGACGCCCAGCGAGTAACCGAAGGCGCGCGCCAACTCTTCGAACTCCAGGACCTTGCGGGCGTCCGGCTTTTCGTGAACGCGATGCAGCGATTCGATACCCTGCTGGAGGAGATACGAGTCGACGGCTCGATTGGCCGCCAGCATGAACTCTTCAATGAGCCGATGCGCGATGTTGCGCTCACTGCGCGTGATATTCGTCATGCGCTGCTCTTCGTCAAACTCGATCACCGGTTCCGGAAGATCGAAATCGACGGAGCCGTGTTCGTTGCGGCGGGCATTCAAGAGCAGCGCCAATTCTTTCATTTCGCGGAAGCGGGGCGCTAGCGCCGCGTAACGCTCCATCATTTCCGCATCGCCTTCCAGTACCTTGTTGACGTTCGTGTAAGTCATGCGCTCGGCGGAGCGGATCACTCCGCTCGTCATGCGCGAGGATTTCATGTGGCCCGCGGCATCGAATTCCATGAGCGCGCTCATCACCAGCCGGTCCTCGTGTGGCTTCAGCGAGCACATGCCGTTCGACAGCGCTTCCGGAAGCATTGGCACGGCGCGATCGGGGAAATAAACCGATGTGCCTCGCACACGCGCCTCCCGGTCAAGCGCGCTCCCCGTTCGAACGTAGTGCGCTACATCGGCGATGTGGACTTGCAGGTGCCAACCGCCATCCGCGCGATGCTCCGCGAATACCGCGTCATCGAAATCGCGTGCGGTCTCTCCGTCTATGGTGACGATCGGCAAGTGGCGGAAATCCTCGCGGCCGGCGCGCTGCGCTTCGCTTACCGGCTTCGCGCCGCGCTCTGCCTCATCCAAAACTTCAGCCGAGAAGGAATGCGGAAGGTGATGCTTGCGGATGATGATCTCGGTGTCGACTCCCAAATCGCCGGGGCGGCCAAGGATTTCGATGACCCGGCCGGTCGCCGCTGCGCCTCCTTGCGGATAACGCAGCAACTCCACATTCACCACGGCGCCGTCCAGTTCATCCAATCGCGGGATGCGCCTCAAACGGATGCTAGTTTCATCCCCTCCGCTAAACCCCAGCTTTTTCCATAGCCCCGGCGTCAGTTCTTTGCCACGCGGAATTTCCACTTCGTGTTGGATCCGAACGTCGTAGGGCAGCACCACATTGTGTTGGGTGCCGTAGCGAAATAAACCCACGACCGTCGGATGTGCCCGGCCAAGGATTCGAATGATGCGGCCCTCCGCGCGCTGTGCGCCCGTGACGCCGCCCAAGCGTTGAATCTTTGCCAGGACGTGGTCGCCGTGCATGGCGTCCTGGATGGCATCGCGCGGAATGAAAACATCGCCGTCGAGTTGCGGCATCGGCGCATCGGGCACCACGAAGCCATAGCCGTCCTGATGCAAAACCAGACGCCCTTTAACTTCGTCACGATCCTCGAGCGTCGAAGCTTGCGGTCGGCGCACTCCGTCCTGAGTCGGTCTTTGGCCGGAGTTCACACTTTCAGACTTGCGGCTAGGCAGCCGGTATCGTCCGCCGGGAAGTTCCTCGATGGCACGGCGTTTCTTCAGTTTGGAAAGCATCTTAAAAAGCGGGCGGTTATCGGTTTTTTTCAGTTGCAATCCCTGTGAGATTTCACGTGTGGATGCAGGCTCGTTTCTAAGTTGCAGAAAACGCAATATGTTATCGGGGCTCAAATGTGAGGGGCGTGGCATGGGTGTCGCGCGAGACCGCAGGCGCTGATTTCCACCGTGATTCTAGCCACTTTTTTGCGTTTCACAGGAACTTTTTTCGGGATTTCGGGATTATATAGACAGGCCAACACACGACCGGCTGGTCGCCCTCCGTCAGACTGGCCGGATTCCCCGAGAGGGGATAGAAGGGAGGCGGGACGACCTGGCCCGCCTCCCTTTTCAATTTCGTTGCAAGTTCAACCCTTCACACAAACGACCTGGCGGAGCGTGTGCACGATTTCCACCAAATCGCTCTGCGCGGCCATGACGGCCTCGATCGGCTTGTAAGCCGCCGGCGTTTCGTCGATGACGTCGGCGTCCTTGCGGCACTCCACGCCTTCCGTCATGCGCTTGTGATCCGCAATAGTGAAGCGGCGCTTCGCTTCGGCGCGGGACATCGCGCGTCCCGCACCGTGGCTGCAACTCATGAAGCTTTCCATGTTGCCCTTGCCTCGAACGATATAGGAACGCGCTCCCATGCTACCCGGAATGATCCCCATGTCCCCTTCGCGGGCGCGCACCGCGCCCTTGCGCGTCACCAAAATGTTCTGGCCGTAGTGGCGTTCGTGCGCCACGTAGTTGTGATGGCAGTTGATGGCTTTTACTTCGGCCGTGAACGGACGAACCTCGCCCGAATTGCGCACTGCGCGCACAATCTGTTCCATCATCAAGTCGCGGTTGAGGCGCGCAAAATCCTGCGCCCATTCCACTGCTTCGACGTAATCGTCGAAGTGTTCGGTGCCTTCCGAGAAGTAAGCCAGGTCCTTGTCCGGCAAGTTGATGAAAAACTTCTGCATGTCCTTGCGCGCGACCTCGATGAAATAGCTGCCCATGCGGTTGCCGACGCCGCGCGAACCGCTGTGCAACATGAACCAGACGTTCTCCGCTTCGTCGAGACAAACTTCGATGAAGTGGTTGCCGGTGCCCAGCGTGCCGAGGTGATTGGAATGGTTGCCCCGGTCAAGTTTGGGGTGCTTTTCGAGAATTGCGTCGTAACGCGGCTTCAGCGCCTGCCAGACTTCGTTGTTGCGCGAAGGAATCTCTCGCCACGCGCCCACGTCGCCGCGGCCACCGTGATTCGTGCGCCCATGCGGCACCGCCTGTTCGATGGCACTGCGAATACCTTTGAGATTTTCCGGAAGATCGCGCGCGTTCAGGTCCGTCTGGACGGCCATCATCCCGCAACCGATGTCTACTCCCACCGCTGCCGGAATGATCGCGCCCTTCGTAGGAATCACGCTGCCCACCGTCGCGCCGACGCCCCAATGCACGTCCGGCATGGCGGCAACCCACTTGAAAATAAATGGAAGCTGAGCCACGTTCAGAAGCTGCTTGCGCGCCTGCTCTTCAAGCTGAACTCCCTTCGTCCAGGCCTTGATCAGGGCGCCCGCTTCCGTGGTCAATATGTTGTATTTTTTGTCATCAGACATGGCGGAGCGTTTTCAGAACTACCTGGCGATGGTGCTCAGGAACGGATAGTGGCTGGCAGCTCCCATGAAAAAAAGCATCGGGAAAGAAAGCCAGAACGAAGTGCGAGCCGTGAGATAGTTCCAGCGCATCAGGCGTTCCGTCTCGGGCGGCATAGGCGCGCCTTGTTCAGTAGCGGCGCGCGTCCAAGCAATCAATTTCTTTTGCACCCGCCACACAACGCCCCAGGTATTCATCAGCATGATGAGCCCGAGGCCACCCCCAACGCTGATGGCCAGGTGCGCATTCGAAACGTTGGGCCCACCATTCAAAGCCAGCACCAGCCACGACGCAGCGATCACCACTACGGAAATTCCAATCACGCGCACCCAAAGGCTATCGAGAATCCCTCTGGCCGGAAGCTGCAGCGCATAAATAAACAGATACGCGACCATCCACACCAGGAACCACCACCCAAACCACTTGCCAATCAGCGAACGATCGCCCGCCAGTTTCGCATCCGCCGCCAGATGAATTGTGAAGTAGCGCAGTCCTACGATCACCGTCACCAGCGCCGACGAACGGAACCAACCCATCGCACCCGGCATCAGCTCCGGATAGATTTTGATTCGCAACTTGGGATCGCATTTCTTCATCGCCGGCGTCAGCACCAGATTGAAGAAATAGAGCAGCCCGATCCAGATGATCCCAAAGACGAGATGCAGCCAGCGCAGCGCCATCATTTCGTTGGCGTTCGAAGTATCCAGGAGCGAAAAATGCGGCCGCCATTCTGGAAACGCAAGAGCCAGCAGATAAGGAGTCATGAAGGCACCTCGGTGGTGGTTCCGTCTAGTTTGAAGGAACACCGTAGCGGATTACGGAGCGGCGCGTCAAATACGCGCGGGGCGCAGTTGAAACTAAGAAATATTCGGGACGGGATTTGGACGGCTGCTTCTCCTCGTTCATGTAAACTGATGGGCGTAAAGACGCAAGTATTCAGCACCGCGAAGATTTTTCTGACTTTCTACACGAGGCCGAGTACATGACGCCAAATCGAAGCGCGCCGAAAGCCTAACTAATTGAGAAGAATTGGTGCCCGAAAGAGGACTCGAACCTCCACTCCCTTGCGAGAACTGCGACCTGAACGCAGCGCGTCTGCCAATTCCGCCATTCGGGCACAATGTGGGCTCACCGTTTTGCGGTGACGCTTGCCATGCTGACACCAGTACCACCGGAGTCACACTTACATGCAAGCATTTTCATTTTGCCCGGCGCTTTCCGCTTTGTCAACGCATGGACAGCGCGAGGGTGCACGACATAGAAGTGAGAACAGAGTAAGAATAGGGTTGTAGGATACCTATCTTACGGCTAGTATAGCCGTAAGGAGGCACTATGCCCGATCCTTACGAAGTTCCCTCGCGCATTCGTGATCTTGCCGCTCAGCTTG
>DATDGB010000010.1:0-21353 GCA_036522305.1 Candidatus Acidiferrum sp. | reverse complement strand
GCCGCCCTCCCCCGCCTCCCCGTCTTCTCCCCCCAACCCACCCCCGAACTCGCTCTGATCCGGGCGTAAGCCGTATGGAGTGGGGGAGCTTGCTCCCGCTTTACTTCCAGCCACCAACTCACCACCCTGTACACGCCGATCCACCACCCCCAGTCACCAATCACTAGTCACCAGTCACTTTTTCCCAAGTACTATTGCAAATTCCCCCCGCCTCCTGTAATCTTTCAAAATGTCACTTTTCCACCAGAAGAACGCGCAGCTCTGCATCTGTTGCATGTGCTGTATGCGTGTGTCTTCTGGCGCGGGGAGGCTGACCTTCTAAAGCATTCATCAGCCTCAAAGCTTTTCGCACCCACCGCCAGAATCAACCGGCCGGTGGGTTTTTTGTTTTTGGAGCAAACGAGTTTCTAAGTAAATTGCAAATCGCCAAAGGAGAACGCAATGTCCGATTACAAACATCCCGAAGTTCTGGTTTCTACCGATTGGGCCGCCCAGAATCTGACCACCCCCAATCTCCGCTTTGTCGAAGTTGACGTGGACACCACTGCCTTCGACCAGGGCCACATCCCCGGCGCCGTCGGCTGGAACTGGCAGACCCAGCTCCAGGACGGCATCCGCCGTGATCTGATCGACAAGTCCACTCTTGAAAAACTTCTCAGCGCCTCCGGCATCTCCAACAGCACCACCATCCTCCTCTACGGCGACAACAACAACTGGTTCGCCGCCTACGCCCTCTGGCAATTGAAGCTTTACGGCCACAAGGACGTCCGCCTCATCAACGGCGGCCGCAAGAAATGGCTTGAAGAAAAGCGGGCGCTGACCAAGGATCCTGCCAACGTCGCCCCCGCCTCCTATCACGTCTCTGGCACTGACGAATCGATCCGTGCTCGCAAGGAAGAAGTCTTCGCCATCGTCGACGGCCGCAAGCCCGGCCAACTCGTCGACGTTCGCTCCGTCGATGAATTCACCGGCAAGATCATCGCCCCTCCAGGCATGACCGAAACCGCTCAGCGCGCCGGCCACATTCCCCAAGCCGCCAACATCCCCTGGGCCCAGGCGTCCAACGAAGACGGCACCTTCAAGTCCTACGACGATCTCAAGAAACTCTACGAGTCCAAAGGCATCACCGGCACCGACGAAGTCATCGCCTACTGCCGCATCGGCGAGCGCAGCTCCCACACCTGGTTCGTCCTCAAGTATTTGTTGGGCCTCAACCAAGTCCGCAATTACGACGGCTCCTGGACGGAGTGGGGCAACCTCATCGGCGCTCCCATCGTCAACGAAACCCGCGCCGCGCAAACCGAACTGGCGGCCACCGCAAGGTAGGCGGCGGTTCGTTGTAGTGGCGGGTCTTTAGACCCGTCCGCTGAGGCAAGCAGCATAGGTTTGTAGTGCAGAGCAGAGGACTGGACGGGGAGCAGCCTTCGCTCTCTCCGGGCTTCTCCCCTCCAGATCTCATTTTGTCCGAAGGCGCGGTCGCCAAGTGGTAAGGCAATGGTCTGCAAAACCATTATCGGCGGTTCGATTCCGCCTCGCGCCTCCAATCTTCTCCTCTTCGCTCTACCCTCTACTCCCTGTTGCTCTCATGGAACCTCCCGGCACCGATTCCCCTGCCATCCCCAATCCAAATTGCATCAGAATAAGAGACGAGCCCCGCGAACGGCCCCCTGCCCGTCTTCTTCGCCTTCGGCTCCAATCGGAACGCTCAGAATGCCGAAAGGACCTAATCGTATGAAAAAGCTCATCTTCTTGTTCCTGGCTCTGGCCGTCTTCGCCGTTCCCTCCCGCGCCCAGTCCGTCGACGCCTCTCTCGGCTACTCCTATTTTCGCCTTGGAGGTTCCGGCGGCCTCAACCAGAACGGCGTCAGCGGCTCGGTCGCCTATAATCTCCACACCTGGCTCGGTATCGTCGGTGACATCGGTGGTTACCACGCCTCCCCTGGCGGCGTTTCCCTGAACACCTACACCTATCTCTTCGGCCCACGCCTGACGCTTCGCAACGCCACCAAAATCAATCCGTTTGTCCAGGGCCTCCTCGGTGGCTCGCGCATTTCAGGAGGCGGAGGCTCTTCCAACCAGTTTGCCTATAGCGTTGGCGGCGGCGTAGATATCGGCTTGCTTCCCCATCTGGCCTTCCGTCCCCAACTGGACTACGTCGGCCTCGCCACCTCCGGCGGGCACACCAATTGCACTCGCGTCTCCGCCGGCTTCGTCGTTCACTTCTAAGCTAACCACGAATTCAGTTGCTTCATAGAGAAGCCGGTGACGCAAGTAGCGATGAAGACTTCGCGGAGTTTGCCACCCGGACCGATAGGACGTTTTCTGGTCGTTAGTGTTTTCGAGATCAGGGTTCTTTAGCCGTCAGGCCGCGAACAGAGTGAAGACGTTTTCTTCCGGTTCATTCCCACGGCTTTGGGCTCAGATGGATTCCCCACAACTTGAATCCGAACACCGTTTTGAATCCAAACAAGACTACGGTATTAAAAACAATCGATAGAGCGACCAGCGGCCAAAGAATCCTGCGGTCCAGGGGAATCCATTTTCGCACAGCAAAGAGGAGGAGAGGCAGCGCAGGCAATATAAAGCGCGGAATATACAGGGCAACATAATCGAAATTGTAACAGAGGAGAAACGCCGAGTAGGCGCAGCCGAATATCCTTTCTACCGGAGGAAGCTCACTCGATCGACGCGGCGTCCACAGCAGAATCGCTCCGCCGACTGCTGCCAGGATCCAGAACATTCGCAAGACCGCGGCGGGCCAGGAACTCCACCGAATCGCGCAAGTAGTAGAAGCCCTGTAGCAGCCGGAGCGCGGGAAAGGTCAGAATTCCGCCATGCGCAAGGGGAAACTCATGCACCTGCCAATCCGAACTGTAGAGTCGGGGCTGCACGAGCGCATCTCCCGTGAGCAGATAGACCGGGATCAGGTATGCGGCGCCCGCGGCAAGAGCGACGACGCCACAGCGCACGGCGGCTTTGCCGTTGCGCCGCCACAGCAAGCTCGCGAGCAGGGCCAGCGGCATCAAGATGCCAATGGGACGCACGGTCGTCGCCACGCACCCGAGCAAGGTCGCCAGAAGCCATCGTTCACTGCGCGCGGCCAGAAAAGAGGCAAACAGCAGAACCATAAACAGCGGCTCGCAGCCACCGAAAACTGAAAGCAATATCCAGGTGGAGCTGACCATCCCGAAGGCCACAGCTACGTGCCCACCATAGAGTCTGTGCAATAGAAGACATGTGAGAATGGATGAGATCAGAGAAATTCCGACCATCGCCTGCAAACTCGGCAGGTGGAAAATGCTCGAGACTGCGACGATGAAATAGGGATATCCCCAAACATGCTGGTAATCAAGGGCGGTTGTAGGAGCCCAGTGGCGAATGAAATCCGCAAGTGCCAGGTAATTGGAGTTGTCCAGGTTATCCGAATTCCCCGTGGCCAACGGCAGCCATCCGACCGTTCGAAAGCTTTCCGCGATCTGCACCAAAAACGTAAGGAGCAAGATCAGGACCGCTTCCGTCCTGGATGGCTCAGCTTTGATACCAAAATTTGCGATTTGGACCTCTCGCGGGGTGCCCCACCCTCTGGGTGTGGGGTGCGGTTGAATTTTTGCTTGCCAGCTGGAGCAAAACTATTTCAAAGTAACTTTCTCTCTCAACGGCAAAGCCTGTGACGATCCCCCCACCATAAACGAATACTCGCCCGGCACAAGTTTCCATCCATCCGCAGCTTCGTCGAAGATCGACAGGTACTTGGGATCAACGGTCACGTTGACTTCCCTGCTCTCCCCAGGATTCAGCTTCACTCTGCTCCATCCCACCAGCCGCTTGGGAGGCTCACCCGCGCTGGTCGGCAACCCGGCGTACACTTCTGCGATTTCCACTCCCGCGCGGCTGCCATTGTTTTTCACCATAAACGTCACGGTGGTTTCAGCTCCCGGAGTGACCTTCAGCCCGGAGTAGCCATAAGTCGTATACGAGAGCCCGTAGCCGAAGGGAAACAGCACCGGCTTGTTTTCGGCGTCATACCACTTGTAGCCGACCTTCACTCCCTCGTCATAATGCACGCTGAAAGTGGCGTGGGCTTCTCCGGTCTTCATGCCCTCTCCGACGACTTTTACTCCCGGCGGCGGTGTCGCAACCTGAGGATGCGGAACATCCTGTTCGGTCCGGGGGAACGTCATCGGCAGCTTCGCGCTCGGGTTCACATCGCCAAAAAGAATATTGGCCACCGCGTCCGCTCCCTTGCTGCCCCCGTACCATGCTTCCAGAACGCCGCTCACTTTTTCGAGCCACGGCATCGTCACGGCAGTGCCCGTTTCCAGCACCACGATCGTCCGCGGATTCGCCTCCGCTACCTTTTCGATCAATCGATCCTGATTGTCGGGCAGCGAAAGGTTCGGCAAATCCATCCCTTCGCTCGTCCACTGATGCGCAAACACGATGGCTACATCCGACTTCTTTGCAAGTTCCGCCGCAGCTTCGGGACTCGCGCCGGAATCAAATTGCACGTTAGCGCCAGAAACCTTGGCGCTCACCGCCTTCAATGGCGAAGTCGGGAACCATATATGTTCCTGCCACTTCGCGCCCGGACGTCCCGGTGGATCCACCTGCGCTGACCCGCCGCCGGAGATCATCCCCATGTCGGCATGCGCGCCAATAATCGCGATGGATTGCAATTTGGTTCGCTCGAGCGGTAGCACGCCGTCTTTATTCTTGAGCAGCACCGCGCTTTGTTCCTCGATGCGCCGCGCCGTTTCTAGTCCGCCCTCCACGTCCACGACACCCTTCTTCGCGGGATAGTCGATGATTCCGGTGGCGAACTCGGAGCGCAGGATGCGGCGCACATGGTCGTCGAGTTCAGCGGCCGGTACTTTCCCCGCCTGAACCGCTTCCTTGAGCTTTGCGCCGAAAAAGTCGTCGAAAGGCTGTTCATTGTCCAGTCCAGCGGCCGAAGCCTTCACGGTGCTGTGCGTTCCCGCCCAGTCGGACACCACAAATCCTTTAAAGCCCCAGGCTTTCTTCACCACGTCCGTCAACAGGTATTTGTTTTCGCAAGCGAAATCGCCGTTCACCGAATTGTACGAACACATCACCGCCCCGGGATTAGCGATTGCGATGCCAATCTCAAACGCCAGCAAGTCGCTCTCTCTCAGCGCCCGCTTTCCGATGATGGAATCCACTTCGTTGCGCCCGCTTTCCTGATCATTCACCGCGTAATGCTTGATGTCGCCGAGCACGTGCTGCCCTTGCTCGCATTTCATCCGGTTGCCCACCAGCGTGCCTGCCAGGATCGGGTCCTCCCCCATGTACTCAAACGTTCGCCCGTTGCGCGGCTCTCGCGTGATATTCGTGCCCCCGCCAAGCGTCATGTTGTAGCCTTGCGCGCGCAATTCGCGACCGATCAGCTCACCGTATTCGCAAGCTGCGTGAATATCCCAGCTCGCCGCCGAACCAACATTCGATGGCAGCGCCGTCGAGTAACGACCGTTGTCCCCGCTGCTCCGCACTCCATAAGCGGCATCGCTCATTTGAATGATCGGAATACCCAGCCGCGGAACGCCCAGTACAAACCCAGCCCCGCCATTTCCCAGGTGCGCCGTCGGGTAAGGGGCTCGCCAGCCCGGCATGCCATTGCCATGCACTAAACCGATTTTCTCGTCCAGCGTCATTTCCTTCAGCACCAGGTTCGCCCGCTCATCCGGCGAAAGCATCGTGTTCATCCACGGCCAGTTGTGTTTCTCTTCTGCCTGTCTTTGCGCAAAGCGCCGCGCAAAGAAGGGTGCCACGATCACGGAAACAGCAAGTATGGCTGCAAGTAGAAAAGGCAGACGACGGCGTTGCTTCATTTTTGTAACCATCCCTGGACTCAAATTTACGTCCGCCATCATATCTGTTTCTTGATTCCTGTGCATCGAAAACCGTTCTATTTCCGATACGTCCGCGGACTTCAGTACGGACTAGCTACGGCTTGAGGTGTGCACTCATGCTTCAAATCGCTCTTGACCCTCGATAGCTATGTGATACAATTATTTTCAGGTAAATCTGCGTAGCTCCCCCTGTTTTCCACTTCTTCTGCCATTTCCTGAGCCGCGCAGTACTTCGCACAACCCGTTTCGGTTGCCTCAAGGGGGTGGCTTTGACTAGAAATCTTAGCTTTTTCGCGATTGGGCAGTATTGCAAACAAAGAACTTATGCCGACGCGCCAGGGTAATCGTAACTACCTTTAGAATCAACACTTCCGGAAGTGTTGATTCCAAAGGAACTTAAAGTCATTTGAAATGAACACTTTTTAAAAATAGGGGAGGGGGTGCCCAGTTATGGTTAACTAGAATCGCTTCGCCGAATTTTACGCTAGTTTTGCGCCACGGCTAGTTCCTTCAGCAGCGTCTTGCCTTTGCGGAACCACGACCGCTCCCGCCTCTGCATGTACCGCGGCAACGTCCGCTTCTTCGCCAAGAGTTTCTCCGCCCACTCCCGCGACTCTTCGCGCCGGTTCGCCGTCTTCAGAAAACTTGCGTAGTTGTAGAGAGTCTCCGGAGTCGTCGAAATCTGCGTAACCTCCGCGAACAACTGGCCTGCTCGCTCCAGTTGACCGGTCTGCGCATAAGCATTCGCCAGCAGCCCCGCGGCACGGTGATAATCGAATTTTCTGTCCGCCGCGACCACCCGCTCCAGATCAGCGATCGCCGCAGGCAAGTCGTTCAATCCCAGCGAGCAGTGCGCCCGGGAATAGAACGTGTACGGAGAAGCGCTCCGCGCATCGATCGCATGTGTGAATGCCTCGCGCGCCTTCTCAAACTGTCCCAAATCTTTGTAGAGTTCGCCCAGCTCCTCGTAATTAGCCGGCGAAGGATTATCCAGAATCAGCGTCTCCACCACTTGGACGCGCGACCGCCGTCCAAATCCCTGAAAGAACCCACGTAGCAAGCCCAGGTCCGGCAAGACTTCCGCGAGGATGTATATGGCAGCGCCCGGCGGTCCGAGGAAAAAGATGACGTAAAACCAATAGTTCTCCGGCCGCCGCCTGATGAAGTGCACAATCGCCAGGCCCTGTAGGAGAAATCCCCAGGGATAAAAGAAATGGCTGAGCCCAAACATGGATGACCGCCGTACTAACAGAATCGCTTGCTCTCGGTAGCAGGTCAAACGGAAACTCCGCTCGGTGCATGCGGAAGTTACTGCCTGTTTGAGCGATTTCCCGCCTGCTATGATGGTTCCGCATGAATCCCATCGAAACCCTCGGCCTGGCGCTGGGCGCCGGATTTTCCTCCGGCCTCAATCTTTACGCCACCGTCGCCACCCTCGGCCTGCTCCAGCGCTTCGGCGTCCTCCACCTGCCGCCCGGCCTGCAGATTCTTTCATATCCTTGGGTGCTGGCAATCGCCATCGCGCTCTATTTGCTGGAATTTTTTGCGGACAAAATTCCCTACTTCGACACCTTCTGGGACGCCCTCCACACCTTCATTCGCCCGCCCGCCGCCGCACTTCTCGCTTTCGCCGCCGCCGGAGGTGCCCCACCGGAGTGGCGCTGGGGCGCCGCCCTACTCGCCGGAGGGGTGGCCCTCACATCGCACGGCACAAAAGCCAGCGCACGCGCCGCCGTCAACACCACGCCCGAACCCTTCAGCAATTGGTTCTTAAGTTTTGGAGAAGACGTCCTAGCCGTGTGGCTGACCTGGATGGCGACAACCCATCCCGTCGCCACCACCATCATCGTTGTCGCACTCGTCGCCCTCTGCGCTTTCTTGCTCTACCATCTCTTCCGCTTCGCCCGCCGCGCCTTCCAGCGCCTTCTATCTTCTTAGTCTATTTGTAGGGGCGAATTCGATCCGCTATTTTAGGTACGCCGCCAGCCAATCCAAAAACGTCTTGTACCAAAATTGGCTGTTCTGCGGCTTCAGCACCCAGTGCCCTTCATCCGGGAAAACCACCAGCTTCGACGGCACCCCCTGCCGCTGCAGCGCGCTGAAAAATTCCAGCGATTGCGTATACGGCACACGGTAATCGCGCTCACCTGCAATCACCAGCGTCGGCGTCTTGAATTCTCCAAGTTTGCCCGCGTAAGTCACCGGCGCCCATTTCCTGTAGCTTTCCGGGTTCGACCACGGCGTGCCTTGCAAGTCGTGCTCTTCGAACCACAATTCTTCAGTCGCATACATGGAAACTTTGTCGTAAACGCCCGCATGACTAATGATCGCTTTGAACCGTCCGGTGTGCGTCGCGATCCAGTCCGCCAGGTACCCGCCGTAAGAGCCGCCGACTGCAGCCATGCGCGCTTCATCGACGAACGGATATTTTTTCAGGGTATAGTCCACGCCATTCATCACGTCGACGTAGGCTTTTCCGCCCCAGTCATTTGTGATTTCATCCGTGAATTTCTGGCCGTATCCCGTCGATCCGCGCCGGTTGATCATCAACGTCACATATCCCGCCGCGGAAAAAACTTGCGCGTTCCACCGGTAGCCCCACGCATTCGACCACATCGTTTGCGGCCCGCCGTGCAGCAGCACCAGCAACGGATATTTTTTCGTGGCATCAAATTTCGGCGGACGAATCAACATGGCATGAACTTTCGCGCCTTCAGCGCCGTCGAACCAGAATGTCTCCGGAGCATTCATTTCCAATGACGAGAGCATGGAATCATTCTGATACGTGATTTGCCGCACCTTGGAGCCGTCACTCGACGCCGCGAATATTTCCGCCGGCATCGTCAGGCTGGTTCGTTCAAAGACCAGCGTCTTGCCGTCCGCGCTGAATGAAATCGCGGTGTTGTAAGTATCGGCGATAATTTTCTTCGGCGCTGCTCCGAAACGCGCCGGCATCGCGTATACCGGTTTTTGTGTTTGGTCCTCCGCCGTAAAATAGATCGTCTTGCTGTCCGGGGACCACGCCAATTCCTCCGCACTACGGTCAAACGTTTCCGTAAGATTTTCGATTCTTCCTGCCACACGATCGTACAGCAGCACGCGCCAGCGGTCCGCTTCATATCCCGGAATAAGCTGGGCATGATACGCAATGAATTTTCCATCCGGGGAGTACACCGGGTTTCCGTCGAATCCCTGCTGCGTAGTAATTCGTTTGGACTCGCCGCCGGCAACGGGAACGATGAACAAATCTGCGTTGGTGCTGATCGCTTCCATTTTGTCCGTCACCGCCGTGAAGCACATTTCTTTTGAATCCGGCGAAAAATTAATGTCTCCCGACCCGCCGCGCTCGTCCGGTGGAACGTCGTAGTCCGCGCCCGGAGTGCGGTCGCGCGGCGACGCACTTCCGTCCGCCGGAACCACAAACAGATGGGAGCGCTTGCCGTCGTTCCAATGCGTCCAGTGGCGGTACAGGAGGTGCTCCGCCACGTGCGCTTTCACTTTGCTTTTTTCTTTTTCTGTGTCGCGCTTGCTGTTGCAATCGTCGTCTTTGCAATCAGGATAAACGGAAGATGTAAACGCGATCGTCTTGCCATCCGGCGACCACTTCACGATGTCCGCGCCGGTCGAAAGCTTCGTCAGCGCATGCGCTTCGCCTCCCTCCATCGAGAGCAGATACACTTGGGAATCGCCGCTGCGCGAGGAGAGAAATGCGAGCGTCTTTCCGTCCGGCGACCACACCGGCGACGAATCATGCCCACTCTGCGTCAGTTGCATCGGCGCGCCGCCTGCCGTGGGCACCACCCAGATGCTGCTCACGCCGCGGTTGGCCTCTATGTCTGGCGTGGTTACCGTATACGCCACCCACTTGCCATCCGGCGACACCTGCGGCTCCGCGATGCGGTGCAGCTTGATCAGGTCGTCAAAGGTGATGGGATGTTTCGCCGCTTCTTGCGCGGAAACCAATAAAGTGCACCCCAGCAGCAGCGACGTCGCAACACCGCATCGAACGTAAGAACATTTCATGTCTACTTTCTCCCTCGAAACAGAATGAGCCGCAAGCGTTCTACTGAATCAGGCCATGCAGAATCACGCTTTTCAGAATGACGGATGATGTCATGTTTCCTGGGCGAATCCAATAGTTTGAAGTGCGGGGACAATACCGGCGAGTAGATGCGGCTCGCGACTCTGCTACAATCTTTTGCCGGACATCTCATGCCGACGCGCAGCGGGCTGTTTCCCCGCAATTTCAAGAAGAGCTTTCCTGCTGTCTCTCGCGGAGAGGGTTGCTGGATCATCGCTGAGGATGGCCGCCGATTTCTCGACGCTTCCGGGCAGGCCGCCGTTGTGAGCATCGGTCACGGTGTCGATGAAATTGGCCGAGCGATGGCCGAGCAATCCTCGCAAATTGCTTTCGCCCACACTTCGCAATTTCACACTGCGCCCGCAGAAAGATTTGCGCAACGATTGCTCACGATGGCACCGCCGAATTTTCGTGACGGTGGCCGCGTGTATTTCACTTCGGGCGGATCGGAAGCCACTGAAACCGCCATAAAACTTGCGCGCCAGTTTCACCTGGAAAATGGGCAGAGGAATCGCTATCGCGTCGTCTCGCGCAGGCAGAGCTACCACGGCAGCACTCTTGGCGCGATGTCCGTCAGCGGAAACGTCGCTCGCCGAGCGCCTTACGAGCCGCTCCTCGCGGAATGGGGGCATATCGCCCCTTGTTTCTGCTACCACTGCCCGTTTGAAAAAACTTTTCCGCAATGCGAACTTGCCTGCGCCGATGATCTCGATACTTTCCTCCTGGGAAATAATTCAGACTCGGTCAGCGGCTTTATTTTCGAGCCGGTCGTCGGTGCCACTCTCGGCGCCGTCCCGCCGCCCGAAGGCTATGCAGCGCACCTTGCTGAAATCTGCCGCAAGAACGGAGTCCTACTGATCGCCGACGAAGTCATGACTGGAATGGGGCGCACCGGGAAGGCCTTCGCGGTGCAGCATTGGGACATCGAGCCCGACATGATACTGGTGGGCAAAGGAATCGCCAGCGGTTATGCTCCGCTCGGAGCGGTATTGGTTTCCGCGCGCGTCGTCGAAGCATTCGAGCGCGGCTCCGGAGCCTTCAGGCACGGTTTCACGTATCAGGCGCATCCCGTTTCCACAGCGGCGGGCAACGCTGTTCTCGATTACCTTGAACTGCACAAACTCTTTGATCGCGTGAACCCCACTGGGCAGAATCTGCGCGGGGCCCTTGCTCCTCTGCAGTCGCATCCGAACGTCGGCGATGTTCGCGGCCTCGGACTGCTTTTCGGCGTTGAATTCGTGAAAGACAAGACCAAGCGCGAGCCTTTTCCAAGAGAACAAAACATCGCCGAGAGAATTCGCCAAGCCTGTCTGGAGGAAAATGTGCTCACGTATCCGACGCAAGGCTGCGTTGACGGCTTGCACGGCGATCACATCCTTCTCGCGCCGCCGTTCACGATTTTGCCGGACGAATGCACGCTGATCGCTCGCGCGCTGCAATCGGCAGTTGCAAGAGTGTTTTCAGCTTGATTCGAACCGGGCCGCGTCTGCCGGTTGCGGGACGATTGCTTTTTTCTTGGAGAAAGAAATAAATATGCGGCTTACTGTGCGTGCTCTTGCGGTCTCCTCTGTTTATTTGCTGAGTTTGAGCTTCGCGCTCTCGGCTCAGCTCAAGCAGGACACTCCGCATCGGTTTCCGATTCTCGGTTTTACCCCGCCGCATGCCGCCGCCGAGCACGAACTCGAAACCACGTTTCAGTTGATTCCCTCTCCCGAAAAAGCGCGCGAATGGCACCGCGCATTCACGGTCGAGCCGCATCCGGCCGCTTCCGACCGCAACAACCAACTCGCGGATTTCGTCGCCGATGCATGGCGCAAGCAAGGATGGGAAGAGGTCACGCTGCGCCGCTACGATGTTTTGCACTCGCGCCCGCGCAGTGTGTCGCTGGAAATGATGGCTCCGGTCCAATTCACAGCGTCTCTCCGCGAAGATCCTTACGACGTCGATCCCGACACGAAAAATCCCGCAGTTTCCGGTGCCTACTTTGGGTACTCGGCTTCCGGCGACGTCACCGCCGAACTCGTCTACGCGCACAGCGGCAATCCCGAAGATTACGATTTGCTCCGGAAAAGCGGTATCAGCGTCAAAGGCCAGATTGTTCTCGTCCGCTATTCCAATCCATACAGCTATCGTGGATTCAAAGCGCTCACCGCCGAGCGCGAGGGCGCGGCGGCCCTGCTCATCTATTCCGATCCCGCCGAAGACGGTTCCACGCGCGGCAAGGTTTTTCCCGACGGCCCGTGGGGCCCGGAAAGCCATATCCAGCGCGGCGCCATCACTTACGATTACATCGTGCCCGGCGATCCCACGACCCCGGGTTGGGCTTCCGTCCCCGGTGCAAAACACATCACGCCGGAAGAAGCGCGCTCGCTTCCGAAGATTCCCGCGCTGCCTCTTTCGTGGCGGGATGCCAAGCCTCTTCTCGAGAATATGAACGGGCCCGAGGCGCCAAAGGATTGGCAAGGCGCTTTGCCGATCACGTATCGACTCACCGGCGCGGTGAAAGTTCACATAAAAATCGACATGGACACCAGCATGCAGCCGTACACGGTTGTGGAAGCGCGCATTCGCGGCAGTGAGCTTCCCGATGAATGGGTGTTGCTGGGCAATCATCGCGACGCGTGGGCCTTCGGAGGCGTGGATCCATCGAGCGGCACCGCTTCGATGATGGAGTTGACGCGCTCGCTTGGTGAGCTCAAGCAGCGAGGCATTCGCCCGCGCCGCACAGTCGTGGTTTGCAGTTGGGACGGCGAGGAATATGCGCTGACGGGCTCGACGGAATGGGGCGAGCAGTTTGCCGATGATTTGAAGAAAAAACTTGTCGCCTATCTCAACGTGGATGAATCCGTCGCCGGAGCCTCGACCACCGCGGGTCCCGAGGGCCTGAGTTTTTCGCCGTCGGCGGTGGCTTCGCTAGCGCCGATGCTGGTAGAAGCATCGAAAGACGTGCGTGCGCCTTCGGGAAAATCCTTGTACGAGGCCTGGCGCGCCACGGCCATGCGGGATACGAAGGCAAGCTCTCCGCCGATGGACAGTACGCTGGTGGAAACGCGCATTGGCAGCGGCTCGGATCACACCGTGTTTCTGAATCATCTCGGCCGGCCGGTGATCAACCTGGGATTCACGGGCGACTACGGCGTGTATCACTCGATGTACGACGACCATTACTGGATGGCGCGCATCGGTGATCCGTCGTTTGAATACCATATCGCGCTAACGCGGATTTGGGGCGTCGTCACACTGCGTCTGGCGAACGCGGATCTTCTGCCGTTTGATTTTGGTTTCAACGCGGCGGCGCTGGAGCAATTCCTGCGCGAGCTGGAACAGAAAAACAAGATAGAATCACGGCGTCTTTCCCTGAAGAGGCTTCACACTCGAATCGCGGAGTTCGAAAAAGCGGGCGGCGCCTTGCGCGATACCGTCGCTCGCGATGTTCTATCGGCGACGGCGTCACCGGGGAAGGTCCAGCATCTCAACGAACAGCTGCTGCAAGTGGAATCGAACTGGCTCGATTCCGCCGGTATTCCCGGACGGCCGTGGTTTCAGCATCTTCTCTATTCCTCGCGCTACACCTACGCTCACCTGGAATTTCCTGGGCTGACCGAAGCCGTGGAAAAGCAAGATTGGAAATTGGCACGCGAACAGGCAATGCTGCTCGAAAAGGCCGTCGAGAGAAACACCCGATTGCTGAAATCCGCAAACTCTTCCTGGGAGAAAAACAAATAATGATTCATGGAAACTGTTTTCGCGCGCTGGTCATTTTTCTTTGCTCGCTCACGGTCATCTCGTGGGCCGCAGGCCAAGCGGCACCACCTGCGAAAGCGCGCGCGCGCGCTCTTGGTGTGCCGTTTGACGGCACGCCAGGCCCATTGAATGCAATCACCGATGTTTCCGGCGTGACCGTCGGGCATACTACGCTCATTTCCGGCGAAGGAAAACTTCAAGTCGGCAAGGGGCCGGTTCGCACCGGCGTGACGGCTGTTCTTCCCCGCGGCAGGGACTCGATGAGCAATCCAGTGTTCGCCGGATGGTGGTCGCTGAACGGCAACGGCGAAATGACCGGCACCACCTGGGTGGAAGAATCCGGATTTCTGGAAGGCCCGGTGATGATCACCAACACGCACAGTGTCGGCGTGGTGCGCGACGCCGTCATTCAATGGCGCGTCAATCACGGGCAGCCGGACCCGACCGGCTACTGGTGGTCGTTGCCGGTCGTTGCGGAAACGTGGGATGGCTGGCTCAACGACATCAATGGTTTTCACGTGAAGCCTGAACATGCCCTGAACGCAATCGATTCGGCAGCATCCGGCGCCGTTCCGGAAGGGAACGTTGGCGGCGGAACGGGGATGGTCTGCAAC
Organism: Candidatus Acidiferrum sp.; assembly: GCA_036522305.1. GTDB lineage: Bacteria > Acidobacteriota > Terriglobia > Acidiferrales > UBA7541 > Acidiferrum. The sequence goes on along the minus strand of DATDGB010000010.1, from coordinate 7,047 downwards.
GGCTTCAAAGGCGGAATCGGGACAGCTTCGCGCAAAATTGAAACGAAAGACGGAGGCTATACGGTTGGAATTCTTGCGCAATGCAACTACGGTACGAAAGACAATTTGCGCGTTGCTGGGATCCCCGTGGGTAGAGAGATTGCGACTGATGCTCCTTACGCGAGCACATCTTTTGTCAACGACGACCACGGTTCGATCATCGTGGTTGTTGCGACGGACGCGCCGCTCGTCGCGCATCAGCTGAAGCGCCTGGCCCGCCGCGTTTCGCTAGGGCTCGGCCGCAACGGCAGCATCTCCGGCAATGGTTCTGGCGACATTTTCATCGCGTTCTCGACCGCCAATTCCGGCGCGGCTGTCGCAGATCATGTCGTCGATCTAAAAATGTTGCCCAATGACAAGCTGGGGCCCGTGTTTGCCGCGACGGTGCAGGCCACCGAAGAGGCGATCATTAACGCGATGATTGCCGCCGAAACCATGACCGGCATCGAAAATCACAAAGTCATCGCGCTGCCGCACGAAAGACTTCGCGAAGTGTTGAAGAAATACGACCGGCTGAATCCGTAGGGAAACTAGAGTTTCGGCTGAGGGAGGCGCTCAACTGATGACATTTGGGCCCATTCTTCCTTGCTGTAGCGTGACCAATATTTCCCGTAGTCAGAATGAGCGATCATGTCGCTCTTTTTCCAAGTCACGATATCCTGCAGTTTCGCTTCCAGAATTTCGCGCAGGTCGATTCCTCCCAAGGTAAGATCGCTGCCTTCGTCCGATTTCAGATACCGAGTAAAATTCTCAAATTCGTCGATATACCAAGACCTGCCAACTCGAATAGTGGAATCGTCGAGGCGCTCCACGTGAATCCCGGCCGCGCCGCCCTTCGGATGCCGGAAGCGAAATGCCCACGAGGGGGATTCGTGGTAGTACTCGTCGATCGCGAGATTGTGAGTGGCAGCAAAGCTAGAAAGAATTGGCGAAAGACCTTGGAAAAATGCCCTTATCTTTTTCCATTCAGTCGGAGATGCGAAAGGGTCGCCGTTGAGCATAGATAAGTTCTAAACCACCGGGACCGCGGTTTTGCGTGACGGATTGAAAAACGGCATGGCGACGACCTTGGCGGAAACGGTGTGGCGCGCGGCTTCCACGGTCATTTCCATGCTGAGCGTGGTGCCGACGGCGGAATGCTCGCGGCCTACGCATGCGAGCGCGATCATTTTTTTCAGCGTCGGGGACCAGGTCGTTGAGGTAGCCTTCCCGATTTGTTTTCCTGCGCGATAGACAGGGACAGCGGCGCGCGAGGCCATGCTCGGGACTTGCGGCGCCATTTTTAGTTTGTCGTAGAGCGCTTCGACTTCGTTCCAGTTGATCTCCAGTCCGACGAGGGCGCGCTCCGCGCCTTTCTTTGCTTCTTGCGCTAGTGCTTCGCGTCCGACGAAAGTTTCTTTTTTCAAGTCCACCAGCTTCCCCAGCCCGATTTCTGCCGGAGAAAATTTCTGTGATTCGATTAACGCTTTCTTGCTCGAAATGTAATCCACTTCGATCAGGATCAATCCGGCTTCGATTCGCGCGATGTCCAGCGCGATCATTCCCGCAGGATGGATATCGAAGGCTTTGCCCTTGGCGATCAGCGCGTCCCACACTTTGACGGCATCTTTCCACGGCATCCACACTTCGAATCCCAAATCGCCGGTGTAGCCAGTGCGCGAAATGTCCACTGGCACGCCGGCAATTTTTCCATGCGCCACGCGAAAATATTTCAAGTTGGTGACGTTGGCGTCCGCGGCGGCGTGCAGCAATTTTCCGGAGGTTGGCCCTTGCAGCGCCAACGCCGCGGTCTGTTCGGAAATATCTTCAATTTTTACATCCAGACCGAGTGAATTCTGCTGAAACCAGCGCAGGCTCGGGTCCGCAGCCGTCCAGCGATATTCGTTCTCGCCCAGGCGGGCGATCGTGCCGTCGTCGATCACTTGTCCTTCCGGATCGCACCAGCAGCAGTAGATGACCTGGTCCACGGCAACTTTATTGATGTCGCGCGAAATCACGCGATTGACAAACTTCGTGGCATCGTGGCCCGTTACGCGGTATTTGAAGAGCGGTGAAATATCGATCAGTGCCGCCGAATTGCGGATGGCGTTGTACTCGTGCTCGTGGTGCATTTCGTACACGCTGACGGTGTAATAGCCCGACCATTCGCGATAGTTCAAGCTTTCGCACAGCGCGAGCGTTCTCTCGTGAAACGCGGTTCCGACCGGCAAGGATCCTCCTGCTGCACGTGCAACTGACAGCGCTGCAAAGACACTGAATTATAGGTGTGAATTCGCTGCGGTCGCAAGGTTGGATTCGGAGAAACAGAATAAAAAAACGGCGTTCGTCGTGAATGCGTGTATTCGGGTGACCGCCAATCACTGCTTTCCATCGCAATATCGAGGTAAGAACACAACGGAGCCGGTTGGCGCCGCTTTACAGCTGGTCGCGGCAGGCCCTATAGTCATCTGGCGAACTCCTTCGGACACCGCATGCGAAAAACCCGCCTCTTTCGAATCGCGCTGCTCGCCTGCCTACTTTTGCTCAATTCAAACTTTTGCGCGGCGGAAGACATCAAGAAAATTCACCCGAGCAGCTATGTAACTGACCTGGCTGGCGCGATCGGACCGGAGGCCAGGGCACGGCTCGAAGCGTTATGCGCGGAAGTGGAGCAGAAGACTGGCGCGCAGATGGCGATTGTGACGGTCAAATCGCTCGAAGGAGAGAGTGTCGACAATTATGCAGTGGATCTGTTTAAGCAGCTTGGACTCGGAAGCAAGAAAGACAATCGCGGAGTTTTGTTACTGGTCGCCCCCAACGAGCGCAAATATCGCATCGAAGTAGGGTACGGGCTGGAGCCGGTGATCAATGACGCGCGTGCCGGAGACGCGGGACGCGCGATGGTTCCCTACTTGCGCCAGGGCGACTACGGCAAAGCAGCCGAAGCCGGTGCTTGGCAACTCGCCAGCCATATTGCCGCCGATTCGGGCGTAACGCTCAGCGGACAACCTCCGTTGCGCCCGACTCGAGTCAGCCGAGATGACGGCGGAATTGGCGGGCTCGGGCTTGTCTTCGCGCTGATAGTGTTCCTTGCGGTGGTCGGGAGCCTGATTTCACGTGGTGGTGGACGCGGAGGCGGAAGCGGCTGCCTCTGGTTTCTGCTGGGAATGTTGATGAACAGCGGCGGGGGCAGATCGGGAGGAGGCTGGGGCGGAGGAGGCTTCGGCGGAGGGGGCGGTGGCGGAGGGTTCGGAGGATTTGGCGGCGGCAGCAGCGGAGGCGGCGGCGCTTCAGGAAGCTGGTAAGCGCTCGAACAAAAGGATGGTTACGAAATGCTCTCCACGGAAATGAAACTGACGGAGCTGGTAAGAAGGCTGAAGGAATTTGCGGCCACAAACCTCGAATGCGTGATTTTGTTCGGGTCGGCGGCGCGCGGAGACTTTCACGAAGGACATTCGGATCTCAACGTGGTTTGCATCCTTCAGTCATTGAGTGTCGAGGGATTGGGACGCATCGCGACGGTGGTGAAATGGTGGTGCGCCGATTTGAAAGAGCCAGCGCCGCTCTTCTTTACGGAAGAGGAGCTGAAACATGCCGCGGATGTCTTCGCGATCGAGATTCTGGACATGAAGCACGGGCGGCGGGTGCTTTACGGAGCGGACGTGGTCGCGAAAATTGAAGTGCCGATGAACTTGCATCGCGTACAGATCGAACATGACTTGCGAACGACCTTGTTGAAACTGCGGCAACACTACCTGCGGGCGCCGGGGGATTCGAAAGAACTAGCCCCGGTACTGAGGAAATCGTTTTCGGCGGTGCTGACGCTGCTGCGCCACGTGGTGATTGCATTGGGAGAAGAACCGCCGGTCGCGGCGCATGATATTGTTGCACGATCAGCGGCGCTGACGGGCTCCAACATGGCAGCATTCGGCCCCCTTCTGAAGTTGCGCGAGACGGGCGAATTTCACGGCGAAATTGTTCCGGTGTATGGCGCGTATCTGAAAGCATTGGAGAAAACTGTGGACGCGCTGGAGCATCATCTTCCTAAGAAGGAATGGCGGCGCGTGAAGAATGCACATTCGTAAATTCAATTGATTCGAGGCGGATATGAAAATAGCACTGATCGTTTTGGCAGTTTTGCTGATCATCGCACTGCTGCTGGGGAGTTCGTTTGTCAGCCGCAGGAACCAGATGGCGATAAAGCGCGAGGCGGTGAATGCAGCCTGGGCGCAGGTGGACGTGGTGCTGCAACGGCGAGCGGACTTGATCCCCAATCTTGTGGAAACGGTGAAGGGATTTGCGGCCCAGGAGCAAACCGTCTTCGGTGATATCGCCAAGGCGCGTTCGGCCCTACTTGGCGCGCATTCTCCAGGTGAAAAGATCGCGGCGAATGGACAATTGGATTCTGCCTTGGGGCGCTTGCTCGTGGTTGTTGAAAATTATCCCCAGCTAAAATCTAACGAAAACTTTCTGCGGCTGCAGGACGAGCTGGCGGGCACGGAAAATCGCATCGCTGTGGAGCGCCGCCGTTACAACGAGACGGTGCAAGACTACAACACGTTTATTGCGCTCTTTCCGAACAGCCTGGTAGCGAGCATGAGCGGTTTCAGTCGTAACGACGCCTACTTCAAAACGGAAGAAGGCGCTCGGCAAGTGCCCAAAGTCAGTTTCGGAACTCCCTCTGCGACGCCACAACCGGCGCCTGCGAAGCCCTGACGCGTTTGCTCCGGCAGGCCGCGAACTTCAAGATAGTGCAAGCCTCCTGCGGATTTCGGCGACGATTTCGTCCGTGGACTTCGCTGCGTCGATGCTGATGGCATCGTCAGGTTCTTCAAGATCGGCGAATTGACCCGCCAGGATCGCTTCGCCCGCAAAATGGCCGTGGCGGTGGTGGATTCTTTCGGCGAAGAGTGCGTAGTCCCCTTTTAGATAAATAATTCTAACTTCGGGGCTGGGGCGAAGCTCCTCGCGATAGGCGCGCTTGAGGGCGGAGCAGGCGAGGACAACGTTTTTGCCGGCGGCGATCCATTCGAGGATGGCTTTGCGCATCGCTGCGAGCCAAGGAGCGCGGTCGGCGTCATTAAGCGGAATACCGCGGGACATTTTTTCGATGTTGGCGGGCGGATGGAAGGTGTCGGCGTCGGCGAATTCCCATTTGGGCTGCGCGGCAAGCATGGTGCCGGTGGTGGTTTTGCCGGCACCGGTTGTGCCCATGATGATGACGATCACAATTCCCCTCTTGGAGCTTACCGTCAGACTTGACCGAGGAATTCGCCGAGCAGCATGTGGAAGTGGTGAACGCCATTTTCACGCTTGACGGAGTAGCGTCCGCGGTCGTAGGTCACGGAGCGCAAGCCGCGCTGCACGTTTTCGCAGAGGCCGATGTCTTCCTGCTGCACCTCATCGCTGAAGGCCACCGAACGCTTGATGCGCTCTTGATTCTTCTCGGTGGCGATATCGTGAAAAAACCACTCGAAGATGGTGAGCGTTTTTTCGTGCGATAACGGGACGATCAGATTGGTTGAGATGTGGTCAGGATAAATGTTGAGCATCAGGTTCGGGAAAACCCAGAAGTAAAGGGCTTGCTGCAGACCGGTGCCGGGGGCGTAGAGACGATCTCCAGCGTCTTCTGCTTTCATGGCGCGAATAGGTGCGAACTGCTGCGAATAATAGCGGAAAGTGTCGGTGCGATATTGCGCGTAATCGATTTCTTTCATCAACCCAGGATGGGCAATGGGGATGTGATAGCCTTCGAGATAGTTGTCGACGTAAACTTTCCAGTTGCAATCGATGAGGTAGTCGCGGCGTTCGGCGAATCGCAGGCCTTCAAATTGGAAACCACGCGCTTGCTGTGGAATCTGGCCGAGGTAACTTGAGAGCGGCTCGGCTTTCAAGTCGAAATTCACGAAGATAAATTGCTCCCAAGTTTCGCAGCGGAGCGGCACCATGCCCATGGTGCTGCGGTCGAAGAACTCGACACCTTCGATGTCCGGCGTGCCGATCAGGCGGCCGTCGAGCGTGTAGGTCCAGCCATGATATTGGCAACGCAGGACGTTTTTGCAACCGCTGCCCAGCGCGATTGGACCTGCGCGGTGGCGGCAAACGTTGCTGAAGGCGCGCAGCATGCCGTCTTTGTCACGAACGACGATGATCGGCTCACCCGCGACATCGGCGGTGAAAAAACTTTCGGCGTCGGCGATGGTGCGCTTCACGCCGTTTGCTTCACCGCAGGACTGGCTAAGTGTTCCTACCATTTGCCAGGTGCGGTGGAAAATGCGGGTCTTCTCGATTCCCGGGATAGCGGGATCGGTGTAGAAACGCGAGGCGAGCGTTTGCGCGCACTCGATTTGTTCGTGGACGTCGAGATGGAGAGGCTTGGTTTGCATTTGTCGAAAGTTCAAAGTTTAAAGTCAAAAACTACCTTCAACTCTTTGTTACTGTGCCGGGGAGACTCGTCTTCTACGCCAGCGTTTTGTAGCTGCCGGAAAAGCGGGAGCCAGCTCCCGCACTGCAAGCTAAAACTTGCGGGTTTCCTGGCGCGACCAGCGCTCGACCACGATTTTCGATTCCGTAAAGAATTCGACAGCGTCGCGTCCCTGGCCGTGAAGGATGCCGAAGAAACTCTCTTTCCAGCCGCTGAAGGGGAAATAGGCCATGGGGGCAGCTACGCCGATATTGATGCCGATGTTTCCTGCCGGCGCTTCGTAGCGGAATTTGCGGGCGGCGGAGCCGCTGGTCGTAAAGAGCGACGCCTGGTTGCCGTACGGGCTGCGGTGAAGAAATTCCATGGCTTCGTCGATGGAATTGGCGTGAACCAAGCTAAGCACGGGGCCGAAAATTTCCGTATTGGCAAGCTGGCTGGTGGACGGCAAGTCATCGAGGATTGTGGGAGTGACGAAATTTCCTGATTCGTATTTAGAAATTTTGGTGTTGCGGCCATCGACGATGGGTTTCGCGCCTTCGCCGACGCCCGCGGAAATCAGCGATTCGATGCGTTGCTTGCTTTCCTTGGTGATGACTGGGCCCATC
>DATDGB010000009.1:0-12232 GCA_036522305.1 Candidatus Acidiferrum sp. | reverse complement strand
CAAGCTGAGCGGCAAGATCACGAATGCGCGAGGGAACTTCGTAAGGATCGGGCATAGTGCCTCCTTACGGCTATACTAGCCGTAAGATAGGTATCCTACAACCCTATTCTTACTCTGTTCTCACTTCTATGTCGTGCACCCAATCGTGGTGTGCGCCTGTAAACCGGCTTTGTCAAAGTGTTAAGATAGAGCCTTCCTGATTGTTCCGAAATAGCGGTGAAATGCCATGACTCTGCGCAACAACCCGCGGATTGACATCTCCTCAAGTCTTGAACGTTCAGGATTACAACGTCCAATCTCCCCTTCCGATACCGCCATTGCTAGTTACGCAGGACGGGATCTTCAGACCAACCGTGGTGTACCTCTGAATTTGGATTGGGTAAATGCGGTGCGCGTGAACACCAGCGCGGTCGAGCGTCGCGCGCAAACCATCGGCACTCGGCGAACGGTAAAGAAGGACTGGCAGGCGGCTTGGCTCCTGCGCGCCATCACCTGCATGGATTTGACCACGCTCTCCGGTGACGACACCGACGAGCGAGTTCGCCGGCTGTGCGCCAAGGCGAAACAACCCATCCAACGCGAACTCGCGCAAAAGCTCGGCGTTGAGAGCCTCAATATGAAGGTCGCTGCCGTTTGCGTGTATCACACCTTCGTTGAAACCGCGCGGCGCGCGATCGAGGGCAGCGGCATTCATGTTGCCGCGGTCTCTACTGGATTTCCTGCCGGTCTTTCTCCGTTCGAGGAACGCGTCGCGGAAATCCGGCGCTCGGTGGAAGCCGGCGCCGACGAAATCGACGTGGTCATCACTCGCGCGCATGTCTTCGGCGCGAAATGGCAAGCGCTCTACGACGAAATCGCCGTGTTTAAGAACGCATGTGGGCCCGCGCATCTGAAGGTGATCCTGGGCACCGGTGACTTACTGACACTGCGCAACGTTGCCCGCGCCAGCATGGTCGCCATGATGGCCGGAGCGGACATCATCAAGACGTCCACCGGGAAGGAAGCGACCAACGCGACCCTGCCAGTCAGCTTGGTCATGACGCGCGCTATTCGCGAATACGCGCAGGAGACCGGAATGGCGGTGGGCTTCAAGCCGGCGGGCGGCATTCGAACGGCAAAGCAATCGCTCGATTGGCTCGCTCTGATGAAGGAGGAACTCGGCAATTCGTGGCTCAAGGCGGAACTGTTCCGTTTTGGCGCCAGCGGCATGCTGGCGGATATCGAGCGCCAATTGGAACACCAGGCCACAGGGCGCTATTCGGCGGACTATCGCCATCCAATCGCGTAGGCGGGAGAATCCAGGTTCGATGACGGAAAATACGAGAATACTCGAATGAGCATCGTCGAGAAATTCATGACCATGGAGTACGGCCCAGCGTCTGAGGATCCGCGCGAGGCTCTCGCCTGGCTGGACCGTCACGCGCGGCGCTTCGGACATTTTATTAACGGTGCTTGGCAGGCGCCGGCGGCTGGGACCTATTTCGATACGGCGGATCCATCCACGGGCGAGAAACTCGCAACGGTCGCACAAGGATCGCAAGTGGACGTCGACAACGCGGTAAAAGCTGGCCGCGCTGCCTTGCCGGGGTGGCAGTCGCTCACCCCGCATGTGCGTGCCCGCTATCTCTATGCCCTGGCGCGGCAGGTACAAAAACATTCGCGCTGGCTCGCGGTTCTCGAAACACTCGACAACGGCAAGCCAATTCGCGAGAGCCGCGACATCGATATTCCGCTAGTGGCGCGGCATTTTTATTACCATGCGGGCTGGGCTCAGCTGCTCGAGCAGGAATTCCCGGGTTACACCGCGTGCGGCGTTGTTGGGCAAATCATTCCGTGGAATTTTCCTTTGCTCATGCTGGCGTGGAAGATTGCCCCGGCGCTCGCCACGGGAAATACAGTCGTGCTGAAACCCGCCGAATTTACGCCCCTAACAGCACTCGCCTTTGCGCAAATTTGCCAGGAAGTCGGCCTTCCGGCTGGCGTCGTGAACATCGTCACCGGAGACGGCTCGACAGGCGAATCGCTGGTGAAACATCCCGAAGTCGACAAGATTGCATTCACTGGTTCGACGGAAGTGGGCCGCGCAATTCGAAAGGCTACGGCGCAAAGCCACAAGAAGCTTTCGCTGGAACTTGGCGGCAAGTCCCCGTTCATCATTTTTGAAGACGCCGATCTAGATAGCGCCGTAGAAGGTCTGGTCGACGGCATCTGGTTCAACCAGGGCCAGGTTTGCTGCGCCGGTTCGCGGCTGCTGATGCAGGAGAGCATCGCGGACAAATTGATCGGTAAGATTCAGGACCGCATGAACACGCTGCGAATCGGTCCGCCGCTCGACAAAGCCATCGACATTGGCGCGATCGTCGCGCGCGTGCAGCTCGAGCGCATTCAGCGGCTTGTCGATCAAGGCGTCGCGGAAGGTGCGACCTGCTGGCAGCCGTCCATCCCTGTGCCGACGCGCGGGCTGTATTTTCCGCCAACGCTGTTGAGTAACGTGCATCCGACTTCGGTTGTGGCGCAGCAGGAAATTTTCGGCCCGGTACTCGCCGCGATGACGTTTCGCACTCCGCGGGAAGCTGTAGAGCTCGCCAACAATACGGTTTATGGCCTGGCCGCCTGCGTGTGGAGTGAGAGCATCAATGTTTCACTGCACGTCGCCGCGCAGCTTAAAGCCGGCGTGGTCTGGGTCAATTGCACGAATCTCTTTGACGCCGCCTGCGGGTTCGGAGGCTATCGCGAGAGCGGTTACGGACGCGAGGGCGGACGCGAGGGACTTCTCGAATATCTCGAACCTGCATGGTTTAAGAACGCGCCGCCACTGCGCGCTGCGCCTCTTGCGATCGACCAGCCGCCAGAGCAGCCCGCCGATTTCGCGCCTCCCCCGATCGATCGTACCGTGAAGCTCTACATCGGCGGCAAACAAGCGCGGCCGGATTCTGGTTACAGCATCGAAGTGCGCGGCGCGGACGGGCGTCTGCTTGGGGAGGCGCCGCTCGGCAACCGCAAAGACATTCGCAACGCCGTCGAAGCGGCGCGCAAAGCCGAAGGCTGGGGCAAAGCGACAGCGCACAATCGCGCGCAGGTGCTTTACTATGTCGCGGAAAACCTTTCGTTGCGCCGCGAGGAAATCGCCGGCCGGTTATCTGCCGTTGTCGGCAAGAAGCAAGCCGACGCGGAAGCCGGTCTCGGGATCGAGCGCATTTTTTCCTACGCCGCCTGGGCTGATAAGTACGATGGGGCGGTGCATAATCCGCCGTTCCGCAACGTCGCCCTGGCCATGAAAGAGCCGGTTGGCACGATAGGCTTGGTGTGCCCCACGGACGCGCCGTTGCTGGGATTCCTTTCTCTTGTGATGCCGGCGATTGCGTCGGGCAACACCGTCATCGCCATTCCTTCGGAAAAATATCCGTTGATTACCGGCGATCTCTACCAGATTTTCGAAACCAGCGATCTGCCGGATGGCGTCGTAAACATAGTCACCGGCCGCGCCACGGAATTGCTGAAGACCCTCGCCGAACACGACGACGTCGACGCCATCTGGTGCTTTACGGATGAAGCCAGTGCCGCGACCACGAAAACGCTCTCGGTTGGCAATCTGAAGCAGGTGTTCACCAACGAGGGCCGCGCCATCGACTGGTTCGACGTAAAACAAGGCGAAGGCCGGTGGTTCCTCGACCACACCGTGCAGGTGAAAAACATCTGGGTCCCCTACGGCGAGTAATCACCTTGTGCGGCGAGCATGCGAGTCGGATTCTAAACAGGCAGAATTGCTATCACTGGGGAAGGAAATGGTCGGGGCGAATGGATTTGCGCCATCGACTCGCGCGACGTGTCGGCTCGCCAATGACTACGGAGTAGCGCGCCTACGAATGTCGACTTATATTTGTTCGAGAGACGAACATGATTCCTCTATCGCGCTCGACACGAGCAATATGGCGAATTCTCCTGATGAGCCTTCTTGCCGCCATCGCTTCTCAATGTGCCGCGGGGCAGCAAGCTCGCAGCGCGTCTGCACGGGAACCTCCAGCTTGTACGACTGGTGGGTCGCTGCCGATGAACTGGACGGCGGAAGAGGACCATCAGAACATGATGGATCAGCTCGGCATCAAGTCCCTCCGTCCGGGTCCGAGTGGCGACGAGAAAGCACCCAAGCACGCCAATTACGACGAATCCAAGGCCAATTCCTTCACGGATCTGCCTGACGCTCTGACGCTCAAAAATGGCAAGAAGGTGACGACCGCAGCGGAGTGGTGGCATCAGAGACGTCCGGAAATCGTCGAAGATTTTGAGCGCGAAGTGCTCGGACGGGTCCCGCCCAATGTGCCTAATGTAACTTGGAACGTCGCGAGTACAGTCAACTCGAAGGCCGGCGTATTCCCCGTAATCGAAAAACAACTCGCCGGGCACGTGGACAATTCGGCGTGTCCGTCGATCAGCGTGGATATTCAGATGACGTTAGTCACGCCGGGCAACGCGAACGGTCCGGTGCCGGTGATGATGATGTTCGGCAGTGCGGCCTTCCTGCAGCGCATGGCCGAGATGATGGCTAAGCGGCCTGAGCTGAAGGCAATGATGGGGACCGATCCACCTGCCTTCGAGCAATTGATCGCTCACGGCTGGGGTTACGCGTTGATCGACCCAGGCAGCGTTCAGGTAGACACTGGTGCGGGCCTGACGAAAGGTATCGTCGGTCTGACAAACAAGGGCCAGCCACGCAATCCCGAGGATTGGGGTGCGCTGCGGGCGTGGGCTTGGGGCGCTTCGCGCGGCCTCGACTATCTGGAGACCGATAAAGCAGTGGACGCAGAGCGCGCCGGCATCGAAGGCGTCTCGCGGTTTGGGAAGGCTGCGCTGGTTACCATGGCGTTTGATTCACGCTTTGCGATGGTGCTGGTCGGTTCCTCCGGAGAAGGTGGCGCCAAACCCCATCGGCGGAATTTCGGCGAAGCAGTTGAGAACCTCACCGGCTCGGGAGAGTACCACTGGATGGCCGGCAACTTCCTGAAGTACGGCGCGGCTGAGGCTTCGTTTGGGAGCAAGAATGCCGGTGACCTGCCGGTCGACTCCAATGAGCTGATTGCGTTGTGTGCTCCGCGGTTGACCTTCATCAGCTACGGCATTCCGGAGAAGGGTGATGCGAAGTGGCTAGACCAGCAAGGCAGCTACATGGCAACCGTGGCCGCAGAGCCCGTATTCCGTTTGCTCGGCGCGAAGGACCTCGGAGTCATTGATGACTATCGCTCGGCGAAAATGCCGCCGGTCAATGCGGGACTTCTCGAAGGCCAACTCGCATGGCGGCAGCATGACGGAGGCCACACCGACGCTCCGAACTGGAAGTACTTTATTCCGTGGGCTGACAAGTTCCTGAACTATCACGCGGCGGTTTGGCAACTTCCGGCGGATCAGCCGGTGTTCCGGACGGATGCGAACTCGTTGGTCGCCCATTCGCAACTACTCGCGAAGGCGAAGCGAGGCCAAGCCGACGTCTATTTCGAGGGCGATTCGATTGCGCGCCGCTGGGGCGCCACCGACTATCCTGAGCTGCTGGCCAATTGGAAACAGAATTTCTTTGGTTGGAACGCGGCTGATTTCGGATGGGGGGCCGATCAGACACAGAATATTCTGTGGCGACTGGAGAACGGTGAACTCGAGGGAGTGAATCCGAAGGTCGTCGTTTTGCTTGCAGGCACAAATAACGTCGCAAATAGGTCGGTACCTGGTGATGCCGATGGGAAGGCAGACGATGTCACGCGAGGCCTTCAGGCGATTGTGCGAGTGATCCAGAGCAAGGCGCCCGAGGCGACGATTATTCTGATGGGGGTCTTCCCGCGAAACGACAATATGAGCTTCATGCCCGTCATTGACCGGATCAACGGCAATCTCTCCAAGATTTCTGACGGTCAGAAGGTCCGCTATTTGAACATCAACGACAAACTCGCCGATGGCGACGGCAGGCTTTTCGACGGAATGATGAACGCCGGGGATAAGCTGCATCCGACAGTCAAGGCGTATCAGATTTGGGCCGACGCATTGAAACCGGTCCTCACCGAATTGCTGGGTCCACCTGCCGCCGTGGATCACGCCCCACCGCCCACTGGCGATCCCAGCGCATCGCGCTGAAAGCATTGCATTTTGCCTACACGCTCGATCTCCCGGCAACGGCAGGAACGGCAGGAGTTTAGGAAATGACACATAGTTGCATTGCTCTCGTATTGGCTCTCATCCTCAGTCAACTTGGCGTGACACCCCCTTCTGATCTGCCCCATTTTCGTGAAGAGAACGGCACTCAGCAGTTTGTGGTTCACGGCAAGCCATTTGTCATTCTTGGAGGCGAACTCGGAAACTCTTCTGCGGGAACTGCGGTGCAGGCTGACTTGATCTTGCCTGAAATGGCGCGGATACACCTGAATACAGTCCTGATTCCGGTTGCATGGGAGCAGACCGAGCCTACCGAGGGGCACTTTGACTTCCGTGTTCTGGATCATTGGATCAACGTTGCCCGCCAGCAGAATCTTCATCTGGTACTGTTGTGGTTCGGAAGCTGGAAAAACGCGTTCTCGGAATACGCTCCTGACTGGGTCAAGGCCGACATCAACCGCTTTCCGCGCGCGCAGACAGCGCGCGGTACGCCGCTCGAGATTCTCTCGACCTTCGGTACCGAGACACTTCGTATGGACAGCCGGGCGTTTGCGGCGCTCATGAGTCATCTCCGCGAGAAAGACCGGGAGCAGCAGACTGTCCTGATGGTGCAGGTCGAGAACGAGGTGGGCTATCTTGGTCCGGGAAGAGACCGCCGCCTGGAAGCCAACAGGCAGTTTGCTGGCCCCGTTCCGCGGGAACTCACCCAAAAGCTGCTCGCAAAGCGGGCGGAGCTTTCTCCGGAACTCGGAGCTCACTTCAACGCGCAGGGTAGTACCTGGCGCGAAGTGTTCGGGGAAGCCGCCACCGAGGTCTTCATGGCCTGGCGGTACGCGAGCTATATCGACTCGGTTGCTCAGGCCGGAAAGAAGCAATACCCCTTGCCCATGTACGTAAACGCGCAACTCCCGTCCCTCACGGAGCGGCCCGGAGAGTATCCGAGTGGGGGACCACATCCATACTATCTCGAGGTGTACCGCGCGGTGGCGCCGGGCATCGACTTCTACTCTCCGGATATCTACTGGCCGGAATTCGAGTATTGGGTCAGAAGATATCAGATTCAGGGAAACCCAATCTTTATTCCGGAAGCAAAGATTGAAAGCGCCCCCTACAACGCGCTGTATGCTTACGGGGCCGCGAAGGCCTTCGGGTTCTGTCCGTTCGGCATCGACAGCCTGCACGCGCCGGCGAGTTCAACAGATCCCAAGCCTGCAATCATGCAAGCATACGCGGCGCTCTCTAGCTTGGGGGACATGCTCGCAACGGCGCAAAGCACTGGGCGCACGCGAGGAGTGGTCCTCCATGCCAATAGCCCACGCGGCGCTCAGTCAGTCTCACTTGGCGGGTATCTTTTTGAGGCATCGTTGTCGCGGGCGTGGAAAACAGGCACGTTGCTGGCGGACGACGGCGGCATGCTCTTGCTGGAGTCTCGGCCCAACGAGTTCATTGTCGTTGGCAGCGGTCTGACCGTGAAGATGAGTAGGGACCCCGACACGGATAACCAAATCGCTGGGATCTCGAGCATTGAACAAGTCTCGAAAACCGGATCGGAATGGGTTGTCTCTGCCAGACTGAACGGGGATCAGAGCAACCAAGGGAGACAACTGACCATGGATCCTCTAGAGATTCGAACGTATCGTATACGACTGTACAGTGTGTCTGAATGAGTGCGCACTGCGACTCTTCGCATGGGCTGGGAAGTCCGTAGAAGGTTGGGTTGGCCAAGCTCCGACTCTAAGTGGTCATCTTGAATCTTCCAGCCTGAAGAAGCAGCAGGCTCGGTGTTTCCGTATACTCGCGGAGGAGAAGAAAAGGCGGAAAACCTGTCCGCCCTCTGCGCTCTACTCACGCCATACATTCTTGACGCGCCTAGGAGAATCAGGCTGTGGTGCCTGGACACTCGCGCGGATCGCAGGGCACAGTGCGGAAACAGCAAAACCCGAAGTTCGCACCACTAGGCAGCTACCTTCATGAAACAACAAGAAATAGTGGTCGGGGCGAATGGATTTGAACCATCGACCTCCTGGTCCCGAACTATGAAGACCAATTCCATAAACGCTTTACCTGGCGTCGCTTACGGGACGAGAGGCCTTATTTCCCTTCCTTTAGTTGTCCGTAGCTTGTACGTACCCACCGGCCCGGAGCCGAAAGCATTCAGCTTCGCAGCCGAGGTGATCAGCGTTTCTCGTCCCCCCAGAGCAAGGCGCCGCCGCGAGCCGGACCTCAGCGGCCAATTCCTTTTGGGATTTCAATGCTGAGTTAGGCCACTGCAAATTCGCAGAGAGGGAGACTCATCCTCCAGGATCCGACGGATCCGAACCTCCCTTGAATAGTGATGTCATATGCGATATCATCTCTTTTTGCGCCTCGTGCTCGATACCGCCGTCCTAGTCGCTGCAATGCGCAGCCGTGGGGGCGCCTCGTGGCAACTAGTGGATCGAGCGTTGGCTAGAGAGTTTACACTTCTGTTGTCGGTGCCTCTGGTTCTCGAGTACGAGGCTGTTTTGACGCGCGAGGAACATAGAAAAGTGCACTGTCTTAGCGTGCCGGAACTCGACGAGGTTATTAATTCGCTCGTTAGAGTTGGCGAAGCCGTGCAGATAAGGTTCCTGTGGCGACCGCTCCTGTCCGATCCGGCTGACGATATGGTGTTAGAAACCGCCGTCAACGGTCGGGCCGATCTGCTGGTCACCTTCAACCAAAAGGATTTCGCGGCTGTAGCGGAGAGTTTTGCGCTCAAGATATTGCCGCCGTCCGAGGCTCTGCATCGATTACGGGCACTTGCGAAAGAGTGACACAAGGAGAAGTGTTGTGAGACAAAGCAGCTTTCCATTGCGTTTGGCCTCTTCCTTACAGGAGGAGGCTCGCAAAACAGCCGAGAGTGAGGGCGTATCCCTCAATCAACTCATCAATCTCGCGGTCGCAGAGAAAATCTCTGCCTTGCGCACGGAAGAATTCTTTCGTGAGCGAGGAGCCCGTGCAAATATAAAGAAAGCACGAAAGATTTTGAAACGGACGGGCAAAGAACCGACTCGAGAAGGCGACGAAATCCTCTAGTATCATCGCCCCCACGGGGATGCTCTTACGGAGCCCTGCCATACTTACGTTCCTCCGTCACAGGTAGCTTGTGTCGCCATATTCTGGCGCGAGTAGTTGTTGATTTCAGCGAATTTAGTCAATTGGGCTTAGCCTGCTGTGAACATGGGTCAGCCCTTACGCCACCAGACTTTGAATGTCATCGAGCCGTCTTTGCGCCGCCTCGCGGACCGGGTATCGGAGGCGTCCTTTGCCCATATAGCGATAAGAATGCGGATCCGACTGTGCAAGCTGTTGAAGTGCTGCAACTGCCTGGGAATTTCCCAAGACACCTAGAGCATTTATTACTTCGAAAAGCACGCCGGTGTCCTGGTCGCCGAGCATGCCAAAGAGGCGATCAATTACGGTTTTCCTGGTTCCGCACGAGAGTGAAGGATCCTTTAGCATATACATAAGTATGCCCGCCGCGTGCTCCCTGTCGTCAGGCAGCGACTGACGCACGAGCTCATCGACAACTGGCAACGCTTTATCCTTTTGCTCAGCTATCTTTCGAGCGACTGCGGAACGGGGATCATAGATTGAATACGCAATCAATCTAAGGACGTCCGAATCCTGCAAATCTGCGAAGCCCTCAACGAGTTGCAAAAGATGCTGGTAATATTCGTTATAGTAGCCATCCCCAAATTCATCCTCGACACTCTTTAGGTTTGAAGGATTGCGCAGTTCGAAATCGTGTATTTGTCGATTTTCCTCTTTGAGCATTTCTAAGAGTTCGGACATTTCGGTGCCCCTGAGGTTGAGCGGACCTCCTGGCCCGAGACCAGGCGGTCATCGACTATATATGTGTTTGTAGATTGTTGGTTCTTAAAGAAATGGTCGGGGCGAATGGATTTGAACCATCGACCTCCTGGTCCCGAACCAGGCATCTGAATCCCATAAACGCTTTATTTGGCGTCGCTTACGGGACAAGAAGCGTTATTTCCCCCCTCTTAGTTGTACCTAACTTGTACCTAGTGGGGTCCCTCAATCGGAATTAACGACTGCGGTACTACGTCGAAAAGAAGTTGGACTCAGTACGTTCACGGTTATGACGGAAACCGAATGTTGGGGAAAATCGACCAGAAAATTCGGTCCGATTTTGATCGTTTTCTGCTGTAGTGAAACTGCGTTCGGGGTCGCAAAGCTGTTGGCGGAGGTCATCGAATCCGCGTTGATTGTCTCCATGATGGCGCTGGAAGACACCTGCGCCCCAGCAATGTGCACTGAAGTGCGCAGCGCTCTCTGCGGATCTGTATTGACGGCTTTGATGAAGATGTGCTTACCGTCAGCAGTGCGGCTCACCACTACATCCAAATAAGGCACGCCCTTGCCCTCCCTAGTTGTGTCGAATGTGGGGCTGCTCACGCGCGCGGTGATTCGTTGTGCGCCAAGGTGGCGATTGTAAAGTTCATTGACGAGGTACGTGGGGGTGACGAATAGCTTGTCGCCGCTGGCCTGCACCATTCCTCCCGACCACCCGTTCACCATGTCGGACACCGCGCTCATGGCCACAATGTCGCTGCGCTCGAATACGTTCATAAGCCGCGCGGCGTATAAGGCAGACTCCATCGAGTGTTGTCTTGGCACGGGCGACGAGGTGTTCCATTCGTTGACGGCCAGTTTGATTGTGCGTCCGGGAACGAGATCACGAATGAGACCACCAAGTTGCTTGTAGAAACGTTCGTAGGACAATGGGTGGGCCATGAGGTTTAACGGATCACCCATCATCTCCCTAGCACCATAATAATGGTGGATCGCAAGATAGTCGATATGAGGGCCCGCAAGCCGCAGGACCTTGCGGTTCCAGTCCATGTTGTTGTCGCCGACAGCGATTAGCTGGATGGACGGGTCGACGCCGAACATGGCTGCGGCGTAGCGTTCGAAGTTGTGTGCATAGGTATTGGCATCGCTGTGCCCGCGAACCCAGTCTCCCCAGATTTCGTTCCCAACTTCCCAGTACTTCACCTTGAACGCATTGGAGTTGCCGTTCGCCGCGCGCATGGCGCCTTGACGAGAAGACGCCGGACCGTTCGCATACTCGACCCACGCCGCCGCCTCAGTAGGCGTTGCGCCGCGGCCCTCGACATTCACGGTAATCGAGGGTTCAGCGCTGACATTTCGGCAGAGACGAACGAATTCATCAGTGCCAAAATCGCTGGGCTCCGGCTCGCTGCCCCAGGAAAGGTTCGTCCATGTGAGGCGCTGATCGCGCGGACCAATGCCCCACATCCAGTGATAATCCTGAGCAACGTTTCCACCTGGCCAGCGAATGAAGGCAGGACGCAACGCTTTGATCTTCTGGAAGACATCGGAGCGCACGCCATCCACGGCATCACCCGGTAACATAGAAACCTGGTCGAGCCAGAGGCGGCCGTTTCCGCTGAACAGAATGACGATCTTTGCGAGCGCATCACTCTTTGAAGGAGTCAGAGTGAAATCGTATTTCTTCCAATCTCCGAAAACATCATTGATCTCCGCAGACGAGTAGGTTTCCCCGCCGGTCCTGTCCGCTTCCAGCGCCACGTGGATGCGAGCCTTGAATCCATCGGTCCTGATCCACAGATAACCATGGTAAGGGAGTCCCTGCCGAATGGGGATGCCCCCTTGGCGGATTCCACGGCGCTGGCCATCGTCTTCGGCAAGATCCACGAGCAGCGAATGTTCGGTTCGCTCAGTCATGAATTCGTGGCGCGTTGGGTAATACACCGCATCGTCCCAGTGGAAGTGCAGGCCTGGATCATCATTGCGGTCATCTGGTTCGCGTTCCCAATAGCGAGGCAGCCCTATCGCATTTGGTGCTTCGTCGAAACTTCGATCGCGAATCAGTTCAGCGGTCAATCCGCGCTTCACGCCTTCAAACATAAATTCATCAAATTGGCCGTAGAGCACCGGGCTTATTTGACCCTCGACCCGATCCGCATCGATCTCTACGGTTGCGACGGCTGGGCCTCGCTGATCTTGGGCTCCAAGCGCAGGCCGAGTGAGATAGAAACCGCAGAGAACTAAGCTGAATGATAACCAC
>DATDGB010000008.1:0-79113 GCA_036522305.1 Candidatus Acidiferrum sp. | reverse complement strand
CCGAACGCTTACTTCGCCTCGCTCGGACTTCCCGAGCTCACGGCTCATGGTTAGCTCCACCCGCCGAACCGCCGGATGCGGACCCGCATGTCCGGTCGTGTGGGAGGGGAGGACGGGCAACCGTCTCCCCTATCCCGATTGTCGAATGTTCGGTTCATTTGGCGAGGCTGCTATAATTGTGGAGGGAAACCAATCGAGGTCTGAACAATGCCGATTTACGAATACATTTGCGAGGAATGCCAGACGCACTTTGAGAAGATTGTGCTGAACAAGACGCAGGAGATTGCCTGCCCGAAATGCGCGGGGACGAAGAATACGATTCAACTCTCGGTGTTCAGCGCGGCGAATGGGTCGAGCAACGGGACCTCAGCCAAATCATCCGGTGGGCCCTCGGGCGGGGGCAGTTGTTGCGGCGGGGGATGCGGCTGCAACTGACGTCTGAAGGAACGCCCGCTCAATGTTGATCAGCCATTCCTCACTGTTATTGTTCGTCACCGGGGCCGCGATCCTGCTGGTGATCCCGGGCCCGGCGGTTACGTATGTGGTCTGCCGGAGCATTGGACACGGGCGCGCCGCGGGCCTTGCTTCCGTCCTGGGTATCGTGACCGGAACGTTGTGCCACGTGGTCGCAGCGGCCCTGGGGATTTCCGCGCTGCTGGCTTCTTCGGCGGTGGCATTTCAGTTCGTAAAGTATCTTGGCGCGGCCTACCTGATCTATCTCGGAATCAAGACGTTACGGCGCAAGGATGAGCAGCTTGTGGAAACCGATACCAGGGAGACAGAGTTGAGCCGCATCTATGGGCAAGGATTGCTGGTCAACCTGCTCAATCCCAAGACAGCGCTTTTCTTCTTGGCTTTTCTGCCGCAATTCGTCGATCCATCACGCGGACACATCACGCTGCAAATTCTGCAACTGGGAATCCTGTTTGCGTTGATGGGGTGGTGCAGCGACTCGGTCTATGCGGTGATTGCAGGGACGGTGGCCGAGCGGATTCGCGGCAGCCTGCGGCTTCGGCGGGCTCAGCGAAACGTCTCGGGGGGAGCACTCATTGCGCTGGGACTGGCGTCGGCGTTCTCCGGATCGCGATCAAAGTGGATTCAGGCACGCGCCGCGAACGGCAGCTTTCCCCCACACTTGCCTACTGCGGTCGCGAATAATTCAACAAATTTGGTGGAATTGGATTCTTCGGGTTGCCGCGCGGGTCCGGCAACGGCGCTTGCGCCGCCCACTTCATGGGGATGACGCCGGTCCATGCGGGTGATGCGTAGTCTTCGTCTTCATCGACGGCGAAGCCCGTGCGCACTTTTGCGGAAGCTTCCACGAGCGGCACGGCCAGAACCATGGTGCCCTTCAACTCCTGCTCGCTGGGCGGGCGCACCGTGGCCCAGCGGCCACGAATCACGTATTCGACGAAGTCGCGCATGGCCGCAAGCTTTGCAGCTTCGCCCTCAACTACTTCGGCTTTGCCCATGACAACCACGGAACGATAGTTGACCGAGTGGCCGACGGCTGTGGGGGCGCAGACGATGCCGTCGAGCAGCGTCACACTAAGGCAGAAAGGCGCGCCGCTGGAGAGGGTTTTCATCAGGCGGCTGGCGATCGAGCCGTGAAGAAAAAGTTTATCGCCGACACGCACGTAGTTTGTCGGTACCACGAACGGTTGCCCGTCCACGACGAATGCCAGGTGACAGACGAAGGCTTCGTCGAGAATGGAGTAGATCAGTTCGCGGTCGTAACTGCCGCGATCGGGCTTGCGACGGATCTTGGTTCTTTCAGTTGGAGCGAAGTTGCTCATCCAATCAGCCTAGCTGGCGCGAGTTGCTCGCGGCAAGTGCCAATCTGGAGCTCGCCGGTTCAGTGCCAGCTCGGTTCAGGGGAGGGTCAAATCGAATTCGCGCGGAGATTGCTCTGCAATGGTTAGTCTCTTGCCTTCCTTTAATAATTGAAGAGCTCCCGGCCCTACATAGCAGGCGCCAATTGTGGCGAAATGCTTCTTGATTGCGTAGCGAAAGCGGTTCAACAAGCGCTTCGATGCAGGCGAATTTGATGCCGAAGCGACTCGGCCATATAGCAATATGTCTTCTGTCCAGGAACCACCAGACGAGAAAGTGATCGTATCCGGATTCACAAGCTGGTCGGTGTGGAAACTGCGAACTCCATCAGACTGGTCCACTGCCCTGACTTTTATCGTCACGTCTGGTGCACATCGCCGATGCAAAGGTTGCTTTCCCCAGGTTTGGAATGTCCGCGCCGCGACCGTATTGCTCACATTCGCGGCTCAGGGAACGGCCAAATCTCACATACCTAAGTGGGCCTCTACTTTCGACCGCCTCAAGCACAGGAAGCAGATCGTCTCTTAGCGCGAAGAATTGAATCTGTGGCATTCGGCTGCTTTCTCATCCTTTGGCCGAGAAAACATTCAGCGCCGTCGCTCACATTCTATTAGGGTTAGCGGCATAGCATAGACCAATTGACCTCCGTTTGGAATCGTGTAGGCTGATGAGCGCTGCAAAATCGAGCAAGAGAATAGACCGAGGCGTTCCATGGCTGCCGCAAAGGCTGTCTTCACCCACGAAACGTTTAAATTTTTCAAGGACCTCGGCCGCCACAACCACAAGGAGTGGATGGAGGCGAACCGCGAGCGCTATCGGGCTGCTCTAGTTCTGCCCCTCCGGCGCTTGCTGGAAAAGTTATCGCCTGCGGTGCTCGAACTCGATTCGCGCTTCGACACTACTGGGCGCACCGGCACGAATTTTTCGCGCATCAATCGGGATATCCGTTTCGCGAAGGACAAGACGCTCTACAAAACGAGCATGTACTTGAAATTCTCCGTTCCCCCGCCGGTCAAGCGGGAAACCGGCCAACTGTACGTCGGGCTTTCAAGGGATACGGTTACAGCGGGTTTTCGCATCTACTCGGGCGGGAAGCGCAAGGAGTCCACTCTCGCGCTGATCGCTGAGCCGCGCGCGGCGGCCGATTCGAGCTGGGCTTCAAAACAAAAGAAGCGACTCGGCCGGCGCTACGAAAGCTACTGGTACTCGACAACAAAAGGCGAATGGACAAGCCACGAGGGATGGCCGACCACTCCCGAGGATTGGAAGAAGATCCAGGCGTGGATTGTCCGCCGCAAATTCGCGCCCTCAGCGGCCACGCGAACCTCGTTTCCGCGCGAAGCGGCGAAAGTCTTTCGCGATGTTTATCCGCTGCTGCGATTCACTTCTTTGCCTGAGTAGGAACGGGAGAGCTCCATGAGCCGCGCCGCCAGCCAGATCAAGACTCGGAGAAAATTCCTTCAGATGCTGTCCGCGAGCCCACTACTGGCCGGCCCAGGCTTACTTGCCGGCTCTTTCTCCAGTCTCCTTGCTGCGGCCGAGGTTACGGATAAAAAATTTCTCGGCTGGCTTGATTCTCTTCAGCAAAGCGACGAGGTGATTTCCTCTCCAGACCAAGCACTCGGGGTCATGGATTTTGAGCCCGCAGCGCGCAAGGTTTTGCCTCCCGCGCATTTCGGGTATCTTGCCACCGGTGTGGACGACGACGGAACGGTGCGCGCCAATCGAGAGGGTTACTCGCGCATTCAGATTCGGGCGCGCCGGCTCGTGAATGTCGAAGATATCGACATGTCCGTGAAACTCCTCGCCACGAAGTGGATGACGCCACTCGTGCTCTCGCCGGTGAGCGCTCAGAAGGCCTTTCATCCCGAAGGCGAAGTGGCTGTCGGCCGCGCAGCTCGCACCAAGGGCCACCTTATGATGTTGTCCGCGGTCGCCACTTCGTCAATCGAAGAGGTAACCGCCGCGGCGGGCGCCCCCGTCTGGCAGCAACTCTATCCAACGAACGTCTGGGAAGTGGGCCGCGCCATCGTTAAACGCGCTGAAGCCGCCGGAACACCCGCAATCGTCCTCACGGTGGATTTGCAGGAGGGCAGCAACCGAGAAACCTTATTCCGCGCGCAGCGGACAGACAAGCGGGAATGCTCCGCTTGCCATCAGAGCGCTTACACGGGTTATGCGCAAGGAAGGCCGCGATCAGGCTCGGGGGGATATGCTCAGTTCGTTGCTCGGAAGCCGATGTTCGCTGGCCTCGATGTGTCAAAGGTGATTGCCACTCATCCATTGAACATGGATTGGGACTACGTGAAGCGATTGCGCGATACCGTGACGGTCAAGCTGTTCCTCAAGGGCATCGTCACGCGCGAAGACGCGCAACTCGCGGTCGAACACGGCGTGGACGGCCTGGTGGTCTCAAATCACGGCGGGCGCGCCGAAGAGACCCTTCGCTCCACAATCGAAAGCCTGCCAGAAGTCATTGAAGGTGTCGCCGGAAAGATTCCAGTTATTGTGGACGGCGGCATCCGGCGCGGCACGGATATTTTCAAAGCACTCGCGCTGGGGGCCACCGCCGTCGGGATCGGCAGGCCTCATGCGTGGGGACTGGCCGCGTTCGGACAGCCGGGCGTCGAGGCCGTGCTCGAAATCCTGCGCCGCGAATTTCGCACCATCATGCGCCAGGCTGGAACCGTCTCGGTGGTCAAGATCACGCGGAACTACATTGTTGGCCGTTCGTCCTGATGGCGGAAACTGTTCTCACGGCGCCCACAATCGCAGTGCCAGCAGATGCCACGACAAAAAGAAACCAGTGAGCACGCAGCCGGCGGAAGAAACCAGCAACGAATGAATCCGTACGCCGCGGTGGATCTCCTCCTTCGGCACGCGAAGTACGAGGACGAAGCCAGCCACTGACAGGATCGGAAAGAAAAATGTTCCCAGGAAAACACCTACGGTCCAGAGGTTGAACGAGCCGATTTGGGCGCCGCCCAGTTTCGCTAGGCAGAACAGCACGAGCAACAGCGAGAGGGTCGCCAGCAACGGCGCAACGCGGACGGAAAGGTGGCGCACCTCCTTCATCGCGCCGACGAGTTTCATGAAGAGCCAAACGAGCGCAAACGGCAAAGTCGTCAGCATAAAGAACACACAAAGCGAGAGCAACATGATACGGATAAAGGGCAAGGCGACGCTGCTCCGTTCGCTGTAGCCAATGCCCTTAAGTCCGCTGCCTACGACCGCCATATTGCCCGTCTCGGTAACGAAAAAGGCAGCCGTCCCTTCAGGCTCTTTCTCCCCGCGGAAGAGATTCTTGCCGACGGGGAGGATCGGCTCCGACCGGCCAAATAGACTCGATCGCGTCAGCTTGCCATTGATCATGCGAATGCGCGTTCCGCCGGTCAGATCATCCGCGAACGCAAATAACTGGTTTCGCGGCGCTCGAGGAGTGTAATAGCCCGTGAACGCTTCCAGCGCTTGTGCGGAGAGGGTCGTTACGGACTGCTGCGGTTTCGCAAAGTCTTTAGAAAGAAAATCAATCGCGAGGCGATTGAGACTATCCAGCGCCTGCTGGGAATTGTCGCTGTTCAGCAGGACCACGTAACCCCAGTTCTGTTCCGGCATGTAGCGATACGAAGAGATAAATCCGACAATTCCGCCGTCGTGGCCGTGCGTTACCACCCCACCTTCCACGCTCGAATAGTTGCAGAGGCCGTAGCCAAGCCGCAGTCCGTTCTTCGCCGCCAGCGTGGTTTCCGGAGCTTCCATCCGCAGAATTGATTCGGGTTTCACAAGCTGCGTTTCCCCCGCCTTCCCGCGCCGCAGGAAAAATTGCACCATTTTCGCCAATTCTCGTGGCGAGGCTTTCAAGTCGCCTGCCGGGCGCAAATAGATGAACGGATAAGCGGCTGGTCTTGGTGGATTGCCTTCATACGCCGCCGCAAGCAAAGTTTTATTGGCGTTGGTAAAGGAATAGTCGGCGTTTGCCAGTTCCATCGGCCGCAGAAATGCTTCCCGGATGTACTGATCGAACGGCTTTCCCGTGGTTTTTTCTATCAAATACCCAGCAACCCCATTTCCAGAACTCGAAAACGACATGCGCGTTCCAGGAGGCCACCGCACGGTTTGCGGTTCCTGAAAACGCTTGAAAACGTCGAGCAAGGGAAACTCGTAGCGGTCGTGCAAATTGTAGACTTCGCTCGGCTCCATGTCGTCGAAGCCCGCGGTATGTTCAAGCAAATTCACGATGCGGACAGGATGCGTCGCTTCCCAGCGGTTTTTGAAAGGGATTTCCGGCGCGACGTCTTGCAACCGCGCGTAAAGATTGATCCTTCCTTCTTCCTGTAATTTCAGCAGAGCTAGTGCGACGAATGTCTTGCTGATCCCGCCAACGCGAAATTCCGTGTCGCAGCCGACCGCGCGTTTCGCGGCGATGTCCGCCTCGCCGATTCCGCCGCACCAGAGCACTTCGCCATTCGCCACCAGCGCCACTCCCGCTCCGGGAACATGTTCTTCGTCGAGCACGTCCTTCATCGCTTTTTGCAACTCCGGGAGTGTCTTCGGGTGCGGCTGGCCGTCTTTTTGTTGCGCGGCGAGGGGATCTGAAATCCACAGCATTAACGCGGCGGCGAGCAATGAAATCGCGGCGGGCCATGCATAATGGCGCATGCGGCGCTCCTTTGGACGCGGGGCGCGTCCGAGGGCCGCATTGTATCCGCGAATTCGCTACACGCAAAAGAAATCGGGAAATTGGCTAGCCTCGCCTACGGTGTCGCAGGCGATTGACGATGCCCGCACTCTCGCATACGATGCCGCACGTCACACTTTTCGATTTTGCGAACGTTTGAGAAGGAGCTCCGCCGCTTATGAAGTCTCCAATTCGTTATTTGAGCGCCGCCGCGCTACTGCTTTTTGGTATGAATCTGAGCTTTGCCCAGCAACCGCCCGCGCAGCCAGCGCCGGACAAGGCTGCGGAAAAGCCCAAAGAAGAAAAGAAGCCACCCACTCCCGAAGAAAAAATCGTTCAGACCAAGCACTCGCTGAAAATCGCCGGCCAGGAGATCAAATACACCGCCACGGCCGGCACCATTCTCCTGAAGCTGGAAGACGGTACTCCCAAGGCCAGCATTTTCTACGTTGCGTATACCAAGGATGACGTGAGTGACGCGAGCCAGCGCCCGCTTACCTTCAGCTTCAATGGCGGCCCAGGTTCTGCCTCCGTGTGGCTGCATCTCGGCTTGTTCGGTCCGCGCCGCGTGCAGATGGGCGATGCAGGTACGCTTCTTCCCCCGCCTTTCAAGCTGGTGGACAACGACGTGTCGCTTCTCGACATCAGCGACCTCGTCTTTATCGATCCCGTTTCGACGGGCTACAGCCGCGCCGTTCCTGGCGAAGCGCCCAAACAATTCCACGGCGTGACGGAAGACGTCGAGTCCGTCGCGGATTTCATCCGGCTCTATGCCACGCGCAACAAGCGCTGGTCTTCGCCTAAGTTTCTTGCCGGCGAGAGCTACGGCACCACGCGCGCCGCGGGCCTTTCCGGCTATCTCCAGCAGCGCTACGGCATGTACCTCAACGGCATTGTGCTGATTTCCACCATCCTGAATTTCGAGACGGCGGAGTTCGACGTCGGAAATGACCTGCCGTACATCCTCTATTTGCCAACCTACACGGCCATCGCTTGGTACCACAAGAAACTACCCGCGGACTTGCAGGGTGGCGATGTTCAAAAAGCTGTCGAGGAATCGCGTAAGTTTGCCATTGGCGAATACGCGGATGCACTGATGACGGGTGACCCGCTGCCCGCCGCTAGACGCACAGAGATCGAGCAGAAGCTCGCACGCCTCACGGGGCTCTCGTCCGATTACATTGACCGCACCAACCTGCGCATCGAAATCCAGCGCTTCACGAAAGAGTTGCTGCGCAACGAGCGCCGCACGGTCGGCCGTATTGACGCGCGCTTCCTGGGTATCGATCGCGATGCCGCCGGTGAAGACCCAGAGTACGACCCCAGCATCGCTGCGATCATTGGCCCATATTCGGGCATGCTGAACGATTACGTGCGCAACGATCTCAAGTTTGATAGCGATCTGCCGTATGAAGTCCTGACAGGTCGCGTGCGGCCGTGGAACTACGCTCCCTATGAGAACCGCTACGTCAACGTCGCGGAAACACTACGCAGGGCCATGACGCAAAATCCATTCCTGCATGTTTTTGTCGCCAAGGGCTACTACGATCTGGCCACCCCTTTTTTTGCCGCCGACTACACTTTCGATCATCTCGGCCTTGACCCGACACTGCGCAGTCATCTCACCGGCGCGTACTACGAAGCAGGCCACATGATGTACGTCCATCCACCTTCACTCACCAAGCTCAAGGCGGATATTGCGCAATTCATCAAATCAAGCGTGGCGGCGAGTCCGGCAAAATGAAGCGCCTATTCGTCATTGTCGTTTGGCTCGTGATCGCCCTGCTTGGCGCGGGAGCGTTTGCCGAGATCGCATTTGATCGCGGCGAACCGCTTAACGCGACCTGGTTCGTTGTTGCTGCGGTCTGCTGTTATCTGGTGGCGTACCGTCTATACTCGGCCTTCGTCGCCGCCAAAGTCCTCGCACTCGATGACACGCGCGCCACTCCGAGCGAGCGCCACGATGATGGCCGCGACTTTGTACCCACCAACAAATGGGTTCTCTTCGGCCACCATTTCGCCGCCATCGCGGGCCCTGGGCCGCTTGTGGGCCCCACACTTGCCGCGCAATTCGGCTACTTGCCGGGCACGCTTTGGCTGATCGCCGGCGCGGCATTCGCGGGCTGCGTGCAGGATTTCGTGATTCTCTTCTGCTCGATCCGCCGGGACGGAAAGTCCCTCGGGCAGATGGCGCGCGAAGAAGTCAGCGAACGCGGCGGTTTCATCGCGCAACTTGCTGTCCTGGCGATTATGACCATTCTTCTTGCTGTGATCGGCCTCGTCGTGGTGAACGCTCTTAAGTCCTCACCGTGGGCCACTTTCACGCTGGCAATGACCATTCCCATCGCGCTGCTTCTCGGTCTTTATCTTCGCTTCGTCCGGCCCGGGCGCGTTCTGGAAGCCTCCGTCATGGGCGTGGCGCTGGTTCTATTTGTGGTCGTCGCCGGACAGTGGGTGGCCGATTCCCCTTCTTGGGCTCGTGTCTTCACGCTGAGCGGCGTCGCGCTGGCCTTCGCCATCATCGCCTACGGTTTCGCGGCATCCGCTCTTCCGGTCTGGTTGCTTCTCGCGCCGCGCGACTATCTCAGCGCGTTCATCAAGGCTGGTGCCATCTTTTCTCTTGCCGCGGGTATTCTCATTGTTCGGCCGCAGGTCTTAATGCCACCGCTCACGCGATTCATCGACGGCACTGGCCCGGTCTTCGCCGGAAAGATTTTCCCCTTTTGCTTCATCACTATCGCATGCGGCGCAATCAGCGGGTTCCATTCGCTGATCTCCTCCGGCACCACGCCGAAGATGATCCTCCGCGAAAGCCACGCGCGCTTCATCGGCTACGGCGCGATGTTGCTCGAATCGTTTGTCGGCGTGATGGCCATGGTCGCCGCGTGCGCCATGCCTCCGGGCGTCTATTTCGCGATCAACAGTCCACCCAGTGTTGTCGGGAGCGCCGGCGAAGCCGCAGCCTCAACGATCAGCGGCTGGGGTTATCCGCTGCAGGCGCAAACCATGACCAATCTCGCTCACCAAGTCGGCGAAATCACGCTCTGGAATCGCGCCGGCGGCGCGCCTTCCTTGGCCGTCGGCATGGCGCAAATTTTTTCGAGCACCATCGGCGGCGAGCGCCTCCTCAGCATCTGGTACCACTTCGCTATCATGTTTGAAGCCCTCTTTATCCTGACGGTGCTCGACGCGGGTACGCGCGTGGGCCGTTTCATGGTTCAGGATCTGGGCGGCCGCTTTTGGAAGCCCTTCGGCCGCACCCGCTGGATGCCCGGCGTTTTAATTTCCAGCGCCATTATCGTCGCGCTGTGGGGCTACTTTCTTTATCAAGGCGTCGTGGATCCGCTCGGTGGAATCAACTCGCTGTGGCCGCTATTCGGTATCTCCAATCAATTGCTCGCGGCGGTCGCGCTCGTTGTGGCCACCACCATCCTGATGAAAATGGGCAAACTCCGCTGGATTTGGGTGACGCTGCTGCCGATGGCCTGGCTCGTCATCATCACCATGACCGCGAGTTACCAGAAAATCTTCGACGCCAATCCGCGCATCGGTTTTTTGGCATATGCCAAAGTCTTGGCTGCTCAGATCGCTGCCGGGAAAATTCCCGCCGAAAAAATTGCCGAAACGCAGCGCCTCATTTTTAACCAGCGCCTCGACGCTGCAGTCACCGGCGTCCTCGCCGCCATGATCCTGGTCTTAATTTTTGAAGCCCTCGTGCACTGGTATTCGATTCTCACCCACCGCAAGGAATCGGTGCTTCACGAATCGCCTTACGTTGCCACGCTTTGGGCCGCCAATTATTCCGGCACAGCCCATGGAGACGACTGATGCGCCACGCCGCAAAGATCACCTCGCGCATTCTTCTCCGTTTTTGGCGCGGCCTCCGCGAATGGTGCGGCGACGCTGCCTACGAAACTTACCTGCGTTCGAAAGACACGCAGTCAAGTCCGAGTTGCAAGCTCACCCCGGCCGAGTTTTACGTGGAACAACTCAACCGCCGCTACTCCAAGCCAAACCGCTGCTGTTGACCTGCTGTCCACTCGGCTCCACTCGGCTCTTGCCAGGTCGTTGCCATGGGAGTAGACTCACCTCAATTTCAGTCGGGCCCTTCTAAAACGCTTACTTCGGAGGGAAAAATGCCGCGTTTGCCTCGCTTCTTTGTGCTTCCACTGCTCGCGCTTGCCGCCAGCCTCATTTACTTCACTTCTCCCGCACAGGAGAAAACTGCCAAATCCGATTTTGATATGACCGCCAGCTACATCGAAGCTTGCAGCTGCGACATGTTCTGTCCTTGCTACTTCAACACCCATTCCACAAATCATATGAGCATGGGCGACAATCACATGGATGAGCACTTTTGCCGCGCCAGCCTGGTCCTCAAAGTGGATAAAGGCACTTACAAGGACGTCAAGCTGGATGGCGCCAAAGTCTGGATCGCTTCTGACCTGGGCAGCGACTGGAGCACCGGCAAGGATTCCTGGCTGGTCGTGAACTTCGATCCCAGCGTCACCAAAGAACAGCAGGCCGCGTTGGCGGACATTCTCGGGCAGCTCTATCCAATCCCCTGGCAAAAGAAGGCCGTGCAAACCGTTGCATTCTCATGGAACGTAGACACAAAAACGGGTGTGGCGCATGCCAAGATGAGCGATGGCAAAGGCGAAGTCATCCTCGAGCGCGTCAAGGGCGATAATTCCAGCCACGAAGTCGTCATGCACAACTTGAAATACTGGGGCGCACAATCCAACGATGGCTTCCGTATGTGGAAGAACAAGCACGAAGCCTTCGAAGGCGACGGCCACAAGTTTTCCTACGACGGGACGAATGGGTTCCTGATCACCATCCACTTTTCTGGAAATGCCAAGCCCGCCTCCGCGGACTGATCCTCGATTCGAATCAGCCTCGGCAGCCACGCCTTCCTGGAAAGGAAAGCATGGCTGCCCGGCTAGATTTCTTCCTCGTCGTCGCTGTGGTGCCTCACTACGCTGGTTTTGTGCGTGATGCGGATGTTGTGCTTGCGGATTCCGGCGAGGACAGCCCGGCGGGTTTCCGCAGGCAGCATCTCCGGCGCAAAGACTCCCGCAAGCTCCCTTGGGAGGTGCTTGATAAACTGAGCTGCGACGTGCGCTGTGGCATAGGCCACCGGCGTCGTAAATCGTCCCTGCTGCCGAATTTGACAAAGCGTCGGAAACATGCAATCACTGCGGATCAACAAGTGCTGATCTTCTTTCTTGCCGCGCTTCACTCCCCGCACGAGAACGGCTGCGGCGAAACGGGCGTTCTGCAAAATCCCCTGCCGGATCAGCTTGGCAATCATTCGCGGTGAAGAGGTCTGCGGAAAGCGGCCCCGGGCCATTCCGCGTGACCGGGACAGTTTTCCCTGTTTGTGCCAGCGACGCAGCCGGTCGATCTCATTTCCGCCGATTTTTACGTCCAGCTCGCGCATGGGAATAAAGTGCGGCAGCGTGGCCACTTCATCCTGCGCCGCAAGCACCACGCGCGCGTAGCCGATGGGATCGGCAAAACGAAACTTTTCAATCTCTGAAAAACGCTTGCCCAGCTGAAATTTTCCGTTTCGATAAATCTGCGGGTGGGAGACCGCTTCGTCAAACGATACTTCTGGCGACCATTGAGAGATTGGATCGTCGCTCTCGCTGCTTTCATACAAGCGGATATGCACGGCCTCGACTTCGTCCAGCAAGTCCGCCGCGCGTTTCACCAGCAAATTCGTCAGCCCGGGCGCTGCACCGGCATTGATCAGCGCCACGCGGTTCTTTTCCTCGAATTTCTTTGCGTAGCGGAATTGCTCGGCCCTGAACGGATGGCGCGTCAGGTGCGAACTGAGATCGGTGTAATGCGCGCGTAGCCGCAACGCTGCCCGCAACACAATCTCGTTAAACACCGAGGCCGACGCATTGACGATGATCTGGCAGCCCTTCGCGGCCTTCACGACGCCGCGCAAGTTTCGCGCGTTCACGGGCGTTATCGCGATAGTGCTCTTCTTGCCCAGGAAGCGCCGCGCGCGCTCCGGATCGCGGTCTCCGCACCAGACCGTATGTCCTTGCCGCTCCAGCAATTGTGCGAGAAGCGAGCCGGTCGCCCCGGCCCCTAAAACGAAGATCCGCATAGCGTGGCCAAAACTCTATCACACTCCGAAGAGCCAACCTTACCAGGGGTTTTCCGTCGGCCCAATTGCATACTTCAAGCTGGACGACGTAGACTATGGCTATAACTCCGACCCCTGCCGCCTACGGGAGAGATAACCCAGGGCTGCTGGGGCGACGTCCCGAGAAATTCTCGGAACTGAGGGTTTGGGTGGAAACGCCCATGCCTCCCGTGCTTGGAAAGGAGCGATCCTCCGAAAATGCGCACATTTTCGGAGAGCGCCCGATTCCCAGCACTGGATCGGGCGGTTTTGTTCTATAGAACGATTGCGTCCAGATAGCAGGGAGCTGCATCCAACAAGCACGACCGGCTATGACCCTTCACGACAAATTCGGCCGCCAGATCACCGATCTGCGCATCTCCATCACCGACCGCTGCAACTTCCGCTGCGTCTACTGCCGCTCCGCTGATCCGGAAAACTACCGCGACCACGACGAAATTCTCTCCTGGCCCGAGCTCGACCGCCTCGCAAAGATCTTCCTCAGTCTGGGCATCCGCAAAATCCGCCTCACCGGCGGCGAGCCTCTCGTTCGCGAAGGCGTCGAGGACTACATCGCCCGCCTCCACGCTCTCGGCGTCGAAGACCTTTCCATGACCACTAACGGCCACCTGCTGGCCGAACGCTGCGACCGGCTCCTCGCCGCCGGCCTTCGCCGCATCAATATCAGCCTCGATTCGCTCGACCCCGATAAATTTGAGCGCATCACCAGAACTAAGTCGTTCTCAACGGTGATGCATAGCATCGAAGCCGCCCAGAAATCACGCCTGGCCCCCGTCAAAGTGAATGCCGTCTTGGTCCGCGGCATCAACGACGACGAAGTCGAAGCCTTCGCCTCCTACGCCCGCGAAACCGGCGTCATCATGCGCTTTATCGAGTTCATGCCGCTCGATGCCGACCGCCACTGGACGCGCAGCCTCGTAGTCCCCGCTGCGGAGGTCCACCGCCGCATCCACGCTCGCTGGCCGCTTGAGCAAATCCCCCACGAGCGTAGCGAAACCGCCCTCAAGTACCGCTTTGCGGATGGCGCGGCCGGCGAAATCGGCCTGATCGCCCCGGTGACCCAGCCCTTCTGCGGGCATTGCTCCCGAATCCGGCTGACCGCCGACGGTAAGCTCCGCACCTGCCTCTTCAGCAAGGAAGATCATGACCTGCGTGCGCTGCTTCGTGAAGGGGCTTCCGAAGAGGATTTGGTCACCTATATCAGCTCGATTGTGATGGAGAAGGAGGAGGGCCATCGTATCAACGAGCCCGGTTTCGTTCCCCCTTCCCGCACCATGGTATTCATCGGCGGATAGTGCCAATTTGCCCCAAATATGAGAAAATGAAGCTTCCAGTCAGGGAACAGGGACCGCTTAGTATCAGCCTCCGAGCAGACGAAACACACTCCATGGGAAACCTAGTATCCATTACGGATAGCAGCACCCTTATCGGCGCAGAACAGCCGGTGACCCTCCGCGCGCCGGAAATCGAGGCCGGTGTGGGCTGCGACTTCGATTCCTACCTACTCGTACCCGATAACGCCCTCGATGATCGCATCGCCGCCGCAAAGGCCCGCCTGGGCCAAGACGTCGTTATTCTGGGCCATCATTACCAGCGCGATGAAGTGATCAAATTCGCCGATTTCCGAGGAGACTCCCTTAAACTCTCGTTTCAAGCCTCCCAGGCCGAAGGCCGCTACATCGTCTTCTGCGGCGTGCACTTCATGGCGGAAAGCGCAGACATCCTCCGGCGCCAACACCAAACCGTCATCCTGCCCGACCTCAACGCCGGTTGTTCTATGGCCGATATGGCCGACATCGGCCAGGTGGAAGCCTGCTGGAGTGAGCTCTCTTCTCTCCTCGATCCTCGAAAAATCATCCCCGTCACCTACATGAACTCTACGGCGGCCATCAAATCCTTTACCGGTGAACATGGCGGCTCGGTCTGCACCAGTACCAACGCCTCCGAAGTCATGAAATGGGCCTTCGAGAGCGGCGAAAAAGTTCTCTTCCTTCCCGACGAGCACCTGGGCCGCAACACCGGCTATCGAATGGACATCCCGCTCGACCAGATGATCGTTTGGGACCCCTACCAGGAATTCGGCGGCAACACACCCGAAGCGATTCGCAGCGCGCGCATCATTCTCTGGAAGGGCTACTGCTCGGTGCACCAGCGCTTTACGCCCCAGCAAGTCGAGCGCGTCCGCCGCGAGCATCCCGGCATTCGCGTCATCGCCCATCCGGAATGCCGCTTCGAGGTCGCCCAGGCCGCCGATCAAATCGGCTCGACCGAGGGCATTATCAAAGCTATCCAGGCCTCACCCGCCGGCACCGAGTGGGCCGTCGGCACGGAGATCCACCTTGTCAACCGCCTCAGCAAGGAATTGAAGAATCACAAAGTCATCTCCCTCGATCCCAGCGTTTGCGTCTGCACCACCATGTTCCGCATTACCCCGCAGCATCTCCTCTGGGCGCTTGAAAATCTAGGCGAAGGCAACGTCGTCAACCGCATCTCCGTCGACGAGCGCACTCGCCATCACGCGCGAGTTGCTCTCGACCGCATGCTCGCTTTGCGCTAGCATCACGTTAGGACAGACTTCACTCTGTTCTCTTTCCAATCTCAAAGCTGTCCCCGGAACGGATACACCATGGCAGAAGACGAAGACGACGATCAGGAACAAGACGAATCTCCGGATCCGCCTCAGCGCCTCTTCACGCTGACCGAAGCGGAGCGCACGCGCCAGGAACTCGAGCCTTTCCTCGTCGAAGCTATGGACTCGCGAAAAAAACTTTCCAGCCTGGAGAGCGAACTCTCTGCAGTCGCCGCGCGCATCATGATGATGGGTGGCATCATCGTCCCCTACGATAAACTGGCCGCCGTCCGCATGGAACACACCCAGCTTTCCGAAATTCTCAAGTCCGCGCTCAACCGTATTCTCGAAACCGGCTGCCTCATCAAGGATCTCGACGTCGGCCTTCTTGATTTTCCCGCGGTCATCAATCAGCAGGACGTCTATCTCTGCTGGAAGCTCGGCGAGGACCGCATCCGCTTTTATCATCGCCAGGACGAAGGCTTCGCCAGCCGCAAGCCGCTCGACCCCCGCGACCTCGGCCCCGGCGACACCATCCAATAATTGTGACATTTCTACTCGATGAGCGCTCTTGTAGTGGCCGGTCTTTAGACCGGTGCTTTTTTCGAGCGGTCATCCTGAGCGAAGCGACCGAAGGTTCCGGCCTTGCCCTAAAGGACCTCAACGTTCCATTTTTCGCAAACTCAAACTGCGAGCAACCGTGACCGACCATCCTGAAAACCGCCTGAAAGATTCCGCTAGCCCTTACCTGCGCTCCGCTGCGCACCAGCCCATCGACTGGCACGAATGGGGCGACGCCGCCTTCGTCCGCGCCAAGTCCGAAGACAAGCCCATCCTCCTCGACATCGGCGCCGTCTGGTGCCACTGGTGCCACGTCATCGACCGCGAAAGCTACGAAAACGCCGAAATCGCCAAAATCATCAACGAACACTTCGTCGCCGTAAAAGTCGACCGCGACGAGCGCCCCGATGTCGATTCCCGCTATCAATCCGCCGTCAGCGCTATTTCCGGCCAAGGCGGCTGGCCGCTCACTGGTTTTCTGTTATCCGATGGAAAGCCCTTTTACGGCGGCACCTATTTCCCGCCGGAAGATCAGATGGGCCGCCCCGGATTCCGCCGCGTTCTTCTCGCCGTCGCCGATTCTTACCGCAACAAACGCGCTGAACTCGAGCGCGCCGCCAACTCTCTCGCCGACGCCATCTCGCAAGCCGAAGTTTTTACCGGCGCCCGCGCCGACTTCGATCTCGGCATCGTCGACGCGCAGATCAAATCCATCACCCAGCTCTTCGACATCAAGAACGGCGGCTTCGGCCGCGCCCCAAAATTCCCGCACTCCTCCGCCATCGATCTCATCCTCGAGCGTTATCAGCAAACCAAGGAAAAGCATCTCCTTGCTATGGCCGAAACCACCCTCGAAAAAATGGCTAGTGGCGGCGTCTATGACCAGCTCGCCGGCGGCTTCCATCGCTACTCGGTCGACGAGCGCTGGCTTGTCCCTCACTTCGAAAAAATGTCCTACGACAATTCCGAACTCCTGAAAAATTATCTTCACGGCTATCAGGTCACGCGGAATCCATTTCTACGCGACACAACCGAAGGCATCATCGGTTGGGTGAACGAAGTTTTATCAGATCAGGAAAATGGCGGCTTCTATGCCAGCCAGGATGCTGATTATTCGCTCGACGATGACGGCGACTATTTCACCTGGAGCCTCGACGAACTGCGCGCCGCTCTTCTTCCCGCGGAAGCTCGCATCATGGAGTTGTACTACGACGTCGAAGCCCACGGCGAGATGCATCATAATCCCGCGAAAAATGTTTTGTGGATCGCGCGAGACGCCGCAGATATCGCAAAACAGCTCGGCTTCGATGAAACCACCGTCCGCCTGACCATAGCCAAGTCCAAAGGAAAAATGCTCGCCGCGCGCCTCCCGCGCCCCACTCCATTCATTGACAAAACCATGTACGTCTCTTGGAATGCAATGTTCGTCTCGGCCTATCTTGAAGCTGCTCGTGTAATTGGCACAGGTTGGATCGCGGAAGACTGTCGCAAGTTTGCCCTGAAAACTCTCGACCGCACGTTGAAAGAAGTCTGGACCGAATCCCGTGGCTTCGGCCACCGCATCGGCGGCCCCGCTCTCGAAGGCTCGCTCGACGATCAAATTTTCAGCGTCCTAGCACTCCTTGACGCTTACGAAACTACACTCGATCCCCGTTATTTCACGGCCGCGCAAAAAACCATGGACCTCGCCATCGCCCGCTACGGCGACGCCGATGGCGGCGGCTTCTTCGATCGTCCTTCCGATGCCGCGCCGATGGGTGGCCTCGACGTCCGCCGCAAACCCTTTCAGGATTCCCCCACACCAAGCGCCAACTCCGTCGCCGCCATCGCTCTGATTCGCATGCACGCTTTCACCGGCGACAACCACTACCACGCCTTCGCCCAAAAGACATTCGAAGCCTTCGCCGGCATCGCCCCGCAGTATGGCCTCTTCGCCGCAACCTACGGCTTGGCCGCCACGCTCTTCTCCCATCACCCAACGCAAGTCGTCATCACCGGTCCCGCCAACGATCCCACCGCGCAGGCCCTCGAAGCCGCCGCCCACCGCGTCTACCGCTTCGGCAAATCCGTTTTGCGAGTCACGCCCGATACTCCCCAACTCCACCTCGCCGGCGCCCTCAAGGAAACCCTCCCCCATCTCCCCGCCGACAAACCCGTCGCCGTCGTCTGCTCCGGCCAAACCTGTTTCCCCCCAACCAGCGCCCGCACGCAACTTATCGCCCTTCTCGAAAACGGCATCGCCGGCGCCGCCACTTCTTAATCGCTTTGAATGTCTCTCAGCAGGCACGCTCGAATTTCTCTTTCAAATGAAAAGGGCGCGATGCGCACGCACTGCGCCGTCAATTCACGAGAGCGTCTTTTCTCCTTAACTACCTTTACATCCTTTACTTCCTGAACCTCCTTATTTTTTCGGCCTCGACTCCGGCGGCACCAGCCCATTGTTCCGGTAATACACCACCAGGTTGCCGTAATGCTCCCCCGAGTGCTCGATCAACCCGTACGCCAAATCGCCCACTCGGTTGAGCCGAGGTCCGCCGGCATTCACGGCCTCATTCATTCCCTTGTCGCCTTTGGCCTTGATCACGTCAGCGCCGTCCTTCACGCACTGTTTCACATACGCCACCAGGTCCGCCTTGCTGTTGATTTTCAAGTCCGCAGGCTTCGGATCATCCGCATACCGTGGCTTCTTGCTCTGCGCCGGGTCCGTGAAGTAGTACATGGACGCCGAGACGTGCAGCAGCACCGCCCGGAACGTCCGCGAATCCGGATTCGGTTTGTAGTCGTATTTGTCTTCCGGCAAGTCTTCCGCAATTGCGATCAGTTTCCGGCCGATTTCGTTCCACTGCTCCAGCACTTCCCCTGAAGGACTTAGCGGCGGCTTCGGCGGCTCTTTCTTCGCCGCATCCTGCGCCAGTACCGGCAGCGCCGCCAACCCCATCGCCAAAGCCAATCCTGCCACCCACTTCATCTTCATCATCTTTCTCTCCTCCGTTACGCCCGGAAGCCGGACGTTCTTTCCTTCAGACGCGCCACCCCGCCAGTCGTTTCCTCAATTTACTGTTCACTCGGACAGTCGGACACCCGGCCTTCCGCGGGGGTTCATCTTACGCAGGAATCTCGCCCCAGTCATGCAATATTCACAACTACGGCATGCTAAGCTTGTACTTTACTCTTGGGGGCGCCATCACCGTGAATTGGGGCTTTTTGCTTCTGCGCATCGTTATTGGCTTGAGCATTCTTACGTTGCTGTTTCTTTCCCAGCGTTTCTGGTACCGCGCACTATGGCGCGTCACTTCGCATTGGGGGCGGCTCCCGCTCCGCGTCGGCGCCCGTCTCGCCTACATCGTTCTTCTGCTCCTAACGATCGTCACCTTGTCTCAAGGCTTGGTCTTCGGACGTGGAGCCTTCGCCCGCCAAAGTTCCTCTCTGACCATGATTACCGGCCTCTGGTTTTTCAGCGCCCTCTTTGCCTACCTCGCTGTGAAAACGGTCCACGGATTGGAGCGCATCTGGCATCTGCTGCATGCCGCCGCTGTCAAAAACACGCTCGTTCCGCAGTCTGCCGCGGCAGGGACCTCAAGCACTGTTGCCGAAACTGTTGCTGATCCCGGCCGCCGCTACTTTTTCCGCGCCGCCACTGCTGCCGCCGGAGCTGCTCCCTTTCTCACCGCCATGTATGGCTTTGCGGCCGAGCGCCTCAACTACCAGGTCCGCCGCATCGAAATCCCCATGCACAATCTGCCGCCCGCTCTCGACGGCATGACCATCGTGCAAATCAGCGACATTCACCTCAGCGGCTACATGTCCCGCGCGCAAGTCCGCCGAGCCGTGGATATGGCCAACGACCTCGGCGCCGACCTCGCCGTCGTCACCGGCGATCTCATCACAGGTTCCGGCGATTCCATCTCCGACTGCGTCGAAGAAGTTAGCCGTCTTCATGCCCCGCTCGGCACCTGGGGCTGCAATGGCAACCACGAGATCTACGCCCGCGCCGAAGACGAAGCCTCTTATCTCTACTCCCAGGCCGGCATGAAAATGCTTCGCCATGAAAGCGCACAAATTAAGTTCAAGGGCGCATCCTTTAATCTTCTGGGCGTCGATTACCAGCGCGAACGCACCCCCCGCGGCCAGCGCCAGCAGACTCTTGCTCGCGTCGAGCCGCTCGTCCGCGGTGACATGCCCAACATTCTCCTCTCTCACAATCCCAATACCTTCAATCGCGCCGCCGAACTCGGCATCGAACTATCCCTTGCCGGCCACACCCACGGCGGACAAATTCAGGTCGAAATCCTCGACCATCGCTTGAGCCCCGCTCGCTTTATTACCGACTACATCGCCGGCCTCTACCAGCGCCCGCTCTTTGTTCCTGCTCCCAATGAACGCGCTGCTTCAGGCGCTTCCGCCTCTCGCGCGTTCAGCCCATCGCTATTCGCCTCGCCCTCCGCTTCCATGGCTCACATCTACGTAAACCGCGGCCTGGGCACCGTCGGCGCCCCAGTACGCCTGGGCGTACCCCCCGAGATCAGTCTCATCGTCCTTCGGCGCGCCTAGCCGGGAGCGTCGCCGGAAATCAATTTTTCGTCTGCGTTCCCGGGCGTGATGGAATCAGAATCTCCAGACTTCTGTATCCCTCCAGTGTTCTGGATTCAATTTTCAGAAACCGCGTTCTTCCTCAGCCTCTCGTCCCGGTGCAAGTCGCTTGTTCTCAATTCAAATGAGCCACTGTAAGTGTTGTGCCTATTGGTAGCCAGCTTGCATCTAACCCGCGTTGGTCCAGCCGGGTGGAGGTTCGTTCGCGAACGCGTGGGACGTGTTTCGCTTCGAAAATCTCGCTTTGGAAGGATTCTCAGATGCTGTCCATACGTAAGTCTTGCACCTATCTTTCTGTTTTTGCTCTTTCGCTTTTCTCGCTCCCCGCTGTAACACAAGCGCAACACTACACGCAGAAGAATTTGGTCTCCGACATTCCCCAACCGGACAACGCGGACAAGACCAAGGTCCTTCTTGATAAAAACCTGAAGAATCCCTGGGGCCTCACGCGCTCCTCCGGCAGCCCTTGGTGGGTCGGCAACAATAACTCCGGCACCTCTACTTTGTACGACGGCCAAGGTAACCCTTTCCCGCCAAAGCAGAATGGTGGTCCGCTGATCGTCACTGTCCCGCCTCCCAAAGGTTCCCCGGCGGGAACTCTGTCAACCCCCACTGGTGTCGTCTTCAATGGCAGCCCCACCGATTTTCTGGTTGCTCCTGGTAAATCCGCTCACTTCATTTTCGTAACGGAAGATGGGACGATCTCCGGCTGGAACGGCGGACAGAATGCCGTGCTCCTCGTGGACAACTCCGACAACGGCGGAGCCGATGGCGCAGTCTACAAAGGCGCCACCTCCGGCGAAGTCAACGGCAAGAAGTATCTCTATGTCACGAATTTTCGTTCCGCCAAAGTCGAAGTCTACGACACCAATTTCAAGCGTGTGCACCTCGGCGAGGACGCTTTCGACGACGAGGTGATTCCCCGCGGCTTCGCTCCCTTCAATGTTCAAAACGTCGGTGGCACCCTATTTGTTACCTACGCCAAACAAGACGCTCCCCGGCATGATCCCGTCGGCGGCGATGGCCTTGGCTTTGTCGAGTTGTTCTCTCCCTCCGGCAAGCACATCGGCCACCTCGAGCATGGCGACTGGTTCAACGCGCCCTGGGGTGTTGTGTGGACTACTCGTGATTTCGGCGAGTTCAGCAACGCCATCCTCGTCGGCAACTTCCGCAGCGGCTGGATCGCCGCTTTCAATGGCTTCACCCACAAATTCATCGGCTGGGTGAGGAATCCCGACGACTCGCTCGTAACTATCGACGGCTTGTGGTCGCTCACTTTCGGCAACGACGCAAATGCGGGCCCGGCGAACACGCTATTCTTCACCGCGGGCATTAACAATGAATCTGATGGCCTCTTTGGCACTCTCACTCCCGTCGATGGCCTAGACGGCGACGAGGAATAATTCGCAAAAGTTCCACCAAACAAGAGAAGAGCACATACGGAGACGGCAGTCTTGCCATCGCTCACTGCCGTCTCCTTTTTTTACTTATCACCAACTATCTCCGCCGCGAATGTGACGCCCGTTTCATCCCTCCCTCTGCGCGTTTTCGGCCCCTGTACTCATCGTCAAAGTCGCCCGATAATTTTGCCCGCCTTCGCAAAATTGCGCCGATAATAGATAGACTCGCTGCCCGCCGGCTTGGCATTCGGCGCCCCCTCTTCTTTCTTCTCGGCACGGGTGACCAGGGAGCGCTCCGGCTTTACCCCGGGCTCCGGATTCAACCCCTAAGTTGAGGTCTTCAGGTTTTGTCTTTGAGTGAAAAAATCGTGCCTCGCGACGAGCGCCTAGGGGCGCCTCAATCGTCTCGCCCTTGGCTGATTCTATTTCTCGCCATTCTGATTCTCGCGGTTTTCGTGGCCCTATTGGGCAAGCGGGGTTTTGCGCTCTCTGCATTTGGTGATCTTGCCGAACTCGGCTTTCTCCTGGTAGCGGCTGCGTTCATGATTCGCAACGCTTTCGCGAGCCAGGGGCCCACCCGTATTTTTTGGTCCTTTTTCGCTGCCGGTCTTGTTCTTTGGATCGCGGGTCTGCTTCAGTGGACGCTATCCGAATTAATCTTCCGCACCCCCATTCCTCAGACGCCCCTCGGCGATACTCTGCTCTTCCTGAAGCTCGTGCCGCTCTTCGCCGCCCTTGCCGCTGAGCCGCACATCGACCTTCCCCGCCGTTTTCGTATTTTTGGTTTTCTCGATTTGTCGTTTCTTCTCGTCTATTGGTTTTATTTCTACGCCATTTGGGTCATTCCCTACCGCTTTGTGGAGCACGAAGAAGGAATTTACAGCTTTCACTTCGATACCATTGATTCCCTCGGCCACCTCATTTTCATTGCCGCTCTCGGAATTGCAGCTTTGCGCGCGCAAGGCGCTTGGCGCACCCTCTATCGCCTCTGTTTTGCTGCCTTCTCGCTCTATGCCATCTCCTCTAATTTTGCCAACGTCGCCATCGATGAAGGCAAATACTACTCCGGCGGTCCATACGATCTTCCTCTGCTTGCTTCGGTAGCGGGAATTGCCTCGTTTGCAGTTTTGGGCGGCGTGCTCCCTTTGCGATCTGCTGCATCTTTGCTGCATGGCGCTTCTGCAAAATCTTCGCGCACTTTGATCCTCCTTCCCGCTCGCATCGCTATGCTGGCGACTCTCTCCACCCCCGTGATTGGATTTGCTCTGCTCGGTTCCGCCAGTGCCTCTCACCGCATCGGGCACTTCCGTGTTCTCACCACCCTTCTCGCCATGCTCCTTCTGACTCTGCTTCTTTCGCTCAAACAAGACCTCTTGAGTTCCGACCTGCTTCGCTCCCTCCGCGAAGCCTCGCTCGCCTATGCCAGCCTTTCGAGCACCCACCAGCGCCTGCTCCAGACCGAAAAGCTCGCCTCGCTCGGCCAGGTCGTTGCTCGCGTGGCCAACGAAGTCAAAAAGGCCATGACCGCCACTCTGAACGCCTCCGCCACTCTGATGCTCGACGCGCCCCCAGGCTCCCCCACCCGCTCCATGGTGGAAAAAATCGTCACTCAGTCCAACCGCACCGACGCGCTCGTGAATAGCATGCTGAGTTTCGCCTGCGAATCCCCTCTCGAAATTGC
Organism: Candidatus Acidiferrum sp.; assembly: GCA_036522305.1. Taxonomy (GTDB): domain Bacteria; phylum Acidobacteriota; class Terriglobia; order Acidiferrales; family UBA7541; genus Acidiferrum. The sequence continues at coordinate 55,638 of DATDGB010000008.1, read as the reverse complement.
TTCCGTCGACCTTCATCAACTGCTCTCGGCAGCCATCGGCTTGGCCCGCGTCGGACGGAATTCCCGTCTGCGGTTCGAAATTAAATCCCAAGGAACCATCCCCAATGTCGCTGCCGATTCCAGCCGCATTCTTCAAGTCTGCCTTCAGATTATTGGCAACGCCGTCGAAGCCATGGAGGAAATGAATTCCGGCATGCTTCTCATTACCTTGCGCGCAGAGGATCACCGCGTTGAAGCCGAATTCTCCGACAGCGGAAGTGGGTTGCAAGAGCCGGAACACGTTTTCGACCCTTTCTACACCACCAAGCAGGTCGGCAAGGGAATTGGCCTTGGCCTCAGCACTTGCTATGGAATTCTCCGCCAGCACCACGGCGATATCACCTGCTGCAATCGTCCTGGTGGCGGCGCACTTTTTACGGTCAGCCTCCCGGTGTTCTCCAAAGAGCCTTCTCTGCTCGCACTGCCTGTCGACTCCCGCAGGGAGGAAACTTGAGCTCATTCGCGCGAAAACAAACTCTCTGTCTCCTCATCGCTGTCGCGGGCGTCGTCCTGCAGGCCATCGGCTCCCTGGCATTCAAAGAAGGTTACGCGGCCACTATTGTCAGTGACGTCGTCCCGCTCGTTTTCTGTTTTCTATTGATTTATCTTTGCCAGCAGAATTCGCGCTCCTCCACCGGCCCGGGCCGCATGTTTTGGTATCTGAACGTTGCCGCCTTTGTTTTTTACTTGTTGTCAAATTTCTACTGGTTCTACTACGAAGTCGTCCGCAGAGTGCCGATGCCGACGCCTCTTTTTGCCGACGGTGCCGTTTTTTTCATGCCGGCTTTGATGCTTGCCGCCCTGGCTTTTCGCCCCCATTCGGAATCCGCCGCCAGCGATTTGCGTTTCCGCCGCCTGGATTTTGCTTTCTTGCTTTCCTGGTGGCTCTGTTTCTATTTTTATTTCGCCGTGCCCTGGCTCACCGTTGCTCACGATTTACCTTCCTACAATCCCGCCTATAGTTACCTGGTTCTCGCCGAGCAACTCGGTGTAGTGCTTGCCCTCATCGTGCTCTGGCGAAAAACCACCGGCACTTGGCGCAGGTTTTACGGCCACGCTTGCCTGGCCTTCGCCGTTTTTGCACTCGCGAATTTCATTCAGGCTCACGCCATCTCGGTCGGCAAATACTACTCGGGCGGCATTTATGACCTGCCTATCGCTTTCGGGGAGCTCTGGATGGTCTACGCTTTTGCAATCGCTTCCGATCTCCAGCCTGCTCCCGAATTGCCGCTCGCGGATCCGGAGCGCCAGGGCTTGTGGTCCGCGCGCCTCGGCATGTTGGCCATGATTTCCTTGCCCCTCATCGCCTCTTACGGCTATCTGGAAAATACTGCTCCTGGCAATGTCGTCGCTTTCCGCTTGCGCCTCATCCTTGGCGCCATGTTGTTCCTGGGCTCCCTGTGCTTCCTCAGGCTTTACAACCTTGACCGTGAACTTCAGCGCCTCGTCAGCGTCACGGAATTTTCTTGCGAAAGCTTGAAAGCCCTCCAGGAACGCATCGCGCACGCCCAAAAACTGGCTGCGCTCGGCCGCCTGGCCTCCGGCGCCGCCCACGAGATCAACAATCCTCTCACCGCGATTTTTGGCTACTCCAGTTTGTTTGCTGACAATCCCTCGATCTCCCCGGAAGAGCGCCGCCTCGCTCACGAAATACAGGATCAGGTCCGCTTGGCGCAGGCCGCCATCTCCAGCATGCGCGCCTCGGCCACTGCCTCTCCCGCGGATATTCCGGGTCCACCTGCCGATCCGCCCTCGCGCTGATGCGAACCTGCTTTCAAGCCGCTCCCGCGCATGGCTTTTCCTCGCTGCTTTTTCTCCGCATGGAATTTCTGCCGGGCGCAACTGATGCTAATATTTTCCCCGCACCTTGCCCCGCTCATTTCCATGAAAGAGAAAAACTATTGGCTCGAGACCGTAACGGCGCCGTCCGCGCCATCCGCTCGCGGCTTGCCGGATAGCGCTGACGTTGTCGTTGTCGGCGCCGGCTTCTGCGGACTCTCCGCCGCGCAAATCCTCGCCAAGCGCGGCGTGAATGTCGCCGTCCTCGAAGCCGAGACTTTTGGGTGGGGCGCCAGCTCGCGCAACGGCGGCATGGTTCTCACCGGCATGAAGCTGCCGGTGCCCACGCTCATGAGGCGCTACGGTAGAGAAGTCGTGCGCAAGATGTACGCCGCTTCGCTCGAAACGATAGACTGCGTCGAACAAATCGTCCGCGAAGAAAATATCGACTGCAGCTTTTCCCGCTGCGGCCACCTCGAAGTAGCCTGCAAGCAAGCCCACTTTGACAGCTACGAGGAATCCGCCGCTCTGATCCAGCGCGAATTCAATCACCAACTGCGCATCATCCCGAAAAGCGAACTGCGCTCAGAAATCGGGTCGGACATTTATTTCGGCGGCATGGTCGATGAAACCAGCGCCGGGCTGAATCCCGCGTGCTACGTTGCCGGCCTCGCGCAAGCCGCACAGCGCTCCGGCGCCTGCCTCCACGACCAAACGCGCGTCACATCCATCCAGCCGGAAACAAACAACGCCGCGCGCAAATTTCGCCTGCAAACTTCAAAAGGCCCCGTCACCGCGCGCGAAGTGATTCTCGCCACCGGCGCCTACACCACCGCAGCCACTCCCGCTCTCCGCAAAAAGATCATTCCCATCGGCTCCTACATCATCGCCACCGAAGTTCTCCCTGCCGATCTCGCCCGCGAGCTCAGCCCCCGCAACCGCATGATCTACGACTCCAAACACTTTCTCTACTACTACCGCCTCACTCCCGACAATCGCATGCTCTTCGGAGGCCGCGCCGCTTTTTTCCCCGAAACCGAATCCACCGTCCGGCAAAGCGCCGAAATTCTCCGCCGCGGCATGATCAGCGTCTACCCGCAATTGCGCGACGCCAGAGTCGAATTCGTCTGGGGTGGCACTCTCGATTTCACTCTCGACGTCATGCCGCACGCAGGCAAACTCGACGGCATGTATTTCGCCGCCGGTTTCGCTGGCCACGGCGTCGCCGCCGCCACCTGGTTCGGCGCAAAGCTGGCAGCACAAATCTGCGGCGACCCCATCGGCACACCCTTCGACGCCATCAAGTTTCCCGCCGCCCCTCTCGGCCTGCGCAGCGGCAACACCTGGGCCCTCCCCCTAGCCGGCGCCTGGTACCGCCTCCTCGATTTTCTCACCTGATCGTTTTTTCCTTCCTCCTTCTCGCCACTCGTCACTCGCCACTCGCCACTTCTTTTCTCATCATCTTCAATCCCCAATACACCACCGGCCCCAGCAGCACAGGCACCGGCCCCCACTTCCTCGCAAACGGATCGCTCCCCGCTAGTGCCACCACGCTCATCGCCAGTGGCGCAACAATCACATAGAGCAATCCCGCCCGCCCCCACGGAATCCGGAACGGCCGCGCCAAATCCGGCTGCGTCTTCCTCAATTGCCAAGACGAAAGCACTGTCAGCACCGTCACCCCGATCCGCAGCCACACATACACCGTCAAAAGCTGCACCATCGTCTTCTGCGCCAGCAACGCATAAATAATCGACGACACGATAATCGCGATCCACGGCGTGCCATACCGCGGATGCCGCGCCGAAAACGCCGCCGGCAGGTAGCCATCCTCGGCCATTGTCGACGGCATGCGCGTGCTCGTCAGCACCGTCGCATTCAGCAGCGAAAGATTGGTGATCAGCGCCGCGATGGTCATCGCGAATCCCAGCCATCGCCCGCCAATCAACAGCGCCGCATCGGAAAAATATCCGGTGTGCCATTTCTCCCAATCGCCCAGCGCCGCCAGCGAAAACATCGTCGGCAAAAAATAAGTCGCGATGGACAGTGGCACCACGATCGCCAGCGCAATCGGGTAATTCCGCTGCGGATTCTCCACTTCTTCCGCCACGCTGGACACTTGCTCGTACCCGGAATAGAGCCACAATCCCAGCGCCAGCCCCACCCCGAAAACCTGGAACGGCGGCACGTGCGGCGGCGCCATCGGCGTAAACGGATTGTGCTGCCACTTCATCGCCGCAACCATGCAAAGCGCTGCGACCACCAGCAGCACGAAAATCGACAGTACCGTGGAAACCATCCCGACCATCTGGATGCCCCGCACGTTGATCCACGCAATCACCGCGATGATCAGCACACTCACCGCATGATGCTTCCATCCCACAATCGCCGGAAAATAAAAGCTCAGGTAGTCCGTCGCCAGCACCGCGTAAGCCGCCGCCAGCAAAAACGAAGCACTCCAGTTCCACCACCCCGCATGAAATCCCCAGAAGTCCCCGAACGCCGCCCGCACCCACCGGTAGAATCCCCCCTCCACGGGCATCGCCGTCGTCAGCTCCGCCGCCACCAGCGAAACCGGTATGCACCAGAAAAACGGAAGCAAGAGCATGTAGACCAGCGCCAGCCCGGGCCCGCTCGTCCCCACCATATCCTCAAGCCCAAACGGCCCACCCGTCGCATACGCATACATCACAAACACAAACGGCAGCAGCCCCGCCTTCCGCACCGCCGTTCGTGTCGCGCTTATCTTGTTCGTTTGGGTGGAAATGTTCGTTGGCCTTCCTTGAATCCAAAGTGGCGATTTTGTCCGCGAGGGTAGCCTACTGTGTGGCAGGATGGGAAGCGATTCGAGGGCGCTGGTACACGTTTAGAGGCTGCAAGCATCCGCTCAGGATTTAAACGCGCCAGCCCTGCTTACGGAAGAAGTCCACAACTTCGACGTAAGGTACCGACAAATCCTTACAGACGTCTGGGATTTTCGGTTTGATCAAACTTCCAGAGGCTTTTTCGGCGCTCACGACAGAAAAGCCACGGGCCCGAGCAAGAGCAATTACCCAGGGGTCGCACCCGGACCTGTTCTTCTTCCTTGGCATCGCTACCCCTTCAACCGCGTGACCGTGGTCCTAAGCGGGGATCTGCTCAACATCGAGTTCCGCGACGGCGGAGAAACTCTGCCGTGGAAGGTCACCGTTGGCGAAGTGGACTGGTCGGAGCCCAGCGAACGTGTCCACCGCGCCGTGAACGTCGGCAAGGAAGTGTTCGAGGAAGTCGTGACTTTTTTCCTGGATCGCCCTGACGCCGTCCCCCAACCGCCCGCCGACTCTGAATAGCATTGTTGCGGTGGGTGCCATCTATCGCACGCGCGGATAGTTTCTGCTACTCAAACGGCCTCCCAAAATAAGTGAGCACCCATAAAGCAATGAGATACACGCTGAAGAGAGACTGCAACCCCGCCACCGTGCGCGCCCAGCCCTTTGCCTTAAGGTCGTATTCACTTCGCGGCAGCAGCCGCAGCCAGCGCCCGAAGTTGATGTCGCGGAAACCAATATTGAATGCGCTCATCAAGCTGAAAAACAAAGCCCAGAAGAGCACCTGCCATTCACGCCAGACAATCTGCAGCGCGGATCTCCACCAAGGCCCGGACGAGACCGTCCGCGGCTTGATTTGCACCTCTACGGTTACCTCGTGTCCGGATTCACCTTGCTTGGAAATGCGGTAGATTCCGGACTCCCCTGGAATATGCATCAGCGCCGCATACACCAGCCAACAGATGCACAAGAGCGCCACCCAAATCTGCAGCGTCCGCCCCGGAATCATTCCGTATTTGCACGTCCATTCAAACGCTACCGTCTTGAACCAACGCTCCACCGGCCCCGCCAACTCCGCTTCTCTTCGGTTCATCGCATAGACTATTCTTCTTTCTTGCTCGCGAAACCCGCCATCCTGGAATTGCTTACGAAGCTTGGAAAGTTCGGTCGAATCAACCAAATACGTCATCAATTCGAGATTGCGTGCTGTTGCAATCAGCCCATTTTCCGTTCCCGAAGCGGGTTCATATCTCACTCCTTGCAAGTCCGCACTATCAAAATCGGTCCCGTCTAGGCGGGCGCCCCTCAGATCCACCCCATTCAAATGGGCCGAAGTCAAATCGGCCTTAACCAGAGCCGCATCATTCAGTCTTGCGCCTTCCAGCCCGGCATTGAAAAGCTCGGCGCCCGCCAGGTTCACGCGCTCCAGACCTGCTCCGGTTAATTGTCCGTTGCTCAGGTTCACCTCGGTCAAGTCGGCGTCTTTCAGGTTCACTCCCGTCAGATTGGCTCGCTTTCCGGCAGTCCCGTCCGACGAAAGCCAGAGCTTATGGTCCTCGAGTATTCTCTCCAACTCGGCTCTCGTCCGGATTGCCCCGGTGCCGTCCGTCCAGGTCCAGCCGGCCTGCCCGCTGGCGGGCCCGGGCACGAGCAGGAAAAGCAACACGAGAACGACCGTCCACCCCTGGACTTTTTTCTGCATTGGGGATCAACTCCTCAGCTGCCAATGGAACGGATTATAGTTCTTATTCCCGGCGGGTGGAGCAGACATCAAGCGCTAGGATGATTTAGGGTGCCGCATCCCTTCGATTTTAAGGGTGCGGTTTTTTGGTTTTTTCGGCCCCTCGTTTTGCATCCCCAGAATTTTCTTCCGCTACCAGTGAGCTCTACCCCTTTGTTTTCTTCTCTTTGCGCGAACATTCGAAGAAATGTGTCTATTCGTTAAACATGAGAACTATAGAAGTAATGGACAAATATATTAACACATGATATCGTGAGTCGTGATTCTCGCAGTGAGCTTCGCCGAGGTGTTTACACCATCGCTGGAAGGCTACTCCTGCGCTCTGTGCTCTGCGGAGAAGGCCAACATGAATGCCCATGTAGGAACGCGCGACATCCCATTGCGTATCCACTTTTCTTTTCAACACTTTATGAAATGCAAATTTCCCAAATCTTTTGTTTTGATATTCATGCAAATTGGCGGGGGTACCCCGACGTTCCGTCAAAGAGGAAAAGTCCAAACCAATCGAGTTTAGGCTGCGTTCGTTGGGTTTGCAGAACGGAGGTGCGCAATGACGAGGCGGATTTCTTCGTAGGGGATTTCGGGTGGAAGGGTTTCCTTGAGGGGCTTCAGTCGGTCCATTCCCAATTTTGTGCAAGTGGCAGCGATCTGGTTATAGCGCTCTGGCGCCATCCAGCCGGGCTGGAATTTGGCCTCGCCTCTTTCGATCAGGTCCGCGACCAGGGAAACTACGGCGCGCAGCGTTCTCTGCCGAATCTGCGCAATTTCCTCAAACGTCCGCCCCTCTGCCAGCAACTTGACGGTTTCTTCCGCCGGGCGCGAAGGTTTTGCCTTCCAATCGGAATCCGCCCGCTGCCCTTGCCGGAAATTATGAATCGCCTCAAGGATTTGCTTCCCGAACATTTGAACCTTTTTATCGCCGAACCCGGACACGCGTCGCAGTTCCTGAAGGTTCGATGGTTCCACCAGGCACAAATCTTCCAGCGCGGAATCGTGCAGGACCACGAACGCAGGAATCCCATTTTCTTTAGCAGCGTTCCTCCGCCACTCGCGCAAAAACTCGTTCAATTCTCGATCGACCGACGGCTTTGCGATCGTGGTGGAAAGCCGTGGTTGCGCCGGACGTTTCGGTTGCGTCGCGCGCGGTCTGGCACGGCTTCGCTTGCTTTGCTCCGCTTCAATTTTCAGCCAGTCCGGCGTGTCCGCGCAGGCATCGCAGATTCCGCAGCCATCCCAGCGCGGGGATTCTCCAAAATGGCGGGAGATGAGCGTCTGCCGGCAATCGCAAGAGTCCACAAAGCGCCGCACTTCGGCGGTGCGCTCTTTGGCGCGCAGCCGTTCGGCAGGGTCGGACATTTTGCCGATGAAGTATTCGTGAATGTTGACGTCTCTGTATTGCCAGAACAAAAAACAATCGGCCGGCAAGCCGTCGCGTCCGGCCCGCCCTGCTTCCTGGTAATACTGCTCGACGCTTTTCGGCAGCGACAGATGAATCACCGCGCGCACCGCGGGTTTATTGATGCCCAAGCCGAAGGCCATCGTGCCGACCATGACGCGCACTTCGTCGGCCATCCACTTTTCCTGGCTCTCGCGCCGCGCCGCACTTTCCATTTGTCCGTGATAGCCGATCGCGGCAATGCCGTTCTCCGCGAGGAAATCCACGGTGTCTCCGACGCGCGTAATCGTGGGTGAGTAGACGATGATGCTGCCGTCCGAGACTTTCTTGACGGCGCGCAGCAGCAATTCATTTTGCGTTCGCGCGTCAGTTTGCCGAACGATGTAGCGCAAATTAGGGCGGCGAAAACTCGCAATGTGCTTGTAAGGATCGCGCAGGCGAAGCTGCTCGATGATGTCGTGGCGGACGCGCTGCGTAGCGCTGGCAGTGAACGCCGCGGTGGGGCGGTCAGGAAAAAGTTCGCGCAAGCGGCTAAGCTGCCGATATTCCGGGCGAAAATCGTGGCCCCATTCGGAAATGCAATGCGCTTCGTCGATGGCGAAGAAAGAAACCGGCACGCGGCCGAGCCACGCGGGAGTGCCGTCGAGCGCGATGCGCTCCGGCGAGAGGTAGAGAAGCCGGTAGTGGCCCTCACTCGCGCGGCGAAGGATGAGCGTGCGCTGCTCGTTTGAAAGGGAGCTGTTGAGAAAACCAGCGGGCACGCCCATTTGGTCGAGCTGCGCAACCTGGTCCTGCATCAGCGCGATCAGCGGCGAAACTACCACCACCGTGCGCTGCGCGTCGAGCACCGCGGGCAATTGATAGCAAAGCGATTTTCCGCCGCCCGTAGGCATCACCACACAGGCGTCGCGCCCCGCGGCGATGCTCCGGACGATATTCTCCTGGCCCGGGCGGAAGGATTCGTAGCCCCAGTAGCGGTGCAGCGCTTCGAAAAAGCGCGCCGGCGCTTGCTCTGGAAAGTTTCGTTCAGCCGTCGTTGGCGCCAAAGATGCCATTTTTGTGATTCGCTCCCAGGATCGCTGCCCCACCGTGTACCAGCGTGCCACGCGCGCCGCAATATTCGCTTTTGTTTCGCCATCTGTCAAGTACAATTTTTACTACGCCAGGGCAAAGGAGTCGAGGAGCAAGGGAACCGACTGGCGAAATCCCGGCTTGTACAAAAGCAAGTATAATTCTGCGGCGATATGAACGGTTCGAAACAACACCAACCACTGCCGACAGGTCCCGAGCGCGAACTCCAGCTTTACGCGCAGGGACTTACCGGCGGAAAACCGTCCGTGCCAGTGCCGCTGGACGTACTGGAGGCAAAGGCGAAGGAAATCCTAACGCCGCGCGCTTACGATTACGTGGCGGGCGGAGCGGGCGGCGAAGAAACGATGCGCGCGAACCGCGAAGCATTCTACCGATGGCGAATCGTGCCGCGCGTGCTGCGCGATGTTGCGAAGCGCGACTTAAGCGCGGAAGTGCTCGGAACGCGATTGCCTGCGCCAATTTTGCTAGGGCCGGTCGGCGTGCAGCAAATTGTGCACGATGACGCGGACGTCGCGAGCGCCCGGGCCGCAGCGTCGCTGGGATTGCCGTTTGTATTGAGCACAATGTCGAGCCGCACAATCGAAGAAGTGGCGCAATCGGCGGAGAAAGTGGCGGAATCGCCGCGCTGGTTCCAACTGTATTGGGGAAAAAATCCTGAATTGGTTGCGAGTATGCTCCAGCGCGCGGAACGCTCGGGATACTCAGCGCTGGTCGTCACGCTGGACACGCATTCACTGGGCTGGCGCGAGCGCGACCTGCATCACGGCTACTTGCCGTTTATGCTGGGGCAGGGACTCGCGAACTATTTCAGCGATCCAGTTTTCCGCGGCCTTCTGGCGCAGCCGCCAGAGGAAAATCCGATGGCCGCGATTCAGTTGTGGGGCACCCTGTTTTCGAATCCCGCTCTCACCTGGAAGGACATCGGATTTCTGCGGCAGCACACACGTGTGCCAATCATCCTGAAGGGAATTGTGCATGCGAACGATGCCGCTCAGGCCCTCGAAGCCGGCGTGGACGCGATCATCGTTTCGAATCATGGCGGGCGGCAGGTGGATGGCGGCATCGGCGCGCTGGATGCATTGCCGGGCGTGGTGCGCGAGGTAAACGGACGCGTCCCGGTACTGTTCGACAGCGGAATTCGCCGCGGCGCGGATGTCTTCAAAGCGCTGGCGCTCGGTGCGCGCGCCGTGCTACTCGGGCGGCTTTACATGTGGGGATTGGCGGTAGCCGGCGAACAAGGCGTTCGTGATGTTTTGCTGAATTTGACTGCCGACTTTGACTTAACAATGGCTCTCAGTGGCTACACTTCCTGCCGCGAGTTGGATCCCTCCGCGCTGGCTCCAGCACCCCTAGCGAATTTGATGGCATTAGGCGGATAGATGCGAGTCTGCGCAAGTCGTAGAGTGAGATTGGTTCGAAATCTCCGGCACGGCTCAACGCCGATTGCCGGCGGTCCGGTGAAAGCTGAATTTGAGGAAACTTCTCAGTTGCAGATTCGAAGTACTCTCCCGGGAAAGCCGCCTCATTTTGGCTGCGGAGCGCCGGGGACGAGTACGCCGTTTTGTACGCAATGGCGCGGCGGGCTGCGTCTTTCGCGGACTGATGTTTCTCCTTTTCTTGTTGACTCCGCAGCAGGGCTTGGCCCAACCGCGAGTTGTGGCCCTGCCATTTCGATACGTGGACTCATTCATTCTCGTGGACGCGAAGATTGACGGCACGGCCGTCCGGCTGCTGGTGGATACCGGGGCGAACAAGACTATCCTGAATGCGAAATCATTCGGCAGAGTGGAGATGCACGCGAGAAAGCCAGTGAACCGGGGAGCAGGCATTGTCGGCAATGCTTTGCGATTGCGAGTCGACCTGGAGCTCGCGCATGAATTCATGTATTCGCAGCGCGTGTCGGTGATGGACCTGGAAGACGTTTCGCGGCGCTTCGGATTTCAGTTCGACGGTTTGCTGGGGCAAGACATCCTGAACCAAATCCACTCCGTGCGCATCGACTACAAGAAGCATGTGATCGAGCTGGAGCGGTAGAGGGCTGTTCGCTGGCGTTTCAGTTTGCACTTCTGTGCGGACTGGACTCGCCATGCTAAGCAACAACCTTTCGTCAATCAAATGACGCGATAGGTTCCCTGCTATAATCCCGCCACGTTTTGTTTCCTCGCGGACGGAAGGACGGGCTGTGTCTTCTTCGCGCGCTCCCTGGTGGATGTACATCATCGCGGCGTCGTTCCTGGGGCTCTTTGTCCTGCGCATTTACGTCCTCTCCCCTTTCTACCCCGGCCCAGGACCGTTCGGGATCTATTTCGATGAGCGAAGATCCTTAGTGACCGTGGCGCGTGTTGAGCCCGGCAGCATAGCAGAGCGAGCCGGGCTGCGGGCGGGCGATCGCATCGTGTCGGCCAATGGCCTGACCATTCGAAGGCAGATCAACTGGGACATGGCATCCTTGACCTTTGAAGTGGGACGTCCGCTACGCCTGGACATCGAGCGCGAGGGTCGCCGATTCGATCTTTCAGTGACTCCGGAACGGCGGAGCCAAAACGTATTTCGTTTGCCAATAGTCTCGCTGCTATCAGGTGCTGACCTGTTGACGCTCGTCCTCGCATTTGTCGTTGCCTTTCGACGGCCAAACGACTTGGTGGCCCGGATCGGCGCCTGGTTCCTGGCGACAGCGGCGATTTTTATGTTTCCACCGGTCCCCGGTATTGCGACGGCATGGCGGCCTCTGCCCGTGCCGCTCGGTGCTCTCCTGTGGATCGCCCAAGTCAGTGGTAGCGTATTTCCTGGCATCTTTTTCACTTTCTTTGCAACTTTTCCGCGACCCCTGTTCCGTCGGCGCTGGATCTGGTGGTTGGTTTGGGCGCCTTCGCTCGCGACGGCCTCGTTCCTTCCTGTGCAGTACGCGCTTGTCTACCAACAGCCGTCGACCGCACCCGAACCCTTCATAAGCGTCCCTATCTCGTTTGCTGTCCTTGGGTGTTACGTTCTCGGTGGATTGATGGTTCTAGTCATGAACTACCGGCGGCTGAAAGACATCAACGAGCGGCGGCGCGTGCGCGTTCTGGTGGTTGGCGCAGTCGCGGGTTGGGTGGCGGCAGGGACGTTCCTCGCCTTCATCGTCGTGGGTGGGGGCCGAGCCACCGCGGCCTTTTTCAGCACGCCGCTCCCACTCATGGTGTTGATGTTATTCCCAGCATTCCCGTTGTCATTTGCCTACGCGATTCTACGGCACCGCGTATTTGACTTGGGCGTGATCGTCCGTCGAGGCTTGCAATACACGCTGGCTCGCAGCGTTCTGCTGACAGCCGTTCCGGCGCTGGGGCTCGCCTTGCTGATCGACCTACTCGTGCATGGTCAACAGCCGTTACTGGAAATCTCGCGCGCACGCGGCTGGATTTATGTTGTCCTCGGCGGAGTGGCGGCTACGGCTTACGTGAAGCGTCAAAGCTGGCTGGAATCGCTCGACCGGCGCTTCTTCCGGGAACGCTATGACGCCCAGCGGCTGTTGCGCGAGGTGGTGGAGGAGATTCGCGAAGCGCGAAGTTTCGAACGCGTGGCACCGCGCGTCGTCGCGCGCGTCGAGGCGGCGCTGCATCCGGAATTTGCAGGATTGCTGGTGCGTGAGCCGGGCGAGCCCAAGTATCACAATCTGGCGATGGCTCCGTCGGGACGTGCGCTTCCGGTTTTGCCCGCCGAGAGCAAATTGATGTCGCTGGTGCGGCTGCTGGGCAAGCCCCTGGAAATGCCCCAGACTGGTTCAAGCTGGCTCGGTCAACAGCTGCCGCACGAAGAAACAGAATTCCTCCGCCGGGCGCGCATTGAATTGCTCGTGCCTATTGCCCCTGCCGACCGCACGGAGCTGATACTGGTTTTGGGTGTGAAGCGCTCGGAAGAACCCTATTCACGCGAGGACCAGGATCTGCTGGTTGCCATCGCCTCCAGCCTTGCACTACTGCTCGAAAAGCCATCGGGGGCTGCGGTGGCACGCACCGACATCTTCGAGGAGCGTCCCCAATGCGGGGCCTGCTACGACAGTGGGGCCACGCGGTGTGTGCAGGAAGGTGCGCGCCTGGTTCCTGTGGTCTTACCGAGACTTCTTGAGGGACGGTATCGGCTGGAGCGGCGCTTGGGCCGCGGGGGCATGGGCACAGTGTATTCGGCCGCAGACACGGCTTTGGAGCGAGGTGTGGCCGTAAAGGTCATACGAGAAGACTTGGTCGGCAGCGCGGAAGCAGCGGAACGCTTCCGGCAGGAGGGACGGGTCGCAGCCAGCTTTGCGCATACGAACGTGGTTACCATTTACGATTTCGGTGTGGCATACGGTACGCGCGCTTTTCTCGTGATGGAGCTGTTGGAAGGCGCGACCCTCCGCGAAGCGCTGCGGCCTCAAGAGTGCTTCGCGCCGGCGCAGGTGCTTTCTATCTTGCGCGACGTTTGTGCCGCTCTTGAGGCGGCCCATCACCGCCAGGTTGTCCATCGCGATCTGAAGCCGGAGAATATCTTTTTGGTGCGCAGCGAGAGGGGAAACATCGCCAAGGTGCTGGACTTTGGCATCGCCAAATTTCTTTCCACCGCCACGCAACAACGCACCGCTGACACTGCTCCGGGCGCGCTTCTGGGCACGCTCCGTTACATGTCGCCCGAGCAGTGGCTCGGCCAACAACCGCTTCCTGCGTGGGACCTGTGGGCTGTTGCGGTTGTCGCCTATGAAATGCTGACCGGTACCCACCCGTTTGGCGACAAGTCTCCTGCTGAGTGGCTCGGGGTTGGCTCCACGGCGCGCTTTACTCCTGTGAGCGCGCACGTGCCGCAAGCACCACAAGTTTGGCAGGAACTGTTCGAACGCACCCTTGCTTATGACCCCACTCGCCGCCCGCAGTCAGCGGAGACACTCTTCTCCGAATTGCAAAGCGCCTTAAGCTGATTAAAGGCTGCTGCAAAAAGCCTGTAAGCACTTGAACGGATGGTCGGCTGCGCGGGATTGTGCCTGAGTCATGGGCTACTCGGAAATGATCGGCTTGAGCGATGAAAAGCATTTACCGGAAACTGACTGGCCGCCCGAAGACGAGGTAAGTTGCGGCACTGCTGTCCGGGTGCCATAATTCCACTTCGAACTGCAGACGCATGCTCCGGCAAAGCTTTTGCTCGGCTCGCGTATCGGTTTCTGAGGGGGTTCCATGGGATTGCGCGACAATTGGTTGGAAAAACGGGAGAAGGAAGCAGCGGCTGCGAATGGGAATCGGAACATGTCGCAGATGCATTTTGCGCGGCAGGGCGTGATCACGGAAGAGATGCGGTTTGTGGCCGGCCGCGAAAAGATTGAGCCGGAACTGGTGCGCAGCGAAGTGGCGCGCGGGCGGATGATCATTCCCGCCAACATCCATCACCGCAACCTGGAGCCGATGGCCATCGGCATCGCCAGCAAATGCAAAATCAACGCGAACATTGGGAATTCTTCCACCAACTCGAACATCGACGAGGAACTTAAGAAGTTGCATCACGCGGTGCATTACGGCGCGGATACGGTGATGGACCTTTCCACGGGCGGCGACATTCCCGAGATCCGAAGGGCGATCATTGAGGCCTCGCCCGTGCCGGTGGGGACCGTGCCGGTGTATGAGGCGATTTCGCGGGTGCGGCGGCCGGAGGACTTGACGTTCGAATTGATGCGCGAAGTGATTGAAGAGCAGGCCGAGCAGGGCGTGGACTACATGACGATTCACGCGGGGGTGCTGCGCGAGCATGTTCCGCTGGTGCGCAAGCGGATTACCGGGATTGTGAGCCGCGGCGGGTCGCTGATGGCGCACTGGATGGAGCACCACAAGAAGCAGAATTTCCTCTACGAGAACATCGAGGAAATCTGCAAGATTTTCAAGAAGCATGATGTGAGCTTTTCGTTTGGCGACGGCTTGCGGCCGGGTTGTATCGCGGACGCGAGCGACGAAGCGCAATTCGCGGAGCTGAAAGTGCTGGGCGAGCTCACGAAAAAGGCGTGGGAGCACGATGTGCAGGTGATGATCGAAGGGCCGGGGCACGTGCCGCTGGACAAGATCAAGGAGCAGGTGGACAAGGAAATGGAATGGTGCCACGAAGCTCCGTTCTATACGCTGGGGCCGCTGGTGATTGATATCGCGCCGGGGTACGACCACATCACCAGCGCAATTGGCGCGGCGATGATCGGCTGGCACGGGGCGTCGATGCTGTGTTACGTGACGCCGAAAGAGCACCTGGGATTGCCGAATGCGGAAGACGTGAAGCAGGGCGTGATCGCGTACAAGATTGCGGCGCACGCGGCGGACGTCGCGCGGCACCGGCCGGGCGCGCAGGATCGCGACGATGCGCTGAGCTACGCGCGGTTTCTTTTCGACTGGAACAAGCAGTTCGAGCTTTCGCTTGATCCTCCGACCGCGAAAGCCATGCACGACGAGAATTTGCCTGATGATTTTTACAAAGAAGCAAAGTTCTGCTCGATGTGCGGGCCAAAGTTTTGCTCGATGAACATCACCCAAATGGCGGACGCCGAAAGCGGGAAAGACCAGTCAGAACGGAAACAGAAGTTCGTCGAGTTGCTTGCCAAAGTTCAGGGTGCAGGGGCGTAGCGCCACTACACTTGCAAGGGACGGAAGAGCTGTATGCACTTCGGGTATGAGCTGTTCATAGGTTTCTCAAGTGGCTGGGTGTGGAGACGACAGGAGAATCGACCGCCGATCATCACTTCGCTGCGGCTGAAATGACCGGGCATGTCTGACACGACACAGTCTGGTTTGCTGCGCGAAGAGTTTAACCGTTGGGCGGAGGCCGGGCGCGGCGAGGGAATGGAGCAGGATCACCTGCCCATCACGCTGCCGGTGCTGGAGAAAATGCGGCTCGCGCCAACCGACAACATTCTGGACGTCGGCTGCGGGGCGGGCTGGCTGTCGCGGCGGCTGGCAAAATTGGCGCCCGAAGGCCGCGTGGTGGGGATGGACATTTCAGACGAAATGATCCGCCACGCGCGGCGCAGCAGCGTGGACTTCGACAACTTGCTGTTCGTTGCCGGAGAAGTAGCGCAAATTCCCTGGCAGCCGCAGTTTTTTTCGCGCGCGATTTCCGTGGAGTCTTCGTACTACTGGCCCGAGCCCGCTGCGGGCATCAAAGATATTTTTCGTGTCCTTCGCGAAGGCGGCTCGGCGTGGGTGCTGATCAACTACTACCGCGACAATCCGCACTGCCATCAGTGGGGAGACCTTCTCGCTGTGAAGACGCATCTGCTGTCCGCCGAGGAATGGGCAGAGCATTTCCGCGCCGCCGGTTTCGCAAAGGTGGCACACGGACGCGTCGTTGATCCGTCACCGTCGCCCGAGACGTATTCGGGCCGCTGGTTCCGCGACGCGGAGCATCTGCGAGCTTTCAAGGCGGAAGGAGCTCTATTGATTCACGGGACGAAGTAAGCAAGGACTTGTGTTGGTTCCTGTTTGTGACACCGCGGGCGAGGCGTCCAAGAACACCGTTTCTCGACCCTTACGACCAGATGGCCGATTGTGGCAATTTCTTTGTTTCGTTTCGCGAGAAGCGTGTGACCCCAAGCCCCGGCTTGGTATGATATTCGCGACTTGGAAGAATGGATGGAATGTTCCAGGACGCCCAGCCCCCGAGAACGCTAGATCAGGAGACGAACCATGTTGCGTATTAACGACGAAGCCCCCAATTTCACAGCGGAAACTTCGCAAGGATCGATCAATTTCCACGAATGGATCGGCAATGGCTGGGCCATCTTATTCTCGCACCCCAAGGACTTCACCCCGGTGTGCACCACGGAATTGGGATACATGGCCGGGCTGCAGCCGGAATTCGAGAAGCGCAATTGTAAGATCCTCGGGCTGAGCGTGGACCCAGTCAGCAGCCACAGCAAGTGGGCTGCGGACATCGAAGAGACGCAGGGCCACAAGGTGAGATATCCGATGATCGGGGATCCGGAACTCAAAATCGCAAAGCTGTATGACATGCTGCCGGCCGAAGCCGGCGAAACTTGCGAAGGCCGTACCGCGGTCAATAACGCGACGGTGCGCACGGTATTTGTGGTCGGTCCGGACAAAAAGATAAAGCTGATGCTGAGCTACCCCATGAGCACTGGTCGCAATTTCGATGAAGTGCTGCGCGTCGTTGATTCGATGCAACTCACGGCCAAGCATAGGGTGGCCACCCCGGTGAACTGGAAACAGGGCGACGACGTGATCATTCTACCGGCAGTTTCCGACGAAGAGGCCAAACAGAAGTATCCAGGTGGCTGGAAGGCGCCCCGGCCTTATCTGCGGATCGTTCCCCAACCGAAGTAGCGGTCGGCACATAAACGTATGTACCGGAGAAGAGAGAACTCCTCGACTGTGCCTTCGGTCGTTGCCGCGGTGGGCTGTGTCCATTCAGCCCAGCCATTAAGATAGGGGCAGGTAACTGTTTTGAACCAAATAGCGCAGGTACAGGCTTTGCCCGCGCAAGCGCTGCTAACATTAAGCCCACGTTATCCCTGCCATCGGGGTGTCTAAGGATTCCAGACCGGTCGGGTTGCGTTGCGAGAATGCATGACTGCAATTGTGCCCAAATTGTGTGTGCTGGTGGTGGACGATTCGCCCGTTTACCGCAAGCTGGTGGAGCATGCGCTGGAGGACGAGGCGTACTCGCCGGTATTTGCCAAAAACGGTAGCGAAGCGCTGGAACTTTACGTGCAGCACGCGCCCTCGATCGTCATCACCGACTGGATGATGCCGGATTTCTCTGGGCTGGAATTGTGCGAGCAGATTCGCGCGGACTTGGTTCATCCCTATACCTACATTATCGTTCTGACGAGCATCTCGGAAAAAGACAACGTGGTGAAGGGGCTGGCGGCGGGTGCGGACGATTACCTGACTAAACCGTTCGATCCGGGCGAGCTGCTGGCGCGCATTGGAGTGGGGCGGCGGACCATCGACCTACACCGCGAAATCGACGGCAAGAACAAACTGCTGGAAGAAATGGCGCACACTGATTCGCTCACGGCATTGCCGAACCGGCGCGCGATCGAGGAGTGGGCCGGGCGGCAATTGCGCGGGGCGGCACGCCACGGTTATTCGCTGTGGGTTGTGCACGCGGACCTGGATTCTTTCAAGAACATAAACGACAGCCATGGGCACGATGCTGGCGATCAGGTGTTGAAGGAATTCGGCGCAATCCTCAAGGAATATACGCGTGCCTCGGATGTCAGCGGGCGTATGGGTGGCGATGAATTCCTGCTGGTGCTGACGCATGTCGACGAAAAGCACATTCGCATGACGGTGGAGCGCCTGCGCAAACACTTTGCGTCGAAGAAATTCTCCTTTGATGGGAAAGAAGTTTCGGTAACGGCGAGTTTCGGAGTTCGCGGATTCCAAGGCAAAGAGCCACCGGAATTTTCACTGCTGGTGCGAGAGGCGGACAAGGCCCTCTATAGTGCGAAGCACGCCGGCCGCAATCAAATCAAAATCGAACCACCTGGAGTTCTGGTTCCTTAGCCCCAGGTATTTCCCCCATTCTGGTTACATCGTTCGAACTGTGATATGAGTGGCCCGGGCAGCGGCTTTCCCGCAGCCCAATTGCTGAAGTGTGCATCGAGGTTTTCCAATGTCATTTTTGAGCACCGGCGTGGCCGTGGTGACGGGAGCGGGGTCGGGAATCGGGCGTGCGCTGGCACAGCAATTGGCCGCGGCAGGCTCGGCCCTGGCTCTCGCGGATGTTGATGAAGCCGGGCTTCTGGAGACAGCGCAATCGTTAGAGAAGAAGAGCGCGCTGGTGACGACGCACTTTCTGGACGTCGCGGAAGAGGATGGCGTGCGCTCCCTTGCCGAGGACGTGAGCAAGCGCCATGGGCGTGTAACGCTGCTGATCAACAACGCGGGAGTCGCACTTGAGGGCACATTCGAGGAGATCTCGCTGGCTGATTTTCGCTGGCTGATGAACATCAATTTTTGGGGCACGGTGTATGGCGTCAAATATTTCCTGCCGCTTCTGAAGCGCGAGAAGCGCTCGCATATTGTCGATATTTCGAGTGTTTTTGGGCTGATTGCTCCTCCGGGGCAACCGGCTTACTCCGCCAGCAAATTTGCAGTGCGGGGATTCACGGAATGCTTGAGGCATGAGCTTGCGGGCACGCCTGTGCGTGTTTCATGTGTGCACCCGGGAGGCATTCGAATGGCGATTGCCCGCCATGCGCGCGTTGGAGCAGGCGTAACCAAAACTGGATTCGAGCAGAAAGTTGCTAAGTTTGAGAAACTGTTCCGGACTTCCGCCGGGGAAGCCGCTGCGCGCATTCTCCGTGGCGTGGAGCGCAGCGAGCCGCGCATCCTGATCGGCTCGGATGCCTATCAGATCGACGTTGTGCAGCGCCTCCGCCCTGGAACGTATTGGAAGACGCTGGGCAAGGTTTTTGCAAGAGTCGCGGCAAAAGCGAAGTGAGTTTGCTTCACCCGTCTGGTTTCGGGGCGCCGCAGAGAGTTTTTGACTCCAGCAAGAACGGTGAATATACTCGGCGTCACCAAGGAAGGACCGACCAATGGGCGTACTGGACCAACGCTTCGAAAAGAACTTCATGATTACGTCGGTGGACTACGTGTTCAACTGGGCGCGCAAGAGCGCCATTTGGCCGTTGACGTTTGGGCTGGCGTGCTGTGCTATCGAGATGATCGCTTCGACGACTTCGCGTTTCGACATGGCGAGATTCGGCGCGGAAGTGTTCCGGCCGTCGCCGCGCCAGGCGGACTTGATGATCGTGGCGGGAACGGTGACGCTAAAGATGGCGCCGGTGCTGAAGCGCGTGTGGGAACAGATGCCGGACCCGAAGTGGTGCATCTCGATGGGGGCGTGCTCGAGCGTGGGCGGTCCCTTTAACACTTATTCGGTTTTGCAAGGTGTGGATCGCATCGTACCGGTAGATGTGTACGTTGTAGGATGCCCGCCGCGGCCGGAAGGGCTGTTTTTTGCGTTGCTGAAGCTGCAGGACAAAATTGACCAGATGACGCTGGCGAAGCGGCCCACGGAAGTACGTTTGAAGCCGCAGATGGTGGAAGATTTCAAAAAAGGCGTCATGGTGGCGCAGACGCCGGAGCCACGGTAGAAACTGGAAACAGGAAAACAGAACCTAGACAGGCTGCAGCGCAATCTAACACTGAGAACACAGAGCACACAGAGACGGAAAGAGGAGAGAGAAGACCGATGGCCTTTGCGCGAGCAGCGAAGACAAATGAGATCACGCCGGGAACGATCCGGGAGTTTCAGATCGAGGGCAAGGCCATTGCCATCGCCAATGTGGGGGGCAAGTTCTACGCCATCAACAATACCTGCCTGCACCGGGGTGGGCCGCTGGGCCAGGGCGTGATGGACGGGAAAATCGTGACCTGCCCGTGGCACGGCTGGCAGTACGACATTACGACCGGTAAGGTTGGTCAGAATCCCACCGTCGGCGTGGATTGTTACTCGGTTGACGTGCGCGGGGAAGACATTTTCATCGATGCAGGTTGAGTTGCTCTAAATTATTGAAAACAATAACGTTATGTCGACATTGGCGAAATATGGCCACCTAATCCTCCTCCTCTCCCCCACGCCCTCTTTGCCCTAACCCTCATATTTTGTTTCGCTTTTTGGATGCCAGCGTGTATATTGCTGCCGACTCGAAGCCTCGATGGCGATACCGACTGCCCAACGACACTACTGGCTCTTCAGCGCTGACCCACACCATTATCACTGGGACACCCTATTCGTTAAAGGCAAGGAGATGTGGCATGGCGCCGGGTCCAAACCTGATGCCATTCGCGCCCTGAAGCAGGTGCGCAAAGGCGACCGCGTCCTGTGCTATCACGGAGCGCCGGAACGCACCCTGTATTCGATCGCGGAAGTGGCGCGGGATCCCTACCCGGACCCGCATGACCGCAAGGGCAAAAACCTGGTCGCGGACCTGCGAGCGTTCGAAAAGCTGCCGCGGCAGGTGTCGCTGGCGGAGATGCGGGCTAATCCTGCGCTGAGGAAAATGAAACTGCTGAAAAATGTCCGGTTGATCATTTCGCTGCTCACCGACCTGGAATATCAGGAAGTCCTGCGCATGGCCGGAATCGTCGCGACGCCGGGAATTCCGCTGCCCTGAAGCCAGGAGAGATGACCGTCTGGCGCAATTTGAACTGAGGTGAGCGATGGCTGCCCTTGGCCGCTCGAGTTTCTTGCTTGTCTGTTTTGCCGCTATTTCCACGCTCCTCTTACAGAACATGCACAACCATTCGAGAATGGAAGGAATTCCTTCCGGGAAGACGCGAGTGCTCGACCTGAGCTATGCGATCAGCGACAAGCTGGTGCCGTGGCCGGAGGATGTGAAATTTTTCGAAGCGAAGGTCAACGCCAGCGTGGAGAAGAACGGCTACTTCACGCGGAGCTTCTGGATGCTGGAGCACTATGGGACGCACCTAGATGCGCCCGCGCATTTTCCGCCGGGGAAATCGACCGTCGATCAAATCCCCGTGAAGCAATTGTTCGGACCGGCGGTGGTGATGGATGTCCGCACCGAAAGTGGCAAGGATGCGGACTATCAGCTGAGTGCTGCGCGAATCGAAGAATGGGAGAAGCGGCACGGGCGGATTCCCGAAGGCTCGGTTGTGCTCCTGAGGACCGGGTGGGCGTCGCGTTGGCCGGATGCGCGGAAATACCGCAATCAGGATGCTCAAGGGAAGATGCATTTTCCTGGGTTCTCCGCGGAAGCGGCGAAGCTACTGATCGAGCGGGGAGCGAGCGGCCTTGGGTGCGACACGCTGAGCGTTGACTACGGTGCATCCAGCGACTATTCGGTGCATCACCTGGCACTGGGAGCGGGCTTGTATCACCTCGAAAATCTGGCCGATCTGAGCGAATTGCCGGAAACGGGCGCATTTTTAGTGGTGGCTCCGATTAAGCTGGAGGGCGGATCGGGGGGACCGGTGCGGGTGTTTGCGATCCTGCCCTGAGAAGTCGTTTTTCCTCGAAGGCCGCGCACAATGCGCGGAACTGTCTCAGGTCACTTTGCCACGAAGAGCAAAGGTCCTAGCGCTGTGCTATTTTGAAAGGTCGCTCTTCTCATGCCTGAACTTCCAGAAGTCGAAACAGTAGCGCGCGGCTTGCGCCAAACCATTCTCGGGCGGCGGATCATGTCCGTCGCGCTGGGCAAGACGGATTTCATCGACGATCCGTCCGCGCTGGAGCAACATTTGCCGGGCCGCCAGATCGAGGCGGTCGAGCGCTACGGCAAATTCATGTTGCTGCGGCTGTCCGCAGTGAACGGAGAAACCCGCGCTGCCGGCAATGGCGATGCGATACCAGCGTCGCTGCTCGTGCACCTAGGAATGACCGGGCAGGTCGCGCCGGCTCCTGCCGCGCAGCCTCTCGAAAAACACACGCACGTTTGTTTGCTTTTGGATGACGGGCGGGAACTGCGCTACACCGACGCACGACGCTTTGGCCGGATCGCTTATCTGACGAAGGCGCTGCTTGCCGAGGAGCTGGCCGGCTTCGGCGCCGATCCGCTCGAAGTCAACAAGCGGGAATTCGCAGACAGAATTTGCGGACGGCGCGCGCGAATTAAGGCTTTGCTGCTGGACCAGGGCGTGCTGCGCGGCGTCGGCAACATTTACGCGGATGAAAGCCTCTGGAGAGCGAAGATTCATCCGGCTCGGTTAGCGGCCAATCTGAACAAGAAACAAGTGGAGACCTTGCGCCGCGTGCTGCAGGATATTTTGCAAAAAGCTATCGTGCTGCGCGGCTCCTCGATCTCCGATTTTCTTGACGCGGAAGGCCAGCCGGGAGAATATCAGCGGCACCATCGGGCCTACGGACGCGAGGGAAAAAACTGCTATCGCTGCAAGACGCCGATTCGGCGCGCGATCGTGGCGGGGCGAAGCAGCTACTTTTGTCCGAGGTGCCAGCCGTCGCCGCGCGGGTTCGCGATGTTGCCGTTGCCGCGGCGCAAAGGCAAATAAATCATTCAAGAATCTGGTTGAATTTGACGAGGGAGAGCGAATGAACTTACGGCGAGCGTTTCTTTTTGTGTTTGCGGCGGTGTTGGTATTGGGCGCTGTCCGCGCGGTGCCGGCGTGGCCCGCTGGCGATGAAGCAAGCGCCATCGCGGCCGTGGACGCGCAGATTTTGGGCGAAGTTCGCGAACACACTGAAGCGATGCAGAACAGCGAGTATCTTGGCGACACGATTGGGCCTCGTTTGACGGGTTCGCCGCAACTGAAGCAGGCCAACGATTGGACGGCGATAAAGTTTCGCGAATATGGCCTGACCAACGTGCACCTGGAACCCTGGACCATCGCGCACTCCTGGACGCGCGGAATGGCGCACGCGCGCATCGTGAGCCCCACCGAGCACCCCTTGACGATTGCCTCGGCGGGATGGGCGCCGGGCACGAACGGAGTGGTGCGCGGGCCGCTGGTGTACGTCGATATCAAGAAGGACGAGGATTTCGAGAAATATCGCGGCAAGCTGAAAGGCGCGATTGTAATTGCGCAAGAGCCCGAAAGCCTTTCACCGCCTCGGCCTGGCGGTTTCTTCGGTGAAGGGAATCGTGCGATGCAAACGCCGCCTCCACTCAAGGGCGAGCCGGTCCCGCCGTCGCCTTTTGCCGCGATGATGGCGGTGGCGCAAAAGCGATCGGAATTTTTCAAGCAAGAGGGCGTGGCGGCCGTGCTGCGCGATTCGAACAAGCCGCACGCGCTGCTGAACATGACCGGAATCGGCGGCGAGAAATTCGACATCGGCGCGATTCCCACGGCGTTCATCACTGGCGAAGGCTACCGCATGCTCTACCGCATGCAAAAGCATGGACCAGTACAGGTCGAAATCGAAATGACGAATTCCTTCAGCAATAAGCCTGTTGATGTTTATAACACCGTCGCGGAGATCAAGGGGAGCGAGAAGCCGGATGAAGTCGTGATTCTTGGCGCGCACCTCGATTCCTGGGACCTAGGGACGGGCTCGACCGACAATGGCACGGGCTCGATGGCGGTTCTGGAGGCTGCGCGCGCGCTGGCAAAGCTCAACTTGAAACCGAAACGGACGATCCGTTTTATTTTGTTCAGCGGAGAAGAAGAAGGTTTGTGCGGCTCGGTCGAATATGTGAAGGCGCACAAAGCTGAGCTGGAGAAAATCTCCGGCGTGCTGGTACACGACACCGGAACAGGAAAAGTGCTGACGCTGGCACTCCATGATAACTACCAGGACCGGGAGGTCGTGGACCAAGTGCTGGCACCGCTAAAGGAATTGCGGTTGCTTGAGCCGACGATGCTGCACATGTCGGGGACGGACCACCTGTCTTTCAACGAGGTCGGCGTGCCGGGCTTCTGGGCTCTTCAGGATGGCGCGGAATACAGCAAGACGCATCACAGCCAGTCCGACACGTTCGACAAAGTCTGGAAGGATGATTTGAATCAGGGCGCGCAAGTGCTGGCAGCGTGGGCCTACAACACCGCGCAGTTGCCTGCCATGCTGCCGCGGCGGCCGCTGCCCTTCTCTCCCCCAACGGATGCGGCCAAAGCGGAACCGCCGAAAGCGGATCCCCTTACAGAAATGGATACGAAGATTCTGGAGCAGGTAAAGACGGATCAAGCGCTTCTGAAAACAAATTTGCAGTATTTGGCGGACCGCATCGGCCCGCGGCTGACAGGATCACCGCAACTCGACCAAGCCAGTCACTGGACCCTTGAACGATTCAAGGAGCTTGGTCTCTCAAACGTGCACCTGGAGCCGTGGACAATCGTGAACGGTTGGACGCGCGGTCCCGCGACGGGCCAGATCATTTCTCCAACTCACCACGCCCTGACGCTGGAAACGGCGGGTTGGTCCGCGGCTACGAAAGGCGAGCTTCGCGGCGCTATGATCGGCATTGACGCTGAGAAAATAGAGGACTTGCAGAAGTATAAAGGCAAGTTGAAAGGGGCCATCGTCATCGCCGGCCGCCCCACGGAAATGGTTTCACCAGGGAATCCTCTCCAGACGCCGTGGGCGGAAGAGACGATCCCCGTGGCGATGCCGAAAATGGAGGCCGGCAAACCCATTGATTTCGAGGCGTACATGAAATTCCGGCAGGCGCAAACGAAATTTTTCGAGGAAGAAGGAGTCAGCGCCGTGCTGCGTGGCTCTGAAAAATCGTACGGCATGTTGAACATGAGCACTGCCAGCCGCGATTACGCGCCCAGCAAGATCCCATCCGCCTTCATCACGCGAGAGAACTTCACCCTTCTGTGGCGATTGTTGGACGCGGGGGCAGTGGAAGTGGAAGTGAATATCGCGAGTAGCTTCAGCGGGAAGCCGGTGGAAGTCTATAACACAGTCGCGGAAATTCCGGGAAGCGAAAAGCCGGACGAGGTAGTGATACTCGGCGGGCATCTCGACTCCTGGGACCTGGGGACCGGCACGACCGACAACGGCACCGGCTCGATGGCGGTGCTGGCGGCGGCGCGCGCGCTTCAGAAACTGGGCGTGAAGCCGAAGCGGACGATCCGGTTTGTCCTGTTCACTGGCGAAGAGCAGGGGCTGAATGGCTCGAAAGCTTACGTAAAGGCTCACGCCGGGGAACTTGGAAAAATTTCCGGCGTGTTGGTGCATGACAGCGGCACGGGCAAAGTGCTGACCGTCGGGTTGATGGGAAACTACGACGCTCGGGAAACTATCGACCATGCGCTCTATCCACTGGGCCGCGCGAAGGAGGTTGGACTGTCCGAGCCGACGCTGCGCACGGAAGGTGGAAGCGATCATGTGCCGTTTGATGAAGCCGGCGTGCCGGGATTCTGGTGCGTGCAGGACAACGCGGATTACGACAAGACACACCACTCGCAGGCGGACACCATCGATCGCGTGCGCTGGGATGACTTGACGGAGGGCGCGCAGGTGCTGGCCGTGTTTGCGTACAACGTCGCGCAGTTGCCGGAAATGCTGCCGCGGAAGCCCGCGAAGGCGGCCCGAGCGGGCGGCAATTAAGCCGGCGGCATGCGAGCGGTTCTCCAGAGAGTCAGCCGGGCGAAAGTGACGGTTGAAGGGCGCGTGACCGGCGAAATTGGCGCTGGGCTGATGATTTTGCTCGGCGTCGGCCGCGAAGATACGCCGGCAGTCGCGGCATCGACGGCGGAGAAGTGCGCGAACCTGCGCATCTTCGAAGACGATCAGGGTAAGATGAACCGCTCGCTGCTGGATGTGAAAGGCAGCGTGCTGGTGGTTTCGCAGTTCACCCTGTATGGCGATGCGCGCGGGCAGCGACGGCCTAGCTTTATTTCGGCCGGGCCTCCGGAACTAGGCAAAGCACTCTACAAAGAATTTTGCGAAGCGCTTCGCAAATTGGGGGTGAGTGTCGCCACTGGAGTTTTTCAGACGATGATGTCCGTGGAGCTGGTGAATGAAGGCCCGGTCACGATCCTTCTCGACTCCGAAAAAACGTTCTAGTCAAGTTGCCACTCAAGACAACGCCTCGCGATGGACGACGGAGGCGGTTTTGCGCGAACTCAGAGGACTGGCACTCTCCGCGCCGGTGTTGCACCAATTCGCTAAAAAGATCGGGAAGAATCACCGGCTGGCGCAGCAACTCTGGGCGACGGGCATTCATGAAGCGCGAATCCTTGCGACGCTGATTGGCGAATCCGAAAAAGTCACTGCCGCGGAGATGGATCGCTGGGCACGCGATTTCGATTCCTGGGACGTGGTCGATGCGGCGTGCTGTTACCTCTACGCGCAAGCCAAGCCTGCGTGGAAAAAAACAGCGGCGTGGAGCCGGCGGCCGGAAGAATTCGTGAAGCGCGCCAGTTTTTCCCTGGTCGCGTATCTCGCCTACAAGGATAAAGCCGCTCCCGATCTGCGTTTTGCGCAGTTTTTACGCGTGATTGAGCGCGAAGCGCACGAGGAACGAAATTTTGTGAAGAAAGCAGTCAACTGGGCGCTGCGAAATATCGGGAAAAGAAATGTGCGGCTCAATCGGGAAGCAATCCGCGCCGCGGAAAGAATTCGCGAGCAGGGCTCGCGTTCCGCCCGGTGGATTACCGCGGACGCTCTCCGAGAATTGAAGAGTGAAGCGGTACAACAGCGGCTTCATCGGAAAACAACTTGAGCAAGAAGACGCGTTTAGGGCAAGACGAAGAACTCAAGATCCGTCGCGCGAAAAGCGCCGATGCGCTGCAGCTTGCCGTGCTCTCGGGCCAACTCGGGTATCCGGCAACCGCAGGGCAGATGCGCGAACGATTGAGGGGAATCCAGCCAACATCTCAACACGCCGTATTTGTGGCGGATTCCGCCAAAGACGGAGTGATCGGCTGGATCCACGTGAGCCGGCAGCCTCTTCTTGAGGTGGAAATCCGCGCGGAAGTGAACGGGCTGGTCGTCGCGGAAGGGCAGCGCAGCTTGGGAGCGGGCGCGCAATTGCTGGCCGCTGCCGAGGACTGGGCGCGCAAACACGACTGCAAGGGAATGTCGGTCCGTTCCAACGTAGTTCGCGAGCGCGCGCACCAATTTTACGAACGCCACGGCTACGAGCATTACAAAACGCAGAAGTCCTTCCGCAAACCGCTCTGACCTCGCTGAATACACTCTGATTACTCTAAGGAATTAGCAAATGCGCGGATGGCAGCATATATCGCATTACGATATACTAATATCATGCCGGGAGAAACCACAACCGCTGAGTACCGCGCTTTGGCGGAGCTGCGCTACCTTATTCGCAAGTTCGTCGGCGAAGGCGACGCGGTGGCGTGCGCCGCGGGCCTCGAGCCGCAACAGTATCTGCTCTTGCTGGCGCTTCGCGGGCTCCCCGAGGGCGAAGAAGCGACGATTCGTGCGCTGGCGGACCGGCTGGCGCTGAAGCATCACAGCGCAGTGGAGTTGATCGACCGGCTGGAGGTCCATGGCTACGTGCGGCGGAGCCGCAGCCGGGACGACCGCAGGCGCGTCCTGGTGGCGCTGCTGCAGCGGGGCGAGAAATTGCTCGAACAAGTGGCGCGGGACCGCATCAGTGAGTTGCGCGCCAGCGGCGCGGCGCTGGTGAACGCCATCAGCGCCTTGCTGGAAGTTGGTGGCTCACCGACGGCCAAGAAGAAACCAGCGGTCGGGGCAAGGCGTCTCCACTCTTGAGCAGTGAAAGAGAGACCGCACCCCTGAAGGGGTGAGCTACAGAGCGGGCCCTTCACCCCCTGTTTTTTGTAAGTGGATTTGCGCGACGTGCACGGGCAGCAAGCCGCTAAGCGCGCACTGGAAGTGGCCTGCGCTGGCGGGCATAACATTTTGTTTATCGGGCCGCCCGGCGCGGGGAAGACCATGCTGGCAAAGCGCACCCGACGATTCTGCCGCCGATGTCGCTCGAGGAAGCCATCGAGACGACGCGCATTCACAGCGTGGCCGGCGTCCTCGAGGATAGCCGGGGGTTGGTGGGGACGCGGCCGTACCGTTCGCCGCACCACACCATCAGCGATGCCGGGTTGATTGGGGGCGGCGCGGTGCCACGGCCGCTGGAAGTTTCGCTGGGGCACAATAGCGTGCTCTTTTTGGATGAGCTGCCGGAATTTCAGCGCAATGTGCTGGAAGTGATGCGGCAGCCGCTGGAGGACGGGGCGGTGACCATTTCGCGCGCGACAGTTTCGGTGACGTTTTCCTTCGCGGTTCATGCTGGCGGCGGCGATGAATCCTTGCCCGTGCGGGTATTTCGGCGATCCAACGAGGCAGTGCCACTGCACGCCTCCCATGATTCAGCGGTACGTTTCTAAAATTTCAGGACCGCTGCTGGATCGCATCGACATTCACATCGAAGTTCCTGCCGTGAAATACAAGGAGCTGCGCGCGCCGTCTTCGGCGGAGGATTCTGCTTGCGTTCGGCAGCGGGTGATTGCCGCGCGAAACAGACAGCTCGAGCGGTTTCAAAAAGAGAAAAAGACTTACGCGAACGCGCAGATGATGCCAAAAATGATTCGTAAGCACTGCGCGATTACAGCCGAAGGCGAAAAGCTGCTGGAAAACGCGATCACGCGGCTGGGGCTCTCCGCGCGGGCGCACGACCGCATTCTGAAGGTAGCGCGCACGATCGCGGACCTCGGTGGTGGAACAGACATCGAGCCAAGTCATCTGGGAAAGGCCATCCAATGCAGGACGCTGGACCGCTCTTACTGGGCTTGACTCAAGCTTCAGGTATGCATCCGCCGCTCCCTTGTTCCCGTGCATAGCATCTAAGTACTTATGGGAGGACCGCGTTGCTCCATTGACTCCGTTTCCTCGGCTATGTTACCCATAAAGCGCTCATATTAGGGGCTTCAGGGGCAGCAGCAGCACAAAAGATGGCCGCCGACACCAAGCACCTTGAAATGACGCTGGAGACGCAAGTCGAAAGCGTCAATCTTGCCGAGGAAATGTGTCTCCGCGTTGCGGAAGCGGCGGGGTTTGGCGAGGACGACTGCTACCGCATTGGGATGAGCGTGCGCGAAGGCGTGATCAACGCTTTTCACTACGGAAACCAGGAACGGCCCGAGAAGAAAATCCACCTGGCGGTGGACCTTACCCCCGACAAGATGATCATTCACGTGCTGGATGAAGGCGTGGGTTTCAAGCTTGCGGATGTTCCCGACCCCCTCGCAGAAGAAAATCTTCTCAGCACGTCCGGCCGCGGGATCTTCCTGATGCGTGCGTTCATGGACGAGTTCGATGTAGTTCCGGGGAGAACGGGCGGAGCGGAAATCGTGATGTCAAAGAAGCTGCCCGCCCAGGGCAGTAACTCCCCGAATGGCCAGGGCGGACATAACGCCACGCCGCAACAGGAAGCGTAAGGATTAAAGATGGCATTACACGCGACACATCGAGAAGCCGGCATTGTCACCGTCGTGGATTTGAGCGGGCGTATCGTCCTCGGCGACGGAAGCGCTTTGTTGCGAAAAACGATCCGCGGGCTACTGGACGATCAAAGAAAACTGATTCTGCTGAATCTGGCGGACGTAGATTACATCGACAGTTCGGGAATCGGCGAGCTGGTCAGCGGGTTTACGGCGGTGAAGAATCAGAGCGGAGACCTGAAGTTGCTGCACCTGACGAAGAAAGTCAAGGATCTACTGCAGATCACCAAGCTCTATACGGTCTTTGATGTGTTCACGGACGAAGGCACCGCGGTCCGAAGTTTCAGCTGATCTCCCCTACAAATAGATTTCATGGCACCCCGGATTTTCCCCGTGGCTCGCCAGATACGCCCGACTGCGGCACAATCTTCTGGATGAAGCCACGCGCCGATACGGTATGGATTGTGGACCAGGCGAAGTCTTTGGGATTCGAGCTCGCTGGAGTAGTTCGCGCTGAAAAATTTCCGGAGCTGGCGCGCACGCCAGAGTGGCTGGCGCGCGGTTACGCCGGGGAAATGAAGTACCTCGCCGATCCCCGGCGAAGCGATCCGCAAATGGCTATGCCGGGAATTCGAAGCGTCATCGTTGGGTTGCTCAATTACAACACGGAGAGACCGTTTTCCACTGATCCGCAATTGCCCATTGATGAGCACAAACCGAGCGGGTGGATTTCCCGCTATGCATGGGGCGACGACTATCACGATGTCTTGCGGGAAAGATTGGACGCGCTCCTTGGATCGTTGCGCGGCCGCTTCACAGAAGAATTTGAGGCGCGCGCTTATGTCGACACGGGACCGGTTCAGGAGCGGGTGCTGGCGAAATATGCCGGCTTGGGGTGGCTCGGGAAAAATACGCTACTGCTCAACCAGATGATCGGCTCATTCTTTTTTCTCGGCGTCATTCTTACCTCGCTTGATATTGAACCGACGCTCGCAGCGAACGAGCTGCCGCCGCCGGATTTGTGCGGAAGCTGCCGGCGATGTCTCGACGCGTGCCCGACGCAGGCTTTTGTTGAACCCTATGTCATGGACGCACGAAAGTGTATCTCCTACTTGACCATCGAGCTGCGCGGCTCTATCCCCGAGGAGTTCCGCGAGCCGATGGGAAATCACGTGTTCGGCTGCGACATCTGCCAGGACGTTTGTCCGTGGAACCGGCGCGCGCCGATTTCAACGATTCCGCAGTTCCAGCCACGGGTATTTCCTCCAAAAGAAGAAAACGGCGCCGAGACGACAGTGCCGCCGCAGGAAGAATCGCTCTACCTTCCAAGTCTGGAATGGCTGCTCGGACTTTCCGAAGCAGAGTTTCGTGAGCTCTTTCGCGGGAGCCCGGTCAAGCGCACCAAATGGCGCGGGCTGGTGCGCAACGCTTGCATTGCGCTCGGGAATTCCGGCCTGCGGCGAGGAATGAGGGATTATGTTCGAATCCGCATGCTGCTGGAGCGGCTCGTGGCTTCGAAGGATCAAGTGATCTCCGAATCTGCCCAATGGACGCTCTCGCGCATCCAATAAGTGCGTGAGGAATCTGTTCAGAGGGGACTGGCCACAGCCAGGCTGCCAACAGGCCCATGTGATGCGGGGAGTACGAGGTTGACTCGGCCCGCGTTACCATCCTGCGGGCACTAGCGGTATAATCCCACGCGCAGGCCGATTCGCCCTCCGCGCTTCTGAGGTGTTCATGAATCGCCGTAATTTCTTACGGAATACGGGAATCGTCGGCGCAGGATTGCTTGGGGCAGGAAATTCTGCAGCTGGTTTTTTGCGCGCCGGCACCGTGACCCATTCGGATTCAAATCTTACTCTGGAGGAAAAACCCGTGCCTTTTACTGTGCCCCCGCTGCCGTACTCGTTTGACGCACTTGAGCCGTACATCGACGCCAAGACGATGGAGATCCATCACGACAAACATCATGGCGCTTACGTGACGAACGTGAACAAGGCCCTGGAAGGACATGCCGACCTGCAAGCCAAATCGCTCGACGATTTGCTCAAGGGTCTCGATGCTGTCCCCGAGGGGATTCGCAACGCTGTCCGCAACAATGGCGGCGGACATTGGAACCACTCGCTCTTCTGGACATTGATGAAGAAAGGCGGCGGCGGAGAACCCAAAGGCGATCTCGCCGCAGCGATCACTTCGACGTTTGGCTCGTTCGCCGGATTTCAGGAAAAATTCGCGGCTGCCGGACTGGGCCGCTTCGGTTCCGGCTGGGCGTGGCTGGTGGTGCGAGATGGGAAACTGGCCATCGACTCGACGCCAAATCAGGACACTCCGTATCTGCTCACAGGCGGCGGAAAGGCTGTGCTCGGGCTGGACGT
This sequence comes from Candidatus Acidiferrum sp., assembly GCA_036522305.1. GTDB lineage: Bacteria > Acidobacteriota > Terriglobia > Acidiferrales > UBA7541 > Acidiferrum. The sequence goes on along the minus strand of DATDGB010000008.1, from coordinate 23,611 downwards.
CTGGGAACATGCGTACTACTTGAAGTATCAAAACGTGCGCGGTGATTACATCAAGGCCTGGTGGAACGTCGTGAATTGGGACAAAGCCGCCGAGCTATACGGCGCAGCCAAGAAGTAAGCTTTTCGTTACTGCATTCCAAAGAGAAAAGGCCCTCGATCCGCTCGGGGGCCTTTTCTCTTCTATAATTACGAATGAAATCCGAATCAGGCCATCAATTGCCGCTTGGCCAAGGGAACGACAGCTACGGAGCGCCGCGGCGCGGGATAGTGCCGCGCAACCGGCGCGAGTGGCTGAGCTTCGCGCGTCGCCACTGGAAGGGGCATCGGCATGCCGCCAGTAGTTTGCCGCGTGGCTTCGCGAACCAATTCCATGCGGCCCCGCACGTGGAACTTCGCGAGCAGCGATGAGACATGGAATTTTACGGTGCGTTCCGAGAGATTCAAGTTGCAGGCGATTTCCTTGTTGGCGAGGCTCTTCATCAAGCCGGAGAGAACTTCTTCTTCCCGGCGCGTCAATTTCACCTGGCTGCGGACCGATTTGCCCGCTTGCAGCAGCTTGTCAGCCTTGTCGCTCAGGCCTTCCAGCATTTCGTCATCGGCCTGGACCATGACAACGTAATCGCCCGTCGTCTGGCCCCGCACCATGCAATGCATGGCGAGCAGGCCAGCAGCCTGGTCCACGGGGAACTGGCCGTCCGGGCCTGCTTCGACATGAAAGTGGGCCACTCCAGTGCTCTTCTCGTGGAAAAAGAATACATCGCGGTTAAAAGCCGGGCGGGAACTCCTCAATTGCTGCGGATGCTCACTTCTGCGCATAGCCTTCACGTGCACCCCCTCCGAATGCAGCCTCGTGACGGAACCGAAGCCTTTAGGTTTTCTAATCTTCGCCCCTCGACGAGGCGTATTCCCCAGATGGGGTAGACAGTGAAGCAAGAAGCCAGAAAGAGGGCTGAAAACTTGGCGGTTCTTGCCTACTGATCGGAAACCACCCGGCACCTGGAACCACTCCCTGAACGCCAGCCCGAGACAGTTCTACCGAACTTTGTATTCATGCAAATATTCTGCCGAATGGAAGATTATGCAACTCGCTCAGGAATTGAGGGCTTACGGGATAAGTCGGGCGGCATGGCATCTGATTGACGGTAGGAATTGCACTGTCCACGAATTTTTTCCACGTTATCCACAGAGCTAAGGGAGCATGTTGAGAGTACGCAACGATGAAGGACTTCTCAATGCCCTGTGGAAAAGTATCAAGACTCAGGACATATCCAGGATGAGTTTCAAAATGAAATGATTCGCGTTTGCTCCGGGCTAATCAATTCGTATGCCATTCCCCGCCAGCGAATTTTGCGTGTGACGAGAGAGTTCACAAAATTTGCGACGTAAAGGAATGGGATGAAAACTGTTAACAGAATGTAAATCCAGGCTTGTCCCATGATCTGGGATCGGCCGGCGGGAACGGCTTCCGTCACCCCGATGAGGCGGATGGAACTGCGGATCGCCGAAAGTAAAACGGGAAGAAAAGTGAGCATGACGATGTGAAATGCGGGTCGCTGCTGGAAAGTGTCGCTGAGGATTAGAAGCAGGCCGAACACGAGCGTCAGGCAGTAGAGAAGATGCGTGGCGGCTGCGGGCGCCCACACTTTATCGGCGTACACGCGAGTGATCAGGATTTGACGGTTCGTGAATTCGAGCAACCCTGTGAAATCGGTCTCCACGTACGAAAGCGTCAGGCATTCCGGAATGAAGACAATGGAGCGATTGTTGCGCTCCAGCGCGCGCGTCAGGGAATAGTCGTCGCTAACGGAGTTTTTCCATTCGTCCAGGACCCCCGATTGCTCGAAGACGCTGCGGCGGAGGGCCGTGCCGCCGCCCCAGCAGAAATTTCTCCCTTTTTCGCTGAGCATGGTGACGACTGGCGCGTTCCAGGCGGCGAGCAAAGTCGTCGGCAGATTGGTGCGATTGGGAATGAGCCAGCGCATGGTAGTGGTCGCGCCGATCCGCACGTCTCCCAGCGGCGCCACCATGTGATGGAGCCAGCTTTTGCCGGGACGTCCGTCGGAATCGGTGAAGACGAGAACTTCAAATTCCGGTGGCAGTTGTTCCACGGCCACGCGCAAGTTGCTTACCTTCTCTCCGGAATTGGTTGGGCTGCCAGCGATGATGACTTGCGCTTTCACGCGCGAAGTTTTTGCGACACGCTCGACGATGCTGCGTGCCGGATCCGACCCGGAGGCAAGGATGAAGAAAATTTCGTAATTCTGCCGCTCGAACTCCGTGAGTGAGATGAGGTTGCGCTCCAGGCCCGGTTCGATGCCTTTGCAGGGGCAGAGCACGGCCACTCGCGGGGCGTAGAAACCCGGATCGGTGTGCAACCGCCGGCGCACATAGCCGAGCCACTGCAAAACATGCCAGATGAGGTACACCCCGAGGAGGATTTGCAAAAATGCCAGAATATAGAAGAGTGTCTCCACGTTTTATGAGAATAGCAGAGGAACAATGCTCGCCGAGCGGCTTCTGAACGGTTAGAATCGCACCGGTAAACGTCTGTACCGGGGAGGGCATAATGCCGCGAGTGGAGTTCTCAATGGTTACGTCCGGCCTGGAAATCCCAGGCTATAAAATCGTGAGGAATTTCGGAATCGTGCGCGGAATTATTGTGCGCTCGCGAAGCGTGATCGGCAATCTCGGCGCGGCACTGCAGACCATCGTCGGCGGAAACATCACCATTCTCACGAACCTATGCGAGAAGACTCGCGAGGATGCCTTCGAATTGTTGTTGCAGCATGCCTCCGAACACGGCGCCAATGCGGTCATTGGCCTGCGCTATGACGCCACCGAAGTCATGCAAGGCGTCACCGAAGTACTCGCCTATGGGACCGCCGTCCAGGCCGAGCGCATTTCCTAGCAAATATTCTGTGCATTCGCGGTGGGTATCGAACCAATGGTAGAATCCCCGCCTCCCATGTTCTGCTCGAAATGCGGCGCACAGGTTCCCCCGAATGGCAGGTTCTGCACCTCGTGCGGACATGCGGTCGATCCAGACACGGGCACAACTCTGCTGGGGGACGAAGCCAGCCTCGAAGGCGCAACGATCGCGCCGGAGTCTCCGGCCCCGCGTAGAACTCCATCGTCGCGGCCCTCCACGCCCACTCCTCGCACCCTCACCAATCCTCTGACCAGTTCCGACCCCATCGGCGGCGGCCGGTTTACCCCAGGGCAAATCATCGCGCAACGCTACCGCGTTGTGGCGCTGGCGGGCCGGGGAGGAATGGGTGAAGTCTATCGCGCGGAAGACTTGACGCTCGGCCAAGTCGTGGCCTTGAAATTTCTTCCCGAGACGCTTTCTCAGGATGCGGCTGCCCTCGCCCGGTTTCACGCCGAAGTGCGCACTGCCCGGCAAGTTTCTCATCCCAACGTCTGCCGCATGTTCGACATCGGCGAAGCCGACGGAACTCTCTTTCTGACGATGGAGTATGTCGACGGGGAGGATCTGGCTTCAGTCGTCCGCCGCATCGGCAGGCTTACGCCGGACAAAGCTACGGAGATCGCGCGGCAAATTTGCGCGGGCCTGGCCGCTGCTCACGAACGCGGCGTGATTCACCGCGACCTGAAGCCCGCGAACGTGATGCTTGACGGCGCCGGCAAGATTCGCCTCACTGATTTTGGCTTGGCGGGCATCGCCGCGAGCATCAAGGGCGCGGATGCGCGTGCGGGGACACCAGCGTATATGGCCCCGGAACAACTCGCCGGCCGCTACGTCAGCACCAAGAGCGATATCTATTCGCTCGGACTCATCCTCTACGAAATCCTGACCGGCAAGCGCGCCTTCGAAGCCGCCACTCTTCCGGAGTTGATGAAGCAGCGTGAGTCAGGAGCGATCACCAATCCCTCCACGCTGGTCCGCGACCTTGATCCTTTGATCGAACGCGTGATCCTGCGTTGTCTCGAGACCGACCCGGAAAAGCGTCCAGTTTCGGCCCTGCAAGTGGCTGCCGCTTTGCCCGGCGGCGACCCTTTGGCCGCCGCGCTCGCTGCCGGAGAAACGCCTTCTCCGCAAATGGTCGCCGCCGCGGGTGAAAACACGGGCCTCGCGCCGCGCATCGCCCTCGCGTGCTTCGCGGCCGTGATCCTGGGAGTGATTCTTTATGTGGCCTTGGGGCTCAGGGAAAACGGGCTCGCGCTCATCCATCCGGAGAATTCACCCGAGGTGCTCGCTAAAAAGTCCCGCGAAATCATTTCGAGCCTCGGCTACCCCGGCCAGCCGGTTGACTGGGCCGGTGGCTTTTCGTATGACTACGATTTTCTTAGTTTCCTCGGCAAGAGCAATTCACCGCGCCCCCAATGGGATCGCGTGCTTTCTGAACGGCCGACACTTCTTCGCTACTGGTATCGCCAAAGCCCTGCCGAACTCAGCCCGGACGGCTTCTGGAATCTTTCCTTCACCCCAGGTGTCGTTACGTTTTCGGATCCGCCTGTCACCCACTCCGGCATGATTACTGTCCAACTCGATCCGGATGGCCGCTTGCTCGATTTCCTGGCCATGCCGCCCGAGAAGGAAGATACCCCACAGTCCTCGCGCCCTGCCGATTGGCATCCATTTTTCACCGCTGCCGGACTCGATCTCGCGCAATTTCGCACGGCCGAACCCGTCTGGAACTCGCTTGCCGCCGCGGACTCGCGCGCCGCCTGGGACGGCGTCATGCCCGGCAGCGGCCGTCCTCTGCACGTCGAGGCCTCTGCCTTGCATGGCAAGCTAGTGGCTTTTTCCCTAAGTGGTTCATGGACGAAACCTTCGCGCATGAATCAGGCCGAAAAGACGCGCGCGGACAAGACCAAGCAGATCATTGGTCTCAGCGTCGCGCTGGTCATCATCGGTGCGGGGTTGTTCCTTGCGTATCGCAATCATACGCGCGGTAAGAGCGACCGCCAGGGGGCGCTGCGGCTGGCCGCTCTCGTGTTTGCCCTCGAGCTGGCCATTTGTTTGTTCCGTTCCCACTTCGTACTGACGATGGACACCATCGCAATACTGATCTTTGCCGTCAGCACCGGCCTTTTCGTCTCTGCTTTCATTTGGGTACTCTATCTCGCACTGGAACCCTACGTGCGCCGCAATTGGCCGCAGATGATCATCTCGTGGACGCGCTTCATCAGTGGGCGCTTGCGCGACCCGTTGGTCGGGCGCGACCTTCTCTTTGGCATTCTTCTCGGCATCATCTGGGTGTTTGTTTTTGCCGTCGGCAGCTTTTTTTTGATTCGAGCGGGTGATCGTCCCCAGCTCGCAGACACAGACATCCTCGCAGGGTTTCGTGAGTCGGTAGCCGTCGGCCTTCTCACTATCGTCAGCTCCATCCAATCGACTTTGATCTTTTTCTTTCTCCTTGTCCTGTTGCGTGTATTGGTGAGAAACCGGTGGGTAGCCGCGGCAATATTTACCCTGATTTTTACAGTACCGAAAGTGCTGGGCGGCGATCATCCTTACATAGAAACACCGATTTGGCTGGCCATCTACGGCATTGCTGCCGTCACTGTCGTGCGCTTCGGATTAATCGTTCTGGCGATGGGCGTTCTCACTGTCGACCTCCTCCTCAACGTTCCCATCACCCTGGACTTTTCCAATTGGTATGCCGGACGCTCCCTGAGCCTGGTGCTCGGATTTGTTGTAGTTGCTGCCTGGGGTTTCTATACTTCGCTCGCCGGTCAGCGTCTTTGGAAGGATGACCTCTTCGAATAGCCAGAGTCCGTTGCTTGCTTAATGGACTCGACCGCCCTGAACTTGCGCCGCTACCGCCGTGGCTAATTCCTCGATTCCAGTCAGTGCGCGGCTCGCCGCCAGGCGAGCCTTTTCCATGAACGACGAATCCAGTAGAAAGGCGCAACGGTCGACGAACGGGTGGTCCGCGGCCTCAAAGGGCTTGCGGCGGCGGTGCGTCGCGGCGACACGTGCGAGCAGTTCTTCGTACATTTGCAGGTCGCGCTGAAAATCGAGCGCGTCGCCCGCGGTCCAGCCCTGCTGCCGCGTTAGCGCCGCCAGAAATTTCCTGCGAAAGGCCGTTGCGTCTCGCCGCGACATCGGCCGCAGCTTGGATTTGCCTGCTGGCTGCGGCTCGTCGCATGTGATCGCCAGGGTCCGCACTGTCAAGGCCAGCAGTGCCTCGCGTTGCAACAGAGCTAGAAGATCGCGGTAAAGCGACGCGTGAACCTGTAGGGCGTGGCGGCCGTTCTCGACGACGTATGAATCCACAAAGCGCGGCACCACGCGCTCTCGCAGCAACGCCTCGGAAATCCGTTTAGCGAGATCCCCTGCTACATCGACTTCAATTGGTTTTTCGCGCGACATAATCCGAGAAACATGTTAGCAGGAGTTTGTTTCCGCGCCGCCCGGCGTCGACTGAAATGAAAAAGGCCCGGTAGGTTTCACCGGGCCTCCTCTGCTTTCTCTGTATTTTAGTGAATCGCCCGCGGGCTATCCGGGCCAACACGCTTCGGCTTCGGCTCAGGCTGCGGAACGATCGGCGGCGTCACCGGCTCCTTCTGGAGCGCGTGCTCCAGCACTTCGTCCAGCGTCCGCACGTAGGTTATTTTGATGTCGCCGAGAATGTCGGGAGTGAGATCCGCTACGACATTCGGCTCGTTGTCCGCCGGCAGCAGGACGTGCGTGATGCCCGCCCGTTTCGCTCCGAGCACCTTTTCCTTTACGCCGCCGATGGGCAGAACCACGCCAGACAGCGTCATTTCTCCGGTCATCGCCAAGCGATCTTTTATCGGGCGCCCGCTGAGCAGGCTGACCAGCGCTGTTACCATCGCGGCACCGGCGGACGGGCCATCTTTCGGCACCGCGCCAGAAGGCACGTGGATGTGAATGTCCTGCTTGCGGAAGAAGTCCGGATCGATGCCGTAGCGCTCGCCATTCGCTCGCGTCCACGTCAGCGCCGCGGTCATGGATTCCTGCATGACCTCGCCGAGATGCCCGGTCATGGTGAACTGCTTTCCGCCGCGCATCCGCGTCGCCTCGATGAAGATGATGTCCCCGCCCACCGGCGTCCAAACTAGCCCGACAGCAACGCCGGGCCGCTTGACGCGTTCCTCGACTTCCTTTTCCGTGCGGAATTTCGGCACGCCCAGGAATTCGCGGACTACTTCCGGCGTCACGGTCATCTTTTCCATTTTGTCTTCGGCGATGCGCCGCGCCTGTTTGCGCGTGATTGTCGCAATCTCACGCTCCAGGTTGCGCACGCCTGCTTCGCGCGTGAAGCTGTGGATGATTTCCCGCAACCCTTCGTCGGTGAACTCGATTTGCTCGCCCACTTTCAGGCCGTGCTCCTTGGCTTGCTTCGGAATCAGGTACTTGTGCGCGATGTGCAGTTTTTCTTCACCCGTATAGCCGGGGAGTTCGATGATCTCCATGCGGTCACGCAGCGGCTCTGGGATGGGATCCATCCAGTTGGCCGTGGCGATAAACAGCACTTTCGATAGATCGAACGGCACATCGAGATAGTGATCGCGGAACGCGTTGTTTTGCTCTGGGTCGAGAACTTCCATCAGCGCCGATGAAGGATCGCCGCGGAAATCGCGCCCAAGCTTGTCCACTTCGTCCAGCATCATCACTGGATCGTTGGTTTCCCCGCGCTTGAGTCCTTGAATAATCTGTCCTGGAAGAGCGCCGATGTACGTCCGACGGTGGCCGCGGATTTCGGCTTCATCGTGCATGCCGCCCAGGGCGATGCGCACGAACTTGCGTCCCAGCGAACGCGCGATGGACTTGCCCAGCGAAGTCTTGCCCACGCCTGGAGGCCCGACGAAGCACAGGATTGGCCCCTTCATGCCCGGCTGCAGTTTCTTCACCGCCAGGTAATCGAGGATGCGTTCCTTCACCTTTTGCAAATCGTAGTGGTCTTCGTCCAGAATCTCGTGCGCTTTCGCAATGTTAATTTCCGAGCTTCCCGAAGACTTGCTCCACGGCAGCGAAGTCATCCATTCGAGATACGTCCGCGACACCATGTACTCCGCGGAAGCCGGCGTCATCTTCGACAGCCGCTTCAGCTCGCGGTCGCATTCCTTCTTGGCTTCGGCGGACATGGCCGCTTCTTCCACTTTTTTGCGGAGCTCGTCGATCTCCTGCATCGTGTCGTCGGATTCGCCGAGTTCCTTCTGGATGGCCTTCATCTGTTCGCGCAGCAGGTATTCGCGCTGGTTCTGGCTCACCTGCTCCTGCACCTGCTCGTGAATCTTCGAACGCAGCTCCAGAACCTCGAGTTCCTTCGAGAGTTCGCGGATCAGCGTTTCCAGCCGCTTGCGTACGCTGGCGGTTTCGATCAATTCCTGGCGTAGCAGCGTCGAAAGCGACGGCAGCGTGCCGGCGATGAAATCCGTCAAGCGGCCGGGGTGATCGATATTCATTGCCGCGGTTTGCAGATCGTCGGAAAGCTGCGGCGAGTGGCTTACCACGTCGCGGAAAAGATCCTGCGCATTGCGCTGCAGTGCTTCGAGTTCTGTGTCCGCTTCGCCGATGATGTCCGGCTCCGCCTGCACGCGAGCCTGCAGAAATGGCCGCAAGCCGATCAGTTCAAGCACTTGGATGCGCTGGAGACCTTCCAAAAAGATGACCACGTTGCCATTCGGCATTTTCACGGTCTTGTGGACTTTGGCAAGCGTTCCGAGTTTGTGGAGATCGGCCGCGGCGGGATCCTCGACTCGCGGATCGAGCTGCGCGACCACTCCCAGATACTTCTCGTCGCCCTGCAAACTATTTACTAAGGCCAGAGAACTCTCGCGTCCCACGGTCAAAGGCAGGACAGCGCCCGGAAACAGGACAGTGTCACGAACCGGCAGGATCGGAAGAATCTCTGGCACGACAAATTTTTTCTCAGCCATGATGCCCCCTGGTTACCGGCGCAGCCCGAAAAGAGCTGCACGATACGATTTTAGATGCAAACATGTGGGAAAGGGTGCACAAAAGTGTAAAAGTTGCTAGCATAAAATCTTAGCATTCAGCACTCACATCTTACACAAGATTGTTTTGCATTGCAAATTGTACTGCAAGTCATTTATATTCAATATGTTACATAAAAACAGTCCTCTAGGGCCTGCTCAGGCCACTGCATTTCTCCTATCGGCCTGATACTCAATTACTTGACGCCTCTCTTCTTTTCGCACCATATTCTCCCAAAACGTACCGTCTTGCCTCCTCGCGCGTACGGACCTGGCCCTCCAACTGAGCGTCTTCCAGGGCCTGCAGGATCTGCGAAAAAAGGGGGCTGGGTCGAAACCCCATCGCCAGGAGGTCGTCCCCCGTCAGCAGGCGATCCGGGCGGACTTGCTCAGGAGGAGTCGTCTCGATGAATCGTTTGACGAATTCGTAGGACTCCAGGTTCCGGTGGCTGGAGAGACAATCGAGCCGGTGCAGCGCCAGATGTTCTTCAAAGCGCGGTTGCCGAACGAATTTCTTCAAAGTTGCGGGGCGCATGCCCTCAACCGCGGCGAATTTCATATGATTGTCCACCAGCGCGAGAATCTGCCCGGTGTCCTCGTTGGAAAAACGCAACCGCTCACAGATGGCCTCGGCCATGCGCATGCCGACTTCGACGTGATTGTTGAAGCGAATGCGATCACCGGTCTCCGCGGCGGATTGGAAGGTCGCTGGCTTGCCAACATCGTGAAGGAGAACTCCCCAAGCCAGTGTTGCCGGAGTGCCTGCGGGAAGCCCTTCGAGCATCATAAGCGTGTGAATCCAGACGTCGCCTTCGGGATGAAACTGCGGCGGCTGCTCGACGCCTTTCATTACGCCGATTTCCGGAAGGACTTGCTGGAGTAGCCAGGTTTCATTCAGCAATTCGAATGCTTGCCGCGCTGCGCCCTCCGTGAGCATTTTGGTGACTTCTTCTCGCAGGCGCTCCGGCGAAACTTGATGGATCTCCGCCACGTGACGGCGTATTGCCAGAAATGTTTCGGCTTCGATTTCGAATCCGAAACGCGCGGCGAATCGCACGGCGCGCATCATGCGTAGTTTGTCTTCTTTAAAACGGCGGTCAGGTTCGCCGATGGCGCGAATTATTTTTGCTTGGAGGTCGGCTTGCCCGCCGACATAGTCGAGCACTTCGCCGCTGTCGTGGCGCATCAGCAAACCATTGATGGTAAAGTCGCGCCGCTGCACGTCCTCCTCCGGTGTTTTCGCATAAACCACGCTGTCTGGATGGCGTCCGTCGCTGTAGCCCATGTCCGAACGGAATGTGGCGACCTCCACTTTCAATCCATCGTGCGGAATCAAAATCACGCCGAATTGCGCGCCGACGGCGACGCTCTCCGGAAAGAGCGCCATCACTTGCTCTGGTGTCGCATCCGTAGTCACGTCGTAATCGGCCGGCTCGCGGCCAATCAGCAAATCGCGCACGCATCCACCAACGAGCAGCGCCTGATAACCGCTGCCGCGGAGCGTGTCGCAGATCGAGTTGGCCATCTCGCGCGCCGGCATGATCTGATTATGCGGCAATTCCCGCTGTAGCTCACCCCTTCAGGGGTGAGGTTTTTCCAATCCTCAGCTGAGTGGAATGCCAGGAACCGCAAATCGCACTATTTACTGCGAAACACGAGACAGGTAATGTCATCCGACTGCCGCGTGGCGCCGACAAATTCATCCACCCGTTGCATCAGGTATTGAAGAGTTTGCTGCGCATCCCAATCCGGCAAGTTGCGGATGGCGTTGAGCCAGCGCTCGTTTCCAAATTCTTCTCCCGCTGCATTAAAGGCTTCGACGACTCCATCGGTGAACAAAATCAGCGCATCGCCCGGTTTGAGTTCCAGCGAAGCGGTTTCATACGTCTCGTCGGATCGGATTCCAAGAGGCAAGCCGCCGACGTCCAGAATTTCAAAAGAACCATTCGCGCGGCGCAAAATTGGCGCATTGTGTCCCGCATTTACATACGTGAGCTTTCGCGACACCGGATTGTATTCGCCGAGCACCGCGGTGGTGAAGCGCAGTCCATTTAGGCTGTGCGCGCTGGCGTAGCGGTTCAGCCGCGCCACCAGATCCGCGAGCGCAGCATTTTCTCCGGCAATAGTCCGCAGGCTGGCTTGCAGAGTCGCCATGAGCAGCGCGGCGGGTACACTCTTGCCGGCGACATCGGCGATGACGACCATCAGCTTCTCGCGATCTTCAGGATTGGGATAAAACGCGTCGTAGTAATCGCCCGCGACCGAATTCTGCGGGCGTGTGGCGAAAGCAATGTCCGCGCCCGCGACTTCCGGCGGTTTCGAAGGCACTAGCCAGGTTTGAATCTCCCGTGCAATCTCCAGGTCGCGCTTCATCGTGACTTTGTCCGCCAATTCCAGCGAGAGCAGAAATAGAAGGGACAGGGCGGCCACAGTTTCGAGATTTACGTCAAAGGTAAAACTATTTGAGAAGTGAACCTTGGGTCCCGACATCACGAGCATTGCCAGTGACACAAGCAGCAGGACTCGGCGAGCCGGAGTCAACTTCATCAACAACGACCAGAAAAGGATCTTTGTAATGCGCCACCAGCGCCGGATGCCGCGACTGCCTTGCAACTCCTCCGCGTCCGACTCCTTCATGTAGAAGCCGTAGCTGGCGCGCGCGTCGGCGGTGAAGTGCGACCACAATTCATCAATCTGGCGGCCTTCACTGATGCGCTGCCAGAAATGGCGCACGCGATCCACGCCGTGAAGCCGAGGGAGTGGAGGAGGACCGGAAATGGGAGGCGCGCTCATGCAGAATCGCTCACGGAAGTTAGAGTATAGGATAATCGGCGAAGTTTTCGAGGGAAGTTACGAATCGCCGCGGTCGGGTTCGGAATCATCGCGGCGAAGCGAGCCGCCGAATTGCACTTTGCCGAAACCAAAACGGTCGCGGAGATGGTCCGTGGCGCTGGTGAGTTTGTCCAGTTTCGCGCGGCGCTCGGCGTCCAGCAAATCGAGCTGTTCGCTGCCGTGAGTAAGGCCGCTAAGGGCGACTCCCAGCAGGCGCACTTTTCGCTTTGCATCACGATGGATTCGAAAGAGTTCTTGGAACACCGCATAAGTGTCGGAATCGAGCCGCGTTGGTTCCCCAAGCGTTTTGGAGCGCGTGTGCGTTTCGAATCCGGCGTAGCGAATGGTAAGCGTGAGCGTTCGCGTAGCCAGTCCCGCCTCGCGCAGGCGCTTGCAGGCTTTCTGCGAAAGATGGCTGAGCATTGTGGACAGGGCTTCCACATCGCTGGTGTCTTCGCCGAAAGTATGATTGTGCGAAATCGATTTCGGCTCCGCGTCGATCACGAATTCGTAGGAATCGCCGCCGCGTGACTTGCGATAGAGCGCCGTTCCCCACTGACCGAAAATGCTTTCCAGTTTTTCCCTCGGCATGGCCGCGATTTGCTCGACCGTTTCTATGCCGAGGGCGCGAAGCGCGCGTTCCGTGACTTCGCCGATGCCGGGAATTTTTCTCACCGGCAGCGTGGCGAGAAATCGTTGTTCGCTGCCTACTGGGACCCAGACGAGGCCGCGCGGCTTCGCCTGGTCGGAAGCAACTTTGGCAACCAGGCGTGTTGCGGCGAGGCCACCAGAACACGGAAGAGTAGTCGTTTGCGTGATCGTTCGAAGCAACTTATGGGCTGCTGCGAGCGGCGGGCCATGCAATCGCTCGGTGCCGGCGAGATCGAGGTAGGCCTCATCGATCGAGACCATTTCCACGATCGGCGAAAATTCTGCGAGGATCGTCGCGACGCGGTCGCTCCACTCTCCGTATTTTTCGTGGTGGCCATCCAAAAATATCGCGTGCGGACACAAGCGGCTTGCAGTACGCAGCGGCATCGCGGAGTGAATCCCATATTTCCGCGCTTCGTAGCTCGCTGCGGAAACGACACCGCGCTGGTCCGGCCGCCCGCCGACAACCACCGGCTTGCCGCGCAGTTCCGGCCGGTCCAGCAGTTCCACCGAAACGAAAAACGCGTCCATGTCCACATGAAGGATGGACGCTGTGGCTTCCGCGGACTGCTCATCGAGCGGCCCGCGCTTGGCCCGGAATCGCGCGAGGTCCGGCATGCCCCTAGCCTACTCTCCCGCCAAGCTTGCAACAATTCCGTCTTGGCAGTGCCCGTGGAACTAGAATGGATTCGGTGAGGTTCCCAGTATGAACAGAAAATCGCGCGGCGTGACCACGCGTACACCATGGAATTGCGCTGGAAAATCGCGAATATTTCCGGTGACGATATAATCAGCCACAGCCTCGAGCGCGCACTCCATCACCCTATCGTCATCTGGATCCCGCGCTATCGCTACTTTTTTTCGAGGCACAACGAATATGGCAACCTCTCGAAGGGCACAAATGAATCTTGTGGCCCTGCGCTGATCCAGCCCAAGGTAGTCGCGGGTCAGAACTTCGCGGTATTCATCGAGGAGAGATTCCGAAATATAACAGCGAAATTGTTTCGAGGTCGCTGCATCCAGGATGGCTGCCGGCGCGCCTTTTTGATGCAGAAGCCCCGAAACCACGACGTTTGTGTCCAAGACTACCCTAAGCATTCTTCAACTTTTGCTTGCGCTCGCGGCGGTAACGTTTGATCTCCCGGTTTATTTCTCGCATTGTTAAACGATTTAGCCCCTTGCCTTTGGCCTCGCGTCGAATTTCTTCAACGACGGGAAGAGGCTTCGCAAAGTTTCTCAAATACTCCTCGATGCCCATGATTACCACTTGCGGCTCACCGCGTTTGCCGACGACGAACCTTTCCTGGTTCTGCCCGGCTCGTTTGAGTATCTGGCCAAATTGCGTACGCGCGGTCAGCGCTGACACTATCTGCGCAACAGACCGCGATCCTGTTAATCGTCGTTTTGCCATTTGGGTATCCCGCTGCTCTGAACTGATTAATTAGTTCAGCCACGACTCTAGCGCCCAAAGCCAACAAACTCAAGTGCGTTCGGCGGCGATGACGCGGGGGATGCTGGCTAGGTCGTTGGTCACGGCTACGCTGGTCCAGGTGGGAGCTTCGAGGAGCGGTTGCACGGCAGGGAGACTGTTGTGGCCGAGTTCGAGGACAAGGATGCCGCCGGACTTTAGATGGGCGGCGGACTGCGTGATGAGGTCGGCGTACAGTTCGTAGCCTTCTTCGCCGCCGTAGAGGGCGATCTCCGGTTCGTGATCTCGGACTTCGCGTGCCAAAGTATCTACCTCCCGGCGCCCGACGTATGGCGGATTGCTTATGATAAGGTCGAGCTGGGGCGCCGTTAGGTGCAGCAGATGGCATTCGATGAAATTGATCTGATCGGCGACAGAGTGTCGGGTGGCGTTGCGTTTCGCCACGGCCAGGGCTGCAGGGGAAATGTCAGTAGCGTAGATCGTCGCGCCGGGGAGTTCCTTGGCGAGGGCAACGGCGATGCAGCCGGAACCGGTACCGATGTCAGCGATTTGCAAGCCTGAGCCGGTGAGGTCTTTTTTGCGGCCGGCGCGAAGTTCGCGGACGGCAAGGCGGTCGAGGGCGACTTCGATCACGTGCTCGGTTTCGGGGCGGGGTATCAGGACGTCAGGCGTTACTTCAAACTCGAGACCCCAGAATTCCTGTTTGCCGGTGAGGTGTTGCGTCGGTTCGTCATTTGCGCGGCGGGCGATCAGGGCGAAGAAGCGCTCGGCGTCCGTCGTGGAAAGTTGTTCTTCCGGATGGGCGTAGAGCCAGGTGCGATCGCGATCCAACACGTGAAGAAGCAACAACTCCGCCGCTAGAGTGAAGGAGGGGACGTGCGCCTCGCGCAACTGCGCGAGTCCTTGTTTCAGTGCCGTGCGAACGTCGACCTGCGACATTACGCGCTGCCAAGTTCTTGCTGGAGGCGCTCGGATTCAAAGTGCTCGACGAGTCCATCGACGAGCGGGGCGAGTTTGCCGTCCATGACTTCGGTCAATTGATGGAGCGTCAGGCCGATGCGGTGATCGGTGACGCGGTTCTGCGGGAAATTGTAGGTGCGGATTTTTTCGGAGCGGTCGCCGGTTTTGATTTGGCCGCGGCGTTCGATGGACAGCGCGGCTTGGCGTTTCTCCTGCTCCTGTTCGTACAGGCGGGCGCGGAGAACGCGCATGGCTTTGGCGCGATTTTTGATTTGGGATTTTTCGTCCTGCTGGGAAACCACCAGTCCGCTGGGAATGTGCGTGATGCGCACGGCGGAATAGGTGGTGTTGACGGATTGGCCGCCGGGGCCCGATGAGCAGAAGGTGTCGATGCGCAAATCTTTGGCTTCAATCTTGATGTCGATCTCGTCGGCTTCGGGAAGGACCGCAACGGTGGCGGCGGAAGTGTGGATGCGGCCTTGCGTTTCCGTCGCGGGAACGCGCTGGACGCGGTGCACGCCGCTTTCGTATTTCAGTTTGGAATAAACTTTTTGGCCTTGGATTGCCGCGACGACTTCTTTGAGGCCGCCCAATGAAGACGGCGAGCTTTCGAGGACTTCAACTTTCCACCCCAGCGTTTCGGCATAACGGGAATACATGCGGAAGAGTTCGGCGGCAAAGAGTGCGGCTTCATCGCCGCCAGTGCCGGCGCGAATTTCCAGAATGACGCTCTTTTCGTCGAGTGGATCCTTCGGGAGCAGCAGGAGTTTCAGCTCACGCTCGATAATTTCTTTGCGCGCGGTGAGTTCCTTTTCTTCGTCCTGCGCCATCTGCTTCATCTCAGCGTCTTCCGCTTCGACGAACATCTGGTGAGCGCCGGCAAGATCTTTTTCAATCTGCTTGAATTCGCGGTGCTTGGCGACGATTTCACCGAGTTCGGACTGCTGCTTGGCGACCTTCTGGAAGCGCGAAGAGTCCGAGACGATCTCCGCCGAGGAAAGCTCCTGCGTGAGCTCGTCGTAGCGCGTGCCCAGCTGGTCCAACTTTTCCGATAACGTCAATGTGGCCATTGCAAAACCTCTGTAGTTCTTAGTCGTTAGTTCTAAGCTTTTCAGTAAAGAAAGAGTGTGAGCGAAAGAATGTTTTCAGTTTGCAGAAAAGTGCGGGCTCCCAGAGCGGGAGCGAGAGGCGTGTCAGCTAATAGAACGTGGCGTACATCAATTTGCTCTGCATTAAGAATAACGCCGAATTCAAAAACGTGCAAATCGGAGACGGATTGTTATTTGGCCTCCTTAATGACAGGCGGGGCGAACGCGTTTTTGAATGTGATGGAGACGCGGGGGCCCTTACGAACATTGTTTACCAAGGCTGGCCTGAAGCACGAGATGCAGGTACCGGCTTTGTGCCGGACACTGGGATAAACGACGCCGCCAGATCCTGCTTCAAGAAGTTCCCTGGCCAACTGTTGTGAAGCGGTATAACTGTCAGGATCCAGGCAATTTTCAAAGGCGCGGTCATCTCGAATATCGTGAAACTTCCCGCGGAAGTCAGCGAGGAAATCGACATAGGTAAAGATCTCCTCTTGCTGCCACTTGATTTCCTGCAATTCCTTGGCCTTGTGGTAGGCGACTTCGATCTCCGAGGTTTGAAGAGAGAACGCCGCATACCAAGCGCCCCGCTCCGGCCCGTTGAAACGGTTTCCGAGGGGACGGGAATGCGTAAACGCAGCGTTGACAATGTGGGAGTAAGAAAGGCCGAAAACGAGTTCCCGGACGGAAATGCCGGGAAGAAGGCCAGCTTCGCCGAGCAGGCGGTCGTTCGTAGCTCCTTCAAGCTCGAACAAAGCGTTCAAGTCATCGAGATCATCGGTTAGCCTTGCGAGAACACTTTCGTCTTTTTCGCTGTAGCGCAAGGGGATCAAGCGGTGCGTGTAATCGCGGGAGACATCCGAAAGGCGTGGCAGCACTTATTGCCCACCGCGGCGCGAATCTAGAAGCTGCCTGACGCGAAGCATGGCAGGCAGGCCACCTTTCATCATGTAGGTAAGAGGAGTTTCCCCTTCAAACATGGGGTTTTCATTTGGCAACTGAACCCAGCGGTCGGCGAGTTTCTTGCTGTAAAGGATATTTAAGGCCTTAAAAATCCCTGTCAGAACGGAAATCCTAGTCAAGCGGTCCTGATCAAGTGGGGCGCGCACTTTGCGCTTCCATTCGTAAAATGCGCCGTTGGACATGCCGCCCAGCACGCGCCTGGCATCTTCGTCCCGCAATTCCCAAAACTCACGGATTTTCAAAAAGGCTTTCACTGCCGGCGGACTCAGCCGTTTCAAAACATCCTTGTCGGAAAGATCCGCCGGTTTTTCCCAGGCAATGCCGGCGGGCAGTCGATTTAGTATGGCCACATGGACTCCCGATGTCTCCAAGTATGGAGTATCATGACTCCATTGTTGGAAAGATGCAATCGTAAAGTGAACCGGTCTATTTAGAGCTGGCCCAGCGACCTTGCCGCGATTGCTCCCGTGCGACTCTGTGCTACGATGCGCGTAAGAATATGAGTGAAGCGGTACGAACGATGATGCGGATGGATGCTGAGGCGGCGCAGGAAACGGCGGCGCAGGCGGATGCGGGATTTTTGTGGGACTTCTGGTATCCGGCGGTGCGGAGTACGGAGATTCGCGGACAGAATCTCGTGACGGCGATGCTGCTAGAAGTGCCGCTGGTGCTGGGCAGAACGTCCGAGGGGAAAGTGTTTGCGATGCGGGATTCTTGTCCGCACCGGGGGATACCGCTTTCGTATGGGTGGCTGGATGGAAAAGTGGTGGAGTGTTGCTACCACGGGTGGCGGTTTGATGCTTGCTCGGGGCAGTGCGTAGAGATTCCATCGCTTTCCAGCCAGGACAAGCTGAAAGTGGAGCGGATTTTTGCGGGGCATTATCCCTGCGAGGAGCGGGACGGATACGTTTGGGTGTACATGAGTTCTGGCGGCCGCAAAGCGATCAATAGTCCTGGCGATCGCCAAGCGATCGATAGTTCTGGCGACCGCCAAGCGGCCGACAACGCGCCGGGGACGAAATTGCCGGAGACGATTCCGGCCGCGCCGGCGCTTACCGTTTTCAGCGACAAATACAAGATCACACATCTTTCTTGCGAGCTGCCTTCGCACGTGGACCAAGGAATCATCGGACTGATGGACCCGGCGCACGGGCCGTTCGTGCATCAATCGTGGTTCTGGCGGAAGCGCGGGAGCATCCACGAGAAAGCCAAGCAATTCGAGCCGATTGCGAACGGTTTCCGGATGAGCCCACATTCGCCGAGCACGAACAGCGCGCCTTATCAATTGCTAAAGAAAATCTCCGGCGAGCCGGTAACGACGACGATCGATTTTGTGCTGCCGAATATCCGCACGGAAGAGGATCGCAGCGGGAAGATGTGGTTTTCGAGCCGCGCGACGGTGACGCCAGTGCGGCGGGATCTGTGCCGGATCGATTTCGTGGCGGCTTGGAATTTGTTTTTCTTGCCAGTTTCGATTTTCCGGATGTTTGGCAAAGTGTTTCTCCGCCAGGATCAGGAGACCATGATCCAGCAGGCGGAAGGATTGAAGCACAATCCGCGGTTGATGCTGATCGACGACGCGGACCGGCCGGCGAAGTGGTATTTCGCGCTGAAGGCCAACCTGATCGAGTCGCGGCGGACGGGCGCGCCGATGGTGCATCCGATGGATGGGCCGGTGACTTTAAGGTGGCGGTCTTAGCGGGTCGACAGCCTAAAGATTTCACATCCCAACCGCGCTAGATGAGTGTGGTAGGTACCCCACCCCCCGGGCATTTTGTATGAATGTCAAAAGAAAAGACTTACGGAATTTGCATTTCGTAACCTGTTGATTCTAAAAGAGCGAGCTTTCTGGTGATTGCCAGTAACGGCGAGAGGGTGCCAAAAGAAAAGCCGGAGCAAGCTCCCGCACTCCAAACGTAGTTACCTACAACACTAATTGTATTACAAATTAATGAACAGTCAAGAGTGATTTTGCGGAATTTCGCTTTGGGACATACCTGTTCCGCGAATTGGCTGGCGGTTACTCAGCGGAGTCGGGCGAGATCGAAGTCGACGGAGACGGGGTCACCCTCCGGGGGAGTGACTTGGATGGTGGTGGAATCGGAGGTGAAGGCGTCGCCTGGGAGGTCGAATTCGAGTGTGGCGCCAGCCAGATAGCAAGGATAGCCATGGCGGCCGCAATTGTAATTGGCCTTGCCGTGAAAATCGGAGGGTGTGAGGGGCTGGGGCTGGTCCCCATCGAAAATCTGGACCTGAAAGTCCCGCCAGAAATCTTGAGGCCGCGGGATAGGGGCCGGTTGTGAACGCGAGCGTGAAGGCTCAGGAGCCAAGAAGGCTCCGTAAGTTGGGGTCAGCTGGATCTCCACGACGATGTGCACGAACTCTGCCTGGCCGCGGTGGTCGAGTGCGGCCTGCTGAGCGCTGTAGTTGCCGATGTAGCGATCGGAGAACTGCACGAGTTGGGCAAAAGGAGTGAAGAAGGCAACGGAAGAGATGTACGGACCGGTCTGGGGCGGCGGAAGCTGTTGGATGTATTTGCCCAGGAACGAGGCGAGGGATCCGTCGTGGCGCTGGCCGAGGAAGTAGGCTTCGCGGACGGCTTGGTCGGACAAGGGAGTGTCGAAGGCGAAGGAGGAAGGCGCTAAGAGCATGGCCGCCATGAACACTGCGGCAATGGGGCGGGCGGAGATGAACATGGGAGGTATCCTCTTGTGAATTAGACGCTCAAATGCGGCAGGGCGGTTACCTAGGTAAGAAGAGCAAATGCTGGGTTGGTTTCTGGCGCCGTGGGATAGGGGGGAAGTCAGGCCAGACTTTGATGCCGCAGAAGTGGCTGCGTGTTAGAACTTGCCCGGATGTACATCTGACAAACGCAAACGGGTTGACCACATTTCGTGGCCCCCCTTGTAAATCAGTCTTGCAGGTTTTCAGAGTGTTCCTTGAGGAATTGCTCGGCAATCTCAACACTTGTCCCATCATCCAGTTGGACCAAGTACAAAATCGGTCCTTCTGCTCTATAAGACGTGGTCAAACCGGCTCCGCGAACCAATCGGGCGCTGATGACAGATCCAATCGTTTGCAAAGGTGGAGATCCGGGCACATCAACTCGAACTTGGACTCTTTCTCCGGGCTCAAATCGAAAGTCCAGGCCTAAGAGCTTGTTGAGTTTCATCACGGGCGCTAAAAAGTGAGTAATGTGACCGAGATGCAGGACGGCGATGAGAGGAGCGAGCACCAGCATCAAGGTAGCCAATGCAATGTGCCCAAGCCAGCGCGCCAGGCTCTTAGTTCGGAAAATGCCGGGATGCCGCCACCAGTGAAATATATAGAAGGAGGTCACAATTCCGATGAGCCCAAGGACGATGAGGAGGAAACGGTAGGCCACCGGGGCTATAAGCGCCGGGTAGAGAACTACTATAGAACAAGGGCGGTGAGGGCCAGAATTGGATAAAGGATGAGTTCGGCAAGTCGCTTCATCGGAATTTGTCGTCAGGGAGCGTTGTCTTGAGCTTAGCCCCGGTATGGAGAAATGCGCAAATAGGAACTGCTGCGTGCTAGAATGCAGTCGTGTCGCACATCGTATACAAGGTCGAAACGGAGCTTGAGGCTGACGGGCGCTGGATTGCCGAGATTGTAGACGTGCCTGGTGTGATGGCCTACGGGGCCACAGAAAAAGAAGCTATAGCGTCAGCTCAGGCTCTTGCGCTGCGCGTTCTCGCTGATCGCATCGAACAACAGAAAGAACCCGCCGAAACTGTCACTGTTTCCATCGAAGCTGCTTGAACGTGGGTCAGTGGCCTAGCACGAAGGCAGCAAAAGTATTCCGCGCACTCCTTCGCCACCGGCTACGCAATCAAATCACAAAGAGGTTCACACGTCATTCTGACACACCCCGAGCGGGGCGATTACGTTTGGGCGTTTCACGATGGTGTGGAAATCGGGCCGCGGATGTTGGCCCGAATTGCGAAGCATACCGGATTACGTCCTGAGGATTTGTGAGAAGGCTAGAATAATGCTCAAAGACTTGTGGAATCGCGATCCGTCTCAGTCCGAGGAAACATTGAAGACACCCGCCGTATTGCAATGACTAGAAAAGCGAGCGAGAAGATGAACCAGACAAGCCAAGTAAAGTCGGATCTCGATTTAATGAGACGATGAACCCCCAAACCCAGCCACGCGCCCCCCACAAAATGCGAGCGCGATACTGTTTAGAGCCGTGTTACGCAAGGAAGCGCGGCCACTCATCCGCTTCTCCTCAGGAATGCTCAAAGGGCAGGGCACAATTTCATCTTTCGGCATAATGTAAGAAGTATAACCCATATGCTGCGGGAAGAGAGTCGGGAGTCTCTGCTTTGAAGGGCAATTCAAGTGGGGCTTGGCTATTTCTCCGCGCGAAGCCAGTCCAGACGTAAAGTGCGCTAGATGCGGCGGGTGATGTTGGGGAAGTCGAGCCAGACTTTGATGCCGCAGAAGTGGGAGCCTTCGGTGCAGATGGGGGTGGTGATGCCGGCGCGGATGTGACAGGGCGGGCCGATGTAGCGAGTGAGTTCGGGATGGACTTCGCGGAGCTGGGCGAGTTCGTCCATGGAGGATTGGTAGATTTCTTCCTGGGCGTTGAAGCAGGTGCGCATGGTCCATTTGTGGATCAGATGGAGGAGCGAGCCGGATTCGTAGAAGCGAATGGATTTGGCGTTGGGGAGAAGATAGAGGGCAATTTCGGGGAGGACGCCGCGATCGAGGAGTTCGTTTTTTGCGTTCCAGGCGTCATGCATGGCGTGGTCGTAGACTTCTTTGGCGCGGGGGTTGTTGTGGAGGAGCATCGGGGTGATGTAATCGGGTTCGCGTGTGTCGGCGAGAGTGAGAAGAGGGCGCGAGCCTGGGACCATGCGATGGCGCTGGTCCTGACTGTCGGCGGTGTGGCTGATTTTTTTGGCGAAGGTGTAGTTGGCATGCTGGAGAGCGCGCATGACCGGGGCGTGGACACCGACGTTTAGAGTTTCGAGGCGGTAGAGGTTGCGCGCGGGATTCAGCAAGCGATCGATGGCTTCGAGGTCGTTGCACTGGGATTCGGCTAGGCCGGTGACGGCGCGGTAGGATTCGGCCATGACGCGGACGGCGTTGGGGGAATAGTCAACAAGGCGGGAAGTCTTGCCTTTGAGCTTGGCGTCGAATTCACGGGCGAAAGCTTCGCCAGCGGTTTGAGTTGCAGCAGCGTCTTTCCATTCGGGGAGTTCTTCGAGAGGTTCCGTACCAAAACGATCGAAAAATTGCGCGTCGATTTCTTTCACGTGGGCGACCATGGCGCCGATGACGGCGCGCGCTTCGCTGGGAGTGTCCGAAGCGGCGCTCATGCGCCACAGGCGGTGGAGCACGATGCCGGATACGGTGTGCACCATGGTGGTGAAAGCGGCGACGGGCAAAACGTAACGGGCGATTTCGATGGCGCGTTTTTCAGCGGAGCGCTCGATTTTTTGGAGGCGCTTGGCGTGGGACATCGGGCCGATGTGCCAGATGTCGTTCAGGATCGCGCGAGTGTCGGCGATGAGGAGAGAAGAGAGTTCGCGGTAGTAGTTCCAGGCGCGGGCGATGGCGGCTTCGTAAATCTCCTTGCTCTTTTCGTCAAAAAAGAGCGAGGTGGGCGGGACGTAGGCGTGTGCGTGGTCGAGGCGGACGTAGCGCTGGCTCTGTTGCTCGGAATTGTAGAAGGGATGCGCGTGGAGGAAAGACCAGACGAATTGGCGGCTGATATTTTCGAGGCCAAATTCGAAGTGGGCGTGCTGGAAGACAGTGTGATGGCCGCTGTAGAAAGTGGCGGCGCCGATGTTGAGGCGCTGCTTGTCGGTGATTTCCTCGGGGCCAATAAGTCGGGGTGCATAGCAAGTGCGGGCGGCGGCGATGGCGGAGTCGAAGGGATGAGCGAAGGCGTTGCGGAGAGTGACGCGGGGCGGCGCGGATTCGACTAGTTCGCCGGAGCGCGCACCATCAAACATGCGAGATTGGATAGCCACGATGGAAGTTCATTGTACGGGAAGGAAAGTTGACAGTCGACAGTTGAAAGTTGAAAGAATCCGGAAAGAAAAATATAAAGATTAACGAAGAGACGCTTAGCGCACAGAGTGCTGAGAACTTGGGGAAGAATTCACAAAGTGAGAAGGGAAGAAGAAAAGAGGGACAGTCAGGAATGGCTGTCCCTCTTGAAATTGCGCAGCGCTACTTCTTGGCGGATTCGGCTTTTGCGGCTCCGGCCTTGGCAGCGGCGTCGGCGTACTTCTTGGTGAAGCGCTCGACGCGGCCAGCGGTGTCAATCAGCTTCTGCTTGCCGGTGAAGAAGGGGTGGCAGCTCGAGCAGATTTCGACGTTCAGCTTGTCGCCCTTAATGGTCGAACGAGTCTGGAAGTTATGGCCGCAGGCGCAGTGCACCGTTACGGTGTGATAGTCGGGGTGAATACCGGGTTTCATGAAGCTCCATTCTGTCGCGTCCGGTCTGCACGGCTGACTCTTACTCGGAGAGAAGAGCCTCATCCCAGAAGGGGTGAGCTACAGCCGCGTCGCTAGGTCGCGAGGCAATTCTTAATCATACGCGAAGTGTCAAATTCTGCCAAATCAGCCGGGGAGGGGGCGCACGTCATGAAAATCCACTCCGAAGTCTGATAGGGTTTGGGCGGGCTTTTCTTTCCTTGTCTGACAGTTCATAATACCTGTCAGATAGGAGGCTGCTATGACCATTTCCTTGCAGGCACTGCTAGATAAACGCCAT
>DATDGB010000007.1:0-133030 GCA_036522305.1 Candidatus Acidiferrum sp. | reverse complement strand
GCTGGAGTTCCTCCAGCATCATTTTGCGTAAATGGGTCACAGGGTTTTGCCTCCTTGTGACCCAAACTTATATCTCAGCCGTTAGGCAACCACCGCTCCTTCACCTCACGCGTAGCGTCCGCCGCCGGGCGGCTTCGTTCTGACGGGCAACTCGGAAGTAATCCTCAAGTCCTGAAAAACGCGGCGGTCTCAATGGATCGACGCAACACTAAGCTCAAAGTCTAACTGCTGGAGTCTGAAAGGCTAAAATGGCTTACAAGTGTTGAATCAAACGGAACACTGCCCTGGCTAGGTTCTGATGGAGTACAGCCCAACAGATCGGTTCTCTCGGGGAAGTGCTGTTGGATCAGGCTATTAGAAAGTATGCGCCTTCGAGAAACTTGGGAACAACTTGGGAACAAACATTGACGAATACCGTGCAAAACCGTGGTACATGACATAGGAAAATGCTAGACGAACCAACTACTTAACGTTTCTGCGCCTGCCTTGGGCGCAGGAGGTCCCGAGTTCAAATTTCGGCGCCCCGACCAAAACATCTCGCATGTTTTCTTTAGCTTATTGAAAGCTCCGTTCACCCAAAACCCATCTGTGGAATTCTGGCAGACAGGAGGTCTGGATTCGCAAGTCATTTAGTTTCCGAGAGTTCGCCACATGACGAATTTGCAAAAACACGGGGAGGCAGGAGTGCTATTCAGAAACTATTGAACGGAAGGAAGTTAAGCGCGCACTATTTGGCCAGTATGGGGAAAATTCGGGGGACCCTGCGCATTCGGAAATGCAAATCATTAAATCACACGCCAGGCTCGGCTCGCGCTTCGCCCGTGCCTCCCAATTGTTTCCTCACTCGTTGGTTGAACTTGGGAAGGGCGAAACCTTGGCGGCGGTTGCTAATTCAGACTGTCCTGTTCATAGTTACACCCTTTCATTTATTTTGAATAACTTACGAAGCTCTCATTTGCGCGAAATCACCTCATTTGCAGGCTATAGTGCACCAAAGGTCGGGACCGTATGCGCTCGGCTCGTCCCCTTAACTTCCTGGGGGTCTCTGGCTTGCAACCAAGGTCTTAGCGTTGCCGGTCATGCATGATAAACAGTTTTTCCACCTGTCACGGTGCTTATGATCTCGATGTCCTTGATTTTTTCTTTGTCCACCACATGCGGATCCTCCGCCAGAATTACAAAGTCCGCCAGCTTACCCACAGCGATGGATCCTTTGATCTTTTCCTCGTAAGAGGCGTAGGCGCCGTTGAGGGTATTCACGCGCAGCGCTTCGTCCACGCCGATCCGCTGATTCGCAGCATTGAGGTCATCCTGCGTTTCGGTCACGTTGCCTTTGTATGGTGGAGTGATGTCGAGATAAGGCCGACTGATCGCCATCGTGCGTTCCATTCGTCTCCGAACCCCGTCATGATTCCGTTGGTGATCATCGCCTCAAGCATGTTGCCGCTGACCTCGTAGCTCACGCGATGGTCGCCCTCTTGCCGACGTTTTCGAAAACACTCCGCGCCCTGTCCCTAATCCTGCCGTTGAGCTCCCCGGTACTATCATGATCATAGGTTCCACCGGGAGGATTTGACGTATTTTTGTCGAGGTTGGCGAGTTCCGAACTATTTCCGAATAGTGACCAAATCCCAGCGGTTCATGGGCTAGTGGGCTTGATAGACCATCTTTCCGCCAACCATCGTCCAGACCACCTTCGCGGCCCGAAGCTCCTCCGCAGGCACGGTAAGAACGTCACGATCCACTAGAACTAGGTCCGCTTGCTTGCCTGGGGCGATGGAGCCGATGAGAACCTGCTCGTTCATCGCGCGCGCAGAGTTAATCGTGTAGGCGTACAGCATGGCTTCGCGCGGCATTCGCTGTGACGGATCCAAAACTCCCTGCGGCCCCTTGCGCGTTTCGGCCTGATAAATGGCTTGGAACACATTCGCGGTCGAAACCGGCCAGTCGCTCGCTCCAGAAATGATTGCGCTGTTGTCGAGGAGTGACCTCGCGGGATACTGCCACTGGTACAGTTCCGGATCGAGGTGTGGCTTGACAAGTCCAATCGTGTCTTCTCCCGCGCTCGCCCACAGGAGCTGAAGCGCGGCGACCACACCCAACTCATGGAAGCGCGGAAAGTCCTCGGGGTCCGCGAACTGAACGTGCGTGAGCGTGTGCGGCAAACCGCTATTGCCGTTCGCCTTGCGCGCCTTTTCGATTCCGTTCAGCGCCTCTTTGACCGCAAGATCACCCAACGCATGCACATGCACGATGAGCCCCTGTTTGTCGGCGGCGATCACGAGTTCCGCGAAACGCGCTGGCTCGAACAGAAGCTCTCCATTTTTTCCGGAGTTGCGATAGGGCTTGGTCATGGCCGCCGTTTGTGAGGGATATTCGACGACGCCATCGGCAAAAATTTTCACGCCTGTGACGGACAAGTTCGGAACATTCTTGAACTTTTCCCGAAGTCTCTGAACGTTCGCCAGTTCCTGCGCGGGCTTGCGTGCGAAAACCTGCGGAAAGGCTACGACGTGAGCGGTCAACTCTCCATGCTGGGCTAGTTGCCGGTAAGTCTCTAGGACGGATTCATCGGCCAGAGGGTCAAGCCACGAAGTAATTCCGAGGCTGTGGTTATACTGAACCGCAGCGCGGCCGCCCTCGAGGAGTTGTTCCGTCGTTGGCTCTGGCAGATTCTCTTGGACCTTTCTTAGTCCCGCATCGACCAGGAATCCGTTGGGTTCGAGCGTCGAGTCCACGCCGTAGTATTGGCGATCGTTTGCCGGAACATGCTGAATGAAATCCTTGGTGATTCCTGCGCGGCGAAGCAGTGCTCGATTCGCCCATCCGGTGTGGTAGTCGCTTCCTGAAAGGTGGACAGCGAGGTCCGCATAGTCCCCGGTGCTGAAGCGAGCGTTCAACTCCTCGGTCTTCGACCAGAACGCCAAGGGCATGCCGCTGATGGAAAGGACATTTCCTCGCATCCCTTTTCCGCTTTTCCGTGCGTCGCCGACGAAGGCAACAAGATCATCGATGGACTGCACCTTATCGCCGACGTCAGCAGAGATGAGTGAGAGACCACCCTGAATCGAATGTGTGTGACTGTCGATGAATCCTGGAAGCAGCCATTGCCCGTGAAGATCGATGCGTTCCGCCTGCTTCCCGACTTTCTTCTCGACATCCGCCCGACTGCCGACTGCTACGATCTTGTCTCCACGAACTGCCACTGCTTCCGCGTATGGATGTTCCGGCTCGGCCGTAAAGACTCTGGCGTTATAGAGAACGCGCTCCGCTGCGTCATCCGACTGCACTCTTGCGATTGGGACCGAGACTACGATCGCAAAAACGATCATCCAAAGAAATCTCCGAACCTTTGTCCTCACGTGTCCTCCACAAATTTCAACGCGCTTCTCTTTACGCTTCACGCATGCCCTTGTTCATGCTTCCGCAAGATTTGGTACCATCGGAAACACCGAATCAAGGCGAGCGAAGATGAATCTGGGCTGAGTCTCCAAATCCAGACGTACATCCTTCTTTATGAAGAAAAAGGTCAAGACACAGCAGGACGGCAAACAACATCTACGCTTTCTCACCATGGGCCAAACGGCGCGCATTCTTGGCCTCAGTCCTTCGACTCTCCGCCTCTGGGAGAGCGTCAGCCTCGTCACTCCAGCCCTGAGCTCCGGGCGCTTCCGTCTGTACACGCCCGAGTTGCTGGATGTCCTCAAACGAATTAAATATCTCCACGACGTCAAACGCCTCAACGTCCCAGGTATCAAAGAGGCCATGGCGCAGAGCCTTCCCGCGACGATCTTGGGCTTCGACGCAAACAGCCATGAAGAATAGTAGGAATAGCCAAACGCTCACCTGCCGCACAAAGGACCTCCCACCGCACCGCGCAGTTCTGCCGACTACTTCCAAAATGGATTCCCTCAGTTCACGGAATCGTTTGTTCTTGGACATTCCGGAATCGACGAATAGCGTACGTCGCGGTTTCGCAGCGCACTCTCGGTCATGAATTCTATATACCGCCCGTAAGAAACCGGCCTCCGCCCCTCGATGGGGCGAGCAGTCTCCTCAGGACGATTTCCGCGCCACCCGGTTTCGATCTTTCGTGACAAATAGTGCGCCGTCAACCTTACTAGAACAATGTAAATTGACAAGATAAAATTGCCCAGTTGAAAAAACGCAGATGGACATTCGAGTCCTGGGAAGTCACATAAAAAAATGAGAGGTACACATGAAAATCAAAGCGCGTTGTTCGCACTCGTGGTCATCGCAGGCGCTCTTCTCCTGTCACGCCCCGCTCCCCTCAGCAAAGCTTGAGAGCTGTCACTCAAGAGAACCAACGGAACGCGCCGGCGGGATTTACTCGATACCGATTTAGTATTCTCTGCCCAGACTTTCAAAGCGACTCTGACAACTTACGATTCGGAGCCCGTGGCAATATCGTGTTTACTGAGCCTCGCCCACATCATTCCATAAAGAGCTACAAACACAAAACAGACCAACGGGACAACGAAGCCCATTCGCATGGTGTGGCGATCAGCAATGTGGCCCATAAACGGCGGCGCGATGGCGCCGCCAACAATGGACATTACTATTAAGGACGAGCCGAGCTTGGTGTGCTCACCCAAGCCGCGGATGCCGAGGGCGAAGATCGTAGGAAAGCCGACGGACATAAAGAAAAAGGAAGCGAACATCGCATACAAACCGGCTTTGCCTCCGCCCATAGTGATAGCAACCAGAACGACGTTGATCAGCGAATAGACCGCGAGCACCCGATACGGCTTAAACTGGCTGATGACCGCGCTGCCGCAAAGGCGACCGAGCATGAACAAAACGAATCCGATTCCGCCGAGCCATTGCGAAGCCTGCAAACGGCTCGCACCCGGTGCGTTTTCCAAAACGTAGTTCACGCAGAAACTGAAGATGCCGGTCTGCGCTGCTACGTAGACAAACTGTGTCGCGACGCCAAGGGTGAAGTGCTTACGCCGAAACAGGTCCCAGTTGCGGGCAACGACAAAAACCGATATGGCATAGGCGCCAACCAGAAGAATGTACTTTGTCGGCGCAAGAAGCGCTTCGTTCCAGTGCACAAGAGACCACATGAGTCCGAGGATCGGTGCAATAAAAAAGTACAGAAGCCCACAGACAGCCGCGAGCACGACAGCAATGAATCCAAGCTGACCGCTAGAGGGCTTAACTTGCAACGCTTGTAATCCACCGGAGCGACTTTCATCTGCCACGTGCAAATCGGGAATGCGTGAAAGCAAGAAAATGACGAACAAAAGAGCGACGAAAATGCCAATTCCCATGTAGGGAGCGGTAAGCCCCGTGTTAGCGTTGGCGCCCCCGGCAGCAGCAAAGACAAAATGTCCACCTACGATCGGGCCAAGAATCCAGCCGACGCCATTAAAAGTCTGCGCGATGTTGATGCGTGTGGGGCCACTCTCTGGCGGGCCTAGAACTGTCGCGTAAGGATTGGCAATAGTCTCCAGGCACGTCATACCTGATGCGATCACAAACAATCCCAGCAAAAACGCCCAGTAAGTACCTATGTTTACAGCCGGTATGAACCAAAAGGCACCGGCTGCGATCAACACAAGTCCCACCATGACGCCGCCCTTGTAGCCAACTTTTTTCGCGATAAGCCCGGCCGGAATGGCCATTAGAAAGTAAGCCAAATAGTTCGCCGCCTGCACGAGTCCGGATTGTTCTTTGTTGATCTTTAAGGCGTCCTGAAAGTGCTTGTTCAGGATGTCGATCATGCCGTTGCAAAAACCCCACAACAGAAAGAGTGAGGTAATCAGAATGAACGGTATGGCTAGATTCGAGCCGTCGGCAGTGCGAAACATACCGCGGCTTCGGGGAATTGCGGCAGCTTCAGTTGGTAGCTTGCTGGCTTGCGTGTTCATGGTGTTTTAGTCCAAAGAAACCAGGATTTTCGTAAATTGCGATGGTCTTTCACTCCAAGAGCGCAAAGCGTCCGGAGCGTCTTGCAGTGGGACAATTAAACTCACGACTTGGTCAACCGGAAACTTGCCCGCTTCCAAAAGCTGAATGACCGCATGGAAGTCGTCGGGTTGTGCGTTTCTTGCACCGAGGATATCCAGCTCTTTTTGAACAAAGAATTTTGTTTCGTAACTGACTGGCTCTTTCGCATAGCCGATGTAGACCACGCGGCCGGTGAAAGCGACTTCCTCCACGGCCGCCCGGAACGTGGAGGGATTTCCAACAGCCTCAATGACGACATCGGGACCGAAGCCATCGGTCAGTTTCAGCAAAGACTCATGCAAAGGTTCGCGGCTGGTATTGATGGTGGAATCTGCGCCGGCCAGTCGAGCGAGTTCGAGTTTGTGGTCCTCGACGTCAATGCAGATGGTACGAGCACCGCAAAAATGGGAAGCAGCCACCGCACCGAGGCCGACTCCGCCGCACCCAAAGATTGCGACAACGTCCGTTGCCGTGACGCGACCGCGTGCCACAGCGTGAAAACCAACGGTAAGGGGCTCAACCAAGCACAATTCTTTTGGAGTGAGTCTGGCCGGATACAGCTTGTCTCGCGGCATAACGATGAATTCGCGGAGCGCTCCGTCTCTTTGCACGCCGAGAGTCTGGTTGAACTGACAGGCATTCGAACGTCCTCGCCGGCACGATGCACACTCGCCGCAGCTGGTGTAAGGGCAGAGCGCGACATCCATTCCGGGGGTGAGTTCGCTGTCGAGGCCGTCGCCCTGCACAACAGTCGCTGACACTTCATGGCCCAGAATCCGGGGAAAGGAGACAAGCGGGTTCAGCCCGCGAAATGAGTTGAGGTCGCTTCCGCAGAAACCGACCATCCGGACCTTCAGCAAAATGTCATTCTCTGACACCGCAGGATCGGGAACCATCTCGATGGAAGCTTGTCCCGGCTGCTTAAGTACAAGTGCTTTCACGTTTGCGCACCATCTGGTCAGTAGTGAACTGAAATTGCCGTAAATCTCGCCGCCAGCCACAGTGTATCAGTCGTAGCCGCAGCAGCTTCGTTCGCTCCCTTATAGTCTCGTGCGGTGCTGCGATTCGAAAGATTACTGAGCGCGCCGCATAGTCGATGCTCGCACTATTAGTGCCGGTTGCAGTATGACCGCTTCCGGCTTTGGCGCCGCCTTCGACTTCAGGATCCCGAGAGTAATGCGCGCCGCTTCCTCGCCGATTCGCCGGCTGTGTTGATCGATACTCGAAAGCGGAACGCGCAGCGAATCGCCGTAGTGAAGATTGCCACAGCCAATGATGGCGATATCGTCAGGAATCCGCAGTCCCTGGTCCAGCACGTAATTCATCGCGCCCATTGCCAACGGATCATTGAAGCAGAACACTCCATCAGGCCTCTGTTCAAGACCCAGGAGTTGGCGCATGGCTTTGGCGCCGCGCTCTCTTGTTTGCACATCGCCCTTGCGCTCGGCGACGATCCACTCATCGGTGATTTTCAGACCAGCTTGCTTTAGAACCCGCTTGTATCCTTTCAGGCGGTTTCTGCCAGGACTGGTTTCCGGTCCCCGAATGTGAGCGATCCTCTTACACCCAATGTCGATCAAGTGCTGAGTGGCGAGCCGTCCCACTATTTCGTCGTCCACGCCGACAAAGTTCGCAGACAAACCGGGAAAGCCGCGGTCGATCAGAACATAGGGCGTTTTTTGTTTTTCAATCCGCAAGAAAAGTTCCACGCTCGAGCGGCACGAGGCAATGATGAGCGTGTCGAGACGGCGCGCCAGCAGATGATTAATCTCCTGTTCTTCAAGCTCCGGATCTTCATCGGACGAGGAAACGATCAGACTATAGCCGTTTTGTCTTAGGGCATCAGAAAGAGACTTTGCGATTTCCGCGAAAAACGGGTGGAGCAAATCCGGAACGACCAGGCCGACCAGATACGTGCGCCCAGTCACCAGGCTGCGCGCCGCAAGGTTTGGCCGGTAATCCAACTCTTTGACCCGCGCTAGAACCCGTTCGCGAGTCTGCTCTCCCACATCGGGATGGTCGCGCAACACTTTCGATATCGTAACAACCGACACACCGAGATCCCGAGCGATGTCCTTCATTCGGATATTCATAACGTCTTTGCGTCGGTTTAGCGCTGATTGCATTGTCGCAGCGTACGTCCGGCAGGTGTGGGAGTCAATAACAGCCAATCGTTGACATCGATAACTTTATCGATTATTGTGCGGCAGTTCGCTTGAGTCAAACCCGGTGAAGCACGCGCGGCTGCTGCTGTGGCCCAGCGGAGAAACAGGGCGTGCGAGGTGCCTGAGCGAAGGCGCTTCATGCTTTGGACCGGTTCCCAGTCTCCAGCATCCGCGAAAGGAAATCATGCGCTGCCGTTTTGCATTCTTGCCGCTGATCGGTAAGTTCAGCGCCGCCGCTGTTGTCCTGTTCACAATCTCCAGCATACATGCCCAGACCCTTACAGCTCCGACGGCTTCAGAGACCCCAGCGAAGATTGATGAGCTTTGGCAGAAAGCCAGCGCGAAATATGACGCACCGCGCGCGGCGCTTCTAAACGAAGTCGACGACACAGATCGCGAGGGGCCATACCGCGCCGATTGGGAGTCGCTGAAGAACTACGAGGCGCCGGAGTGGTACAAGGACGCCAAGTTCGGAATTTTTATTCACTGGGGAGCGTATTCGGTTCCTGCTTTTGGCAGCGAGTGGTATCCGCGAATGATGTATGTCGAGGGATCCCCAGAATACCGGCATCACGTCGAGACTTACGGAAAGCAGGACAAATTCGGCTACAAAGACTTAATCCCCATGTTCAAGGCCGAGCATTTCGATCCAGCGGCCTGGGCAGAGTTATTCAAAAAAGCCGGAGCGAAATACGTGGTGCCAGTGGCCGAGCATCACGACGGATTCGCAATGTACGAGAGCGGGTTGAGCGATTGGACGGTGGCCAAAATGGGACCGCATCGCGATACCACCGGAGAATTGGCGAAGGCGGTACGGGCCGCCGGGCTGCATTTTGGCGTGTCGTCGCACCGCGTCGAACATAATTTCTTCCTTGGGCCGGGTCGCGCAATTCCTTCGGATGTGAACGATCCGCAATATGCCATGCTGTACGGCCCTGCCCATAACTGGCTTATGAACCCGTGGGGCACACCTCTCAATAATGACTTCACTTATGTTTCCTCCGCGTGGGCCAACGATTGGCTGGCGCGGTCCGCGGAACTGGTCGAGAAATACCATCCCGATATCGTGTATTTCGACTGGTGGATCGGGCAAGCGGCGATCAGGGCGAATCTCGCGCGGTTCGCTGCGTTCTATTACAACAGCTCTCTGAAATATGGCGACCACGTTGGCGTGATTAACTATAAAGACTACGCGATGCAAGAGCATTCCGGCGTGCTCGATTTGGAGCGCGGCCAGCTGGGAGACATTCGCCCGCTTTACTGGCAGACGGACACGTCGGTCAGCAACAAATCGTGGGGCTACATTGAGAACGACACATTCAAGTCGCCGCAGTTCGTGGTGGATCAGCTCATCGACATCGTGAGTAAGAACGGGAATTTGCTCATGAACATTGGGCCGCGGTCGGACGGGACGATTCCGGAACAGGTGCAGCAGGTCCTGCTAGATGTTGGGGCTTGGCTCAATGTCAACGGCGAAGCGATCTACGGCACACGGCCGTGGCGGGCGTACGGCGAAGGGCCGACCAAAGTCGCCGGTGGCTCCTTTCACGACACCGATACCGCCAACTACACTGCCGAAGATTTTCGCTTCACCACCAAGGGCGACACGCTTTATGTGATCGGACTTGCGTGGCCTGCAAATGGTGAAGCGGTGGTCCGCTCGCTGGCCGCCACAGTGGGGAGTGAACCCGTGGCGTCGGTGGCTTTGCTGGGCGGCGACCCAAGCTTGCGGTTCGAGCAGAAGGCGGATGGTTTGCACGTGTATTTACCCAGTTCGCCGCCGGCGAAGTATGCTTACGCGCTTCGCCTGAAGTTTCAGCACGCGGGCCGCTGAAACGAACAAGAACAGATTCTCCTCGCGAAAAACGCTTCCGTGATGAAGCGTTTCTTTGCTTCGCGTCGAATGACGATGAAAGGCAGGGTGCCATGAGGAATGTTCTACGGATGAAGAGTTTCTTTGTGAGCGAGCGTTTGCTCGGTCACGTCTAGCTGGCGCCCAAAGCCGTTCGCTGGAGCACAGCCAGAATCAATGGTTAAGAGGTCAAGCCATGAAGCCAGTCGCAATTGCACTGCTCCTGTTTGCGAGCCTGTGTTGCACGCGGGAGTGCTACGCGCAAGACGCTGGAGATTTTCATCCAGCCACAACGAATGTGTGGGGAGCCGAGTACCCGCGAGTTGACAGCGCGCGAAGAGCGCAGATCCGTGTCAAAGCTCCCGACGCGACGAAGGTCAAGGTGAATTTCTGGAGCGGGCCGAAGATGGATATGGAGAAACAGTCGGACGGCTACTGGATGGTCACGACGCCGCCCCTCGTTCCAGGATTGCACTACTACACCGTAATTATCGATGGAGCGGAGGTGAGCGACCTCGGCAGTCAGGCTTTTTTTGGTGGAAGCAAATACGCGAGCGCAATCGAGGTGCCTGAGCCTGGTTCGACCTACTACTCGGCACAGGACGTGCCACACGGGCAAGTACGTGAGGTCTGGTACAACTCGAAGGTCACAGGTACGTGGCGGCACGCGCTAGTCTACGCTCCTCCCAATTACGACTCACAGACAAATGTCAGATACCCAGTGCTGTATCTTCAGCACGGCGGAGGCGAGGATGAGACGGGCTGGATCAGACAGGGAAACGCGAACTTCATACTCGATAATCTGATCGCGGCGAAGAATTGCAAGCCGATGATTGTGGTAATGGCTTATGGTTACGCGCGGCGCGCTGGCCAGCCTGCTCCCGACCTGGCGGGAAAGCCCTTCGGTTCTCCTGAAATGCTAAAGGCCATGCAGGATATGGCCGCCGCGTTCGAAGATGACGTGACGCAAGTTCTGATCCCGTACATCGATTCCCACTTTCGCACGATGACGGATCGCGATCATCGCGCCATGGCTGGTCTTTCCATGGGCGGAATGCAAACTTTCCAGGTCACGCTTAATCATCTAGATCTGTTTTCCTACATCGGAGGATTCAGCGGAGCGGGCGGCATGCTCGTGCTTGGAGATCGGAAGCTGGATCCCAAAACCGACTACAACGGCGTGTTTGCAGATCCGGCCGCGTTCGCACAGAAAGTGCATTTGCTGTGGATCGGAGTGGGGACAACCGAGCCGGAGCGTATGCGCGCCGGCTTGCAGAGGTTGCACACCTCGCTGCTCGAAGCCAACATTCGGCACATCTTTTATGAATCGCCAGGCACAGACCACGAGTGGCAAACGTGGCGCCGCGACCTTAAGGACTTTGCGCCAAGGCTCTTTCAATGAGAGTGCCAACCAGCGGTTCAAGCGGAATCGATCTTTCGACAGGCGAATTGGAGAAAACAATGGAGGCACATTCTTAAATGCGATCATCGAACTTGAAGATTCTTGCTGCGACTGTTGTGCTCCTGATTGCGAGCCGCGCACACGCCCAGAACTCCGAGCCGCCGCCATATCTAAACCCGGCGTTGCCTGCGGAGCAGCGGGCCGCCGACCTAGTACATCGCATGACTGTAGAAGAAAAAGTCACCCAGCTGACCAACCAGTCGCGTGCCGTCGAGAGGCTGCACATACCCGCCTACAACTGGTGGAGCGAAGCGCTGCACGGAGTGGCCAGCAGCGGCACCACGGAGTTTCCCGAGCCGGTCGGCCTGGCGTCTACATTTGACACAGACGCCATCCATCGCATGGCCATTGCCATCGGCATTGAAGCACGCATCAAGCGCGCACAGTTTGAGCGCGCTGGCCACAGCCGCGCCCAGGAGGGTTTGGACTTCTGGGCACCCAATATAAACATCTTTCGCGACCCGCGATGGGGACGTGGGCAAGAAACTTACGGCGAGGATCCGTTCCTGAGCGCGCGCCTCGGCGTGGCCTATGTCACCGGAATGCAGGGCGATGATCCGAAATACTATCGGGCCATTTCAACGCCCAAGCACTACGCCGTCCACAGCGGGCCGGAGCCGACGCGCCACACCGCCGACGTGAAAGTCAGCAGGCATGACGAGTTGGATACCTACTTGCCCGCCTTCCGTGCCACGGTCACCGAAGGCAAGGCCGGCTCAGTGATGTGCGCCTACAACAGCATCAACGGCCAGCCCGCATGCGCCAGCGAGTTCCTGTTACAGGATCAGTTACGCGGCAAGTGGAATTTTCAGGGCTACGTGGTCTCCGATTGCGCCGCTATCGTCAATATCTTTCGCGATCACCACTTCACCAAGACGCAACCAGAAGCCTCCGCATTAGCCACCCAGCGCGGGATGGATAACGAGTGCCTGAATTACGCAGACATTAAGGACGATCGCGACTACAAGCCTTACTTGGACGCTTACCAGCAGGGGTTCCTGAAAGAGAGTGACATTGATACCGCACTGATCCGGCTGTACACGGCGCGCATCAAGCTGGGCATGTTCGACCCACCGGAGATGGTTCCATATACAAAGATCGACGAGAAGGAACTCGACAGTCCTGCGCACCGCGAATTGGCTCGGACGGTGGCCAACGAATCCATGGTCCTGCTCAAGAATGACGGCATTCTGCCGCTCAAGAAAAGGGGAATCAAGATCGCGGTGGTAAGCCCGCTCGCCGACCAGACCCGATATCTGCTCGGCAATTACAACGGTAGGCCCACGCATACAGTTTCCGTAATGGACGGAATCAAAGCGGAATTTCCCGACGCACAAGTCACGTTTGTGTCTGGAACGCTGTTCTTGCGTTATGAAGGTGATGTCGTACCGGCATCTTTCCTTACTACTCTGGATGGTCGACCAGGGCTCATAGCTGAGTTTTCCACCGGAGAAATGTGGGGACCGCAACGAACGGTCCTGGCGGAACGGCCGGTGAACGACCTGGATTTGAAGGCGGAGGACATCCCTCAGGACGCTTCCGCCAAATATCCGTTACGCATCGAGTGGAGCGGGTTTCTCAGCCCAGCCGAAACGGGTGACTACACCGTCGGCGTGCGTCTGCAAGGAGGGTACGCGCGAGTCGAGGTCGATGGAAAACCACTGGCCCACGGCTGGGTCGGCGATGAGGCGCCTCAGGTGCGAGCCGGGCACATTCACCTCGAGCAGGGGAAGAAGGTCCACGTCAAAGTTGGTTACGGGCAAGGTAATGCTGGACCAGTGAAGGCGCAGTTGATCTGGTCGAAATATGATCCGCGGCCCAGTCCCGAAGCCATGAAAGCAGCGAAGAACGCGGACGTCGTCGTGGCGGTTCTGGGCATCACCAGCGAATTGGAGGGTGAAGAAATGCCCGTTAGCGAGGAAGGATTTAAGGGCGGCGACCGCACCAGCATCGATCTTCCCAAGCCAGAGGAGGATCTACTCGAAGCTGTCGCCGCAGCTGGCAAACCCGTAGTGCTTGTGCTGGCCAACGGCAGCGCGCTCGCCGTGAATTGGGCCAATCAACACGTCAATGCCATTCTCGAATCCTGGTATCCCGGCGAAGAGGGCGGCACCGCGATCGCGCAAACACTCTCCGGCGCGAACAATCCCGCGGGCCGACTTCCGGTCACCTTCTACACCGGAGTCGACCAGTTGCCACCGTTTGAGGACTACGCCATGAAGGGCCGCACCTACCGCTACTTCGCAGGCAAGCCGCTCTACACTTTCGGCTACGGCTTGAGCTACACCACATTTTCCTATCGCGGGCTTCGTCTCCCGAAAAAGGCAATCAACGCGGGCGATCCTCTCATCGCGGAAGTCACAGTTGCCGACACCGGCACGCGCGACGGCGACGAAGTAGTGCAACTTTACCTGAGCTTCCCCGATGTGCCGGGCGCGCCGCTGCATGCTTTGCGTGGATTCAAACGCGTGCACCTGAAATCTGGCGAGTCCCAGAATGTGCGATTCGAACTGAAGGACCGCGATCTGAGCATGGTCACTGAAGCTGGCGAACCGATCATCGCCGAAGGTAAGTACTCGCTGTCGATCGGTGGCGGTCAACCCGCCACGGGCGCTCCCACCGTGTCGGGAACGTTCCAGGTCAAGGGAAGGAAGACTCTGCCGGAATAGGGAGCAACGGTATCGTGAATTCGAAAATCAGGAGTTTAGCTGTCGCCAAGCAAGTTTCGCTGTTGACAGCTATCTAAGCCCTGCTGTTTTAAAGAAAGGGTCACCATGACAAGCTCGAGATGGTTCGGCGGAATTTTACTTGCGATAGCGGCTGGACATGCTCCTCAGCTCGCCGCGCAATTGCAAACCGATGTGCCTCCACCAGTTGCCGGTGCAAAGCCGGTGACTGTCGAACATATCAAAGTTCATGGGACGGCCCTGGAAGGCAATTTGGAAGGAGACACGGTCGACAGCGACTCTGAAAGATAATTGCAAAAACTGTTGGATATCAATCCGGTGCAAACCTCGCCGAACCTCAGAGAGAACAATAAATGGCCCAAAAACTTGCTTTCAGAACTTCCCGAGCAATTCAGTACCGAATCCTGCGCCGATCTCAGGTCGGTCGGACATTCCTGTTTGCGCTTCAAGCGGGATCATCTCCGCTCGTGCGTTCACTTCTTGCCAGCTTGACTCTGCTCGCTGTGGCTATGGCTGCGCCGGTGGCGGCAGCACAGAAAGTCCAGATGTCCGTTGACGTTTCCAAGGCTGGCGCGAAGATTGACCGCTACCTCTTCGGCCAATTCGCCGAACACCTGGGCCACGGTGTTTACGAAGGCATCTGGGTCGGCCCCGACTCCAAAATTCCAAACACACGCGGAATCCGTAACGACGTTGTCGCTGCAATGAAAGCGCTGAAGGTGCCAGACGTGCGTTGGCCTGGCGGCTGCTTCGCCGACGAATACCACTGGCGCAAAGGCATCGGCCCGCAGCGAACTGTAACACTCAATCCCAACTGGGGCGGCGTAATCGAACCGAACACCTTCGGAACGAATGAGTTCATGGACTTCCTCGACCAGATTGGCGCGGAGGCCTACCTCTCCGTCAACGTCGGCTCCGGTACTCCACAAGAAGCAGCGGATTGGCTGGAATACTTAACAACCGCTCAGCCGACCACACTCGCCAAAGAGCGCGCGGCTAACGGACATCCTGCTCCTTATAAGGTTGCGTTTCTTGGCATCGGCAACGAAAGCTGGGACTGCGGGGGTAACATGACGCCCGACTATTATCTGAGCCAGCTCAAGATCTACAGCCGCTTCGTCCGCAACTTTAATCCAGCACAACAAGACAAACAACAGATGCTCAAGATTGCTGTGGGCCCCGGCGGCGGCGACTCCCGCTGGACCGAGTGGACCGAAG
This sequence comes from Candidatus Acidiferrum sp., assembly GCA_036522305.1. Taxonomy (GTDB): domain Bacteria; phylum Acidobacteriota; class Terriglobia; order Acidiferrales; family UBA7541; genus Acidiferrum. The sequence continues at coordinate 117,670 of DATDGB010000007.1, read as the reverse complement.
CCATCATGAAAGCGTATCAGAGCCACACCTGGAGCTGGGACATGAATGGGCTTTCGATGCACTCCTATACCGTCGTGAAGTGGCCGCCCTCCTATGCTTCCGTAGGGTTCGGAGAGACCGAGTACGCGCAGATTCTTAAGTCCACGCTGGAGATGAACGATCTCATCGCAAAGCACTCAGCCATTATGGACAAGTACGACCCGCAAAAAAAAGTGGCGCTTGTGGTGGATGAGTGGGGCGGCTGGTACGCGCCTCTTCCCGGCAGCACTCCTGGCTTTCTGGTTCAGCAAAATAGTTTGCGCGACGCCATCCTCGCTGCGCTGAACCTGAACATTTTTGCTCAGCATGCCGACCGCGTTCGCATGGCCAACATCGCGCAGATGATCAACGTGCTCCAGGCCATGATCCTCACCGACAAAGAGAAAATGGTTCTCACGCCGACCTATTACGTCTACAAAATGTACGTGCCGTTCCAGGACGCCACCTTCGTGCCCGTCTCATTCGACGCCGGCACGTACACACATAATGGCATCACTCTCCCGCGCATCGACGCCATCGCAGCAAAGGACAAAGCCGGAAAATTATGGCTGGCCATCACCAACCTTGATCCAAATCAGCCCGCTGAAATCGAAGTTAGCCTGGCGGGCGTAAATGCCAAATCCGCGGCTGGAGAAACTCTGACTGCGCCCAAGGTCGACAGTGTAAATACATTCGACACGCCAAATACCGTCGTGCCGAAGCCGGTTTCCGTAAAAGCCCAAGACGGCAAGCTAGCTCTCGAATTGACACCCAAGTCCGTAACCGTAATCGCAGTCGAGCAGTGAAGTTAGATAGAAGCATCGCGCATGTTCCTAAGCGATGCTGTTCCAAGAAAGGGTCACCATGACAAGCGCGAGATGGTTCGGCGGGATTTTACTTGCGATAGCGGCTGGACTAGCTCCTCAGCTCACCGCGCAAGTGCAAACGGATGTGCCTCCGCCCGTGGCCGGTGCGCAGCCCGCGACGGTGGAACATATCAAAGTTCACGGGACAGCTCTGGAAGGCAATTTGGAAGGAGACGCGGTCGACCGCGACGTGTTCGTGTTTCTTCCTCCAAGCTATGGCCAGGAAAAGTCTCGGCGCTATCCGGTCGTTTACGCTTTGCACGGTTTCTCTATCGGCGCCGAGCAGTGGTCGCATGAGATCCACGTGCCGCAGACGATCGAAGGCGCCTTCGCGAAGGGCTCGAAAGAAATGATTGTGGTGCTGCCCGATTCGAAGACGCTGCATAACGGTTCGATGTATTCGAGTTCCGTGACCACCGGCGATTTCGAGCAATTTATTGCGCGCGACCTGATCGCGTACATCGATGCGCATTACCGTACGATTCCAGACCGCCAGAGCCGAGGACTCGTCGGTCACTCAATGGGAGGTTACGGCGCTACGCGTATCGGCATGAAGCATTCCGACGTGTTCGGGAGTTTGTACATTATGAGCCCATGCTGCTTATCTCCCAGGCCGCCCGTGAACCCGGAAATCGCAAAGAGCCTTGAGGTCGTCAAAACACCCGCCGATTCCGCAAGCCTGCCGTTTTTTGCGCGCGCCACGCTAGCCTCCGCGGCTGCATGGTCACCCAATCCGAAGAATCCTCCGCTTTATCTCGACCTGGCCACAAAAGAGGGAGCGCCGCAGCCAGACGTTCTTGCAAAATGGGCTGCAAATGCGCCGCTCGCTTTCGTGGATCAGTACATTGGAGGTCTCCGCCGGTATCGTGCGATCTCCATCGATGTAGGTGACCAGGACGGCTTGCGAGGCGATACCGCAAAGCTCCACGAAGTTCTAGATAAATATGGAGTCGCGAACAGCTTCGAAATTTATTCCGGCACACACACAAGCAAAGTGGCCGACCGCTTTCAAAATCATGTGCTGCCGTTTTTCAGCCAAAACCTCTGCTTTCAGGCGAGCTGCCAGTGACTGTAGTCATGAACGGCGTCATTCCGTCCGTTGCACACAACAACTGTCGCCGAGTAGTCCAAAAGAAATCTGGCAACAGCCCAAACAACCGTTGCAGGACAACGGAAGATGTCGTTCCTTCAGACCGATCCTTTACGCCGTTACGGCACTGCAAGGCGACGATTTTCCGTTGCGGGACAATCTGAGTTGCTTTGAGGTTATGTGAGGTCTTTTCAGTTGCAGCAGTTTCTGAACTGGTAACCCAGTTCGTGGAATGTCGGCAACTGGGAAGTTGACTTCTGGATTTGCCCGTGATGCAGGAGTTTCTACGATCGATTCTCGGCGCATGCGCATGCGGCAGGTCGTAAGACTTGGGCGCACATGCGCACAAAGTCCGGCGATTTTTCATGACGGCATTCTCGTAAATGCGATGAACGCCGCGCCGAAATCTAATTCTTCCCCCCCCAAAAAGCGCTCGGCCCGCTCCGGAGCAGCCAGGCGCTTTTGGTACTGGCTCTACTCTTCGCTTCCTTAATGATCGCCTCCGCAGCGTTGCCCGCCACCACCCAGCTTGCCGACCCGGCCACCACGGCTTCATCCTCAAACCACAGAAACCCGAAGTCATCGATGCACTCCGGGAAATCCGGCTTGATGATGATGTATCCTGGAATCACGGCGCCCGGAATGTACGAATTGTCCGCGCGATTGTTGCTGTAGGTCTTCGTCTTCGACACCGTTCCCACTCCAGCCACATACGAAGTGCTGGATACCGGGTGCGTCCCAAGAATGTAGTTGACCGCGCGAAGTGTGTATTCGGGGCTGACCAGATCCGGAAAGGCCTTGTGCAGGAAATACATTCGGATGGCCATGTCCACCACGGCGCCCGATCCGCCCCACGTGCCGAGACTCGGCGGCACCCCGAACGGGGTAGCGTCCAGCCGCTCATCCAAACCCGCCATATATTTCTTCACCGCTTCACGCATTTGATCTTTCGCGCCCGCGTCCAGATAAGGCATAGCCCGCACTGCGCTCCAGCCACGCGAGTCCATCTGTTGCGGCGTGATCATCTGTGGGAACAGTTCCTTCAGCCGTGACTTGTAAGGCTCAGCGCCATTCGTGGCGATGGTCAATTCCAGCGCCGCCCCCCACTCCAGTCCGGGGCCAAATCCGCCACGGCCCGAGCCGACCGGGGCAGTTGTTTGTGTGCCGGTCGTGCCCGTGTTTGTCACAGCACCCCCGCTGCCCGCTGCGTTACCATCGCCTTGTCCGCCAGAGACCACGCCCTGCGACGCGGCCAGCACGCCACCTCCCGGCGCAACTGCCGGAGCGGCTCCGCCTAAGCCGCCGCTCGCAGGATTCTGTGTTGGATGAGCCTTCTCTTCGTTCCAAGCCCTGATCGCGGTATCCAGGCAGTCTCTCGCTAATGCATCGTCCCAGCCTTTGAGCGTATCGGCTGCTGCGGCCAGCGCGGCAATGGCGTTCCACTGGAAAAACGGGTTGTTCGTAGTGAAGATCCAGCGATCGTCTGGCCTGCCGGAGTAGTCACCCCGCGTTTCGTTCGGGCCGAGCTTCGGGTCGTAAATGTGACCGTCCGTTTTCGACGCGCCGTCGCCCACCTGGGTGTACTGCCGCAGATCCGGCTCGTGAGTCCCGCGGATGGCGTGGCCGATGTTGTGAAACTGCGCCAGGATGAGCAGTGCGCCGTGCTTCACTTGCTGCACCGTATCCGGCACGCCATCGGGCCGGTGCATCTCCACCTCACGGGCGCTTTCATCCACCGTAAGCTCGTCGTACGTCAGATGAAATTCGCGATACGCCAGCGCCAGGCTCTGAATCACGCTCAGTTGCGCCGGCTCCTCCAGGTCGAAATCGCCCGCGTCATACCAGCCCCCCACGTTCATCCCGGGGATGTGATCGCCGCCTTTGTACTTCCCATCCGTCGCTGTGGCCTGGTTCCAGCCGTCAAATTGCTCCCCAACCACCGGCGCCATGCGCCCATCATCCAGGTGCGAAGCCCCATGCCACACCCGGTATCCTTCGCGAACCGCAACGTGATCCATCTGCTCCGCAAGGTGATGGTCCAGGCTGTCCTGCCAGATCTTTGCGTAGACGTCCTGCGAAATCGGGAAAGGGGCCGTGCGCTGATCCGCGTACTCGATTACGTAAAGGCCGGGTTCCTTCACGGGGGTGAAGTCGAATTTCGAATACGCGTAGCGCAGCCACGGCGTCGCAGGCGTGATCGGGCCCTCGAACACCTGCTGGTAAGATCCGCTCTCCATCAAGCGCAACACTCGTGCCCTCTTCGGGCCGTTGTATTTCGGGTCGAGTTCGAGCACCGCCACCTTGGAGAAGCCCGGCGCATAACCCACCTGGCTGTGCGCGATCATCGGCGGCCGTGTCCAGTTCGGAATCACGTCCGGCCGCATGTGCCACACGATGGCACCCGTGGTCTTGCCGGAAGGAATCAGCGAACGCAACACAAACCAGCCGTTCTGCGCGCGGTCGCGCCCATCGAACAGCATCAGGTTGGCCGTATCCGATACCACATTCACTCGGGCCAGCGCGTCGTCCACACCCAGGGTGATGCTCTTTCCTTCGGCAAACGGCAACGGCTGTGTGTATCCCTTGGCCTTGTCCCAGTCCTCCAGGTAGTACGCCTTTTTCGGTTCATCCGCTAGGGGCAAAACTTTCGTCATCGCGTCGTTCGGCGTTCGCGGGAAAATGCCGGCTTTGCTTCCGTCCACCACGTAAGCCTTGCCCATGTAGATCGACGGCAGAAACTCCAAATTGAAGCCGGCCCGCCCCGCCAGTTTCTGCGGTAGCGGCTTATCGAGATTGATGCTGACCTTCACCCCGCCGGGCTCCGCTGCCACTTCCAGCGTGTAACTGAAGTCGAACGTCGGGAATGTGAGGTCAGCAGTGAGCCGGCTGTTCGCTTTGTCGGCACGGCGACCTTTGAGGGTTGCCACCAAGTCCCACTGTTCCGGCGTGGGCATCAGCCGCACGTCGCCGTTGGTGGCGATGCGCTGGCCGTGGAGAATCATCTCCATGGCCGTGTTCTTTTGGTCCACAAAAACGGGGTGGTACGTGCTGTCGTAGAGAAAAACGCTGAAACCTTGAGTATCGAGGTAATTCTTGTCGGTCACCTTCATGGAAAAATCCGTGCTGGACAAGCCTGAGGCCGAGATCAGGACCAAGAGGAGACAAACGATTCGCGTAAGCATAAATTGGGATTGATACTGCTCCTTTGCCCCAACATGATATGACATGCAGACCGTCTGGGCACCCTTTGTTCCGCAGGCTGCCGCAACCCATGACAAGCACACACAGCGCGTGAATGTGGCGCGTTCGGGGTCTCCGTTGTAAAGAAAAGGAACACATTCAACTTCCAGATTGTCGACGATACGCGATGTGGCGCAATTCCCCCAGAGTTTTGAGATTTGCTCAATTGAGCGTGATTACGCTCAGTGTTGGTGAATCATTCGGATTCCACCAATCCTGCCGGCGGAACTACCATTGATTTGGCAAGCATGATCCCCAAAATCTCGCCGCGCACCGCGGCGATCTCTACTCCTTCTTTGCGGCGGCGCAGAATGACTTCGCAGATCGCCTGAAGTGGGCCGTAACACCAAGATTTAGCGATGCGAATCACCCGCCAAAGGTGAGAATCAGTGGCCCCATAGATGCTTCGGCGCGTCCGAGTAGCACGGTTACTCTGGAAGCAGAAGTCTCACATCCAGATCGAAACGCGCTGGGGGTGAGGTGGTGGCAACACAACGACGCGGGCACCTATCCCGGTGACATCACGTTCTCCGCACCGACTGCGCTCCGGACGACTTTTCGCGTACCCGGCGATGCACAGCCTGGACAGACAATCAATGTTGTTCTAGAAGCGACTGACGACGGAACAGCGCATCTTACGCGCTATCAGCGGGTGATCGTAACCGTACAGTGATTGGTCCCGCCAACTAAAGGGGCCTTTCGTTGGGCAACGTCTGAGCTATTCGCCCCGGGTGCTCTGGCAAGAATTTGCCTACGGCGGTTTTCCAAACCGCCGCCTGCCAGATCGAATCTCAGTGCGGACAGCTTTCATCTGCGTGATATTTGCTGTGACATCGCCACAGGAAAGAATCTACATTTCAGCGGGAGTAACACGACGCCCGTTCGGTTTTCAACCGAAGGGTTGGTGTTTGTCAAGAAGTGGGAACCCATCGGAGCAGTTTCGCTGTTCTTTCGCTATGGGGAAAATTCAGGGGACTCTGCGCATGCGCAGCCACATTTTCGTACATCGTGCCACCACCAAATATTTTTCTAACTCGTTTGTTTTCAAAATCGAGATTGAAAAGGAAGGACTTCCGAGAGATATTACGCCTGCCTTGGGCGCAGGAGGCCTCCGGTTCAAATCCGGACGCCCCAACCACTAACTCACTGACCTTTCAGACTATCAGCTTCCGTCGTGTCTTGATTTCCTTCCGATTTGGGAACAATTGCGTGAGTTCGAACAACAGTTTAGAGTCGTCGAAACCTGCTGATGAGAAAGTGAAAAGGCGATGGTGCCGTAACTTCATTGAATTACCCCATGGCCGCCGATTTGCAAGTACGGCTTCGCGGGGCCTTCTCCCCGTCCCACGGACACGATTCACTCATGCTCGGGAATCGGTGAGCTAAACCTCAGACAAAATTGTTTGTCTAGCTTCATTGCTGGCCTCCGGCGTCAGGTCACGCATGCCAAACCCGACGCCGATTTTTTTCAGGAAAGCGGTCGGGGGCTCACCCCCCGCAAAGATCCAGACGAAATCGTTAGGAAGTTGCTGCGGCTTACCTTGGACGTCGAGGACGACGGCGTCTTGCTTGAACTCCACGGGAATGGAGTTGAATACCACTTTGAGCTTTCCTTTGCGCAGGCACTCCTGGATGCGCTGCGCATTTCGGTCTTTGATGCGGCTAAGAGCTTCTTTGCGATAGGAAAGCGTAACCTGATTGCCAACCTGGTGCGCGAGTCCCATAGCGGCTTCGATGGCGCTGTCGCCGCCTCCCACCACCAGGATTCGCTTGTTGACGTAATGGTCCGCTTCGATCAAGCGGTACATGACCTTGGGCAGCTCTTCACCTTTCACACCAAGCTTCCGCGGACTGCCGCTTTTGCCGAGCGCGAGGACGACTGCGTGAGCTCGGTATTGGTTCTTGGTGGTGGCGATGGTAAAAATGCGGTCCTCGCCCCTCTTGATATCCTCAACTTTCTCGCCTTTGCGGAACTTGAAATCCGCGCGTTGTAACACTTGGTTCCAGAAAGCGATCAATTCTTCCTTGGAAAGCTCAGTCTTTTTGAATTTTCCGTACGTCGGAAATTCCACGGGGCTGGTCATCACGAGCTTTTGGCGGGGGTACTTCGCTACGGTGCCACCCATTTCACCCTCGTCCACGGTAAGGTAGTTGAGTTTTTTCTCGGCCGCTCGCAGGGAGGCGCTGATTCCGGCGGGCCCAGCTCCAACGATCAGAACATCCAACACATCAGCCACGGACCGGCGGGATCCGAATGCCATCGATCGATTGGAGATGTTATCGATACAGTCTCGCCCCTGGTTAACGGCATTTTTGATAAGCGCCAAGCCGCCGAGTTCTCCGATGATGAACAGGTTTTTGATGCTGGTTTCATATTGAGGCGTCAACATGGCCATGTCCGCGCCCATACTGGGGCTGGCCAAGACCATGGTGATGGCGCCGACGGGGCAAACGTCCGCACAGAGACTGTGGCCGATGCACTTGTGTCCGTTGACGATGGCAGCTTTGCCGCCGACCATGGCTAAGACGTCGCCCTCCGGGCACACCATGGTGCAGGCAGCACAGCCAATGCAATAGGCTTCATCGATGTATGGATGCTGAGACTTGGGGCCCTCGGAATATAGCTTGCCCTTCTCCACGGCCGCGCGCGCTTGTGCGTCTTTTTGTTTCTGTTCCTTCAAGTACCGCCACATGAAAAAGGCGATGACCGCCACGGCGATTAAGAATGCGACGGTAGAGTCCATAGAGTTAGTAGCATCGCCTCATGCCAAATCCCTTTCCGTATCGATCGAGGCAAAAGAAAGGGGCACTCACAATCTATAGCCCATAGAGAGTGCGAGACAAATATGGAGGATGGCCAGAATTGCGAATGCGTAACTGAATGGGCGGTGGATAACGTGCCAGAGTTGGAAAATCCGCTGGGTGCGGCTGAGAAAAGCAATGCTCTGGGAGAGCGAAGCTTGCTTCTGTGCCAAAAGAATGGCGCGCTCGAGTTTCAGGTCGCGGGTGGAGAACAGGCCGAAGGCGGAAAAGACCCATGGGCCGAACCCAGCCTGTTGCAGCCGCAACAGGGAAGTCTTGAAAGGGCGCTTGATATCCAGCACAAACATGGATAGAAGCGAAGCGATCAGTGGAGTCTTGGCCAGCTGGGCCGGTGAAGGCAATGCGGCAAGGGCATCAACGGAAAAGCCGAAAATGGCTTTTTGTTCGGCGAGCTCTTTGCGCAGGGCTTCTTCTTTTTCCTGGATCTCTTTCATAGAGAGTTCCGCGGCGCTGAGGCCGCGTGGAATGTGGGCATAGAGATAGCGGCCCACGAAACCGCTCAGTGTAACCATCAGCATGCTGTAGAAGGCCATGCCGGCGATATTTCCGAATTTAAACGAGGCGTGAAAGGCGATGATGACGGGCGCGGCAGTGCCCAGGACAATGTGAAAATCCAGCCAGTGGCGGGAATTCCCCATTCTTCCGAGCCAACCCCATTTCTTGCGCAGCGGATACAGATAGATGAGAAAGAACATCAACACGCCGACCATGCCCAGCTTGACGCCAATAGTGCCGCTGGGGCGCAAGATTTGGTGCTTGGGCGAGAAGGGGCGCTCGGAAGCGCTCAGCATGTAGTAATTCATGCCGTAGCCGGCAATGACCAGAACGAAGGCCAGTGCGAGCATCCAAGCAAGGAACACTCGCATACGATGTCCCTTCTCAGGGTCTTCGCGAGTGAGTACCGCGGAGCCGATGGTAGCGGATGCGCTCATGGTTTTACCTCAGCCTCTTCGACTTGAATTGTGGCCCGGAATCTTTTGTAGCCTGCAAAACGGTGGATATTGCGCCAATGCTGGCGGGGAGTCTCGACGTCAATGACGGCGGAAATCGGCATCCAATAGGATTCCTCTGGGTCGTGGAAATGGACGGTGGCGTAGTGAATCTCGCTGCGCATACCCTGCAGCCCCAGATCGCCGAGGCTAGTGTCCACGGCAGCGATGAGTTTTGAGACCGCCCCGGTCTGTTCCTCTATCCAAATCGTTCCAAAAAGAGGCATGGGATAGCTTTGCCCGCGGAGTTGAAACGCGGCGGGGGAAGAAGCGCCGGGAATAGGCTTGAAATTGATTTTGGCAAGGGTCACACCATCAACAGTTTCCTCGCCTACAGCCTCGAAAGTATAGCTGGCCTCGTAATTCGGGTGAATAATCAGAAGCATGCTGGTGAAACCATTGGTGATGAGCAGCGTCCGCGCCGAATCGCGAAAAGCCGCTTTGTGCGTATCCCGGGATTCGACAAGTTTCAAGAATCCGCTGCTGGTATTGACCTGAAGTTGGTAGTCGAAGACAGAGTCTTCGCGATAGTTGGACTTGCCGTTCTTCCCGACCACTGCTTGCGTTACATTTTCCGTGCACACTACATTGGCTGCCTGCTCGAAGTATTTTTCGACGGTTTTGCGCGCGCGCAGGAGCGCATCCATCGCCGATGAAGCGGCGGAAGTGGATACCTCTGTCGCAGGTTGTGGCCCAGCCGGAGCCTGTCCGAATGCGTGGCAGCAGCACAAGAGTAGCCCAGCAAATAAACCCGCCGAGCCAATTAGTCCTCTGCGCCGGAGATTCTTCATTTGCGGTAACCTCCGAAGCGATAGCCGAACACCGTGGACCACTGCTGGTAATTCATGCTGGTCCCGCGATACCAGCCGAAATTGCATTCCAGGAAATAACGCGGGCCAACGTTCCAATCGCCCACCGCGTTGACGAAATTGGAATGATTGTTGGTCGTCAGCGCGGAATTGAAAGTCTGATGACCGCCCAGAAGTTGAACATGGAACGTATCGGAAATGCTCTTTGAGAGCGAAACGGACGTGTATTTTCCGCTCCCGAACGAGCTATCGAATTTCGAGTAGTGCGCATCAGCAAGCAACCCGGTCTTCCAGATATTTGGCACGGTGATTCCAAAGGCCTCGTTGAGCGAATTCTTTGTATCGGTGGTCGCTTTGCTCTTGCCCAGGCTGGAGTACACCGTGATGTGCCTGACGAGTTCCACGCGCACATCTCCGCTGAAACCTTGAAAGAGATACTGGTCGAGCAAGCCGGTGCCAAGGAGCCGGGGATCGTAGGTTGGCAAGCTGCGGAAATAGTTGTGATTGACGCCGAAGCCCACGCGGCGGAACGGCTGGAAATGCAACGATGAATAGCTTTGCGAGATTCCTGTGGGATTGCTTCCACCATTTATCAGCGGAGACGTTCTAGCTTCGTCCGCCTGCAGGGAGCTGTAAAACGACACGTAGCGCTTCCAGGAAAAGTTATTCTCAAAGAAAGCGAATTGCCGGGCCACTTTCCATTGGATGCTGGTCACGGCGATACCTGCCGTAGTGTAAAGGCGAGTGTGCTCGAAGTCGCCCATCTCGAAGTTCACAAACGTTCCGGCAATATGCTGGTTCGGGTTATAGCTCCAGGAAGAGGGATCCGGCGTGGAACCCGCGAAGAAACCCACCGTCGCGATCCGCGTGATTTTTCTTCCGAGATAACCGCCGTCGATCGTGCTCAAGCTCGGCGCCCAGGGCAAGAAAAGACGCCCCACGCCAATGGTCACCGGCGAATATGGATTCTGATAATAAAAACCAAGATGGTAGGTGCGGTTGATCAAGTCCGTGAGTGTCGTGGTGCTCGCGCCCTGAGGAGTGGAACTGCTAACGTTCATGTTGCCGCGCCAGTAGCCCTTGAAATTCCAGTAGGTTCCCCCGATGTTTGTGATATCGGATTGGATGACCATCCCGATCTGCTTGGAATTCAGTCCCCCGACCTCCTTAATGCCGCCGTAATTAAAGCCGAACCGCCCACGGATCCTGCCCGCGGGCGATTCTTGAAGCTGCTTTCGTTCTTCCACTTCGCGAACTTCCTCTTCCAACGGGTCACCGTAGGTAAATGTGAGAACGATAGGATATTTTTGCTCTTCCACCGCCGATTCGGCTCCGCGGCGATCCAGCAGACTATCCGCCGACAGGAATGCCAACTGCCCGATTCTGACTTCGCCATTCGTGCTTACGATTTCGCAGACGGAGGAAGAGTCGGCCACGCTGGTGACCTTCAATTCGGCGACATGCTCGTAACCTCGAAATCGTACTCCCTCTGAAACAGCGCCATCTGGTGGAGGATTGACGAGGGAAAGCTTCATACCTTCCTGCAGGTTCGCGTTGCGCCCCGCATCGACATAGAGAGAACCGTCGGAGACGTACTTCACGCGAAAAACGGAAGGTTTCTTATCAGCGGATTGATCGGCCTGCGGAACTTGCGCGAAAATTGTGCCAGTCGTGAATCCCGTTATCAGGCAGGCGCACAGAACGATCGTGCAAGAGCATGTGAGAACATCTCTCACGAAACGCTCCCGCGGCCTGCTCCTTTGAAACACTTGCTCTTCTTCCCCCAGTTACCGTCTCAACTTCTACTGCAACAAATATTCGCACTCTAGAGTCCGCCCGCACCGCGAAAGCGCGAATAGCTGGCTTGCCTTCAACCCTTATGGCACGGGACGCAAGTCATTGGCCCGTACGAGTAGCCCTTGACGCCGCCGTGATTCGAGTCCGTTTGCGTTTTGTTGCTGTGTGACCCCGAATGGCAGACGATGCAGGAGAACACTGCGTAGTTCGTCGAATTGATATGGCAGTCTGCACAGACTGAGCCATGATGCGGTTCCCTGAACCAGGTATGGTTGAACGTCGCGCCGAGCCAATTCGTGGTCACCCAGGTGGTGTGGCAAGTTACGCAGGTGGTGGGGTACTGCGCGGCAATGTGATTCGGTACTGCGCCGCCGAGCGTTTGAGTGCTCAACCAGGCCGCCTGGTGGCATCCGTAGCAATCGGTGTTCGCGGGCGTAAGCGCGTAGTTGTTGTTGATGTGGCACGAAGAGCAAGGCGTGGCCACGTGTGCACCCTGCAACGCCCACCCCGTCGTGCTGTGATCAAATTTGCCGTCCGCCCACAGCAGCGTGTCGTGGCAGGTCGAGCACTGTGAAGTAGAGAAACCTGCCGTAATGTGATTCGGCACCACTCCACCGAGTGTTTGCGTGCTCACCCAGGCCGGTTGGTGGCACCCGTAACAATCCGTATTTGCGGCGGTGAAAGTGTAATTGTTCCCTATGTGGCAATCCGTGCAGGCCACCACTTTTCCGGCCGGCACAAGTTGGTGGGAGCCCGTCAGCGGCCACCCGGTGGTGCTGTGATCGAAGACCGCTGTAGTCCACGCGATTGTGTTGTGGCAGGTCGAGCAATTCGCTGCCGCAAAAGGCGCTCCCGCGGTTGGGTGGGTCGGATTATTCGTAGTCCGCCAGGTCGTTAAGTGGCATTGTGAATTTCCGCAGTCCGTCGGCGCAATCGTAAGGCTGTAGTTGTTGTTGATATGGCAAGACGCGCAAGCCACGACCTTACCTGCCGGCGCGAGTTGGTGCGAATTCGTCAAAGGAAAGCCCGTCGTGGCATGGTTGAACGTTGAGGTCCACGAAGTCGTAGTGTGGCAGGTGGAGCAAAGTGACGTGGGGAAACCCGCGGCGACGTGATTCGGCACGCTGCCGCCAAGAGATTGCGTGCTCTGCCAGGCACTGATGTGGCATCCGTAGCAATCCGTGTTCGCTGCGGTGAAGGTGTAGTTGTTTCCAACGTGGCAATCGGTACAGGCGACTACTTTTCCGGCCGGTTGCAATTGATGTGAGCCCGTCAGTGGCCAGCCCGTCGAGCTGTGATCGAAGATTGCCGTGTTCCAGGTGATGGTGTTATGGCACGTCGAGCAATTTGCAGCCGCAAAGGGCGCTCCGGCGTTCGGGTGGACCGGGTTGTTGGTCTGCTGCCAGGTCGTCAGGTGACATTGCGAATTTCCGCAGTCGCTGGGGGTGATGGTGAGGGTGTAGTTGTTGTTGATGTGGCAATCCGTGCAAGCCGCGACTCTACCGGCAGGTGCGAGTTGGTGTGAATTTGTCAGCGGGAATCCAGTAACACTGTGATCAAACGTCGCCGTAGTCCACGAGATCGTGTTATGGCAGGAGGAACAGTTGGCGGCCGCAAAAGGCGCTCCCGCCGAAGGGTGCACCGGATTGTTCGTTTGCTGCCAGGTCGTCAAATGACACTGCGAATTTCCACAATCTGTGGGCGCGATGGCAAGGCTGTAGTTGTTGTTGATGTGGCACGACGCGCAGGATGGCACCTTCCCACCGTTGGCCACCAGCGCGTGCGAATTCGCCAGCGGGAAACCGAATGCGCTATGGTCGAACTTTCCGGCAGACCACTTGGTGATTGGGTGGCAGGACGTGCAGGCGGACGCCGTGGAAGGAAACCCGGCCGTGATGTGGTTTGGAACGCTTCCGCCGAAGGTCGGCGTACTATTCCAAGCCGCCAGGTGGCAGCCCATACAGTCCGTTGAATTCAAAGTGTAGTTATTGCTGACATGGCAGGACAAGCAGGGAGTAGGAATCGGCGAAGCGTGCGTTCCCGTAAGCGTAAACCCCGTAGCGCTGTGGTCGAAGGAGGCTGCGTCCCAACCTTTGGTGGTATGGCAAGTGGAACAATTCGCGGCCGCAAACCCCGGGCCTGATGTGGAATGGGTCGGATTATTGGTCTGCTGCCACGTCGTCAGATGACACTGAGAGTTACCGCAATCCGTCGGCGCAATCGTCAGGTTGTAATTATTGTTGATGTGGCATGAGGCGCACGGAACGTTGGCGTGCCCATTCGTCAGCAGGAATCCTGTCGAAGTGTGATCGAAATTCGCCGCATCCCAGCCCTTCGTGGTATGGCAGTTCGAGCAGTTTACCAACGCAAATGCTGGCCCGGCCGCGGAATGCACTGGATTGCTTGTTTTCTGCCAGGTCGTTAAATGGCATTGGGAATTGCCGCATTCCGTCGACGCAATCGTCAGGTTGTAATTGTTGTTGATATGGCAAGAAGCACAAGGGACATTCGCATGGCCATTCGTCAGTAGGAAACCCGTCGAACTGTGGTCAAACTTTGCGCCCAACCAACTGTCGAACGAATGGCAGGATTCGCAAGTGGTGGCAAATTTTGCGCTGATGTGGTTCGGGTTCGTGGTCTTCTGGTAGTCATTCAAATGACAGGATTGGCAAGCCGTGGAAAGCCCCTGGAATTGGCCGACGGCTGCACTCTTGTGGCAATCCTCGCATTGCACGGCGGCGTGTGCGCCGAACAGGGGAAAACGATTCTGGTGATTGCCGATCTGCTTTGTGGAGACCTGCCAGCCCAGAACGGTATGACATTGCGCGCAGTTTGATCCCATTCTCCGCTGGTGAATGTCGGCGTGACAATCCTGGCAAGTTTTTCCGACGTCGGAGAAAACCGGCTTAACGTGGCACTGGGTGCACGACACCTTTTCATGCATTCCGCGAAGCGGATACTTGGTCTTGTTGTGATCAAATTCAGGAATTGGCCGGATGGGCCTCCAACTTGCGGCAGAGTGGCAATTCTCACAGGGTACGGCAAGGGGGCCGTGCGGACTTCGGGTGGTCACACGTTGAGCGTTGGAAGACGAAACCGCGGCCAGCTGCCCGATAGCTAGCAGCAGCCAAATCCCAGTTTTGACCACTCTAAACGTAATGGCCCCTTTCCCCAATCTTCCCAGTCAGATGGGGTTTCTACAGCTGGGCTTACTTTGATCTTCCCGCGTGGGAAAACGCGAAACAACTGTACGAGGGGTCAGTTAATGGCCATGTTCTCGGTCTAGTGCATCTCTCTGTCAGAGACTCGGTACCCGGCTGGGTCTTGGGAGGATTGGCGCGTCTGCAGCTCTCGGAGTTGCCCCAGCAGAGTCATTTGGGTATTCCACTAGCTCAATTTGCCTGACCCGGCGGACCCGGTCGCATTTCCGCGCCGTGACAGTCGGCACAGTTATTCGGGGTTGGTTTGTAGAAAAGGACAGGTTGACCGTCAATCATTCTCGCTACTTTGTGACATTTGTCACAAAGAACTTTGGAATGCCCTCCCGTAAGCGGGAAGTGAGTACGGGTGTCATGATCGAAGGTTGAGGGAACCCATCGCTGGGCGTTGTGACACTCCGCGCAACGGGTCTTGCCGGCTTTGGCGAACTGGGATCCGTGAGGCTCCACGTGGCAGCTTTCGCAGATTTGCGATGTTCCTTTGAATTGGGCTTGGCTGGAACCGGACGGGGCTTTGTGGCATGCGCCACAGGCGACAGCTCGGTGAGCGCCTAAAAGCGGGAATTTGGTTTTCGAATGATCAAAGCTGCTCACGTTTGTCCATGACTTCACGTCATGACAGGCCTCACAACCAAGCGGCGTTCCATTGGCGCGGCGCCGGGCCATGCGGTCTTTGAATTCACCTTTATGCGGATCAACGTGGCAAGCGGTACAACTCTGATCTTGAAAATGGAAAGGGAGCATCTTGTCGGACGGGCCGCCCGACCCAAACTTGTGGCATTCATTGCAAGGCACTGCCACGTGCGCGCCTGTCAGCGTGAAATTCGTCTTGCGATGATTGGCAATCGTGAAGGTGGAGCGGTGAAAGTCTTGCACGGTATGGCAACTCTCACACTTGTTTTGATACGATGCGGCTTCGAATTGCCCTTCATGCTCATCCCGGTGGCAGTCCAGACAGGCCGCGAATTTCACCTTGTAAACAGTATCTTTACCTGCGGCAAGGTGGCATTTCGCGCAATCTACCGTGGCGTGCTTGCCCAGCAAGGGGTATTTCGACGTGGCGTGCTCTTTCACGCCGAAAAGTGACGGCTTCCAGCCTTCCACGGTGTGGCATTCCGCGCATTCGCCCTTTTTTGGCCGCCCGTCAAACTGCCCTTTGTGGGGATCGGGCTTGTGGCAGTCCGCGCAATTCGCAAACGGCACGGGCCTCTTGAAATCGCCGTTTACGTGGCACAAGACGCAGCTGACTTTGGCGTGCATACCTAGCAGCGGGTATTTTGTCTTATTGTGGTCGAACTCAAATCCCGGCAAGATTTTCTTCCAACTTGCGGTGGTATGACAATCTTCGCAACGCTGCTTGAACGCTCCTTTGTGAGGGTCCACGTGGCATGCCGTGCAGGAATCAAACTTCATGTCGCGATAGCGGGCCTCTCCCCCAGGCCGGTCAGGCTTGTGACATTTCTCGCATGCCACTTTTATGTGCAAGCCGGTTAGGGGGTATCGTGTTTTCGAATGGTCAAATTGGGAAGCCTGCTTCCAGTCGTTCACGTTATGACAGCGCTGGCAGTCGTTTCCCAACTGCCCCTTGTGAGGATCGGCGTGGCATGTCAAGCAGTTCGCAGACATCCCAAAAAACGATTTTCTGGGATCCTTGTATTTGATGAACGCCCGCTCGCTCGCAACCATCTTCGAAGGCGTGTGGCATTTCTCGCACGTCAACCCCGCGTGCTTCCCTTCCAGGTTGTATCCCGTCAGCCGGTGGTCAAATTGTTTCTGCGATGGCTCCCAATGCAAAAGGCTAAAATCTTCGCCGTTGTGCTCGAGGTGGCAACGCACGCACCCCTTGCCATTGGGGTTCGCCATCTGAATCTGGGCGTGATAGCCGTGTTTTTCCGAAAGCCGTTGTGCCACTTCTTTGTGACAATCGAGACATTTATAGGTAGGCGTACTTGCACCGAACTGGTGGCAGCTCGCGCATTGCGTGGTTCCCGATAAAGATTGGTGAGCTTTCGAAAGCGGACCAGGCGAAATCTGCGCCTGCGCCGTGCAGGAGAGAAACAATACTCCGAATAGAAAGACGACGGACCATGAGATTCGGCTCAGGTGCCAGAGACGCCACACACCCGTCCTCACTGGCCTGAAGTCGACCAAGGCTTCCTCCGACTGAGAACCCTTTGACTTCCGTTCGTTGGCTGGATAAAGGCAAAAATATCACATAAAGATTGAATCTGGCATTTGCCGGATTTGTCGGTGTCCATTCAGGAAAGAGAGCCTCCCTTGCCCGGCGCAGGAGTACTTGTTCCACTGCTACAACAGGTTGCATCTGGCGGCGCCAGTTAAACGCAACATGATCGACGCGGACAATTTTCCCTTCGAATCGCCACACCCGTGGTTTTTACGATGGGTTTTTGAAATGCGCTTCAAGGACTGTTATGAGGTGATTTTCGAGGCCACCGCTTGAACTCAGCGGCCAGGATTCTTTCGGAGGAGCAAAGCGATCTGGGTTTTGTCCATAACCCCGAAAACGAGCAGAGACTTGCACGCGAACAAACCCGGCGGCAAGCTCCGCGGTCTTGAGCTGAACGAAGACTACCCCGGATGTCCAATTCACTCCGTCGGAATTTGCATCTCTCTTTGTAAATTGCAAAAGCTCATCTCTCTCCAGTTTCCGAGTAAACGTCCACATATCCTCCCCTACTTGTTCTTCGATCAAGTTCCATTTCTCTTCTCGTCCGTAGGCTTGCAAAAACTCCTGAATCTCAAGAGCTGTAGAGTGAATCTCAAGGCAGCTCCGCCAGGTTTCTGCATTTGCGTCGTCCAACTTTTGCTTGCCGGCCTTTCTCGTTGCCCTCGAAGATTTCAAACCAGTGGCTGTGTTTTTACAGGGTCTCGCGAGCGAATCCCCTGAGGGACCGCCTGGTGCTACACCCTTGGTTTTCGTTGCGCAGGAGAGTGGGGCGAAAATTAGAATGAGCAAGGCGATGGCGGCTTCCCATCCAACCCTAGCCTGAGAGCCAAAGAAATAAGAGTGTAGGATTCTTGGCAGCTTGGCTGCGTCGACTTTATCCGGTTTGAGCGCAAAATTAAGAGTCATCAGCAGGCTCCCTTCCACCCACAATACCGGCATCACGACACGACTCGGAACGATTATGCTGCCCCCTTTCATCTGGCCGGCATTTCCAGCGCGTTTCCACTCAGGAACACTTGTGAGCTATAGGTCTTCGATCAGGCAACTGGAGAGTCTCATGTTTCTCAGAGAAAATTCACGATTGCTTCCATTGTTTCCTTGGGGCGCTCTTCCATGACCCAATGGCCGGTGTCCTTCAATACGACAATGGCCACATTCGTGGCGACCAGCTTCATTTGCGGACCGAGGACTCCGGCGCTGGCTTTATCACCGGCTATCGAGAGAACGGGGATCGTCAGTTTCGTTTGAGCTAGTTGGGCGAAGTCTTTGGCGGTTTGCGGCCAAGCAGCGAAGTACGCCCAGCCCGCGTGCATGCGCCCAGGGCGGGCATATGCTGCAACGTAAGAAACGCGGTCTGTTGGCTTGAGCGAATGTGTTTTGTCCGCAGCCAAGTCATTCCAGAAGTATGCGAAGTACGTTTTTTCGCGTCCCTGAACCAAGGCTTCCGGCGTCGGACCGTTGAAACGAAAATGCCAAGAGTTCGGATTGTCATAGACGTCCTCCCATCCGGCAACGCCAGGGAGAAAAGCGTCCATTACGACGAGTTTTTCCACTTCCGTTGGGAACTGCGCGGCATACGCGTAAGCAACCATCAGCCCGATGTCGTGCCCAACGACTCTCGCCTTGCCGACACCGAGCGACTTGGCAAGCGCGTGGATGCGGGTGGCCGCGGTTTTCATATCCAAACCATCCTTTGGAATTCCCGAATCACCGATTCCCGGTAGGTCCGGCGCAATGACTGTAAATTTCTCAGCTAGTTGTGGAATGAGCGGCTTCCACATCAGTGAAGTCTGGGTATAGCCATGCAGAAGGATCACCGCCGGACCGTGTCCAGCGATCAGGTAGTGAAGTTTCATTCCGTCCACTTCCGCCGTGTGCGACGTGATGGCTTTCCCACCCGCATCAGCTCCTGCCTTCGCCGGAAACGATGCGGCAAAGAGAATTACAAAAAGAGCGACAGCCAACAGAATCTTTGAAGCAAATTTCATAGCCTCACCCTTTGTTACGTTCCTAGGAACCTTCGTCGCACACCGCGCCGCTGCCTCAGCAGTCCGCTGGATTTTGTAGCTTAGTGGCCGTTGAACGATCAACTGTCGAAGTACCGAACATGATGCTCTTCGTTCCGCGCTCAGAGCACAGCAAGTCAGAACCAATAGTGCCGGGCAGAGCGATATCTTCGAAGTGCGCTAAGTCGCTGGGCGCTAGTGTACTGCGTCACACAGATGGGCTGTTATTGAAGTTGGCTTTGGCGCGTTTAACCTTTTCGAGAATGTCGGTGGCCTTTGCGGTCCAGATAAAGGGTTTGGGTTGGCGATTATGCTCTTCGATATAAGCGAGGATGCATTCTTGGAGAGCTTCGACGCTGGTAAAGATGCCGCGCCGGAGCTGATTCTCGGTCAGGTCGCGGAAGAATCGTTCGACCATGTTGAGCCAACTGCCGCTAGTGGGCGTGTAGTGAAAATGAAAGCGCTTATGGCGCGCTGCCCAGCGCTGAACCGCCGGGTGTTTGTGGGTGGCATAGTTGTCGACGATAAGGTGGAGCTGTTTGTCGGCGGGCGTTTGGTGATCGATGAGACGCAGGAACTTCAGCCATTCTTGATGGCGATGATGCTCCATACAAGTCGCTATCACACTGCCATCGAGGGTGTTGAGAGCGGCAAACAACGTGGTGGTTCCATGCCGCTTGTAATCGTGCGTCATCGTATGGGCACGGCCCTTTTTCATGGGCAGGCCGGGCTGGGTACGGTCAAGCGCTTGGATCTGGCTCTTCTCGTCCAATGACAGCACGAGCGCATGCTCGGGCGGATTCAGATACAGGCCGACGATGTCCTCCAGTTTCTCGGCGAAACGGGGATCGTTGCTCAGCTTGAAGGTTTCCACGCGGTGCGGCTTCAGACCGTGACCGTGCCAGATGCGCCGTACACTGGCCTCGCTGATACCGGCCACGGCGGCCATAGTGCGAGTGCTCCAGTGGGTCGCATGAGGAGGTCTTTCCTGTGTGGTCTTGGCAATCACCCTACGCACGAGTTCCGGTGATATGGAAGGCGTGCGGCCAGGTCGCGGAGCGTCGTGTTCCAGCCCCACGATACCGTTGCGCAGAAAACGCGAGCGCCAGCGAGCAGCAGTGCGCGGCACGATGGAAAGCAGGCGGGCAATCTTCAGGTCTTGTTTGCCTTCGGCGGCCAGCAATACAATCCGGGCGCGCAGCACAACCCGCGCCGGCGTACTGCGCCCGCGCGCATAGACCTCTAGCTTTGCTCTTTGCTCGCTGTTCAGAACTACCTGGGGTGCGATTCGCATCAGCCGTGCCCTCCTATTCGGTAAGAACACAGCGAAATAATAAATGTTTCTATTTATGACGCATTATAATATTGCTCAGCCATGAGCAAACCGCAATCGATGGGAAAGTGTAATCTCTGTGAGGAGCTCGTCGGCCAGGCTTCCATGACCCGGCACCTAAGTGCGTGCTGTCAAGCGAAAGCTTCCGAGCTATTGCCGGCTTCTGAAAAACGACCGCCTGTCCCGAATTTCCATTTAGCCATCGAAGGACGTGACGCCAAGGCCTACTGGATGCATGTGGCAGTGCCGCTGACCGCCCCGCTGAGTAAACTCGACGATTTTCTCCGCCATACCTGGCTTGAATGCTGCGGCCACTTGAGCGCTTTTGAGATTGGCGGCAAGCGTTATGCTTCCGAGCCCCTGGATGAAGAAATAAGCATGAGAGCGCAGTTGAGCGAAGTGCTTGAGGTAGGGATGAAGTTCTCTCATAAGTATGACTACGGTTCTACAACGGCTCTTGTGCTAAAGGTTGTTGCCCTTCGTCAGCAAGGCTTGCCGAAAGGCGCTGTACAACTATTGGCCAGAAACGAGGCACCGCAGGTAAGCTGCCAGCGGTGTAGCATCCAGCCCGCCACGCAAGTCTGTACCGAATGCGCGTGGAATGGGGAGGGCTGGCTTTGTGAACCGTGCGCCGTCGCACATGAGTGTGGTGACGAGATGTGCCTGCCGGTAGTTAACTCTCCTCGCGTTGGAGTGTGCGGGTATACGGGTTAGGCACGCCTCTTCCATAGATGCTCGGAATTTCGTCGCACTACACTAGCAACAAAAATGCAGCTATCAATCTGTTTTCTTTATGCTAGAATCCCGCCGTTGAGCCACTACCAAAGAGGGGCAATCCAGGGCCACGGCCGGGGGAATAGAACAACTAGACCATAGACCAGATTCCACCCAAGGCCGTGACACGATGGCCCATCCCTGCGCCGTCGGCTGGAAGCGTCTCTCACCAGAAAGGGGGCTCTCTAAAATGCATCGGTTCCCCATTCCCTCGACGGAATTTACCCAGGTAGGTTACCAGGAAGATTCGGAGACGCTTGAGATCCAGTTTGTGAAGGGCGGGGTCTATCAGTTTTTCAATGTGCCTTCCAGCGTGTTCGACGAATTCATGAAAGCCCCTTCAAAAGAGGGATACTATCACTCGAAAATCGGCGAGCGCTTCCCCTGCTCCCGCGTTGCGTGATGGCGATTTGGTTTTGCTAGTTGGCTGTGAGGGCAGGCCGCACGGGCGGCCTGCCCTAGACTTCTGTAGGCTGGCTCAACTCAGTTCCAGCCGCAGCATTCGAACCTGACTCCGTTGTAGTTTACTTTCTGCAGTGACCTTCGAGCAGGGCGCTCACCGGTACACTAAGACCAGAACTAAAAATCTCTCAGCAATTTTCCAGGTCGCGTTTCTTTCCGTAACGATACGCCAGCGCCAAGCCGAGAGTCATGAATCCGGCTGGCGGGAAAACCAGCACGAGGACGCCTTTGCTGATGGCCTTCTGCCCATCCTTGGAGGCAGCCACTGCCGAGCTGTAGCACATGGCGCATCCCTGGCTGAATGCAGGCGCTGCCCACAAGAAGAACGCTAAGACGAGAAGTGCCAATCGAATTTTCATTTCACTCCAAGTTCAACGATACGCCGCGCATCTGGAAAGAAGAAAATGGTCATCAAAATCAGGCACGCTACCACCGAACACATGGTAAGCCACTTCATTCTCGACACTTCATATTTCAGGTGCATGAAGTAGCCGATAATCAACGCCGCCTTTACAAACGACAAGCCCAGCAATATCGTCAACATCTTCACAGGCTGCATGCGCTGATAGGTCAGGTAAACTTCGATCGCTGTCATCGCCAGCAGCGCGCCCCACACCCAGAAAAACAAAGCTTTGCCATGATGGCGTTGCTCTTCGGCGGCGCGTTCAGCAAGAGCTATTTGAGTGCTATCCATTTTCCTCAGGCTCCTAGAGAATCTTTGCCGACATCAGATACACCAGCGGGAAGATGAACATCCATACGAGGTCCACGAAGTGCCAGTACAATCCGGCTACTTCCACGTCGGATGAATCGTACACCTTGGGCTTCAGCCACAGGATGATTCCACACACAATCGCCGCGATCAACAGGACGTGAGCTCCGTAGTGGAAGGGGCTATACGCCGGCGTGGCCAACCACGCAACCAACCATAGGAGCAGCAGGATGGGAATGAATTTGCGCCGCAGCGCCACCACCCCGAGGTAAATCACACCCAGCGTCACGTGCACCATGTGCATGCCGGTCAAACCGAAGAAAGTTGCCGCAAATTGCGGCGCCGCTTTTGATACGTCGACGAATTCCGCCACAGTTTCATGGCCCGGAACTTTGGGAAACATCGGGAGAGATAATCCCTCTGCGATCAAATTGCTCCACTCCCGCCCGTGAAGAATGATGAATCCCGTACCGCATAGCATGGTGGCAAGCAACCACAGACGCTGCCATTTGGCATCCCCGTGCACCGACGCTCGAACCGCGAAGACCATCGTCAGCGAACTGGTCAGAAGGAACGCAGTCATGATTGTGGCGTTGATGATGCTTTCGGAGTGGAACGGTTTGGGCCATGCGTCTCCCATCGAGATGCGCCCGTAGCTATAAGCGTAGAGCAACGCCCCAAACGTCAGCGAGTCGGAAAGCAGGAACAGCCACATTCCGATTTTCTTGGAGTACGTGCCGAACAGCGACGGTTCGTAAACCGACGGGATGTCGTGCACTCCGGAATCAGCCATGCGTTCGGCCTCCTGGTCAAAAACGTCTGTTTAGCGAGCAAATTCCAGCAAGCACAAAATATAGACCCACAGTCCGGCCATGAAATGCCAATACCACGCGGTCACGTCAATCACGATGCTGCGCGTCGACAAGGCCCTCCGAAACAGCACGGCGACGCTGGCCACAAACAGCGCAAGGATGCCGCCCATCAAATGCACCGCATGCGTCCCTGTCAATAAATAAACAAACGAACTGCTAGGCGTTGAGGAAACGTAAAAACCAGAAGCAGCGAGCTGTTTCCAAGCCGCCCACTGCCCGAAAAGGAACAGCAGTCCGAGTACAAGAGTCATGGCCAGCCAAGGCATCTTGTTCTGCTCGCTCGAGGAAATTTTTGGCGCCGCGTTGCCGGACGCAATAACTGCTTGACCTCGAAACTGCCGGCGAGCCAGTTCCATGCCCAAGCTGCTGAGCAGCAGTACAAACGTGTTCACCAGCAGAAGCGTCGGAAGCTTGACCGGAATCCAGTCTTTGACCAGCAGATTCGTTTGCGGATCAAGCGTAGGCAGTCCTTGCCGCACGATATACGCGCTGGTGAACGAGACGAACAGCATGAGTATCGGCGTCAACGCGACTACGAGCCCAAGCCGCGCTCGGCGCAGCCGCGTGGCATAGTCGGGCTTTCCGGGGTCAGAACGATCATCTCCCCCACCGGTAAGCACTGGCGGTAAAATCGCCCCGTCACCCAAGGTGATTCTGGGATCGTCGACTGTCGCGGTTGTAGAAAAACTGGCCATTATCTTGGTTAGTGAGCCGGTTCAATTTCAGGATCAGTCTGCATCACGAAATCCTTAGGCGCGCCGGGCACGCTGTACTCATAAGGCCCGTTGTGAACGACAGGTGTCAGTCCGCCGAAATTGTCATGCGGCGGCGGCGTAGCAGTAATCCATTCCAGGGTTGTCGCTTCCCACGGATTGTCGCTGGCCTTTTTCCCTTTCCACATGCTCCAGAATAGATTGAACAGGAAGATGAATTGGCTGGCGATAGTGATGAACGCCGCGATGCTGATGAATACCTGGATGGGGGTCAATGCCTTGATCCACGCCACTTCGGTGCCTTGGGAATAGCGGCGCAATTGTCCAGCCATGCCGGAGTAGTGCATGGGCATGAAGATGGCGTACGCCCCGACGAAGGTGAGCCAGAAGTGCAGTTTGGCCAGCGTTTCGTTCATCATTTTCCCGAACATCTTCGGGAACCAGTAATAGGTCGCGGCAAAAATTCCGAAGATCGAAGCCACGCCCATAATCAGATGGAAATGCGCGATTACGAAATACGTTTCGTGCAAATAGATGTCCAGGACAGGTTGCGCCAAAAACGGGCCGCTGATTCCCCCGGTGACAAACAGAGAAACAAACCCGATGGCGAACAACATGGGTGAATGGAATCGGATACGCCCACCCCACAGGGTGCCCAGCCAGTTAAACGTTTTGATCGCCGAGGGCACCCCGATGCCCATGGTCATGATCGAAAATGCAAACGCCGTGTACGGGCTCATGCCGCTCATGAACATGTGGTGGCCCCACACCATGAATCCCAGAAACCCGATCGACAGCATGGCGTACACCATGGCTTTATATCCAAAGATCGGTTTGCGCGAAAACACGGACAGCAACTGCGAGCACAGGCCCATTGCCGGCAAAATCGCGATGTAGACCTCAGGATGGCCAAAGAACCAGAACAAGTGCTGCCACAAAAGCGGAGAGCCGCCCTTGTGCCCCGTCAACTGGCCGTTCAAAGTAACCAACGGAACAAAAAAACTGGTGCCGAGATTCCGGTCCATCAACAGAAGGATTCCAGCCGAGAGCAGCACGCCAAACGCCAGCAGTCCAAGGATAGCGGTGATGAACCACGACCAGACCGTCAGCGGCATGCGCATCATCGTCATGCCCTTGGCCCGCATATCGAGCGTCGTGGTAATAAAGTTCAACGCCCCCATTAGCGCGCCAAGGCAGAAAATCGCGATGCTGGTAATCCACAAGTCGGCGCCCAGTTCCTCGCCGGGAAGCGATCGCAACGCACTGAGCGGCGCGTAGCCGGTCCAGCCATGAAGCGGCGCGCCGCCCGTGACGAAAAAAGCGGCCAGCAGCACGATGAAGCCGAGGAAAGTGGTCCAAAACGAGAGCATATTCAGCACGGGGAACGCCATGTCTGGCGCTCCTATCTGAATCGGCAGGAAGTAATTTCCGAAGCCGCCTTGCGGTGCAGTGGTCAACACGAAGAAAACCATGATCGTGCCGTGCATCGTCAGGAGACTCAGGTAAGTCTCCGGCTTGATTTCGCCAAAGAACGGCAGCACTACCCCCGGCCAGATCAAGTGGATGCGCATCAGCAACGACAGAAACATGCCCACAAACACGGCAGCCAGTGCCAGGAAGAAATACTGTATGCCGATTACTTTGTGGTCCAGGCTGAAGACCCATTTGCGGATGAACCCCTGTGGTGCTCCGTGCGCGTCAGCTGCGTGGACGGCTGATTCGTGAGTAGCCATGGTTATTGTTTCTCCGCCTCCCGTGCCGCCAACCATTTATCGAACTCTTCCTGACTCACAACCTTTAGAATGCCGTGCATCTTGTAGTGCCCCAGCCCGCAAAGCTCCGCGCAAGCAATCTCAAATTCTCCCGTTGCAATCGGCGTGAAATGCATGTGGATGGCCAGGCCGGGCACGGCGTCCTGTTTGAAGCGCATCGCCGGAACGAAGAAGCTATGTATGACGTCGTGTGCGCGCAAGATCACCTCGATCTCGCGATTGACGGGCACCACCATGACTCCGGCGACAACATCGTCCTTCGATGCCGGATCTTTGGTGTCCAAGCCAAGCGCCGCTTCGCCTCCAGCGGAAGCATCTTCCAACTCCGGCTTCGTCACGCCGAACTTTCCATCCGGCCCCGGATAGCGGAAATACCACTGGAACTGCATCCCCGTCACTTCGACGTGCACCGCGCTGGCTTCCGCCTGCCGGAACCGCTCGGAGGCCCAGATCGAACTGCTCGCCAGGTTCATCCCCACAAACAAGACGGTGGTGAGCAGGGTCCAGACAACTTCCAGCTTGGTGTTGCCGTGGGAATACGACGCCTTACCAGGCGCGGAACCACGATCTCGGTAGCTCCAAACCAGGTACCCCAAGGCCAGCTGAGCAGCCACGAAAACAACGCCCATGAGAATGAAGGTGACGGTGAAGTGATGATCGATGCCGGCGGCTGCAGCGGAGGCCCCCACTGGCAACCACCACGTCTTCGCGATGAAAAAATATGCACTGATGAGCGTGATTAGCCAGATGACTACGAGTACCACGAGGCCCATTGCGCAGACCCCCCGAGTTTGGATTCTCGGCCTTCCCCACTGAGGCCCTGCCCGAATTCCCTGCGTTCAGAGAAGTGGGGGATGCGAACGCGGGGAATATATCACAGCTTTTTCTAAGCGCAAGCAGCTTCTTGCATCTATTATTTCTTGTCGATGCCGCTTCTTCTCCAACTTGTCTCTAAATCTTTTTCTGCCCGCACCGCAATCACGCATTGACGAAAATTTTTGTTTTGAGTAATATCCGTTTCGTTTCTGGGGGGTCCAGGGAAATGTTGAGGACCTCGCGATGTTTTCGCATCAACTATCTCCAATTCGCCGGGCCTCGGCCGCTCTCCGCGATCGCGCCCCTTCCCTATAAAAATTCCGGTTCATCCGAAAAACTCTTCGTATTGATGGCAAACTCGCCCTCTTTTTTCTCGAGCAAGTCGAAATTATTTTTGCATCACGCTGAAATTCGGGAACAATCCATTCCCGGCCGCGTGCTGTTGGCGGCAGGCAGGCTTTTAACCTGAGGGGGAACGGGCGGCGCTTCGAATGGCCGCCAATTATTTTCGAGGACGACGAATCCAGGAGGTAGCGCATGGCGGGCCCGGAATCTGATTCGCCCAAACCAAAGCCGGACGCAGCGAAGCCCGCTGCTCCCGGTGGCGGAGATGCAACCAGGTATGTCGGTACGCCTGCCGTGGGTACCTCCAAAGCAGCCGCGGCGGGCGGTTTGGCGACCGTCGGTCCCGTGCCCACTGAAATCAATACCAAGCGGCGTCGCCTGGTGTGGGTCACCGTCACCGGATTTCTTGGCGCCTGGTTCATCGCTTTCTTTAAATTTTTTCTTCCCCGCACTCTTTTCGAGCCGCCCACCATTTTTAAGATCGGCTATCCCTCGGACTATGCCTTGGGGGTCGATACCAAGTGGCAGCAGAAATACCGCATCTGGGTGGATCGCACGCCGAGCCGCGTTTTCGTCGTCTACGCTCGCTGCACGCATCTGGGCTGCACTCCCGACTGGAAGGCCAGCGAAAACAAGTTCAAGTGTCCGTGCCACGGCAGCGGTTACGACAGTGAAGGCGTCAACTTTGAGGGCCCAGCACCGCGCCCCATGGATCGCGCTCACGTGGAATTGGCTCCCGACGGCCAAATCATTGTGGACACCTCCCGGCTCTATCAATGGCCCAAGGGACAACCAAGCAAGTTCGATGACCCCGGAGCATTTTTGGCGGTGTAGGCGTGCACCTTATGTACCGGCGGGCTTGCCCCGCCTGAGTGCAAGGGAGTAGTAGCAAGAGACCAAGCCACTAGGAAACGGGAGAGCAGAAGATGCCCGAAGAGAATATCCCGAACGGAAAAAATGGCAAATCGGTTGGCCTGGTCGACCGTATCAAGGCCGGCGTCAAGGAGGACCTCGAGTCCCTCAAGACCGACATGCCTGCCAAAGCCAAAGAACAAGTCGAGCTGCTCAGCAAGCCCACCAAGACCCAGGTTTTCACCTCGATCTTCCGCCACAAGCACGACGACACGCCGCGCAACCGCGCCCTCGGCGTGCTCTCCAACGTTTTCCTGCACCTGCATCCCGCCAAGATCAATCGTGACGCGGTCCGCTACAGCTACACCTGGGGCATGGGTGGCATCACTTTTTATTTGTTCATCGTCCTCACCCTCACCGGCACTATGCTGATGTTTTACTACCACCCCAGCAAAGTGCAGGCCTTCCGCGATGTTCTTTACCTCGAGCACGACGTGCCCTTCGGCAAGCTTTTGCGCAACATGCATCGCTGGGCCGCCCACTTGATGGTCATCGCCGTCGAACTCCACATGTTCCGCGTCTTTCTCACCGGCTCTTACAAAAAGCCCCGCGAGTTCAATTGGAACGTCGGCGTAATCCTCCTGGTCCTGACTCTGCTGCTCTCCTTCACTGGCTACCTGCTTCCCGACGATCAACTCGGCTTCTGGGCCGTTACCGTCGGCACCAACATGGCCCGCGCCACTCCCCTTCTCGGACACGAAGGCCCTTTCGGCCCGCAGCTCAACATGACTCCTTACAATGACATCCGCTTCGGCTTGCTGGGCGGCTCCATCGTCGACGCCAACGCTCTCCTCCGCTCCTACATCTGGCACTGCATCGGCATTCCCATCATCGCTTCCATCTTCATGATCCTGCACTTCTGGCGTGTTCGTAAGGATGGCGGCATCTCCGGCCCTGCGGCCGTCGTGCTCGACTCCGAAGTGAAGGAGGCGAAGAAATAACCATGGATTGGAAACAACTGTGGGAAATCCTCTCCGCCGCGGACAACGTGCCCATCATCGCGATGATTCCGCTGCTCGCTTTCTATATGTACCTCGCGTGGAAGCAAGCGCATGCCAATGACGTCTTGATCGAGCAACTCGCCGGAGACGCCGCGCTGGCCAAAACCCATCACCGCAAAGCCTGGCCCTTCAAGCCCGGCTGGGCCAAAGAAGTCCACGTCTGGCCCTTCCTTCTCCGCGTGGAATTCCTGGCCGCCATCATCGTCACCATCATCCTGATGATCTGGTCCATCACTCTGAACGCCCCACTCGAAGAGCCGGCCAATCCCAACCTCACCATGAACCCGGCTAAAGCCCCCTGGTATTTCCTCGGCCTCCAGGAAATGCTCGTCTACTTCGATCCCTGGATCGCGGGGGTGGTCATGCCCACCCTCATCATTGTCGGCTTGATGGTCATACCTTATATAGATACCAATCCCCTGGGCGCCGGCTACTACACCTGGAAGCAGCGCAAATTCGCCATTGGCACATTTCTCTTCGGCTTCATCATCTTGTGGGTCTCCATGATTTTCATTGGCACCTTCATTCGCGGCCCTGGATGGCAGTGGTTCTGGCCGGGCCAGACCTGGGATCACAACCGCCTCATCTACGAAGTCAACAAGGACTTGCCCGATATTTTCGGAATCACCTCGAATTGGGGCAAAGGGATCTTTGGCGCAGCCGTGGTCGGCGGCTTCTTCGCCTTCGGTGGCCTCCTTGTGCACGCTTTTTTCCGCCGCCACAACGCCAAAGACTACAAGCGCATGAGTCTGTTGCAATACTCGATCATGATGACCTTTTTCCTCACCATGATCGCTTTGCCCATCAAAATCTTGTTGCGCTTGCTCTTCCACATCAAGTACGTGTGGATTACGCCTTGGTTCAACGTCTAGGAGGATAACCATTTCCTCTAGCGGATTTTTGTAGTGGCGGGTCTTTAGACCCGTTCTTGGTTCTAGTCTCGAGAACGCGGAAGTGTTTAGGAGAACCTGGTGCCCGAAAAGCCCATTCCCGAAAACGACCCGGTAGTCAGTAAGTCGCTCGCCCCGCATTACCTCATCTCCATGGTCATCCTCATGGCCACCTTCTTTTGGGCCATGTGGGACGAGGATTTTGGCCAGCGGCCGTGGAAAGCCTTCCAGCACGAATGGAAGGACCGCTACTCCACTTTCCTGAAGAACGCCCGTTCGCAGTCTGGCGATGCACAAAAGGAAGTCGAGTCCAGCCCCGACTACCAGAAGCTCAAGCAGGATTATGAGGCTGCCAGCCAGAACGCCACGCCCCGCATTAAGGAAATCAACGAAAAGCTCCACGATTTGAGCGCCCAGATTTTGGCCGTACAAACCGTTTTCACCGATCGTCGCGCCTATGTCAACGCCTTGACCTACAGCATTGAGACCGAAACCAGCGCCTCCTCAAAGCAAAGCAAACTAAAGGATCTCGCCTCCTACAAACAGGAAAAAACCTCCGTCACCATGCCCGATGGCAAAAAACAGGACTTCGATTTCGACCACCTGGAAGAAACCTACAACGATCTGAAAAACGAGCGCACCCAGTTGAGCGCCGAACTCGGAGACCTCATCAAGCCCGTCAACGAAAAAAAGCAGTTGATGGACTCCTACCTCTCCGATCACATGGTGAACCTTACGCCCTCGCAGCTCACCAATTTGCAGAACGGCGTGGACGCTTGGACTCCGAAAATCCGCCAGATCAATGTCAACGAACACACCGCCGATCTCGTCAGGGAAGACAGCGCCAATATCGTCGATCGTTGCGAGTCCTGCCACATGGGCATTCGTGAGCCCGTCAAGCTCACCGCTGCCTCGATGTCCGCGAAGGGCAAGAAACCTGACGAGTACGCGCGCGCCTTCACCAGCCATCCGGAGCCCGACCTTTTGAAAATCCACGATCCGGACAAGTTCGGATGCGCGCCATGCCACCAGGGCAATGGCCGCGCGACAACTAGCGTTGCAAAGGCCCATGGCAATTACGAACACTGGCTCTGGCCTCTCTTCTCCCCGGGAAATTACGAATCGGGCTGCCAGATTTGCCACTCCGCGGACATGGTCGTCGTCAGCAACGACATCGGCTGGACGCTCACCGAAGGCAAGGATCTTTTCCGCCAGCGCGGCTGCATGGGTTGCCACCGTTACGAAGGCTACGACAAGGAACCCGAAGACCTGCTCTCCATCGCCCAGCAGATCAAGCAGCTCGATCAGGAGAAGCGTGACAATTTCAAGCAAGCCGGCGACCTGATGAAACAGGCCGACAAAGCCGAAAACAATGATGAAGCCAATCGCCTGAACGACCGCGCCGTCGCTCTCAAAGTCACCAACAGCAAACTCGACCTCCGCATCGTGCAGCTCGACCGCTCCACCAAAAGTCTCCTCCAGGACACGAAGAAGGTTGGGCCCAATCTCAAAGACATCCGTCTCAAACTAAACAAGAATTGGATTCCCGTTTGGCTCAAAAAGCCCAGCGACTTCCGCGCCACCACCAAAATGCCAAATTTCCGCCTCAACGACGACCAGATTAAGGCCATCTCCGCTTTCCTCTGGCAATCGGCGCTCCTGGATCCTTTGCCGAAGCGCAATCCCGGCAACGCCGCTCACGGAAAAGAACTGTTCGAATCGCGCGGATGCCTCGCCTGCCATTCCATCGGCGAAGGCGATCAGCTTCAGGGCGGCACCTTTGCAGCGAATCTCACCCGCGTCGGTGAAAAGGACAATTACGACTATCTCGTCCGATGGGTCCACAACGCTCGCGAGCGCACTCGTCCTTACTGCCCGCTCGAAAAGAAAGACATCGGTCCCGAGGATTACAAAAAGAAGGGCCTGCCCTACGTATTTGACCTTGACCACAGCAAGTGCCCCAACGACGGCCACGAACTCCAAGTGCAGAACATGACCGTCATGCCCAGCCTGCGCCTATCCTCCGAGGATGCCCAGGATGTCGCCAGCTATCTGGTCACCCTAAAAAAGCAGCAGCCGTCCTCTTATCCCGACGCTCCCTTTATGGACGATCCGAATCTAAAGGCGGAAGGTAAAAAATGGGTTCGCCACTTCGGTTGCGCCGGATGCCACGAAATCTCCGGCCTCGAAGACGAAGGCCGCATCGGCACCGAACTAACCACCGAAGGCAGCAAGCCCATCGAGCGCTTGGATTTCGCCCTGCTCACGGAAGTCGCCGCGCGCGGCGGCAGCGAACCCATCACCGATCCGGACGATAGATCGCGTTTGCCCGAGGGCCCCGCGCAAAAACCTTGGTACGACCAGAAAGGCTTCTTCGAACACAAGCTCGCCGAGCCCAATATCTGGGACAAGGGCAAAGAAAAAATTGAAACCGAAAAATTGCGCATGCCCAACCTGCACCTCTCCAGGGAACAAGTTCGCGCGCTCACCACTTTCCTTTTGGGCAGCCAGGAAAATCCTCTTCCCCCCAACTATCAATACCGCCCCTTGGACTATCGCCGCGATGTTCAAGAAGGTTGGTGGATCGTCAAGAAATATAATTGTATGGGCTGCCACCAGCTCATTCCGGGCCAGAAGACTTCGCTCATGGCCATGGCTCGCTACCAGGATGCCCAGGAGCAACTCCCTCCCAAGCTCCTCACCGAGGGCTCGCGTGTAGATCCCGAATGGTTGCTGCGTTTCCTGAAAAATCCCGCGCTGAACGACAAGGACAACAATCGCAATGGCGTGCGCTCTTATCTCCAGGTTCGCATGCCTACCTTCTCTTTCTCCGAAAATGAACTCGGCAAGCTCGTGCGCTTTTTCCAGGCTCTTTCACGCCAGCCGTTCCCCTATATTCCCGAAGAAGTTCCGGTGCTCACCACCAAAGAAACCGAAATGGCCCGCAGCCTCTTCAGCAGCACTGCCGCGCCTTGCTTGAAGTGCCACGCCACCGGCGACCCGGCCCACGATCGCTTCGCCACCGCTCCCAATTTCCTCCAAGCTCGCGGCCGTTTGAAGCCCGATTGGATGGAGCGTTGGATCATTGACCCGCAAGCCATCGCCCCGGGAACCTCCATGCCCTCTGGTCTTTTCAAGCGCCAGAATGGCCACTGGGTTTTCTCCGGCCCGACCCCCGCTTCTTTCCAGGGCTACGACAAGGATCAAACAAAGCTGCTGGTCGATTACATCCTCCAGCTCACTCCTGAAGAGCAGCGCAGAGTCAGCGCTGCCATGGGCCGTTCGAGTGCCTCAACCGGCAGCTCACCCACCGGCGCGAAATCCTCCGGCAATGCTGGTCGCGGTGCGCCCTAACCGATTTTAATTTAGTTTGAGCAATCAAATTTCAAGAGAGGTATGGCTAAAATATGAAAACGAAAAACTCAATCGCACTCTGGAGCTTGACCGCTTCTTTGGGCCTTTTCCTCCTTGCAGGATGCGGCAAGAAGGAAGAGCAGCCCGCTGCTACTCCAGTCGCTTCGGCGCCCGCGGCGGCGCCAGCTACTCCTATCGATCCCGCGACGGCCGCCAGCATCAGCGGCACAGTAAAATTCGAAGGTGAAGCTCCCAAGGCCGCCAAGATAGACATGAGCCAGGATCCCGCTTGCAAAGGCACCAACATCGCCGAAAACGTTATGGCCAGCGGCGGCCATCTCGGCAATGTATTCGTCTATGTCAAAGAGGGCCTTGGCAGTCGCACCTTCGATGTTCCCAAGGACGCCATTACCCTCGACCAGAGCGGCTGCAAATATCATCCCCACGTGCTCGGCGTCGTTGCCAATCAGACCATCAAGATCGTCAACAGCGATCAGACCACCCACAACATTCATCCCACGCCCAAGGACAATCGCGAGTGGAACGAGTCTCAGCCTCCTTCGGCCGCTCCGCTCGAGAAAACTTTCGCCCGCGAAGAAATCATGCTGCCCGTCAAGTGCAACCAGCATCCCTGGATGCGCATGTTCGTCAACGTAACCAAGAGCCCCTTCTTCGCGGTCACCGGAACCGACGGCAAATTCGAAATCAAGGGCTTGCCCCCCGGCGACTACACCATCGCCTTCATCCACGAAAAGCTCGGCGAACAAGACGTAAAAGTGACCTTAGTCGCAAAGGACACAAAAACCGTCGACGCCACTTTCAAACCCTAATCGTAACGATCTCGCACCGTAGGGGCGCAGCACCCTGCGCCCCTCTTGCGAAACTCAGTATCATGGCTCGGTC
The DNA here is from genome assembly GCA_036522305.1 of Candidatus Acidiferrum sp. Classification (GTDB taxonomy): domain Bacteria; phylum Acidobacteriota; class Terriglobia; order Acidiferrales; family UBA7541; genus Acidiferrum. Next base: position 83,767 of record DATDGB010000007.1, on the reverse strand, counting down.
TGGATCTTTCTTTCACGCAGTCAGGCAATAAGAGACGTCCGAATCATTTTGACTATTTCGAGGGTTCGTAGCGAAAACTGGAAGCATAAACATGCTTTTTTGTTCTACTAACAACTTAGAACTAACAACTGACAACTGCCTTTTCGAGGAGGTCTATTGCTTCCCGTGATGCTCCTGATTTCCATTTTGCTCGGCCTCATCCCTCTCGCAGGGATCGGCTGGATCGTCGTCTCCGGCACTCTCACCACCGTGGATGGTCTATTCGAAAGCCTCATCATGCTGAGCATCTCCGGGGTTTTCTTCCTCAATGTCTTCTGGGAACTTCGCGACCGCGGCCTCTTCGGAAAAGCCAAAGCCTCCCCCGCCAAGCCTCCCTCCGCCTCCGAAGAGAGTTAAACTCAGAGACGACATGGCCAGCCCCCCATCCTCTCCTGAAAATGGTGATCAGCCAGAACTCGCCCCGCAGGATTCCTCCGCGCCCCCCTCTTCCTCTCCGCATCACAAAATGTCCCCGCGCAATCGCGCCCTCTTCTTCGTCACTGCCTGGCTGATCGTCCTCATGCCTTTTCTCTTCTGGTGGAACACCTGGTTCGGCCGCCAGCTTCCCGATAAACAAATCACCGAATACCTCCAGGACGAAAAGCATCCGCGCCACATCCAACACGCCCTCGTCCAGCTCGGTGAGCGCATGGGACGCCGCGACACTCGCGCCCAGCAGTGGTATCCCGAACTGACTCGCCTCGCCTCCCATCCCGTCGAAGAAGTCCGCAACACCGACGCGTGGGTCATGGGACAGGACACCTCCGTACCCGCCTTCCATGAAACGCTCTTAAAGATGCTTCAGGATCAATCCCCGATGGTCCGCGGCAACGCCGCCCTCTCCCTCATCCGCTTTGGCGACACGAGCGGCCGCCTCCACATTGTCGCCCTGCTCCAACCCGCCAGAATTGTCTCTCCCACCGCCGGCCGCGTCACAGACGCCGATAAAGTAGGAACCGCCATCCATCAGGGCGGCCTCATCGCCAAATTGCAAAACGGCCAGCAATCCACCGAAGTTCGTTCGCCGATCGCTGGGCGGATCCGCACCCTATCCGCAGCCCCCAGCTCCAACGTAGCCGCCGGCGCCGAAATCGCCACCGTTGACCCCGGCGACGAACAAGTCTGGGAAGCTCTCCGCGCCCTCTATCTCATCGGCCAAGTCGACGACCTCCCCGCCATCCGGCCCTACCAGCTCGGACTCCCCGAAATCTCCGATCGCGTCCGCCAGCAAGCCAACCTTACTGAAAAAGCCATCCGCGACCGCGCCTCCCACCCTTAAGAAGAGCACCCTTACACCAATCGCAGGAGTCTAGACCCTCCAGTTACCTCCCGTTTGCCCGCGACCACCCAAGCCGTCGCGCTCCGCAGTCTCTCGTGGTTCATCCTGAAAAGGCCCTAACCCATTTGGTATACTAAGTGTCACCGGCCCCGCGTACAGTACCGCTTTGGAACGTCCTGTCCCTCGCTCCCTCTGACCTGCCACCCTTCAAGCCCGATAATTCTCTCTGGGGCTCGAGGTCTCCTTGAGCCGAGGAGGGGGCGATGTTCCGTAATCGATTGCTAATCTTATTGGGGGGATGTTTTCTCGCAGCCTCTGCTGCGTGGGCTGACGATATCGGATTCGTCGATTGCTCCAGCCATTCAGACGGCATCCAAGTTTTCGCCAAGCCCAGGAAGACTCCCGACGTTCTGGCCTCGGTGCCCTGCGGCGAGCGCTTCACCGTCTTAGTCTACGGTTTTGTCTTTTCCCAGATTCAAACGCGGGATGGCAGGGTTGGTTTCGTCTATTCCAACATGATCGCGATCGATCGCAATGCCACCTCGGTGCAGCAATCTGGCTCTTTGCAGGTTGCCTCCGCCAGAACAAAAGTTCTGAGTACGCCAGCCGCCACTGTGACGCCAAATCCACCTGCTGCCGCGCAATCTCAGCCCGTCGCGGCTCAGCCTGCCCCAACAAGTGCGGCCGCTCCCCTGCCGAATGTCCCGCAACCAATTGGCACCGTCGAACCGGCTGCTCCGTCCACGCCTGCTCAAGCTCAAACTACAGAGGTTTCGCTGACCTCAGCGCCGGCTCCGGCACCAGCTCCCGTACCGGTATCAACTGTCCCAGAATCGCCAGCTTCCACCGCGCAACCCGTTCCGCCCGCCTCTGCTCAGCCCGAGCCGGCACCGGCCCAGCCACAGGCAGTTCTACCGGCCCCGGCTCCAACGAGGGAACCTGCGTCACATATCACGGAATCAGCTGCTCCCGTCCCTCAGCCTGAACCGCCAGCGGCGGCACAGCCTCAGCCCGCTTCGCCTCAACCGGCGGCGGCTCCCATCCGGCCCAAGACCGAAAGGTCAAGCTGGGAGAAGCCCAACTCAGCCATTCGCAAACCCACACTTTTCGAGTTCTATGGCGGTTACGCGTTCGCTCGGCTGAGCAATAGCGGCGGGGGAACTTACAGCAATCTCAATGGCGCCATGGGATCCGTTGGCTTGACCCTCAGGCCCTGGCTGCAGATCGTCGCAGACAGCACCTACAACTACACCACTTCCACTGGCGTCAAGAACGTCCTTTACGGCAATCACTTCGGCGCCCGCTATTTCTACCGCAGCCGCAATCGCTTCCGCGCCACCCCCTTCGTTGAAGGCATGGTCGGAGGATCGCGCGCCGACACCACCATCACCGGGACCGGCGGGTACACTTATTCGTCTAACTGCATTTCCTACAAAGTCGGCGGCGGACTCGACATCCACCCCACCCGTCACTGGGAATTCCGTCTGATCGACGTCGACTACTACCGCACCGCCTTCGGCACCAACATGCACCAGAACAACTATTGGGTCACCACTGGCGTCGTCCTCCACCTCTTCGGCGGCGGCTCCCAGTAGAGTCGAATAGTGCCAAAACTGTTGCCCGTCTTCTGCTTCAGCTTGTAAGGGCGTCCGCCACTGCGGGCGCCCTTTTCTCTTGGGTTCTAGGGAAGATTTCCCCTGAGCACCGCGGGTGCGCCACAACTTAGCCCAGCCCGCCAGCCCTGAGCGGAGTTTAAGGGTCAGGGCCGGGAAAGCTGGCAAACACTTTGAAGAGCGCTGTAGGCGCGGCACCTCTTAATCCCTTCCCTCCGGAACTAACCACTCCTATTTTTTTTGCCACCGACCCCGACTTCAAGTCCTAAGCCAAAATCCTCCCCCTCAAATTGCACTCGCCGCGGTAGGGGCGGGGCTTGCCCCGCCCGCTCCCTGAGGTCTGGATTGGCCGGAAAATTCTCATCTCTCCACTGATTCCAAGATACCACGCCTTTCTTTAAAATCTCCACATGCTGTTCGTTCGCGTGCGCGGATTATAGCCGCGAGCCTTGTTTCTCAAACACCCAGACGGCAGGGCGATCGCCGTCCCCGTGCATTCAGGCGAAACTCTTGGTCCCGGATTGCTACGCGCCATTCTGGGCGATGTCGAAATGTCCGTGGACGAACGGATCGAACTCCTCTAGCCAGGGCGAAGCACTCTTCGCTTCACGGTACCGGTAGCGGATGCAGCGGAAGCCCCGTCAAGCGCGCGATGCGGAAAAAATCCTTGTCCAGAGTAAACACGCTGGCGCGCTGCTCCAGCGCAATTGCCGCAATGAGCACATCCACGGTTGTAAGGCTCACACCCTTGGCACGCCCCAACCGAAAGATCTCCGCCGCTTCCCGGTAGGTGCGGAAGCCACGGGGCTCGAGCAATTCCCACTGCGAAAGATAGCCCTCGACTCGGCCGGCATCTCGCGTGAGGCCCTGAAGGATCTCGGTGACCACCACTCCCGTCAGCGCAAAAGGCTCGGCGTCGCTAATCATTCGCCGCAGCTCATTCCCTGCCCGTCCCGGCGCGGAACTGAAAAAATCGATCCATACCGAGCTATCCACCAGGATCAACCGCGGTTCCTCCGCATCGCTTTCAAGTCACCCTTCCAGATCCCCGTTCCATAATGGCGAAGGATGCCCTTCCGGCTCTCCGAGCGAACCAGCAGCTCAAGCGCCGCATCCACGATCTCTCGCTTGGTCTTGAGGCGCGTCAGTTTGCGCGCCCTGCGCACCAGATTCTCGTCAATCTCAATATTCGTTCTGCCCATTCTGAAAGCATACACCATTTCCTAATATTTTGGTGTATGTTTCCGTCATTCACTAGCGTTCAACTGTCGATCAAGGATCCCGACCCGGTCGGGACTGTTAACTTCTGGCGGCTTTTGACTTTTCCACGGATTTCCACAATCCTTTCGAATCCCACCTCACCCGCAAACCCTTTCCCTCAGCCAACTTGCACCCCGCCGTCTCAAATAGCGACGACCATTCGAATAGCAATATAGTTATCCTTTAAAGTAAGTACCATTTGTGTTATAGTGTTTGCAGCCTTCACGTTCGCGGAGAAAGGAGCGCTTCCCTTTGTCCGCTACGCATCCATCTTCAGCACTTCTCACCTACCATTCGTCGGCTCTTCCTCCTCTCCGTGCCCGCTGGGATCTCAGCGCCCTCTGTGTAAAATCCTCGCTTGCCTTTCAAAGCCTCCCTAACTCCTTTCCTCTCAATCCTTTTGCCGGCAATAATATACTTGACTCAGTGGCATGGAGTCAGTCATATTGTTCCTTGCCAAGAGAGGGAATGTGCGTGATTGCAATTTCTGGCTAGTTGCCCCACTCCAAAGGAATTGGTGATGGCCGGCTACAATACCGTAACCACATTTATGGATGAGAGTGGGAAATTTAAAGACCGGCAGGTCATTTGTTTCGGCGGAGTGTGCGCTTATAACGAGTTTTTCAATCCATTCGCTGACGAATGGGGAAGGCTGCTTTCTAAGAACGGTATTCAGGTCCTAAGCGCCAAGGAATCATTTAATTGGAATAAACCACTGAGCACTAAGAACAACAGAACTGGAGTAAAAGAAAGAATAGAAGACCTTCTTCCATTCATTAGATGCATCAGAAAACACTTGCAGCTCGTCACTGCAATTGCCGTGGACGTAGCTGCATACAAAGCATTACCGCAAAGATTCCATGAAGTTTATGATCGCGACCCTGTGTATATGGCATTCGCGAGGGCTCTTCTCAAGGCCGAGGAATTCACCGGAGAGAATGACAAACTGAGTTTTACCTGTGATGACGATTTGGAAACTGGAAACAAATTCTTTTATTTATACCGGAAAATCCGAAGAGTTAAACCCGATATACGGCACAAACTTGTTGCCATTACGTTTGCCGAAGATCGATACCTATTTGGATTGCAGGCAGCCGATTTTGTTTCAGGCTTGGTGCGCCTCGAAGCCGGAAGGCAAATGTTAAGTTTGTCCCACGATTACGAACCGCTGTTCCAAGAAATGATTAGCCAGCCAAAACCGCATGAGAAGATTTGGGAAGTATCTACCTGCTTTGCCGATAAGATTATGCTAGACAAGCATGCAAAGTCATTGATTGAAGCGATGAAAAAGAAGAAGAGCGATGGCAAATCCAAGAAAAAGTGAATACGAAACTTTCGATGAGACAATGCGTAGCCTTTTGAAAGTTCCGCACGCTGAAATCAAACCCCTGCTAGAAGAAGAAAAATCTAGAAAAAAGCGGAAGAAATCTAAGAAATCTTCCGCTTCGGGCCGCGAAGCAAGTGCCCCGGCTTAATTGACCGCGGACTCTGTTTTTCCGGTGAGTTCTTTGTAGGTCAGGCGCTTGCCAAAGATTTGAGATGCGACTTCGACAAAACGAGCGCCGTCGTTAGGCAGGCCGCGATAGTTGTAGCGGAATACTTGCTCCGCGAGGTAACGGAATAGATGGAACTCTTCAACGCTAATGTAAGTGCCCTTGAGTTGGCGCTTCAAAAGACTCCAGAAGTTTTCGAGTCCGTTGGTGTGAACCTGTCCGTCAACGTACCGTTCCGCGTGGTCAATGACTTGGTGAGCGAAATCCTGATTGAGTCCCATATAGGACATGAGCGCGTCAGTGTAGATTGCGCTGCCAGCTTTGACGTGAGTGCGAATGTTCTTTTGGAGCAAATGCTTTTTGCGATTCCACACAACGTCAGCGCGAATTTCTCCACCACGTTCCAGAATCCCCTGAATCGCAATCTTGTCCTTAGTGCCAGTCTCAGTAATCCGGCGCTGGCGCTTGTCGGCGTGCATGAATCGCGCAGCGCCACCAACGAAGGTTTCATCTACCTCAACCGGAGTGCCGTTCCCGCCGAGTTTAACGAAAGACTTAGCCTGCATTGCGAGACGGATTCTGTGAAGCATGAACCACGCACTCTTTTGAGTCACGCCAAGAGCGCGAGCAATTTCGTAAGAGCTGACGCCATTCTTACAATTGGAAATCATCCAAATAGCGATGAGCCATTTGTCAAGCGGGAGAGCGGAATCCTCGAAGATAGTTCCAACCTTCGCGCTGAATTGCTTGCGAGGATGCTTCGACTTGCACTCCCAGAGATTGCGGGTAGCGAGAAAGCGGACTTCCTTGCTGCCGCAGGTGGGGCACTCAACGCCGTTCGGCCAGCGACGTTCAACGATGAACGCGAGGCAATTCTCTGGCTTGGAGTAATGAACGATGGCTTGCTGCAAGGTTCTTGGCTTTTTCATGGCGTCTCTCACTGGTCAAAGTATGGCAGAAACGCTTTACTGAGTCAAGTATATTATTGCCCTTGCGCGATGATCCGTAAGTTTTGATTCTAATGGATTTACAGGGAGACTAAACCCCTTAGATGCAACTTATGAAAAACAGAGGGGCACGGTTCTTGTTAACGAGATTTTCCGAACACGAAGGAATGCAATCAATACGACATCGGGCCGACTTCTTTTTCGACTTCGGCGATATCCACCATGACGATGGCGTCCCACGGGCAACCGTCCAGGAAGCAGCCGTCCGGACCTTTGCTGAGGCACTTCTTGCAGCCGATGCACTGGAGGGGGTCAATCTGGATGCGCCCGAACGGTGGATTGTCCTCGTCCGGCACCCAGAACATGCAATCTTCCACCGGGCAGTACTCCACGCAAGCCGGCGATCCGGCGCAACCGGTGCAGCACTCTGTAATGACGGCCAGTTCTTTCGGCTTCTTCTTGCGCGCAGTGGAGATTCCCTTCGAGCGCGGTTCAAACTTCTGCTCGTCGGGCACCATTCCAGGGGCTTTTACAGCATCCGGTGCGTTAGCCATTTGCAGCGATTCTACCCTGAGTGTCAAGCCCTTGTCAGCGGAGTTTTTTGCCCTAAGTCCCGCGCTTGCTACAATGCCCGTGCCATCCGATTCAGCTTCGGCCGCACAAAATGTTCTCCAAAGTTTTATACAAACATCTCGCGCCCGCGCTCCTCGCCGGACTGGCCTTGCGCCTCTTCTTCATCTGGCGATTCCCTTTTTACTCCGGCGACACCGCCTACTACGAAGAACTCGCCCGCAACTGGCTCTACCACGGCATCTACGGCTTCTATTCGCACGGGCAGCTTCTTCCGTCCGATGCGCGCGGCCCCGGCTATCCTGCATTCCTCTCTGCCATTTATTTCCTGGCCGGCGCGGGCCGCCAGGCGGTTATGCTGGCGCAAGCTTTCGTCGACCTCGCCACGTGCGTGCTGGCTGTGGACATCGCCGCTCGCCTGGCAGCTGGCGCCTCGGAAGCCGCTCGAGGCCGCGTCGCAATTGCTGCGCTCTGGCTGACAGCTCTTTGCCCTTTCACGGCGAACTACGCTGCAGTACCGCTCACGGAAGTCTTGGCGGTATTTCTCACCACGCTTGCGCTGCTGATTTTTCTGTCGCCAGCGGGATTGGAGGTCGATCGCATCGTCACCAACCGCGATGCGCTCCGCGCCGCAAAAATTTGGTTCGCCGGCGGACTCGTGGTTGGCTTCGGCACTCTCGTTCGCCCGGAAACGCCGCTGCTTCTCGTTGCCGTACTGGTCGCGCTTTGGCTCCGATATCGGCGTCCCGCGAATTGGAAAAAATTAGCGCTCGCAACACTTTGGACGATCGCCGGATTGTTGTTGCCGCTCGCACCGTGGGCCGCGCGCAATGCATTGAGTGTTGGTCGCGTGCAATTTCTTGCGCCGCGCTACGCGGAAACGTACGGCGATGTTCTTCCAACAGGTTTTTACGCCTGGACGAAAACCTGGATGTTTCGTTTTCGCGATGCCTATCTTTTCACCTGGAAGCTGCCCGCACAGCCGATCGACGCGAAGAATCTTCCGTCGTACGCGGTGGATTCTCCCGAAGAATTGTCGCGCGTCGCTTCCCTGCTCGATCAGTACAGTCGCACGCACGGCATGACTCGCTCACTCGATCTGCAGTTTGCCGAGTTGGCACGCGAACGATCAAGGCATCATCCGATTCGCACTTACGTTTGGGTCCCGCTCGAGCGCTCCGCTTCGATGTGGTTTACTCCGCGAACTACGCTGCTGCCTTTTCCCGGCCGCTTCTGGCCGCTCGCGGATAGCTACCACCGCAATCCTGCCGAGTTTGAGGTCACTCTTGGATTTGCATTCCTCAATGTTTTCTATGTTGTACTTTTTCTTGCCGCCGCGTGGCTTTGCCGTACGAATCCTGGAGTTCTTCTCATCGTCACATTCATCGTCGTTCGCACCGCCTTCCTCACACAATTGCAAACCTGTGAGCCGCGCTACGTGCTGGTCTGCTTCCCCGCACTGCTGGCCGTTGCAGCACAGCTCTTCCGCCGCTTACGGCCAAAGGGCTCAAAAGAGGAAATAGTTAACGCTTGACAAGAACGCGGGAAGGAAGTATTTCAGCCACCGGAACGCAAGGTTTGCCGATATGCTGGAGGCGCAGCTGTGACTTGGACACAAGTTTACGATCCCCTGGGGCACTGGTGGCTTTCGACGCTCGTCGCCGCGCTGCCGATTATCGTCCTGCTGGGCCTGCTAGCGGGATTAAAGGTGAAGGCGCACCTGTGCGCCGTAGCCGGCGCGGCCACCGCGGTCCTGTGCGCCATCCTGGTTTTCAAAATGCCCGCGGTACTCGCAGTGAGCAGTTTTTTTTATGGGTCGGCGTTTGGCCTGCTGAAAATCGTGTGGATCGTCATCGCGGCTGTTTTTCTCTATGACATTTCCGTGGAGACCGGCCAGTTCGAAATCATGAAGCATTCCGTCGCGGCGATTACGCCCGATCGCCGGTTGCAGCTCTTGCTCGTGGCGTTCTGTTTCGGCGCATTCATTGAAGGCTGCGCGGGGTTTGGCGCGCCCGTCGCAATCGCCGGTGCATTCATGATTGGGCTAGGGTTCAAACCGTTTCAAGCGGCGGCGCTCAACTTGATTGCCAACACTGCGCCTGTTGCCTGGGGCGCGATCGGTACTCCGGTGCACGCACTGGCGAACGTGACCGCGCTGTCGGAAAGCGATCTGAGCGCGATGATTGGCCGCATTCTTCCGATTACGGCAGTCATTGTTCCCTTCTGGCTGGTTCGCGCGATGGTGAGCTGGTCGGAAACGTTCGAAGTACTTCCGGCCATCCTCGTGGTTGGGGGCTCCTTCGCGGTGACGCAATGGTTCTGGTCCAATCACATGGACAGCAATCTTGTGGACATCGCGGCCGGAGTGGTATCCCTGCTTGCGACAATGCTTTTCTTGCGCGTGTGGCAGCCCAAGCGAATCTGGCGCTTCGAAGACGAACGCGAGGAAGATGCAGCGAAAGTGGCCCGCAACGAAGTGGTCAAGCGCTATACGGCCGGTCAGACGGCCAAGGCGTGGTTGCCGTTTGCGATTCTCTCTGTGCTGGTACTGATCTGGGGATTGCCGAGCATAAAGTTGGCGATGAACAAAGCGACGACGCCGGCTTTTAAAGTCACGCTTCCCGATGGCAAACCGCGGCCGGGCCCGGCGGGATGGGACTGGCCGTATTTGCACAACAAAGTGTTTCGAACGGCGCCGGTTGTGGCAAAAGCGACGCCCGAGGGTGCGCGTTTCGATTTCAATTGGCTGACGGCTACCGGAACGGGCTGCTTCATTGCGGCGATTCTTGCCGGGCTGCTCCTGGGTCTGGGGCCAGGAAAGCTTTTGACAATATTCGGCCGTACGCTGGTGCGATTGAGATTCGCGATCGTGGCGATGACGTGCATGCTGGGCCTGGGGTATGTGACACGCTACTCGGGCATGGACGCGGTCTTAGGGCTGGCATTCACGCGAACAGGATGGTTCTTTCCGTTTTTCGGTACGTTTATCGGGTGGCTCGGCGTGGCGTTGACGGGCAGCGACACTTCTTCGAACGTGCTCTTCGGCGGTTTGCAGAAAATTACTGCGCAGCAGCTCAACCTGAGCCCGATTTTGATGTGTGCGACGAATAGCGCGGGCGGCGTGATGGGCAAGATGATCGACGCGCAATCCATTTGCATCGCTACGGCGGCGACCAACCAGGTTGGCAACGAAGGATCGATCTTTCGATTTGTTTTTTGGCACTCCGTCGCGCTGGCGGCCATTGTGGGCATCATCGTGATGATGTACGCCTACGTATTCCCACAATTCATCCCGAATGGGTTGAACTTCATTCACTGATGGAGCAAGCTGCTACTTGCATTCCGGTGAGTGAAGCCTATGGAAGCACGCCTTCTTGATGAGCTTCGAGAGATCGTCGGCGGACGCGGACTGATTTCTTCGCCGGAAGAACTCCATACCTACGAGTGCGATGGATTGACCAATTTCCGCGTGATGCCTCGCGCGGTGCTGCTGCCCAATTCCACGGAAGAAGTTCAGGCGATCATTCGAATCTGCCACCGCGAACGAATGCCATTCGTGGCGCGCGGCTCGGGCACAGGACTGAGCGGCGGGGCGCTGCCTGTTCAGAACGGGATCGTGATCAGCCTGGCGCGGATGAATCGCATTCTTGAAGTGGATTTTCCGAATGCGCGCGTGGTCGTCGAACCCGGCGTCATCAATCTCGACGTGACAGGACGGGTGTCACCGCAAGATTATTTTTACGCGCCTGATCCTTCGTCGCAATCGATTTGCAGCATCGGCGGAAACGTGGCGGAAAATTCGGGCGGGGCACATTGCCTGAAGTACGGATTCACGACGACGCATGTTCTGGGACTGGAAGTTGTGCTCCCGGATGGCTTGCTGGTGCATTTCGGCGGAAAGACGCTCGATGCGCCTGGCTACGATCTGGCGGGAGTTTTCGTTGGCTCGGAAGGCACGCTGGGCGTAGCCACGAAAATTATTTTGCGGATCGTGAAGCGGCCGGAGTGCATTCGAACACTTCTGGCGGCATTTCCATCCACGAATGAAGCGGGGGCGGCGGTGAGCGATATCATCGCGGCTGGCATGCTGCCTGCAGCGATTGAAATGATGGACGACCTGTCGATTCAAGCAGCGGAAGCGGCGGTACACGCGAACTATCCGAACTGTGGCGGCTTGCTTCTCGTGGAACTCGATGGGCCTGTGGCTGAGGTTGAAGCCTTGATGACCGACGTGAACGAGATTTGCCGATCGAATGGCGCGTCGGAGATTCGCGTGGCCCAGTCAGATGCGGAACGCGCGCTGGTGTGGAAAGGGCGCAAGGCGGCGTTTGCCGCGATGGGGCGGATTTCGCCGAACTATATCGTGCAGGACGGAGTGATTCCGCGCACGGCGTTACCGCGAGTGTTGAGCGAAATCAACCGACTCAGCGAAGAAGCGGGAGTGCGTGTGGCCAACGTGTTTCACGCCGGCGACGGAAACTTGCATCCGTTGGTCCTTTACGATCGCCGCATCGATGGCCAAGAAAAGGCGGCGGAAGCGCTTTCGGCGAGAATCCTGGAGTTATGCATTGAGGCGGGCGGCTCGATTACCGGGGAGCACGGCGTGGGCGAGGACAAAAAGAAAGCGATGTCGAAGATGTTTGCCGAGCCGGATTTGGCGACGATGCAGCGGGTGCGGTGTGCGTTTGATCCGCTGCAGCTTTCGAATCCCACGAAAGTTTTTCCGACTCCGCGCCTCTGCGGGGAAAAGCCCGGCGAATATGTGGCGCATCCGGCGGAATCCGCGGGGATCGCGGAGCGCTACTGACACTCAATCATGGATGTCGCAACCAAATCCGAATCCAGCGGCCTGCATTCATCGCTGCGTTACAAAATCATCGCGCTAGTGGGGAATGAGAATGTGCACGCTGCGGGTGCTGCGGATGCCGTCGCGGGAGTGCAGCCGAAACTGGTGATTGAACCGGGAACGGAAAGCGAGCTCGCCGAAGTTTTGCGGCTTGCGAATGAGGCGGGGCTGGCGGTGATTCCTCGGGGCGGCGGGACGAAGCTGGGATGGGGAAATCCGCCGGCGCGCGCGGATTTGATTTTATCGACAGCGCGGATGACGGAAATCATCGAGCACGCCTGGGCAGACCTCACCGTAAGTGTCGAAGCCGGCGGCACCATTCAAAGATTGCAGGAAACGCTGGCGCAGCATGGGCAGCGGCTGGCGCTAGATCCCCTTTGGCCGGAGAAAGCTACCGTTGGGGGCGTGCTTTCCACCAACGACAGCGGGGCGCTGCGATTGCGATTTGGCGCGCTGCGCGACTTGATCATCGGCGCTACCATCGCGCTGCCGGATGGGACGCTGGCGAGCAGCGGCGGCAAAGTTGTAAAAAACGTGGCCGGCTATGACCTGCCGAAGCTAGTCACTGGCGCGCTGGGAACGCTCGGCGTGATTACCCGCGCGGTGTTTCGTCTGCACCCGCTTCCCCGGAACACGCGCTCGTTTTCTGTCTTTTCCGCGAAGGCCGATGAAACGCAGCGGTTTGTGTTAGCGGTTCAGGACTCGAAACTCGCTCACACGTTTCTGCAATCCCAATTTTCCGACGAAGCTCCGCCCGTTTCCGACATTTTGTTTGAAGGCACGGAGGCTGGGCTGACGGCACAGGAATCGCAATTGCGAAGTTTGGCCGCGCCTGCAAACGTGATGGAGGCTTCCACTCCGACTTGGGCGGCGCGCGAGGAATTATGGAACTTTGTGGATCCGAATACAACGGCGGTTGCAAAGGTCAGCCTGTTGCCGGGGGATTTAGCGCGCGCAATGGGAGGAGTGGAGCAGGCAGCCAAGTTGCACCACCTGCGTTGGCGTGCGTTGGTGTACGCGACAGGACTCGGATGGGTCCGGCTGGAGGGGAAGCCGGCAGCCCTAAAGGGCGCGCTGCAACTGCTGCGCGTGGAAATGGAAATTCATGGCGGATCGCTCGTAGCGCTGCATCGGCCGGAAAAAATGGCCGAGTTTGAGGCCTGGGGAAACCCGGGAGACGCGCTGCCGCTGATGAAAGCGCTGAAGCAGCGGCTCGATCCAAAAAACTCGCTGAATCCGGGGCGATTTGTGGGCGGCATCTGAAGATTATTTTCATGCTGAACATCTACCAGCGCGCTGCGGACGACCTCGATCCTAAAGCGCTGACCCGGGGCGGCGGGTCATTGAGACGCAATCTCCTGGTGGTCGTGCTTCCGATTTCCCTTGTGTTATCTGGATGCGTTTATTTCCTATGGCGATCGGTGTTGATCGCCAGCGTAGTTGGCGTGGGCCTTTTCCTGGCGTCATCCTATTCTAATATCCGTTTCTTTCAAGGGGCACAGCGGCGCGAAAGTCAAAAAACAAATGAAAAGGCGGTCGAAGTATTCGAAGTTTCGGATTCCCGCGTCTTGGATATTGAGCTTATTGGTGACGATGGCCCCGCATTCTGCTTTTTTGCTGGCGGCGAGAAAGCCATGCTTCTCATTGGCCAGTGGCTCATGGATTATGATTCGTTTCCCAGTGAATCCTTTCGGCTTCATTGCTGGGCGGATACCAAGAAACCAATCCGAATCGAGGTGACCGGAGCGACAATCGAACCGGAGCATTCCACCGTAAAGCTGCGACCCAATCACAAATACGGCCCCGTGGAGTTGTTCGGCGCAGCGCCAGAAACTCTGCAAAACGACTTAGACCGGGCACTGCACAAGGATTCCGCCTGAATCATCTGGGCGAAATAAAATGACCACTAAAACACCAAACACTCAGCAACCCAGTGCATTTGACGCACACCATGCGCCTTCGAAGGCCATCATCGAACAGTGCGTGCACTGCGGGTTCTGTTTGCCGGTGTGTCCCACGTACGTTTTGTGGGGACAGGAAATGGATTCGCCGCGCGGGCGAATCTACCTGATGAAGATGGCGAGCGAGGGCGCGGCGGAAATGAATGCGACGTGGGTGAGCCACTTTGACAGCTGCCTAGGCTGCATGGCTTGCATGACGGCGTGCCCTTCCGGCGTGGATTATGGAAAACTGATCGAGGCGACGCGCGCGCAAATCGAACGAAAGACCGAACGTTCGCCGGGAGAAAAACGCCACCGGCGATTTATGTTCGAGAACTTTGCGCAGCCGGATCGCCTGCGGCGAATGCGGTTGCCGCTGCTGGCTTATCAAAAACTGGGATTGCAGGCAGTCGCCCGAGGATTGGGTCTGCTGAAGTTATTGCCGAAGAAGCTTCAAACGATGGAAGCGCTCCTGCCGAAGCTGGGAAGACGGGAAGCGGTCGCGGGAGTTACGCCGGCCATAGGCACGAAGCGGCGGCGGGTTGGATTGCTGCTGGGCTGCGTGCAACGAGAATTCTTCTCGCAAGTGAATGCCGCCACGGCGCGAGTTCTTGCCGCGGAAGGCTGCGAAGTCGTTGCGCCGGAAGAGCAACCTTGCTGCGGGGCGCTTCTGGTGCACGCCGGAGAGGAAGCGGCGGCGGTGGAACTGGCGAAACGGACGATTGAGGTGTTCGAACGCGCGAACGTCGAGACGGTCGTCACGAATGCCGCCGGCTGCGGCTCAAACGTGAAGGAGTACGGGCACTTGCTTCGGGATGATCCGGTTTACGCAGGGCGCGCGAAGGTGTTCGCGGCGAAGTGCAAAGATATCAGCGAAGTATTGGCCGGACTCGAGCCGCGGGCGAAACGCCGGCGGTTAGAATTGCGCGTGGCATTTCACGATTCGTGTCACTTGCAGCATGCGCAGGGCGTTCGTCTGCAGCCGCGCGCACTGCTTTCGGGCATTCCCGGGCTGGAGCTTGCGGAAATTCCGGAAGCGGCGATTTGTTGCGGCTCGGCGGGAATTTTTAATCTTGTGCAACCGGAAGCGGCCAACGAGCTCGGGGACCGCAAGGCTTATCTTATTGAGCCGCTGAATGCGGATGTAGTGGCGACAGGGAATCCCGGATGTATTTTGCAAATGCAATCCGCGCTGGCGCGAGGCGGGCAAAAGACTCGCGTGTTGCACACGATTCAAATCCTCGATGCGTCAATTCGCGGCGAGTCGAGCGAATCTCTCCTACGTTAGAGTATTCCCCAACTTCTACTCGAAGGAAATGCCGGTTTGTTTGGCGATGTCGCGGAGTTCTTCGACGACGGGCATCACTAGCGGGATGCCATACTTGCGGCGCAACTTTTCTGCTTCGCGTTCGGGATCACCGGGCAAGAGTGGCCCGTTGGTACCGGGAGCGGGTTTGGTGGCGCGAAAAGTGCGAATGTAGTCATCGATCTGGCGCTTGAAAGAATCGCGGTCGATGAAACCATCGATTTGCATCGCGCCGAAGAAATGTCCGATGCCATTGCCGACGCTGCGCTTTGGAATTTCCTGCCGCAGCGCAAAGGGCGGAGTGAACGGTCCCCAATTCGCACCGCTGAGCACGCCGCACAAGACGTCCACCATAATGGCCAAGCCGTAGCCTTTGTGTCCGCCGCGGTCGCGATCGGAACCCAGCGGCAAGAGCGCGCCGCCATCGACCATGTCATTTGGATTGGTTGTGTCGCGGCCTTCGCTGTCGACGGCCCAACCTTCGGGAATGGGCTCGCCACGCCGGCGCGCGATTTCGATTTTTCCGTAAGCGACGGCGCTGGTGGCCAAGTCGATCACGATGGGCGGCTCTTCCAGGCCGGGAAAACCGATGGCGATGGGGTTGGTGCCGAGCATGCGTTCAGCTCCCCAAAGCGGCGCGACCAGCTTGGTGGAATTGGTCATGGCCCAGCCGATGAGGTTGCGCTCCAGCGCTTTCAAGACGTAGTAGCCGGCGATGCCGTAATGATTGGTGTTTTGCACGCTGACCCAGCCGGAGCCGAAGCGTTCGGCCATGTCCATGGCAAAGCGATTGGCGTGCGGGCCAACGACGAGGCCGAGGCCGTTGTCGCCATCGATCGTGGCGGTGCTGGGCGTGGAGCGCAGCACTTTGATTTCAGGCAAGGGGTTGATGCGGCGAAGCGCGAGCATGTCAAAGTAACTGTGCAGGCGAGCAACGCCGTGGGAGTCGATGCCGCGCAGGTCGGCAGCGGCGAGGACATCGGCGGCCTGGGCGGCGTCTATTTTGGGGACACCGAAATGGATGAACATGCGAATACTGAACTCGCGCAATGCTTCGATGGGGAAAACTTTGGTCTCCACTTCGGCCATGTTTTGTCCGCCCTTTCGTAAAATTTACGCCGGCAAAATCTGTCCGCGGGTCTCTGTACCAAAAGGAATCAGAATCAAACCAATGACGAACGCGATAGACGTAAGTGCGACTGGAATTCCTAGCGATCCATAATGTTGAACACCGGCGCCGACTAGAAAAGTAATTCCGGCTCCGCCGAATCGCGCGAAGGAGGTGGAAAACGCAAAGGCGCTGGCGCGGCACTCGGTGGGATATTGCTCCGGCAGCCAAAGCGTATAAACAGCGAAATTTGTGCCGGCGAAGCCGAGAAAGAAAAGGCAGACAAAGAACAAGGGAAGAGCCGCCGGGCCGAGATAGAACACTTTTCCAAACGTAAGTGCGATGAAGACCGCCATCAACGCGAAGAAAAATGCCAAGACTCCGCGCCGGCCCAATTTTTCTGCGAGCCACGGCATCGTCAGGCATCCCAGAATTGTGGCAAAGGCGACGAGCATGGTTGCCGTGGAGGCGAGTTGCGCCGCTTGCGGCCCGACTCGCCCGCCGGCTTCCGCGAGGGCCGTCACAGCCGCCGGCACATAAACGGTTCCGGCCCATAGGCCGCAAATGGAAGCAAGCATATACAACGTGTTTAGAATGGTCCGGCGTCGGAGTGTGGCGGAAAAAAGTGTTGCGAAAGGCTGCCAAATCCGCCAAGTGCTCACAACTTTTTCTTTTTTCTGCCAGCGCTCAGGTTCGGTGACGCCGTGCCGCACCCACGCCAACAAAAGAGCGGGAAGCCCGCCGACCGCAAACATCCAGCGCCATCCAAATTTACTGCCGATGAGATAGTTCAGAATGGCCGCCAGGAAAATGCCCACGTAGTATCCGGTGTGCATGTAGCCGGCGCCAGCGCGGCGGCGGTTCTCCGGCCATTCTTCCGCGACGAAGGTGCCACCCATGGCCCACTCGCCGCCGATGCCGATCCCGGCGAGCAAACGCAAGGCCGCCAATTGCCAGACGTTTGTGACCAGGGCGCTAAGAAAGGTGAACACGGAGTACCAGACAACCGTCAGCATGAGCGTTCGCACTCGTCCAAATTTATCGCCGACGGGCCCCCACAAAAACGCCAGTCCCCATCCCACCAGAAAAAGAGCGAAGAGCAGGCCGCCATAACGGCCGACATTGGCTTTCGTGGCGGCAATGCCCGAATGCGGGAGCAGATCGCGCAGAGAGGGCACGAGGACGAGGGCATAAATAAAAGAATCCATGCCGTCGAGCGTCCAGCCTCCCCAGGAGGCCCAGAAACCGCGGATCTGATTTCTTGTGAGTGGCGTCCCTTGGGCGGTTTGTGATTGTGGGTGGACGCCAAGAGTGGACATATAGCGGGCACTATATCAAAAGCCGTTGGGCGTGAAAGAAAAATCGGGCGAAGTGCGAGGCACAGCTTTGACCGAATAGTCTAGCGATAACCGCGAACGAAAAAATAGATGGTCATGGCCGTGCCGACCAAGATCACGAAGGACTTCACCCACGCTTGCGGGAGCTTTTGCGCAAAGTGCGCGCTGGAGTAGCCGCCAACCAAGGAACCCACGCTCATGACGATGGCCTGAGGCCAGACGATGGCGCGGGTCACGATGAATGTCACGGTGGCGACGCCGTTGATCACTCCGCCGAGAATGACTTTGAGCTTGTTCATGGCGTGAATTTCGGTCATGCCCAGCGCGGAGAGCATCGCCAGGTTCATGATGCCGATGCCTCCGCCGAAATAGCCGCCGTAGACGGCGACGAGGAGTTCGAAGATGGAGGCTCCCGCGACGGCGGCGTTGGTGGCGTCATGCGAGATGCCGGCGGAAATGCGCCCGGTCAGGTGCTTGCCGAAGGCGAAAAGCAAAGTAGCGCCGAGCATGAGCCACGGGAGGACATGCAGGAAAGTTTGCGCGGGAGTCTTGATCAGGAGAAAGGCGCCGGCCAGGCCACCAATGATGCTGGTCAGGACGAGAGGGATCATTACGCGGCTAGGGATGTTCAACTTTTGCGGATAGGCGCCGCTGCTCGCCGTGGTGCCCACCCAGAGGGCAAGAGTGTTGGTGGCGTTGGCGGGGATGGGCGGGACACCAGTGAACAAGAGTGCGGGGAAAGCAACGAAGCTCCCGCCGCCGGCGACCGCGTTGATCCCGCCGCCTAGGGCGCCGGCGAAAAAGAGGAAGATAGCGTTGTGCAAGTTCAAACGGAAAGTTTTACCACGAATGCGGTTGGGACTCCAATGAGTCCACACCCGAGTCTGGCTCTGCGCACCCAAGTGGCGTTAAGTCATTTCTTGACAACGAACGCCGACCCGTATATTAACGGGGCATTCTAAAGCCCTTCCACCACTGAAGACTTGGCTCGCACCCCAATGGCGAGTCACAGGGGGGATTCAAAGGAAGGAAAAAAGACGTCAGGGGAGGTGTGCCGCGGGCCTCGCTCAATAGAGCGATCAGCCAGCGTCACGCTGTCGCAAGAAGGTCGGACTTCACAGGAGGAAGCATGGCCAGCCGTGCAGACGCAATCCCGATGGGCGGTACCGCGGAATACAGCATCTGGAAAGTCATTATGGCCTCCAGTGTCGGGACCATGATCGAGTGGTACGACTTTTACATCTTCGGCAGTCTGGCGGCCGTCCTCGCGCTCAAGTTCTATCCCCCCGGAAACGATACGTTCGCCTACGTGGCCTACCTGGCGACATTCGCCGTGGGCTTCCTGGTGCGTCCATTCGGAGCGCTTTTCTTCGGGCGCATCGGCGACTTGGTTGGAAGGAAATACGCCTTTCTCGTAACGCTAACCATTATGGGAGGCGCAACTTTTCTGATTGGTCTTCTGCCTGTCTACAGCACTGCCGGCTGGCTCTCCCCGATCACGCTGATTCTCATCCGCGTCTTGCAGGGCTTGGCCCTTGGTGGTGAGTACGGCGGCGCGGCGGTCTATGTCGCCGAGCATGTTCCCGATAACAAGCGTGGGTTCTACACCAGCTTTATTCAGATCACCGCGACTCTGGGTCTTTTCGTCTCGCTCATCGTGATCCTCCTCACTCAGCAGTCCCTGAGCAAGGAGGCTTTCAGCGCGTGGGGCTGGCGCCTTCCTTTCCTGATCTCCATCATCCTGGTCTCGATCTCGCTTTACATCCGATTGAAGATGAAGGAATCGCCGATCTTCGCCTCTATCAAGAGCGCGGGCATGACCTCCGCTCAGCCTCTGAAGGATGCATTCGGGAAGTGGGAAAACCTCAAGCGCGTGCTCATCTCCCTCTTCGGGGCCACAGCAGGCCAAGGCGTCGTTTGGTACACCGGCCAGTTTTATGCCCTCTTCTACTTGCAGACGATCCTTAAGGTGAACACCAAGACCGCCAACATCATCATTGCCATCGCTCTGCTTTGCGCCATGCCATTCTTCACGGTTTTTGGCGCAATCTCGGACAGGATCGGCCGCAAGTGGCTCATGCTGGGTGCATGTCTGCTCGCCGTCGTTACCTACATCCCCATCTACAAGGCAATGCAGAGCGCCGCGGGTAACAACGTTGTCACCGTAAAATCTGCAAAAAACAAAGTCACCGGCGCCACCACTTTGACGGCCATGACCACCGACCCCGTTACCAACGCGCTAGTCCCCGCGAAAGAAGCTCCCAACCCAAATGTGCCTATGCTTGTTTTTCTGGTCTTCATCCAGGTGATTTACGTCTGCATGGTCTACGGTCCCATCGCAGCATATCTTGTGGAGGCTTTCCCGGCGAAGATTCGCTATACATCTCTTTCGCTTCCCTACCACATCGGTAACGGCGTTTTTGGCGGCCTTCTGCCGCTCATCGGATTATGGAGCTGCGCGGCAACCGGCAACATTCTTGCCGGCCTCTACTACCCCATGATTGTCGCCTCGATGACCTTTGTCGTCGGCGGCCTCCTGCTAAAGGAAACGCACGGGCACAAGATCTGGGACGAAGTCGGCGGCATGAAATAGCGCAGCTGCGCGGATTGACTCCCGCGCCCCTGCGGGAGCATCATTTTTGCGGGCAAGCTCATTCCCGATGGGATATCAGCTTGCCCGCGTCACTGTCTTCCTCGTTGTTGCGTAACAATCGAATCTATTCTTCGAAGGGGAGTTGCCGCCGTGGCCACCGTCCGACCGAAACTAGCTGCGAAAGCATCCAAAGGCAAGCAAAAGCTCACCGAAGCCCAGATCGCCGTCCACTGGAAGGAAGAAGTGTATTACCGCCCTTCCAAAGAATTCATCGCCCAGGCCAATCTTGCCGATCCGGCTTTCGTCAGAAAATTCAGCGAAAAGCATTTTCCGGAGTGTTTCGACCATTACGCTTCCCTGCTCGATTGGGACAAGCCCTGGCGCAAGACGCTGGACACCAGCAAGCCGCCCTTCTGGAAATGGTTCGTGGGCGGCAAACTCAACGTTTGCTACAACTGCGTTGACCGCCATCTCGCCAAATACAAAAACAAGGCCGCGCTGATTTTCGTTCCCGAGCAGGAAACCGAAGCAACCACGGTCATCACCTACCTGGAGCTCTACAAGCGCGTAAACGAAGTTGCCGCCATGCTTCGTGATTTCGCCGGATTGAAAAACGGCGACCGCGTCACCATTCACATGCCGATGATTCCGGAGTTGCCCATCACCATGTTGGCCTGCGCGCGCCTCGGCGTAGTCCACTCCGTCGTCTTTGGCGGTTTCAGCGGCGAAGCCTGCGGCTTGCGCGCCGCCGATTCCGGCAGCCGCGTGCTGATATACGCCGACGGCTACAGCCGTAACGGCAAGTGGGTGGACCACAAGGCCAGCGCGGACATTGCTGTACACACCGCCACCAAAGAAGGGCAAGCGATCGAGAAGGTTCTCATCTGGAAGCGGTATCCTGCAAAATATTCTTCCGAGACCCCCATGATCATGGGCCGCGATTATTTCGTGGATGATGTCCTGAAAGATTATCGCAACCAGATTGTCGAGCCTGTCTCGCAGGACGCCGAAGCACCGCTCTTCCTGATGTATACCAGCGGCACCACCGGCAAGCCGAAAGGCTGCCAGCATCGCACCGGCGGCTATCTCGCCTACGTGACCGGCACGGCGAAGTATTACCAGGACATTCATCCCGAGGATGTCTACTGGTGCATGGCCGACATCGGCTGGATCACTGGCCACTCCTATATCGTCTACGGCCCGATGGCGCTCGCCGCCACCAGCGTGCTCTACGAAGGCGTCCCGCAATTCCCCGACGCCGGCCGCCCCTGGCGCATCGCCGAACGCCTGGGCGTCAACATTTTCCACACTTCGCCCACCGCGATCCGCATGTTGCGCAAAGCCGGTTTCCACGAGCCAAAAATCTACAACTACAAATTCAAACACATGACCACGGTCGGCGAGCCCATCGAGCCGGAAGTTTGGAAGTGGTACTACAACATCGTTGGCAAGGGGCAAGCGGTCATCGTCGACACCTGGTGGCAAACCGAAACCGGCGGCTTCCTTTGCACCACCAAGCCTGCTCTCGATCCGATGAAGCCCGGCAGCGCCGGCCCCGGCGCGCTCGGAATTTATCCCGTAATCTGGGACGAAAACCGCCAAGAGCTGAAAGCCGGCTCCGGACGAGCCGGAAACATTTGCATCCGCAATCCCTGGCCCGGCATCATGCAAACGATTTGGGGCGACCCGCAACGCTTCGTCAGTCAGTATTACAAAAAATACAACAAGAACCCCAAGAGTAAAGACTGGCGCGACTGGCCCTACTACGCCGCTGACGGCGCCATGCTGCCTGCCGACGGTTACTTCCGCATCCTCGGCCGCGTCGATGACGTCATCAACGTCGCCGGCCACCGCCTCGGCACCAAGGAAGTTGAATCCGCCTGCCTCACTATTGGCGAAGTCGCCGAAGCCGCCGTCGTCCCCGAAGTCGACGAAGTCAAGGGCCGCGTCCCCGTCGTCTACATCTCACTCAAGCCCGGCGTTCCGACCACCAAAGCCATACAAGACAAAGTCGTCTCCACCATTGAAACCATGATCGGCAAAATCGCCCGCCCCAAGTCCGTCCACATCGTTCCGGACATGCCCAAGACACGCTCCGGAAAAATCATGCGGCGCGTGCTTGCCGCCATCTCCAATCACATGGACACCGGCGACATTACCACGCTCGCCAATCCCGACATCGTCGAGCAAATCCGCGAGCTCGTCCAGGGCCGCAACATGGGCCCCCTCAAGGAAGGCCCCGAAGACATCAAGCGCTTCGGCGAAGAAGCCTGATCTTCATTTGCCCTTGTAGTGGCGGGTCTTTAGACCGGTGCGTTCGAAAATCAGGAGTCAGCAATGAATTCATCGCGACGAGAATTTCTGATCCGTACCGGCAGCGCGCTAGCCGCGAGTTCCTTCGCTCTCGGCCACACCTCACGTCTTTTTGCGAACCCGCTTGGAAAGCCCATAGGACTTCAGCTCTACACCGTTAGCGCGCAACTCGAAAAGGATTACGACGGCACTCTGCGCCAAATTGCCGCGATCGGATACCGCGAAGTCGAACTAGCCGGGGTCTTTGGCAAGAAGCCCGCCGAAATCAAGAGTTCGCTGCAAGCAGCGGGACTCCATTGCCGCAGCGTGCATATCGGCATGGGTGGAATGGAAGAGGCCGTGCCCCTCGCCACCGAACTCGGCGCTAAGTACGTCATCTCTTCCGTCACTTTGCCGAAGCCGCCAAGTTCCGCTAAGTTCGATTTGAAAGCGTTCATGGCGCAGATAGCTGCCTTGACATTGGACGACTACAAGCCCATGGCACAACGCTGCAACGAGATGGGCGAGCAAGCAAAAAAAGCCGGCTTGCAATTCGGATATCACAATCACAATTTTGAGTTCAAACCGTTTCCTGGCGGGATCGGCTACGACGAGTTGCTCCGCGACACTGATCCGGGCTTGGTGAAGTTCGAACTCGACTGCGGGTGGATGGTCGCAGCCGGCCACGACCCTGCCGCTTATATCGCAAAATATCCAAACCGCTACCGCCTACTGCACATCAAGGACTTCCAGCCCACCGCAACTCCGAGCGTGGGCCTCGACGAGAGCTCTCGTCCGAAACCTGCCGAACTCGGGCGCGGTCACATTGACTACCGGCCCATTTTTGCCGCCGCAAAAAAATCGGAAGTCGAGTGGTTCTACGTGGAGCAGGAGCCCCCATTCACCAGCATGCCCGCCATCGAAGCCATTAAAGTGAATTACGACTACCTCCACAAACTGGACTGATCCAGCAGTTCAGTTGCTCCGCACCGCCGCGACTCGCTTCCCTTTCCTATTTGGTCGCCGTTTTACTTCGCAGCTCGAGCAATTTTCCTTGCTGCTCCGGAGTCAATTTGTTTTTGATTCGCACCAGCAGCGTTACCTGCTCCCTTTTCACTTCGCGCTCCGCGGCCAGCACTTTTTCTAGCTGCGCGAGAACCTGTTGCTCCTCGACGCGTGGCTGCTTCACCAGCGTAACGAGCTTTTCCATTTCATCCTGTAGCTTCCATTGCAATTCCGTGAATTTCAGTTGCGCCTGGCGGATTTCCGACTTGAAATAGTCTCTCTGCTCGGCGCTCAACCCGATCGCTTCCTGGTGCTGGATCACGAGTTCCGGCGCAAAAAAGCTCTGCCCGATCGGATCCTGATCGGGCTGTTGCGCGCGGACCACACTCGCCCCGAAAAGAAATATCGCGCAAATGCAGAAAATTCTAGCCCTCATCTCACTCCTCCTCATCCTTCTTCACGGGGACATTCAAATACGACTTACCGAGCCGCGGCATCGTCCGCAACATCTCCTGCCCAGGAGTCCGTAGCAGGCCGTCGCTGGGGGCTCGCCATTCCGCCAGTTTCTGCGCCATGGCCAGTTCCTCTTTCGGAAATGCTGGCGCGGTCCTCCGGTAAATCGTCACGCCAATCATCAGCACCACAATTGCCGCCGTGGCTCCCGCCAGAGTCCATAGCCGCCAGCGCCGCGCCCTGCTTCCTTCTCTGACCGCCTCCGATGCAGCAAGCACCCGCGCCCTGAAATCCACTGGCGGCTCCGCTCCTCGCGCCGCGAGCGGCAGAAGCTCGTCTAGCCGCGCCTTGCGTGCCCGAGCAGCATCCAACTCCTTCGAACAAATTGTGCAGCTACGCAGATGCGTCTCGAAATCCGCAGACGCTGTTCCTGTCAGCGCCGTTTCCAGGAGCTGGTCTTTCCATTTTTCGCACTCGTTCTTCATTTCATCGCTTCCAACAAAAGTTTTCGGGCCGTGTGCACTCTCGACCTTACCGTCCCTGCAGGAATCCCCAGCACCGCTCCAACGTCTGCGGCTTCCATCTCTTCCACCAGCGAGAGTTGCAAGACGCTTCGCAATTTCTCCGGCAACAGTTCAATTTGCTTTCGCAAGCGCTCCAGCATCACACGTTGCTCCGCGTCTTTCGCTCCGTCAATCATCGCCGGGGCTTCTGTGAATTGCCACGCGGTATCTCGTGTCAGCCGCCGCAGATGGCCCCTCCGGCGGTTCAGGGCCAGCCGGAATACGATGCGGTTCACCCACGCTCGAAATTTTTCGGCTTCGCGCAGAGAAGCATACTTCTGATAAGCGCGCAAGAACGCTTCCTGGGCAACATCTTCCGCGTCGGCGGAGTTTCCAAGGACGCTGTAAGCAATCTGAAAAACGCGCCGCTGGTTCTCAGCGATGCGCTCGCCAAATCCCGCCTCCGTTTCAGGCGCCTCGGCTTTCAAGATCAGCGCATTCACGAATGCCCCTGTCACGCCGTACTTGCCTCTCTACATATAGACACCGCCGACCGTTTGCCCGTTCAGAAAATAACACGCCGAGTGCTTGCTGGAAGCCCTCCATTCGAACGCCCCCATGACGCTGGCGGCACAGTGTGGGCGGCCCCGCCGCCCACACCCGGTCGCTGGCACATCTTGCCATCAAAAGAGAAAAATGGGTTGGAACGCCGGAAGAATCGGTTGCAGTTGCGCTGCGATCTGCACCGCCTGAAGCTTTTGCAACTGCTCCGGGTCAAGGCTGGCCACGAATTGCCCGAGGAACGCCTGTTGTGTTTGCGCCGCCTGCTGCTGCAACGCGTGAATCTGGATCACTAGAATTCCCACTTGAGCCGGATTTCCTCCGGAATTCAGCAGCACTCCCAGCTGTTGCGTCAGCCCTTGCGCAGTTTGGAATAGGGGCACAAGCGCCGCCTGGCGCGCCTGTAGCAGGTGCTCTAGCTGGCCCACTTGCCCGGGCCGCAGTTGCAGAAATTCAGCCACGACCTGCAAAAGTGTTGCTTCTTGGGCGCTCGGCTGAACACTGGTCGTCTGTACCTGTTGCAATATTTTATCGATGTTGAGCTTCGACAAATCCGGAATAGTGATCGCCGGCGCAGACTTGGGAGAAACCTTTTGCGCGTTCGCCCCTTCGTAGCTCACTAGAATTGCGGCAAGCAAGACAAAAGCGAATTTCATCTTCTTCATGGTGGCAGATCTCCTTGGAAGGCGCATCTTGCGCCTTCATCTATCCAGACACCGCTGCCACCTCCCCCGTTCGAATTACAACCCCCCGCTACACGCCCCGTAGCCCGAAATGGATAAAAACTGCGGGCAATCCTCGGATTTTTGATAGATGCGAGCCAAATTTTGCGTTGGCCTCTGCCATCCGGAAAGTGACACTATCCCGGCGATGCTTATCGCGAGTGGTTTGATCAGCTCGCCATCTTGGCCAGTGCTCGTTTATTTCATCCTAAGTTTGGTCCTCGTCAAGATGGCTTTTCGAGCGAGACTGCCTCTGCTGGCGGTACTCATGCAAATCGTTCGCCGGGGCCCCGGAGGGCGCGCGTGAATCCTGCCACGCAACAGGTTTCCGCCACGGGGGAACACCAAAATTCCCCAAGCGTCCCTGGGGGCACGAACGCGGTCGAAGGCTATAAAGCCTCCATGAACGGCGATGGCCTGCGCATCTTGGCGCACCTCCCACAGATTATCGAGCGAGGCGCTGCGGCCCTCACTCCCGCAGAAAAGGAATTGTTGAAGTGGGTCGGTGTGTTCTTCCGCAGGCCTACTCCCGGCAAATTCATGATGCGCATCCGCATGCCGAATGGTTTTGCCAAGAGCAGCCAATTGCGCACGATCGCAGAGCTCTCGCGGAGGCTCGGCAACAGCGTCCTCGATATCACCACCCGCCAGCAGATTGAGCTTCGCGGCTTCACGCTCGACACTGTGCCGGAAATCTGGGAAAAGCTCCGGGGCGTGGACCTTGGCTCTCTGCAAACTGGCATCGACAACGTTCGCAACATCAACGGCTGCTCCATGGCCGGCTTGGCGCCTCATGAATTGTTTGACGCCTCTCCGGTCGTCCAGGAACTGGATCGCATCATTGTCGGCAGCGATGGCAACCCGGAGTTCACCAATCTGCCGCGAAAATTCAATATCGTCGTAACGGGCTGCACCGAAAACTGCACGCACAGTGAATCGCAGGATATCGCGCTCATTCCGGCGCAAAAAGCGGGAAGGCTCGGCTTCAACGTACTTGTAGGCGGCAAGATGGGCTCCGGAGGATTCACCGTTGCTTCGCCGCTGAATGTTTTTGTCGAACCGTTCCAGGCGGCCGCTGTAGTTTTGGAACTGATCAAGATTTATCGCGATCACGGCCCGCGCGAAGCCCGCTCCAAGTGCCGTTTCGCTTTTCTGGTCGAGGAATGGGGCCTTCGCCGTTTGCGCTCTGAGCTTGTCGCGCGCCTCGGCCGCGAGCATGCCTTCCAAGGCCGCGACATGCGCGGTTCCGCCCATGCCGACCATCTCGGAGCAAGTTCACAAAAACAGCCGGAGCTTGTAGCCGTAGGCCTCTGCATTCCTACCGGCAGAGTCAACCCGGACCACTTGGACGAAATCGCACGTCTGGCTGATTTCTATGGCAACGGCGAGATCCGCCTCACCACCGGACAAAACGCAATTATTCCGAATGTTCCTCAGGAACGCGTTGCCGCTCTTCTCGCAGAACATCTGCTCAAACAGCTTTCGCCTCGCCCTTCCCCTTTTATGCGCGGGTTGGTCGCCTGCGTCGGCACGGATTATTGCAACCTCGCCCTCATCGAAACCAAGAGCCGCGCCGTAGCGCTCTCCCAGGCGCTCCACAATAAAATGGGCTCCGGCGCAAATCCCCTTACGATTCACTGGTCCGGCTGCCCGGCGGGCTGCGGCAATCATCAAGCCGCCGACGTCGGTCTTCGCGGTTTCAAAGCAAAAATTGACGGAAAAATTGTGGACGCCGTGGCGATTTACACTGGCGGGCGGACCGGCCCTCACGCCATCGCGGGCCAAGAGATTCTGGAAACCGTCCCTTGCGATGAATCGCTGCCGGACGTCGTCGCCAGCGTCATCCAATCGTATCGCCTCGAGGTCGAAGCCAGGAAGCATGTGGCCCTCAGCGACCCTCTGTTCACGGCCGCTGCGACCGCAGGATTGGCTTCGTGGCGCTTCCCGCGCGCGTTTCCGCCAGGTCCCGGCCCGGTTCTGATTCAACCGCAAGCATAATTGCGCCCTGCGGTGGCTCGCGGAATTTGCTGATTTCTATTTGATCGAGGACTGCCGAGAGTTTCTCAGAGGAGGAATTACAATGGCTGATTACGTACGTCCAATGGAGCTTCTGCAAGAAGCAGTGGAATTGGCGAAAAAAAAGTCCGAACTTTCCATCCGCGACATGTTGATTCGAGGTATCCTCGCGGGTGCTTTTCTCGGGTACGCCACCTCCCTTGTCTTTGTCGTCCTGTCGCAAGGACTCCCTCCTATCGTCGGCGCAATTCTCTTCCCGGTCGGTTTCGTGATCCTGGTGCTTCTCGGGCTGGAGCTGGTCACCGGCAACTTTGCGCTCTTGCCCGCCGGAGTCATGGCTGGCAAGGTTCGCATGACAAAGTTGTTGCGCAATTTGGCCTGGGTCTACCTTGGCAACCTAATCGGCAGCTTGCTCTACGCGGGACTTTTTTATTTGGCGATCACCAACTGGCGCACTGGCAATGGCGGTGCAGTCGCGGATCTTCTAAAGCAGGCCGCGCAGAAAAAAACGCTGGCCTATATGGCGCTAGGCCCGAGTGGCTGGGGCACCGCGCTAGTAAAGGCTGTTCTCTGTAACTGGATGGTGACCATCGGCGCGGTGTTGGCGATGTCTTCGAAGTCTACTGTTGGAAAAATTGCTGCCATGTGGCTTCCCATCATGACTTTCTTCGCGCTCGGTTTCGAGCATTCCGTGGTCAACATGTTCCTCATCCCCTCAGGCATGATGCTCGGCGCACCCATCTCGATCGCGCAAGCACTTCTTTGGAACCTGCTCCCCGTCACCCTCGGCAATCTATTCGCCGGCACGTTGCTGACTGGCATGGCGCTCTATGCGACGTATCCAACGCAAACAGCCCCCGCCGCAAGCAAGGCGGAAGTGTTGCCGACCGAACAGAACGAACAACAAGGTGCATTCGCAGCCGCCGCCGGCGTCCAATAAAAGCTATTCGATTAGCTGACTCTTGAATTCTGCGAGCACAATGTGGCGTCTCGATGGGGTTGTGCTACAACCACTCCAGCAGCCCGCAAACACTGCTCTTTCTCTTCGTTGACTTGTTTCCGCCCGGCACCTAACATGTCCACCTGATGACGGACCCCTCTTCCCTGTTCGGGCAAACCATCTCACACTACCGCATCGTCGAAAAACTCGGCGGCGGAGGCATGGGCGTCGTCTACAAGGCGGAAGACACGCGCCTACACCGATTCGTCGCGCTCAAGTTCCTTCCTGATGACCTCATGCGCGACGCTCAAGCCCTGACTCGCTTCCAGCGCGAAGCCCAGGCCGCTTCCGCCCTGAACCACCCCAACATTTGCACGATCTACGACATCGGCGACCATGAAGGCAAAGCTTTTATCGCCATGGAATTCCTCGATGGCCTCACCCTCAAGCACCTGATCAACAGCCAGCCTCTGGAAATAGAAAAAAATCTCGCTCTGGCCATTGAAATCGCTGACGCTCTCGATGCCGCTCATGCCCAGGGCATCGTCCATCGCGATATTAAGCCCGCCAACATCTTTGTCACCAAACGTGGCCATGCCAAGATTCTCGACTTTGGCCTTGCCAAGGTCACGCCCGCCAACAATTCTGCGAGCCAGTCTCCCGGCGCAATCGCCGGGGCTACTCTGGATGACATGCACCTCACCAGCCCCGGCACGGCGCTCGGTACCGTTGCCTACATGTCTCCCGAGCAGGCCCGGGGAAAAGAACTGGATGCACGCACCGATCTTTATTCCTTTGGCGCGGTCCTGTACGAAATGGCGACTGGCACGATCCCCTTCCGCGGCGACACTTCCGCGGTGATCTTTGAAGCCATCCTCTCGCGTGCTCCCGCTCCTCCAGTAAGGCTCAATCCCGACGTCCCCGCCGAACTCGATCGCATTATCAGTAAGTCCCTCGAAAAAGACCGCACTCTTCGATACCAAAGCGCGGCGGATCTGCGGACCGATCTGGCTCGCTTGAAGCGCGACACGGATTCGAGCCGCTCGGCAAGAGTAAGCCTCGACGCGACACCGGACTCGCAAGAGTCGGCGCGGCAGACGCAACCGGAACACAGTTCTGACACGGTTCTGGCGGTCGGCCTGGCAAAGCGCCACAAGAAGAAGCTGCTTCTAGCGCTGGCGGGGATCATCGCCATCATCTCCGTGGTTGGCTACTGGCTGCTTCATTCGGGCGCTCCCTCTCCAGGTGGATCGATTAACTCTGTGGCAGTCCTGCCATTTGCAAATGCCGGAGGAGACCAGGACACGGAATACCTCAGTGATGGGATCACCGAAACGCTCATCAACAACCTTTCCAGGGTCTCCAAGCTGCGCGTCGTCCCTCGCAGCACCGTTTTTCGCTACAAGGGCCAGGCCAACACTCCGGAGAAAATCGGGCACGATCTAAATGTCCGCGCCGTGGTAACCGGGAGGGTGACCCGCCGTGGCGATTCCTTCATCGTCAGCGCCGAACTCATGGATGTCAGCAAAGATTCGCAGCTTTGGGGCGATCAGTATTCCCAGAAGCTTTCGGACATCCTCGGCATCCAGGATCAAATTTCAAGGGCCATCGCCGATCATCTCAAGGTCGAATTGACAGGCGCGGAGCAACAAAAGCTGGCAAAGCGCGATACCAAAAACGTGGAGGCTTATCAGCTCTATCTCCGCGGCCGCTACTTCTGGAACAAGCGAACCTCCGAAGGCGTGAAACAAGGACTCGCCTATTTCCAACAAGCCATCGAAAAAGATCCTGGCTACGCGCTCGCCTACGCGGGAGTAGCAGATTCCTACGCTGTCGGAGATGGCGGATGGCTGGGCCTGACCGGAAATGAAGCCCGGCCCAAGGCAAAAGCAGCGGCCTTGAAAGCCTTGGAACTCGATGATTCTTTGGCTGAGGCGCACACCACCCTCGCCGATACTTACCTCTATTACGAGTGGGATTTCATCAAAGCCGACCAGGAATTCCGCCGCGCCATTGCGGCGAACCCTAACTACCCCACCGCTCACCAATGGTACGCCGAGTGTCTCTATAGTGTGGGACGGTTTGACGAGGCCATCGCGGAAACCAAGCGCGCCCAGGAACTCGACCCTCTCTCTCCGATCATCAGCGGGTCCGTGGGCGCCGCATTGCTTTTTTCCAGAAGGTACGATGAGGCCATCGAACAGTACAAAAAGACCGTGCAAATGGACCCCAACATTGATTTGGTTCGCCTAGACTTGGCCTATGCTTACGCACGAAAGAAGGCGTATCCCCAGTCCGTTGCGGAATGGCAAGCCGTAATAACGATTCGTGGAAACCCAGCACTGGCGGCTACTCTGGGGGAAACCTATCGAGTCTCCGGCTACCAGGGCTTCCTGCAGGATTTGCTCGATCACGTCGTAAAGGATTCGCGTGCCGGCGAGCATCCTTACGAGGCCGCGAGGCTATTGACTCTCTTGGGCAGGAAGACCGAAGCCGTGCGCTCACTCCAAAAGTCTTTCGCGGATCACGAGGGAGGGATCGTGTTGATTAAGTCCGATCCGATCCTCGCACCCTTGCATTCCGACCCGGATTTCCAGGCCCTCGTAAAAAAAATGAATTTCCCTGAATGACCATCGTGGCATCTTCTGGAATTCACCGCCCGCCCGCCGTCCTCAGAAACTTGCAACCGCCGCCGTTTCACTCGCACACGTCTCGAAGATTGGCAGCAGCTTGGCCATTTGCAACGCTTGCTTCAAGTTCGGGCGCAAATGACAAAGCTTCAGCCCTCCGCCTTTGGCTTTTGTCTTCCGATGCATTTCGATAAGTGCGCCGAGGCCCGCGCTGTCAACATAGTTGACTTGCTCCAAATTAATGACCATCCGCGTGGCGCCGGATGCCAGCAGATTGTCGACCGCTGTAAGCAACCCGCTGCTCTCATCTCCGAGCACAAGTCGCCCTTTAAGCGCCAAAAGGTAGACCCCTTTCATCTCACGCTGCGTTATTTCCAAAGGCATCGTTTGCATCCCCCCGAGAACTATCGAAGACCATTAAGCGTATCCGCAAACCCCTCCATAATAGCCTCCGGATTCCCGCTAGCGTAAGAAATAGTCGAGCCTGAAAGACCGAAGTCCCTTCTGACTCTCTTCGTTGACTTACCGTGACCCTCAACCTAACATCTTCGCCAAATGGCGGACTCCTCTTCCCTCATCGGGCAGACCATTTCCCACTACCGCGTCGTTGAAAAGCTTGGTGGAGGCGGCATGGGCGTCGTTTACAAAGCCGAGGACGTCAAGCTCGGCCGCTTTGTGGCCCTAAAATTCCTGCCTGAGGCGGTAGCCAAGGATCCGCAAGCCCTCAGCCGCTTTCAGCGCGAAGCCCAGGCTGCTTCCGCTCTGGAATCACCCCAACATCTGCACCATTTACGAAATCGACGACCAGCACTGGCAAGCGTTCATCGCCATGGAATTTCTCGAGGGGCAGACCTTGAAGCACCGCATCGCCGGGCTTCCCATGGAACTGGAAACCCTTCTCTCTCTTGGTATCGACATTGCCGACGCACTCGACGCGGCGCACGCCAAAGGAATAGTCCACCGCGACATCAAGCCCGCCAACGTTTTTGTCACTGATCGCGGTCACGCCAAAATCCTCGACTTCGGCTTGGCCAAAACTCTCTTCCAAACCGGTAACGAGAACAGAACCGACCGCCGCAACTCTTGATGTAGAGGAGCACCTCACCAGCCCCGGTACTGCTCTCGGCACCGTCGCCTACATGTCGCCAGAACAGGTGAAAGCCAAGGACTTGGATGCGCGAACGGACTTGTTTTCCTTCGGTGCCGTGCTGTATCAAATGGCCACCGGGCAACTACCGTTCCGAGGTGACACCTCGGGCGTGATCTTCCACGCCATTCTCGAACGCCCGCCCGTGTCTCCGGTGCGGATCAACCCCGAAATTCCTCCAAAACTCGAAGAAATCATCAACAAGGCGCTGGAGAAGGACCGCCATCTCCGCTACCAACACGCTTCGGACATTCGCACTGACTTGCAACGACTGAAGCGCGATACAGACACTGCAAAAACAAAGGTTGCAGTAACTGATGTCCGCCGCACTCCTTGGTGGAAGAGACGCACGGCGATCATAACTGGGGCGACAGTTGTTCTTGCGCTGGGCGCAGCCTCATTTTTTTCGTTGCGCGCCCGCCGCATGCACGCTCTAACGGACAAAGACACCATTGGGCTCGCGGACTTCAACAATACGACCGGGGACGCCGTCTTTGACGACACCCTGAAGCAAGGCCTCGCTGTGCAACTCGAGCAGTCGCCTTTTTTCAATGTCCTTTCGGGTCAGAAGGTGCAGGACACATTGAAATTAATGGGACGTTCGCCCAGTGAATGGCTCACGCCGGAGCTTGCACGCGACCTTTGCCAGCGCGACGCGAGTAAGGCGTACCTGAGCGGTGCAATCGCGGGCCTGGGGAGTCAGTACGTGATCGCAAAGCGCGGGAATTGTTGCGGCAGGCGATCGAATCGGCGCGGCGAAACAATAAGGTGGAAGCCGCCGCGTACTACGAAGTTGGTGCCGCCTGGGTGGAAGCGGATTATGGTAATTGCGCTCGGGCCCGCGAGGACGCCAAAGCCGCCCTGGCTGGATCTGCGAGCCGCGAGGTCCAGATTCCAGCAGCTCTGGGTCTCGCCCGTGCCGGGGACTCTACGGGCGCGCAGACACTGGCCGACGATCTGGCGAAACGCTTCCCGTTGCACACACTGATCCAAGGTTACTGGCTGCCCACTATCCGCGCGGCGATTGAAATCAACCGTAACAATCCCACCAGAGCCATCGAATTTCTTAACGCTACGTCGCCACTCGAGATGATTCGAGAAGGAAGTCTATACGCTGTCTATTTGCGTGGGCTGGCATACTTGCTTTTGCACCAAGGCAACGAAGCGGCTGCGGAGTTCCAGAAACTTTTGGACCATCGCGGCCTCGTGGGCAATTCCTCGCGGGCTGCCTTGGCGCACCTCGGCCTCGCTCGCTCCTACGCCCTCACCGGCGATATGGCAAAGGCTCGCTCCGCCTATCAGGATTTTTTCGCTCTATGGAAAGACGCCGACGCCGACATTCCAATCTTGAAGGAAGCAAAGGCCGAATACCTCAAACTACACCAAGCGTGCTGCCATCAGGAGAGGAAATGCCTCTCTCTAACTCTCTTCGTTTACTTGTTTCTGCCCCCAACCTAACATGTCCGCCAAATGCCGGACTCCTCCCTCATTGGGCAGACCATTTCCCACTACCGCGTGGTCGAAAAGCTCGGCGGGTGGCCGCCCCTTAATTTCGAAAATGGCCTTTGGGTGGCCTACCCTTGCGGGTTTGCTTCTTGCAAGGGTGGGGCCTTTCTCTTGCCCTTTTTCCAATTCCCATTTTCTAATTTCAATTTTCAGAGTTGGGCGGCTGCCAATCTACTGCGAAGCTGCGCAGCGCTGTTGGACTTCCGCTGCCAGATCAGCATCCATCAATGCCGAGCGCCCATGCAGAGCGGAACAAACCTGCAGCGCCGTGATTCCGGAAGCTCCCCGCAAGTCCGCACCCGCCAGGTTCGCGCCATCCAATTCCACTCCTCGCAAAATCGCGCCCGTCAGAAAAGCCCCTCGCAAATCCGCTTTCTTCAAATCGGCGTCAAGGAGGATCGCGCCTTTCAGAATCGCGCCGGTGAGATTCGCTTCCCCGAGCCGGGCTGAGGACAAATCCGTTTGCTCCAGGTTTGCAAAGGACAGCACCGAGTGTTCCAATTTTGTGTCGCGCATGTCCGTGCGCGAAAGGTCCGTTCGAAGGAGTTGGGCATTCCTTAAATTTACAGCATAGAGCGAGGCGCCGGAAATTCTAGCGTTCGAAAGCACGGCATTTTCAAACGTCCCGTAGGACAAATCCACAAATCGCATGTCAGCCGCGGAAAAATTTGCGCCGGTCGCGTTGGCGGAGACCAAAACCGCGTGCGCCACCTGG
Source organism: Candidatus Acidiferrum sp. (assembly GCA_036522305.1). Classification (GTDB taxonomy): domain Bacteria; phylum Acidobacteriota; class Terriglobia; order Acidiferrales; family UBA7541; genus Acidiferrum. The sequence goes on along the minus strand of DATDGB010000007.1, from coordinate 48,946 downwards.
GCGCGATCGAGAATTGCAGATCGCAGCAAAGCTTCTCGCAAATTCGCGCTTCGCAAATCGGCTTCGGAGAGGTAGGCTCCCTCCAGATTTGCGCGCCAGAGTTTTGCATTGACCAGAAAAGCCCGGTAGCCGCGTGCGAACCGCAGATTCATCTGATTTAGACGCGCGCCCGCGATTCCTTCGACGGTCTCATCAGTCCAGGCTTCACCCTGAGGCGGAGGCGTGGACAAAGACGCTTCTGTCACTTCCGCGTACGGACGGTAGCCCACGGATTGAAAAACCATCGAAGCCCAGCGTCTCACATCCGCAGGGGATTCTCCCGCCGTGGTGCCGTGGTCAAAGGGCAATCCCCGGTTCACGCCGAGGGAGAAAAGAAAAAGAATGCATCCAGTCGCCAGCGCCGCGCGCGTGGTCCCCAGGATCATTCGAATGATATTTTTCGACTTCGGCAGGCGGATATCGCCCGGCCTCAGCACTCGCGAAACCACAAACGGAACGCTAGTCGCCGTCGCCACTGAAAGGGTAATCACCAAAACGTGCAGAAGAGTTCCGCGAAAATCCTGCTTCGGCAGATAGCGGATCCAGAAGAAGAGCATCGTCGCGGGTACGATCCAGTAAGCCAGCACCGTCGAAAGAACTGTTTCGAACGCGGTCATCGCCGATTTTGTATCGCCCTGCCACCGGAAGTGCCGCCGCACCAGTCCCATCAAATACCAAGGGCCGTCTTTTTCCAGCGTTTGTCCATCCGGAAAGACAGCCGGTAGCGCAGCGATGCTTCCCCACAACCTCAATAGAAGAAAATGAAATCTCAGAGAAAGCGCCAGGAGAACAAGCGGGCCACCAAGATAAAGCCCGGTCATGGGCAACACATTGCCGAGCCGCAGGGCAGGTACCGCGGACGCATTCAACAGCAACCGAACATCACTCGTCAGGGCGATGAGCGTGCAGCACAACAGGCTTGCTCCCAGCGTGAGGAAATAAAACCACCGCGCGATTTTCGTCGCGTCGCCGATGGCTTTCGAACTGTCCACCGCGGAAATCGATTCGGGCAGCACCGCATCGAATAAATTTGTTCCGCCCAACCGGCCGAACCATAGGCCTTCGGCGCCATAAAGGTTGGCGCCCATCAAATTTGCGCCTCTTAATTCCGTTCCCAATAAATTGGCATTCTGGAGATTCGAACGGACCAGGCTTGCTCCTCTCAAATTGGCCATCGACAAATCCGCGCCCGTAAGGTTCATTCGATGCAAAATAGCGCCCTGCAAATTGACACCCGTCAGGTCGGCTTTGGCCAAATTTATTCCGCAGAGATCCGCTTTGACGCCCGATTCGCCGCCCGATTCGACCCACATTTTGTGCTGATCGAGAATCTCGGCAAGTTCGAGGAGGGAGATTCCGGCGGCATCGTTTTCACTTGGCGGTTCCGCAGCAGGGGAGTTGTCCGCAGCGATTTCGCTCTTTAGCTCTTCGATTTCTTTGATGGCATTCAGTTCCAGGCCCATTCGAACGTGTTCCCCCGACTTTCTCTGCCCGCTCTCGGACATTCTTGCTTGCCCCCACCGTCAAATTGCTGATCTATTCCGCTCCTTAGCGGAATCGAACTCTTGTCATTCGAATCCGTCCCGGCACTGCCAGGATTCCCCCTGCGGGCCAGATGTCTGCTGGGCTGCTCCCATCCTCTCTTAACAACGCTGTGGAAATCGCCTGCCCACAAGTACAGGCGGCGCACAGGTAACTCCCAGTTCCCCGCTCAAGGAATATCCGCCCTATGCAAAGCTGCAGCCCGGCTATGCTGTAAGAGCAAGCTCTGAATCGGCATCACCGCGAAATCATTGGGGCGGCGGGAACGTATTAGTACCAGAGCTTTGGAACGTTCGCCCTTTGTATTCGAACGGCAGTGCTTGTCTCCCGCTGCAGTCTTACCCGGTCACCCGAGGTGCCATCTTGGCCACGGATTCGCTCGTCATCTCGCAGACAAACTTGCCCGCACCCAGGCCCGCCGTCGCCGCCGCGTGGCATACTGCCCTTCTCATTGCCGTGATTGTTGTCTGGAGCGCCTGGGGCTATTTTGGCGCCGCTCGAATGCGCGGCGCCCCGCATGCCCATCGCGTGCCTATGTATGTCTTGACCATCTTGTGGGAATGGTCCGTCGTCGCTTACATCGCCTGGGGCGTCCATCGCCACGGCTCTTCCCTGCGCGAAGTCATTGGCGGAAGATGGAACAGTGTTACAGATTTTCTAAAGGATGCAGCGATCGCTGCTGGCTTCTGGATCCTCGCGCTCGTCGTTTTGCTATGCGCTGCGGTTGCGCTCCACACGCCGAGAGGGGGCGAGGCCATTCGCTTCCTGCTGCCGCAAACTCGCCTGGAAATATTCCTTTGGGTTCTTTTGTCCATGACGGCGGGCATTTGCGAAGAGACAATTTTCCGCGGGTATTTTCAGAAACAATTTATCGCGTGGACTGGCAATGTTGCGGCGGGAGTCTTGCTCTCTGCGGCGGCGTTTGGGGCCGGGCATATTTACCAGGGCGGGAGATCGGCAATCCTCATCGCGGTGTACGGTTTGCTGTTTGGAATTTTGGCGGAGGCACGGAAGAGTTTGCGGCCGGGAATGATGACTCATGCGTGGCACGATGGGTTTGCGGGATTGGCCGGGAGACTACTGTTGAAGTGAGAAAAGCGGTATCTGGGCGCCTGGTGGCGCCGATTCGTGTTAGTATTTTTTTATGGAAGTGACAGTCAAGATCCCGGATGAACTGGCTGCCCGAGCCAAATCGCGCGGCTTGCGGGTTGAAGACTATGTCGTTGAGCTTCTTGCGCAACAACTGAGGCAGCACGCGGCTGCTTCGCCGGTGCGCTCTCCGGAAGAAATTCGAGCATGGCTGGACTCGCTGGCCCAGTTTTCAGATAAAATTCCGCCGCTCCCGGAAAACATTACGCGCGACTGGATCTATCAGGACCACAACTAAATGGCGATTGCTTCGTGTCTCGTCGATACGAACATTCTCTTGCGCATCACTCGACGCTCCGACCCTCAGCACAAGATAGTGGACACAGCTCTTTCCCGACTAGCGGGCCAGGGTTCAACTCTGCACTACACGCACCAGAATATCGCGGAGCTCTGGAACGCGATGACCCGACCAGCGGCCCGCAATGGGCTTGGGCTTACCGCCGCGGATGCCGAACGCGAAGTGCAAACCATCGAATCCGGAATGAGTTTATTGCCGGACAGCGAAGCCGTTTACCGGGAGTGGAGAAGAATTGTTGTAGAGTATGGAGTATCGGGAGTTCAAGTGCACGACGCGCGTTTAGCGGCGGCAATGTACGTGCACGCTGTAGACCACATACTCACCATGAATGTGACGGATTTCAGCCGATTCAAGGGCCTCGAAGCAGTGCATCCGGACAGCATTTGAGTGTGGGAGGTTGGTCGATATAGATCGAAAGCGACCAACTAGAAAATGGAAATTAGAAAAGGGAGAAAAGAAAGGCCCCACCGTTCATCCCGCAAGAGCAGCGGGATGGGAGGAGAAGCAAAAAACAAACTCGCAAGGATGGTGCACCCAAAGGCGTTTTTCGGAATTAAGGCGCGGCCACCCGCACCGCCATTTGCTTACAATCGTTCCAACAATTAGAATGGCAATCCGTTCTGTGGCCGGAGACTAGAAACGGCTCCTGAGTGGAGCGTTTCCACAATGCCCCGTTCAAACAATAAACATAAAATCATCGAGCTCTACGACGTCATCAGCCCCTACTATCCCTCCCTCTGGGGGGAGCACCTGCATCACGGCTATTGGATTGTTGGGGATGAGTCAAAGGAAAAGGCCCAGCTTCAGCTCGTCGAGCACCTCGCGCAGCTCGCAAACATAAAATCCGGGTCAGAAATTCTTGACATTGGCTGCGGCATGGGCGGCAGCAGTCTTTACTTAGCGAGAAACTATAACGCCACCGTCACGGGCATAACCATTTCCCCAGTACAGGTGGAAATGGCAACCGCGGCTGCGGCAAGAGAGCGAATCGACGTGAAGTTCCTGGTGATGGACGCCGAGGCCATGGACTTCCAGAAGCAATTCGACGTTCTCTGGTCTGTGGAATCCATCTCCCACTATCAGCACCTTGAAGATTTCTTTGTTTCCGCCAGCAGACTTCTGAAGCCCGGCGGCGCATTCGGGATCATCGACTGGTTCAAGAAAAAAAATCTCACAAGCGCAGAGACCGAGAAATTTATCCTGCCCATCGAAAAAGGCATGCTCTGTGAACTGCAAATCATGGACGACTATGAGCAATACCTCACTTCGAACGGCTTGCAGATCACGCACCGCGAAGTTCTGAACAAGAATTGCGCCAAAACCTGGGACCTGGGGCTGGACATCATAAAAAACAGATCCTTTTGGGCACTCGCCGCCAAATACGGGAGCAACATTGTCTCCCATCTCAAAGCCTTTCGGGCCATGCGCGCCGGCTTCGCTTCCGGCAATTTCGTCTACGGCCTCATCGTCGCGCGTGCTCCGTCCAACCCACCCGCGCAAGGCTGGGCTGCCCGCCTTTCCGCGAAGTGAAAGACCCAGGTTCCAACAACGAACCTTGGGCACCCGGCTTCCTCCTTTTTGAAGGAGATAGGGGAGGATGGCTTCCTGGCCCTTTACGCTTTGGCGGGCCAATAGCCAACAATCTTGAGTGCCACGATCACGCCAAGGATAAGGCCCGCCATTACTAACACCCAAAATGCAGTCGAATCCAGGCGGTAGAAGTAGGCTCCGATGCCGAGGCGATATGTCTGAGGGATCACGGCCTTGAGAACAAAGGCGAGGACGATGAGCAACAGAGCTAAAACAGACAAGAACTTGCCTCCAGTTTGCATCATCGTCCTCCTCCTTTAATGTTCCCTTAGGCACTAGGAACTGGTATCAGCGAAAAGCGTCCAATACTTACCGGAAAACAGGTTGAGTTTACTCCGCTTCTGTACACGAGAGAGTATTGCACGAAGTAATTTGTCGGGCATGGCGTGGGCGTTGCCACCGTTGGAAAGCCACACGTAGCCGTGCCAAGAGTGCAATACAGTTTGTATGTGCAGATGCCAAAAGACGTGCTTTGATAGAGATAATTAGCTACCGCTATACGAATCGTACCACCCCGGGCGGCCCAGCAAAGATCGGCCCTGCGGTTATGCAGACCACTTGGTCGTTCGTCTGAATGCTATATTCTATTCCCGGCGTGGCCGGAGCTGTTATCGTAATTGAATATGTGTTGTAGTTGAGTGCCGGAGTCGGTCCCTGACTGTAATTACCACCAGTCGAACCCACGATGTTTTGGATGCTGTAAGTGTGCGTACTACTTTGCATCTGATTGTTCTGACTGGTGCAAGGGTATATCCATCCTGTATTGGGTCCTCCCCATGCAGCCGGATTGTTCAGCGTTATGTATCCGCTTACTTGAACCGTTTGGATGATGCTGGCAGCGTCGTTGCCGATGCTATCATTGGTGTAGGAGCTGAAGTTCGAGTTGAAGCAATAGCCCTGTTGCGCTCCAGCGGTTCCCGGAAAGCAAAGCCAGCACACGAAAACGAATGCAAATATAAGTTTCAATTTCATTGATCTGTTCTCCTTGCTCTTTAATTTGACTGCTCAGCCGTGACCCGCATTTTTGACTTCTCACCCTGTACATGCGCATACAAGCGGAGAGAGCTGGCTCCCGATATGGAGGACTCAAGTTTTGTTTTCACTGCCAGTGCTAGTGCATCGAGTTCTGCAACCAACTGTTTGCCATCGGGAAGTTGTTCGGGTGATCCCGCTGATGCAACCGCGTCGTTAAACCTCTGAACGACTGCTTCGTATTGCCCCTGGTAGTTCGCGAGAGCCGTGCTTGAGATTGCCAACTCCTCCTCACTGAGCCGGGCCGGGGACAGCATTGCACGTTGACGCTCCTTGTCCTGCGGCGATGGGTTTGACCCGGTTGCCGCTGCCAGGAAGAAGAGGCGGAATGCCACCTGATCTTGAATCATTTCGGGGTGGACGCTTCCATCGATGATATTTGCCGGGGCGTGCATGTGGGTATCGACTGCCTGTTGGGGCGGAGCCGAGCGTCCTTGCACTACCCTTGTCGGTGTGAACGCTAGAAACAAAGCAATACTTCCGAGGAAGGTTGCAGAGAGCAACCTTTTTGTGAGCGACATTTTATTGTCTCCTTTTGACCGAGTGCGGGAAGTGCGGGGTGAAGTAGAATCGCAAGAGGGCACTTGGGCCTCCTTGGTTTTTGGCCCGATTGCTTAGGGGTGCGTTCGTGTTCGATGCACGGGCGCATCCCGCTTACGGCAACTAGACTACGCTCTTTTTTTTCATGGAAGTCAAGTGTAGGAAGTAACAATCCAACAGATATTTACTTCATTTTAGCCTAACTTAATTTGATCGACGCTGGGGGCGGGTGGTGCCCCCTTTAGCGGGAGAGGGGGAGCGGGGACAGACAGGACGTTTTCTCACAGTTATCCTGTCGCGACCTTCCGGGTGCCCAACATGCCGGGCTTGGCGAGGAGGCAGGCTCTAACCAGCCGCGGACGATTAGTCTGTGGCGTCCAGCGCTGGCGGTGTAGCGCACTTGATGACGAGCCACAGCATCTCCCACAGGAAAACTAGAAAGTAGAAATCAGAAAGTAGAAATTGGAGCGAAGGAACGGCAAAGACCCCACCGGGAACGTGGAAGCGTGAGAGAGAAGGCAACCGCAAGACGCAGGTTCAAACTGCGAACCTGGGGCAGCCTCTGTGTTGTTTTGAGTTGTGAGTGCGCAGACTGGCAATGCAAAGATCGTCCGAACGTCTGAACGTCGGGACTTGCCTCCGCCCGGTCATCCGGTTGCCGCTGCCGATTGAACGAAAGACTTAACGGCCACGGCCTCGTCGTCCATGATGTCGAAGACAGTATACAGCCTTGTAATTTGCATCAGGTCTGTGACCTTATCCGTGAGGTTGAGAAGTTTCAGTTCTCCCCCCTGCTTCCGCGCGCTCGCGAAGGAACTAACCAGCGCACCCAAGCCCGAGCTGTCAATATAATGGACATCGCCAAGATTCAGTAGAATGTGCTTATTTCCCTTGCTCAACAGGTCGCAAACCATGTCACGCACGGCGGCGCTCTCTTCGCCAAGTTCAATTCGTCCGCTTATGTCCACAATCGTAACGCCGCCTACTTGTCGAGTGCTTGTCATCATTTTCATCGGCAAACCTCCTGAGGGATTCAAAGGCCTTTGACAGTTCTCAGTGCGGGAAGTCTAAGCAACCAAACGACGCCTGACTGTTCAATAAAGCACAGTTCGAGAGGCGACCCCTTGCCAAGTTGTGCATCGTCTACGGGGGGCGGGGTGGGTGTAAGGCGTGCCCACGAATCGCTACTTGGCGCGTTTCAGAAGAATTCGATTACTGGCGTTCAGCGTGACCACCTCCCAACCTTCGTCGCCCAGCTTGTTGATCTGTGCGACTTGGCTGGAGCAGCCGACGCCGCAACCAACAATCTGGTATTCCCACTTCGGGGGGCTTTGGGCAGCCGCGGTGCGCGAGTAATGTTGCCCGGCGATGAAGGCGCCCACCAACATTGCGGAGACCAAGCCGATTCTTAAGAAGGAGTGCGGTTTCATGGTTTCTTTCCTCCCAGGGACTTTCGTCTACTACTGTGACGGCCGGGCGTAACGTCGCGTTACGCTCCTGTACCGAAGAGTAGTATTTGCGCGCGGGGTGGGGCTGGGGCGGGCCGCTTGGGAGAGAAGGCAACCACAAGACCCAGGTTCAAACTGCAAACCGCGGGCACCCTGCGTGTTGTTTTGAGTTGTGAGTGTGCGAGAGCTTCCTCGTTCGATCGAAGGGAGTCTGAAAGATTCCGGATTCCTCTTCCTTGCCACGCGCCGGTTAATTGGTCGAGATGTTGCGGAAGCCGTGTTTGTAACCGTCACGATAGGCGCTAAGGTCGTTGGAGTTCCTGGGTTGCTGGTGATCGCTGCGGTTGCCGCCATATTGACGATCGCGACGGCCGTCCTGCAAACCCTGGTCGAAGTAATTCATCACTCGGGTGGGATACTCCTGCTGGCTGGTCGGGATATTGCGATAGCCGTGTTTGTAGCCGTCGCGATAGGCGTTGAGGTCGTATGAATCCCTGGGTTGCTGGTGATCGCTGCGGTTGCCGCCATATTGACGATCGTGGCGGCCGTCCTGCAAGCCCTGCTGAAAGGACCATCTTGCTCCGCGTTGATTGTCGTTATGGTCCTGGTCCTGAAAGCGATGTTGATCCTGGTCCTGCTGTGCGGGAACCGCCGCACGAAGAGTAGCCGTGCTAAGCCCGGTGAAGGCGATTCCCAGTGCCAACACCCATAGTGGCTGCCTTAAGTTTCGATTCATGTGATCTCCAATCCTGAATTGCCGGGGATGCTAGACAGCGGCGCGGGCTCTTGTAGGAGTCGAACTATTGTCCACTCTGAAGCCATCCTGGCAGATCGAATGCCAGGAATCTGCCCCGTAAAGCACACCCTGGAGCCCGATCCGGCCCCTTCGGAAAAACGGCCACTACGTAGGCAGAAAGCAGATTCCGTGATGGAGGCTGGCCTGGGGATGAGGCAAGACAGGCGAACTAATTTTGTTCTTGACAAGGCGGTTACTGCTGTAGTAGAATTTGTCCTGTAGAGAAGTGTGCCCCGGTTTTCGCCGGGGCTTTTTCTTTTTGTAGGCTCGTTTTCCCCCCACTGAAAGTATTGCCCTTCAAAACCAATGCTTGGAACTTCTTGCCCGGGACGAAGGCAGAAAGCACGGGTCTAAAGACCCGCCACTACAATGAATATGAAAAACAAAAAGATCAATGCGGTACAGGTGTGGAAACAAATGGAAGATTTGGTGGTGCCAGGGCTGCGGCTATCTGTGTTCGACCGCGCGATGTATTCTTATTTGCTGCGGCACAGTCGACTCGAAGGGAAGAAGCAGCTACGCTTCTCCATTCTGTGGCTGGCTCGCGGCGCATGCGTTTCCGTCTGGGGCGCACGCAAAGCGGTGCGACGCCTGGTTGCCAAAAGAGTGCTGCGGCTGGCCGAACGTAGCCGAGCGGGTCACGTGGTTACGGTGTGCTTGCCGAGGAGATTCGCTCGGTTCGCGCGGGCAAGATCGCTCGGCGTCCGCCTGACGCAGGCCACCTCGAGAAGGCGGATTTCTTTGAAACCCGGACGCTGCGCCAGGCGATCCACGCGCGCGATGGCGGGCGGTGCTTTTACTGCTTGCACCGGCTGACACCGATGGTGCGGTGCGTCGACCATGTGGTGCCGCGTGCGCGGGGAGGGGGCAATGGTTACCGCAACCTGGTGTCAGCATGTGCGGAATGTAACTCACTGAAGCGCGAACGTCAGGCCGAGGATTTTATCCGCTGGCTGTGCCGCGAGGGACGGCTGAGCGTAGGCGAACTCAGCGGGCGACTCGGCACGCTGGCGCAGCTCGCTGCGGGAAAGCTTCGGCCTGCGCTTCCCAGCCAAAGAGGTAGTGCTAGTTCGAAAATTTCTGAACGATGAACGGCTGAAAAAGACCGGGAAGAAAAAAGTGCCGGGGTAGCTTCGCTGAGGGGCCAAGGCACCCCGGCTTATCCTGCCCGCCTCCGCAGTGAGCGAGCAAGGAACTCGTCAAAAAACATTCTCAAACTCTAAGGGCGGCTGTGAACCAGGAAGCGGGGGACTTCCCTTCCTGAAATTTTTACTTTGCTGCGCTGCCGCGGAAAAACTTAGTTCACTTCGGCGCGGCAACTTCGATTTATTTCATTTCGTCTTTACTTCCCTACTTCTCTTCGTCGCCGCGAAGGAATTCGTAGCGCTCGATAGCGGCAACCACGCCGATGGCGCCTTCATCGCGTGGCTCAGTGCGCTGCACGCGGCCGAGGCAGCGGACGCGAACCGGTCCGGCCAGAGTGATCTCGTTGGGAAGCGTCAAAAGGATCTCGACGGGCGAGCCTTCCCGGACATCCTTGGAAAGGAAGAAATAGACACCGCGGGAGCTGACATCCCGAGACTCGGTGCTGGTTTCTCCAACCGCGGCTCCCGTCGTCCAACGAACGGTGAGCGGCAGCCGCATGGAAAAGCGCTGGGTGGTGCGGCGTTCGGAACCAGTCAAAGCGGTCCTCCTGATTGAAGAGAGAGTGTATCCGGGTAAGGCCCAGGGAACAATAGGACTGGGGATACAAAAACGATTCAATTTTAAGAAGTACGGATGTACTAGGACGTAGGCGGAAATTGGGACTTGAGGTTGGGTTGGAGGCTGGGACATGGGTCGGAAGAAGGCCCCATTCTCAAGAGACCAGCGAACGGTGCCCCACCCCCAACGTGCTGACCGTGAAAAGCATTGATTCTAATGGAGTTACGAAGATGTTAGACGTTAGAAACGGGAGTGGCCGGAGTTTTGGGCGTCGTGTTGGAAGCGCGGCCAGGGGGAGTCCATGGGAGGAGAGCCGGCGCCGGAAATGGCGTAGACGTAGCCTTTGTCGGTGGTGAAGAAGATGGTGCCGTCGGGGGAGATGGCGGGAGCGTCGCGGACTGAGCCGTTTACTTCGATTTTCCATTTGAGCTGGCCGTCGGGAGTGAAGGCGGCGAAAAACGTGGCGTGAGGGCCGCGGCCGGGGTCACGGCGGTTCATTCCAAGATAAATTGTGCCGTCGGCGGCTAGGGCCGGGCCGGAGTTGCACTCGGCCTGGACGTACCATTTGCTCTGGCTGTCGGGCAGGAGGGCTTTGACGAAATCGGAATCGCAAAAATAAATGACGCCGGCGTTGTCGACTACTGGAGAGCCGAGCAAGCGGTTAGAGAGGCGAACGGCCCAGCGTTGCTTGCCTTCGGGGCCGATGGCGAAGAGGACGGGAGGACCGTGGCCTTCGAGGTAGACAACGCCATCTGCGCCAATGGCGGGAAACCCAAGCGGACTGCTCGGCAATTGAACGAACCAGAGAACGTCGCCGTGGAGATTGAGGCGGTAGAGCCACTGCTGATGGGCAAGATAGATCATGTCGTCGCCAGCGATCACGGGAGAGGAGCGCCACTCGCCGGGGCCGTATCCATAGAGGCCGGTGTTGGTGCCGAGGAGGATGTCATCGCGGGAGCCGGAGGGACTGAAGGTCATTTGTTTCCAAGTGAGGTCGGTGCCGATGCTCGGGGTGAAGGCGAAGATGTCGGTGAAGTCGTCGGCGACGTAAAGGGCGTCGCCAGTTCCAAGGGCTAGCGGAGTGAATAATTTGTGTTTGGTAGCGGCGGATTGCCAAGTCAGGTTGCCGGACGTGTCGAGCGCGAAGAGTTTGCCGGACTGGCTCGCGGCGTAGAGCGTGCCGGTGGGCGAGATGGTTGGGGCTGCGATGACAGGACCGGATGGCAGCGGGGCTTTCCAGAGCAATTTGCCTTCGGGCGAGAGAGCGTAGATGCCATTGTCAGCGGCGAAGTGGACGGTGCCGTTGGGAGAGAGAGCCATTCCGGAGACGAGGTCTGAGCCTGAATTATAGGACCACAGGATGCGGGGGCCGGCGGATCCCTCGGAAACTGCTGGATGACGACGGCACGCTGAAAGACCACCGAGACAAACTACGAGTAGCACGGTGGAGAGGAGGAAAACCCTTGTGGATTTCATGAGTGAGTCATTTCGTGATTCTTTGGAGAGGGTGCAGAAGCGACGCGAAGATCATGGATCATCGCTGTCATCTTGGGAATTCGGAGTGGGCAGGACGGCGGAGCAGTCCCGATGGGCCTCATCCATATATTGATGGACCATGAGGGAAGCTTTTAACGGATCTGGCCGGCTATTGAAGCGGTAAGACATAAGCGCGGAACCGGCTGTGTTGTAATTGCTCCCGGGGGGCGGCCGGTAATTCTTCATGCGCTCTTCCTCGTCTTGGAGTTCGTCGCGCGTGGGGGGCTGATTGTTGTCCGCGGGCGGACCCTTCTGCCTTAGCAGGCAGTGATCGATGTGCGAGGAAATCATTTCGAGGAGCAGGCGCTGCCACTTGGGGTCGTTCTGAAGTTCCTCGATGTCGTTGGCGAGGCGGTCGTCCATCTCTTCGCGCGTGGAGCGGGGAAAAACGGTGAGGTAGCCAAAATTCAGGGCTTGCTTCTTCACTTCGTTGAAGCAGGTGTGGTCGCAACGATTGAGTTGCTTAAGGCGGCGGCGCGCTCCCGGAGCGACGGGGATGGTGGAGCTGGAGGAAAAATCGTCATTGGTGAAGACGCGATGAGGCTTGGGGGCACTCGCTTTTGCGGCAGCGGCCGCGACGGGTGTGGTTGCTGCGGGATCTCTTTTTGCGGGATCCTGAGTCTGTTGCTGGGTGGGTGGAGCATCGGCGGATTGCGGAGTGTGCGCAAGGGCGTCATGCGGTGTGCCAAGAAACGCTAGAAGGAAAAAGGAAGCAAGAAGGCGCGCAGGGCGGACGGTGGCGGCGCGCGAGTTTGAGGCGGCAATCATTGGGATGGAAGAGGGTAATCCGGGCAAACTCGGGCAGCCGCTCCACTCATTTGGTGCTGCATAACGCTGGCGCGGAATGGAGCGAAGCGCTGAATGGCTTCCACGCGGTGAGTAAGGAGGCCCGTCGACTCCCGGTATTGCAAAACAAGTTTGCGTTCGCGCTCGGCGAAACGAGAATTCACATTGTCGCGAGTGTAAGGCGCGGCGTTGCCCTTGCCGAGGATCTTCGCCTTCTGGGATTGGATGTCGCAATAATCGCCGGCCGCCCGAAGAGCGGATTGTAAAGCATCATTCCAAACGCGGTCGCTGCCGATCTCGTTCCGGGCAAGTGTCAATTGATTGCGAAATTCGGCTTCGCGTTCGGGCCCGAAACCCATTTGCGCGCGAAGTTCCGCTTCGCAGGAGAGATCGCACATCGGATTGTTTTCTTCGCCATCGAGGTCGCTCAGGGAAATTGGTTTGGGCGGCTTCACCAAGTCATCTTCAGTGATCACCTTTTTTTGATGAACGGCTTTCTGGGGAGGCTTCGAGTCGGTTGACGCGGCGGGAGAAGAAGCGGGGGAAGCTGCTGGCGGTTGCTGGGTGGCTGGAACAGGCGCAGGCTTGGCACTGGGATTTTCAGAGGATTGCCGTGGCGCGGCGAAAGAGGATAGCGAGCCAGCGACAAAAAGCAAAATAAAAAACCAAAAATAGCTGTTGCTTTGCGTGCGGGGAAACGGCATACGCGGCAAAAAACGGATGCGATAGAGATCAGGGGTCAGCGGGATCATCCGTGTCTTCCGGAGGCGCGGGGACATTGATCGTGCAGGTAGCTTTAACCAGTTTATCGACCTGCAAGTGCATGTATTGAGCCTGGACAGTGCCGGGCGAGATTTTGGTGATGTGCGCGTTGGCGCGGTCCAGCGCGGCGTTCAGGCGCGCGCGAATCTCGCGGAACTTCGGTTCGTATTGGCGCTCGACGGCCAGTTCGCTTGGCGTGATGTTGCGGGAGTCGGCATATTTCCTGAGGTCTTCCGTTTTCCGGACTTGCGTTTCGCACGCCAGTCCCTGGACGCCAAGAATTTCGCCAAGATTTCTCTGCCAGTCAGCGTCGCGCTTTACGGTTTCAATGGCGTCGAGAAGAGCGAGTTTCCATCGAGCGGTGTAGCCGCCGCTTACTCCGCCGCGTTGCGCCACTTGATCGAAGCAGGTGCGGTCGCAGGTATTGAGTTGCTGCAGGATGTCGCGACCGCCCTGGATCGTAACGTCGTGAGGGCGGGCGTCGATATCGTCGTTGGTGAAAACTTTGTGGGGCTTCGCGGACGGCTTGGAGGGTGAATCGAGAGTCGAGGTTGCGGGTTTGACTGGCGTTTGGCGGCAGTTTGCGGTGCAAGGCGCAGGAGCCTGCGGCGGTGGCGGGGTACTCGCGGGATCGGTCGACTGCGCCCAGGCGGACAGTCCCGCTGTCAGGAGTGCGAGTACGAAGGCAAAAAGGGCGCGGCGCACGGAGGGGATTCTCCTTAGTCACTCTCAGTATTATTTTATCGCATGGCGGCACGTGCAGAGTGAGGCAGTCGTGCGAAGTTACCGTAAACGATATTAGGGGCAGCGCGGAACTGCTGCCCCCGGCAAAATCATGGAAGAAAGCCAAGAGTATTAGACAACAACGCCCCCAAGAGGAAGAGCGGGCCCACCTTTTCAAAGAGCAAACCCGAAAAGGTAGGCCACCCCGAGCGGAGCTAGTGCGCCAAGGATGATCCACCAGCCGGCCCTCTCAAGCAAGTGAACTCCTGCGATCGGCCTCAGGTAAATACCTGAGCTGCGGGCCAAATGATTGTCAGGACGAGTGGACCGAGGTCTTCGGAAGCGGGTTGTGAATTGTCCCATCGCGCAGAGGTACTAGTGGAATCACCTGAGCCCACACTACAGCTCTCGCCCTCTTGTTACCTGTTCAGCCCGGTGGAATTATGTGCTTTCCAGCGAGACAACTCTCCGCGCTTGCTGGCAGGAGGGGTGATGCCGATACATGAAATTCAGGCCGATTGCCAATTGCAGGATGCTCGTCCCAGGGCTGGTTCGCCGAAGCAAGCATCCAATCGCAAGGTTCTCGCCATGGTTCGAAGGAATGGCCCTGCCGAGGAAGGCCTTGAGGAGATTCTGTCCACTGCATTGCGAACCGCGGACAATGAGCTTGGTCAGATTTTGCATGAAGTGGACGAAATTTCTAAGACGTTGAAGTTAGACTCCCCAGACGCGCAGACCCTCAGGGCTGCAGCGCATCCGGCGGTCTGGTGCGCCGTCAAGCAGGCTCTTTTGGACAGAGAGCTCCGCCGTCTGGCTCTCACCGATGAATTAACTTGCCTCTATAACCGGCGCGGATTTTTTGCCGCCGCAGTGCAGCGGCTCAAACTGGCGAGCAGGCAGGGGCAGAGCCTGTTGTTGTTGTATTGTGATGTCGACAACCTGAAGAAGATCAACGACTCCCATGGACATCAAGAGGGAGATCTGGCACTGATTCGCACCGCGGACGCCATGGAACTGGCATTCCGTGATTCCGATATTCTGGCTCGCCTCGGTGGAGATGAATTTGTGGTATTGGCATCGGAAACGTCAACCCAAACCCAGGAAATCCTTCTGCGCCGATTGGAAAAACGTCTCAAGAAGGCGAAAGCAAGCGAATCTCGTTACGAGCTTGCGCTTAGTGTTGGTGTGGCGCGGTTTGATCCGAAGCATGCCATCTCGCTCGGTGAACTGATGGCAAAAGCAGACGAGGCCATGTATGAGCAAAAACGGAACCACCGGAAACCCATTACCGGAACTACCGGAACGGCAGATTCCAGCACGAGCTCTCGAGAAAGATAGCTGGGGAAGAAGTTCAGTTCCCATGACTTTGGATGGAAGAATCGAGAAGCGCGTCCCCACGGCGTTTCAGTTTATCTTGTCACGGCGGAGGAACTGCTCTTTGCCGAACGGGCGATCACCGTCAACGTCAGCCCTCACGGCGCTCGCGTGGTAACCCGGGGGAACTGGCGGACTGACGAGAGGCCCTGGCTGGCTTCGACGACAAACGACATTCGCTTGCAAGCGAACGTGGTCTACTGTGAGCCCCTGACGAATGGATATTTCTGTGTCGGATTAACATTTAAAGCTGGCTTATTCAAATCTGGAGACAAACCATTGCTTTAGGACTCCCCGGGTTGAACTCCGACGTTCCAAGACAGATTGAAGAATGAGGGCCACGATCCTCCGATCAGCTGCCTTCGTGATGCTCTAGGAAGGTCGCGCAATCGCGCTGCGGGTACGCGAACGGATGAACTACGACTGATCGATGAGTCTGTGGTGAATCGCGTAAAGAGCGAGTTCGAGGCGGTCGGAGACGCCGAGCTTGTCGAAAATGTTGTGCAAGTGGTTCTTGACGGTTTGCTCGGAGATGAAAAGTTTTTCGCCGATTTCCTTGTTGCGGAAACCTTGGGCGACGAGCTGGACGATTTCTTTTTCGCGGTCGCTGAGCAGCGGCTTTTCGCGGCGCGGGCCGGATTCGCTGGACTTCGAGAAGGCTTTCATGACTTCGGCGGTCATGCGATTGTCGAGCCAGATTTCACCGGCGTGCACACGATGAATACTTTTCACGAGGAGATCGGTGGCGGACTGCTTCAGAACAACGCCGCGGGCGCCGAGGCGCATGGCGCGAACCACGTCGCGATCGTCCTCCGCGGCGGTCAGAACAACCACGCGCGTCGGTAAGGTATCGAAATTAACTTCTTCTAAGACTGCCAAGCCGTCTTTATCCGGCATGCGGAGGTCGAGGAGAAGTATATCGGGCTTGAGCTTGGCGAGGAGCTTGATGCACTCGGCGCCGTTCTGGGCTTCGCCGACGATGGTGATGTCTTCGTCGGAATCGAGCAGCTTGCGAAGGCCATCGCGAAAGATCGCGTGGTCATCGGCTAGTAGTACCCGTATCTGCGGTTTCGTTGACTTAGCCATAATTTATGTCAGGGTTTCTACTCACAAACCCTTAAACTTTTTTATATAAAGGTTTGCAAGTACAAACCCTTAACCCAGCGGAACTTCGATCGTTAAACGCGCTCCATGACCCGGGTTTGACTCAACAGTCAAAACCCCACCCACGGTACGCGCGCGCTCCTTAATGGAAATGGGACCCAGCCGCAACCGATCCAACTCGTCGCCGGTAAAACGGCCGGCGAAGCTAAACCCCTCACCGTTGTCGTCTACTACGAGTACTAGACGGCTGTCATCCTGCGACAGTTTTACCACGACATGGGAAGCCTTGGCATGCTTTTTTATGTTGTTGAGTGCTTCACGGTAAATCTGGAAAATCTCGCGACAGACGCGGTCGGGAGCGCGCAATTGGGCCGAATCGATGAGCAAATCCAGGGCTACGGTGGATTCGTTGCGGTAACGCTCGGCGAATCCGCGCATTAAATCGACCAAGTCGGCGCTCTGGACACGCAGCGGGCGGAGGTCGGTGACCGTCTGGCGGAGCTCGGCACCCTCGTTTTTGACCGTTTGTTGGAGGCTGGCGAGGCCGCTGACGGCCTGTTCCGGCGAGGCGGAGACCCGGCGCCGCAGGACGTCGAGCTGAATCTCGATGCTCAAGAGGGTCTGGAGAATGCCATCGTGGAGGTCGCGGGCGATGCGGCTCCGCTCGGCTTCGATGGCGCGGGCGCGTAAGTGCCTCAAAAGAAAGATGTTCTCGAGGGTCGGAGAGATGTGCCCGGCGATGCTTTCGAGCCAGGCTAAGTCCTGTTTTTGGAATGGTTTAAGGCCATTCAGGAGAAAAATCCGGCCGCTCGCCTGGCCTGCCTGGTCGAAGGCCACCGTCAGGAAAGACTGGACCTTAAACTCTTGCACGGCCGGGCCGGGCAGGCGGGGCAGATTGGTGATGACACGGCCGTCCCTACGATCCCACCCAAAACCAGAACCGGGTCCAGTAAGTGAGTTCCAGCAGAGCGCGGCGTCCATATCGTCCAGCAAGAAACCATCGGTGCGCGCCAGGGGCATGCTTTCTGGCACCAACCGCTCGCTTTCACCGGCCTTCAGGCGCCAAAGAAAAATGCGTTCGAGATCGGTATCGCGGAAGAGCAATAGAGCTTCTTGCGCACCGAACGTCGTGGCCAGTTCGTCGAGAAAGAGGCGAAGCGACTCCGCCAACCCTTGGTCTACTTGCATCGTTGCGTTGATGCGCGAAAAGAAATCGATCTGGGCCACAAATCGGCGGTTGAGGTCGCCGAGATACGCCAAGCCCGCCCCGCCAGCAAAGGTTCCGGTTAGAAGCCCGAGCCAGGCGACCCAGCGCATCCAATCGACTTCGCCACGCCCTGCGGTTCGCAAAACCAGAATGAGAGAAAGAGCGCCGGCAAGAGGAACGGTTAAACCGAGTCCCCACCGAATGCCTCCGGCGTAACAAATAAACATGAATGGGAACCACACCGGGACCGTCGAAGGGCTAATGAAGATGAAATATCCAAGGGCGAGCAGATCGCATACCAGCGGCAAATGCCAAGAGCGTTTGCGCAGCAGCCGCTCCAACTGAGTCACCACAAGCGCAACGATGAGGTAAGCAATCAGGAATGAAACGGAACGGGGCAACTCGCGCGAGGGCGGCTGCTCCAGCACCGCCAGCAGCGCCAGCAAAATAAAGACCGGTCGCGCATAAACGATTTGGCGGTCGAAATGGTGACGGTCCGTTTGATGGGGGCTCATGCGCGGGGACACGTGTCCTGTTCAGTTAGTCTAGCAAGGCGGGAGAGTTGTCGAGAGCTGGGTTGAGGCGGAGTTTTCCAGCTTGCAACGGGCGGTGAAGCATCGCGTCCAGATTCACAACGAGTGGGTCTACAACGGGGCCGAAATCGACTCCGCGAAAATAGTGTGGGCACGGGATATGAATGGGCTGCAAAATAAAA
The DNA here is from genome assembly GCA_036522305.1 of Candidatus Acidiferrum sp. Classification (GTDB taxonomy): domain Bacteria; phylum Acidobacteriota; class Terriglobia; order Acidiferrales; family UBA7541; genus Acidiferrum. The sequence goes on along the minus strand of DATDGB010000007.1, from coordinate 30,601 downwards.
AACTCTTTGACTACTTCAAGGATCGCCAAATCTGGCTGGTGAGGCCCGACGAGATGGACCGGGAGGCTAGAGAACTCAAGCCCTATTCCCCGGCGGAGGCACAGCCTTTGCCATGAATGAGCAGGCGAGTTGATACGCAAATGAACTGCTGGCCTACTCGCAGGTCGGCCCTCCCGCACCAAACTATGTCATTCCTAATGCAGAAGAGCGCTATTCCTCACCTTTCACAGTGCACAGCCGGCGTGGTAAACTTGATTCGAGTGGTGGGAGTAGCTCAGCTGGTAGAGCGTCGGTCTGTGGCACCGAATGTCGCGGGTTCAAGCCCCGTCTCCCACCCCAAATTTTATTTCCCGCAATAAATCCAATCCACTTTGTACTTTTGAAATGTACGATCTGCCGAGAGCAGCGTCATCTTCTCGGAGAGCGCTTGCGCAATGATCATGCGGTCAAACGGATCCCTGTGATGCGTAGGCAGTTCGCCGGCGTGCCGGGCGTGTTCATGGGTGATATTGAGCGCCTGGATGGGCCCTGAACGTAACGCGTGAAAAACGAATTCCTCAGGAGTCTTCGGAAGAGGCAGCGCGCCAAGGGCGTATTTAATAGCGATTTCCCATGTGCCTGCCGCCGAGAAATACAACTCCGACGAAGAGGACGCCAGAATCTCGTGCGCCTTCCGGTTAAGTCTATGTTCTTCGGAAAGGCCCCAGAGAAACACGCTCGTATCGAGCAGAAACTTCATGATTGCTTCTTCGCTCTCTTGGAGCGCCTGGGTTTTTTCCCTTCGAATAGATCAAGGAGGTCGTCGGGCAGCGGGGCGTCAAAATCTTCCGGGACGCTGAACTGCCCGCGAAACATTCCCAGAAAACGCTTCTCTTTCTCGGGGGGACTGGGACCAATCGAGCCACCGGAACTCCGCGGTTGGCGATGGTAATTTCCTCGCCTGTGGCCACGCGGCGCAGCAGCCGCGAGAACTGCGTTTTCGCCTCGTATGTATTCACCGCTTTCATGCCACCATACTAGACTAAGTCAAGTTGATCGCGTTTTCCTTTCCTTGTTTGTCTAGCGCCGTTGGCCGCACCCAGATCTTGCAACCAAGCCGCACGCGAAGAGAACCTCAGGCCACACCGCACATTTCGTATTTCGACGGTTTCTGCCTATCATAAATGCATGACTAGCATCCGTTGTCGTGGCGTACTCTTCGATCTGGATGGTGTTTTGGTGGATTCCACGCCCGCCGTCGCCCGAGTCTGGGCTGGCTGGGCGCACGAACACGGTTTCGACCCCGATGAAGTCGTAAAAAAGGCGCACGGGCGGCCCAGCATCACCACCATCCGCGAGCTGCTCCCCAACGCCGATCACGCCGCGCAAGACCGCGAAGTCGAGCGCCGTGAGATCGCCGACACCGATGGAGTCATCCCCTTGCCCGGTGCGATGGAGTTGCTGCAGGCGCTCCCGCTGGAGCGCTGGGCCATCGTGACTTCTTGCACGCGCGCGTTGGCCCACGTGCGCATCGCCGCCGCGGGGTTGCCCAAGCCCAAACATTTGGTTACCGCCACGGATGTTAAAAATGGCAAGCCGGATCCCGAACCTTACCTGAAAGGCGCGCAGTTTCTCGGCGTACCGGCGAGCGCATGCATCGTCTTAGAGGATGCGCCCGCCGGCATTCGCGCCGGCAAAGCCGCGGGAGCACGCATTCTCGCGTTGCGCACCACGGCGCCTGAAGCAGAACTCCTGGACGCTGGCGCGGACTGGATCGTCGATAACTGCGCCGAACTTTTTCTTGATTCTTCCGCGCAAAGCGAAGAGTTCTTGCTTCTCGCGCGCCGAACAAAATAGTCCTGTGGTCCGTACAAACAGGTAGAATCTCAGCTTCGCAAAAACACAAATACCAGTCTGTTCCGAGGAGAGAGACGATGATGCGTGTGAAAAACTTGAGCGTGCTGCTCACCCTGGCCTTGTCCATGATCGCGATGGCCGCGGTAGCGCGTGCGCAGGATAAAGACGCCAAACCTGCCGACAAGCCCGCCGAAGCCGCTCCCGCCGCACCTCCTAAAGAAGAATCTTCCGTCACCGACCACAGCATCAAAATCGGCGGCCAGACCATTCCCTACAAGGCGACTGCCGCGACCATTCTCCTCAAGAACGAAAAGGATGAACCCACCGCGCTCGTTTACTTCACCGCCTACACGCGCAGCGACGCCAAGGACCTCAGCCAGCGCCCCGTCTCGTTCGTTTACAACGGCGGGCCGGGCTCGGCCTCGGTCTGGTTGCACATGGGCTCCTTTTCCCCGCGCCGCGTGATCACCGTGAACGCCGAAGCTACGCCTCCGGCTCCGTACAAACTCACCGAGAACCAATACTGCCTCCTGGACAAGACGGATTTGGTTTTTGTGGACCCCGTCGGAACGGGATTCAGCCATGCCGTCGGCAAAGCTCAGGACAAGGATTTCTGGGGCGTCGATCAGGACGTCAAGTCCCTGGCGCAATTCATCAACACCTACACCAGCCGCAACAGCCGCTGGAATTCCCCGAAGTTTCTTATTGGCGAAAGCTACGGCACCTTCCGCTCCGCCGCGCTTTCCAATTATTTGCAGTCGCATGACGGCTTGTATTTCAATGGTATCGTGCTCATCTCTTCCGTGCTAAATCTGGGAACAATTTCCTTCAACGCCGGCGAAGATATGCCCTACATCTTCTACTTGCCCAGCTACGCCGCCACCGCCTGGTATCACAAAGTGTTGAAGGACCGCCCTGACAATTTGACCCCGTTTCTCGACGAAGCGAGGAAGTATGCGCAAACCGACTATGCCGATGCGCTGATGAAGGGTTCCAAGCTGGGCGAGGCCGAAAAGGCAGCCGTAGCGAAAAAACTCTCCCGCTTCACTGGTCTCAGCGAAGACTATCTCGTCAAAGCCAATCTGCGCGTTAACTTGCCGCAATTCATGAAAGAGCTGCAGCGCAGCCGCGGCTTGACCACCGGCCGCCTCGACGCGCGTTTCTCGGGCTGGAGCTACGATTTACTCGGCGAATATGCCGAGTACGACCCGCAGGACACCTCGATCACCGGGCCCTTCACGGCGGCTTGGAACAACTACGTACGCGATGAACTGAAGTTCGGTCAAGACAAGGTCTATCACACCGGCTCCGACGAAGCTGGCAACAATTGGGATTGGAAGCATCGCAGCGCCGGCGACAATTTCGGTTTCCCCGGTTCACCGAATGTGGAAGGCGACTTGATTCAGGCTATGCTGACGAATCCACACCTCAAAGTCGAAGTCGAAAACGGCATCTACGATTTGGCCACGCCGTTCTTTGCCACCGAGTACACCGTGGAGCATCTTGGCCTGCCCGATAAACTCCAGAAAAACATCCACCTGCAGTATTACGACGCCGGGCACATGATGTATTTGCGCGACGAAGATCTCGCCAAGCTTAAAACCAATATCGCCAACTTTATCGAGGGCGCTTCCAAGCAGTAGCCGAGCAAATAAATAAGCTGGCGTGAAGATAATTTCGCTCTGGCCGCGGTCGCCATCGCATTTCGCGACAGCGGCTGTACTTTTTTTGGACCAACCTGCCCTTCCGGACAGTAATCCTCAAGAAATGGCATTCCAAGCCTTTGCTGGCCGCCGGTATGGCTTCGCGTACAATTGAGGAGCTACAGAGAAAAGCGATTTACTGCCGCTAGCGCGACTCGCCTCCGCTTCTCGGGCCTCGCAAGGATACAAATCAATTTATGGCAACTACGACGACTACTATGCCTCCGCAGAATACTCCCCCGCAGGTTCCGGCGCCCTCTTCGGCGCCCGCCGCGCAGCGCACCATTCACACCGCGCAGTTGGTCACCGCAATGTTGAAGTCCAGCCCGCACGTCAGCGATCTCATTTTTTCGCCGGGCCGCGCTCCTCAAATCGAAGTCAGCGGCCAGTTGGTCGAATTGAAATACAAGGGCCTCGAGTGCCTGACTCCCCAGGACACCAGCTTCATCGCGAACGACATCATGGGAAAAAACGAGACGCCCGTGCGCAAGCTCGAACAGGACGGCTCCGCTGACCTTTCCTATGGCATTACCGGCGTCGCGCGTTTCCGCGTAAATATTTTCCGGCAACGCGGCAGTTGCGCCGTGGTGATGCGCGTGATCCCCGACAAGATTCCCGGGTTCCAGGAATTGAACCTTCCAGAAGTACTGAAGGAAGTCGTGGAAATGCGGAACGGCATCGTGCTCGTAACCGGTCCCACGGGCTCCGGCAAGTCGTCCACGCTCGCGGCTATCCTCGACAAAATGAATGAGGAAAAGGCCTATCACATCCTCACCATTGAAGACCCCATCGAGTTCCTGCACCGGCACAAGAAATCGACCATCCATCAGCGCGAGCTGCACACGGACACGCCCAGTTTCGCACTGGCCCTGCGCGCCGCTTTGCGCCAGGCCCCAAAAGTCATCCTTGTCGGCGAGATGCGCGATCGCGAGACCATTGAAATCGCTTTGGAAGCCTCGGAAACCGGCCACTTGGTGCTCTCCACCCTCCACACCATCGATGCCTCCAAGACCGTCGAGCGCATCGTGGGAGTTTTTCCTCTCTCCGACCAGCAGAGCATCCGCTCGCGCCTCTCAAAGGCTTTTCGCTGCATCGTTTCCCAACGCCTGCTCCCGCGCAGGGACGGCAAGGGCCGCATCGCCGCCGTGGAGATTCTCAAGTCCACCATGCGCACCAGGGATTACGTGGAAAAGGGAGAAACGGAAGGCAAGTCACTCCTCGATGCCATGCGCGACGGCAGCACCGAGGGCATGCAGTACTTTGATGGCGAGATTGAAAAGCTCATTCGCGCCGGCATCGTCGATTTCGAAACCGGAGTCACGTATTCAACGAACGCGGGAAACTTTCGCCTGGAAATGGCCGACTATCTCGACGATCGCCCGAAGCGCCCCGCCGCAGCCAAGCCCGCGGCTCGCGACCCCAACGTTACCACCGAAATCGAAATCGAGCGCTAAATCAATCGCTTCGCCTATTCCCGGTAACTCAACGAAGCATCCGCCTTTCTACTTTTTCCGGCGCATGTCACAATCCAAAGCAGAAAACTCGCGCCCTCGATGAGCGACCTCCTTGACATTCTGTCATCGCGCGTGCCTTACGCGCTCTACATGCTTTTGCCTATCGCCGGTTCCTTCTCGCTTCTTGCCCTGTTCCTGCCGCGCCTCGCATCAAAAGTGTTCCACACGATCGAGTCTTTCCTGTCGCGCTTCGCGGAGCAGAAGACGCTCGCGATCATCGCTCTTTTCTTCATCGTCATCGGTGTCCGCCTTGCCGTGCTCCCAAAATTGCCGGTGCCCGTCCCGGGGATCCACGATGAATACAGTTATCTACTGCTGGGCGATACGCTCGCCCACGGCCGCCTCACCAATCCGACCCATCCCATGTGGAAGAGTTTCGAATCCTTTCACATCAATTGGTTTCCCACGTACGCGTCGAAGTATCCGCCTGGGCAGGGAGCCTTCCTGGCGCTAGGCCAATTGCTCGGACATCCCTGGATCGGGGTGCTGCTCAGCGCTGCCACGATGTGCGCCGCGATTCTCTGGATGTTGCAAGTCTGGCTTCCGGCAAGGTGGGCCTTCCTCGGCGCTACGCTGGTCGCCCTGAAATTCGGCGTGGCGAGTTACTGGATAAACAGCTATTGGGGCGGATCGCTTGCGGCAATCGGTGGCGCACTCGTGCTTGGCGCAATGCCCCGTATCGTGCGCCGGGCGCGGGCGGGCGATGCTTTGCTGCTCGGCCTAGGAATGGCCATTCTGGCAACCACACGTCCCTTTGAGGGCCTCCTCTTTTGTCTCCCCGTGGCCGGCTGGTTGCTCTGGTGGCTTGCAGGAAAAACCAAATCGCCTGCGTCGCCGCGAACGCGCATCGTACGGGTGTTCGCCCCGCTTGCCATTGCGCTGACGCTTACCGTCGCCTTCATTGCCTACTACAATTGGCGCGTTGCGGGAAGTGCCCTGCTATTTCCGCATGTCTTGAACTCGCGCACCTACCGAACCACTGGACTTTTCTTATGGGACCGACCTAAGCCGCCGCTTGCATACAACAACCAGCAGTTCGAGGATTTCTACAATGGATGGGAACGCGAGAACTATGACAACAATTGGCCGGACGTTTTGAAAGTTTCCGTTGAAAAACTGATTCGCGGCGGCAGCGTCTTTCTCTGGTGGGGTGCCTTCTTACTTCTGCCAGGATTGCCTTTCGTTTTCTTCAACCGCAAGATGCGCCTGCCGCTTCTAATCTTCCTGCTCGGAACGGTAGCGTTCTTTTCGTTGATCTGGTCTTTTCCACACTACGCGGCGCCGTTGACCTGCGTGATTTTTCTGCTCCTGGTGCAAGCCATTCGCCACCTGCGCACGATTCGCATTGGCGGACGTCCTGTCGGCCTCGCGTTTTCCTGGGCTATCGTTTCTCTTCTTGCGGCCGACGTGGGACTCTCTGTCTCACGCCGGATCTGTGACCCGTTGGAATGGACCTGCAAGGGAGACTCCAGCCGCAAGGTCATCGCTAAGGATCTTTCCAAGATTCCCGGCAAGCACTTGGTCGTGGTGAGCTACGATCCGGATCACAACCTGCACGACGAGTGGGTGTACAACGGAGCGGATATCGACACCGCCAAGGTCCTTTGGGCTCGTGACATCGATCCTGTTCAAAACGCCAAACTCTTTGCTTATTTCAAGGATCGCCACATCTGGTTCGTTTACCCGGACAAAGACAATTCAGAACTAATTCCCTACTCTGCCCAGCCCGTTCCTTCTAAACCGTAAACGCGGCGGCTACTTTGTTTTCCTGAGCAACGACACGAAGTGCAAACCCCGTCCAACCAGTAGACTGGCCGGGGGCGGGTACAATGGCACTCGCGTGGTCCAGCTTTTCTCCGCCAGCCCGCAGCTAGAAAAATACTTCTCCCATTCCTTGCGGCTCTGATAGTTGTACGTCAATACCACTCCATGCGGCCGGTTGCCCACCCAGTCGATGAAACGCAGGATTGCGTCGTCGACGAAATTTTCGTCCAGGTGGTCCTTAATTAGTACGAACGAACGGCTGACCCGCACTGCCTCGCGCAGCAGGATTGCTGGATCTCCGGTGTGATGGAGCACATCCACGAATAGGCATACGTCGAAAGTAGCATTCGGAAAAGGCAGCGAAGTTCCGTCAAACGCGCGGCATTCGATCTTGCATTCCGGCCGCACCAGAAACTCGACGCCTTGGATGGAAATGTCCGGGCGAAGCTGGGCGATGAGGCTCGCGATGGTGCCATCCCCACAGCCAATATCCAGCACGGACGCACGTTGAGGAATCTGCTCCGCCAGCATTTCCGCCAGCACCCGGGTGCGCCGCCGAAATATGAAAGTTCGGTGCCAGGCCCCGATCCAGGAGAATGGCCACGAAACTGGCCGGGGTGTCTGCGGAGGGGCGGCCATTTATTTCAGGTCGTAGTCGCCGATAAATGTCTCGCGGCTGATGCCCAGCATGCTGAGGAAGAAAGCTCCAAAAATAGTCTGCAATCCAAGGAACAGCCACATCGACCAGAAGAGAACCTGCCGGACTTGGTGCAGCTCGCCGAATCCGCTTGCCGCCCACTGCCAGGTGACCCACGCGCACCCGGCGAATCCCATCAAAAATAAACTTCCTCCCAAAAGCAAGCCCGTTTCCAGAGTGACCTTCTTCAGCATCCGCCGCAACGACACCGAACGCCGGTCAAATCTCTCCGCATAACTGAATACTTTCGCGAACGCCCCGATCGAGAGTATCTGCACGCCCAGCAGAGTAAAAATAACTCCAAAAATCATCGTGTGAATGTCGAGCCCCACTCGTGGCGAGATGTAGCGCGGTCCTGGCAGCAGCCAAAACACCAGAAAAAGTCCAGCCAACACCAGCGTCGCGCCGGGCAGCAGGAAAAGCCAGTTTGGCGCGTAGAGCAGCATGAATCGCAGGCTGCGCCATCCGTCGCGAAAACTCCGCAGATGCGGCGCGCGCCCGCGCTTATCGGGCCACAAAATGATGGGAATCTCCGCGATGCGCGCACCGATTTGCGTTGACTTAATAATCATCTCTAGCGCAAACTCCATCCCCGAACTTCGCAAATCCAAACGGTCGTACAAACTCCGCGTAAACCCGCGCATGCCACAGTAACCGTCCCCGATGCCCGCATGGAACAAAGTATTGAGCAGCGCGGTAAGCCCGGGATTCCCGAAGTACTTGTGCAGCGGCGGCATGGCACCCGGTTTGATTTCCCCGCTGAACCGGTTGCCCATCACAATGTCATTTCCTTCGCGCAGCTTTTCCACGAACCGCGGCACGTCCGTGAAATCATAGCTGTCGTCCGCATCGCCCATGATGATGAACGCGCCTCGCGATCCGGCGATGCCCGCGCGCAACGCCGCCCCGTAGCCGCGCTCCGCCACATGAATCAAGCGCGCCCCGTGCTCCTCCGCAATTCGAATCGAGCCATCCGTCGAGCCGTTGTCCGCTACAATTACTTCCCCGTTCATCCCCGCCGCCCTAAACGCCTTCAATGCTTTGTCCACGCAGAACGCCAGTGAATTCGCCTCATTCAAGCACGGAATCACCACCGACACTTCGACGCCATTCGGCGTCTCTGTTCGCGCAGTCTGCACAGTTTCTGAAGTTAAGATTGTCCCCATTGTTGGCACCATCATATCGCGCTCTCCCCCACATTTCACCCACCTACGATCCTGCAACTGCAGTTTCTGGCTATTCGATTGCCCCTCCACGCTTCCCGAAGAGACCGCCATCGCCTTGAATTGGCCCACAATCTATGGGAACCTTCGGTGGTTCTCTTTTCCATCTCCGAAGATGCCGACATCTCCAGCAGGGACGCCCGAAAACGCGACAAGTCCTCAGACGCAGAGCGCGTTAGCCCCCGATCCTTGGGAAGCCGCCTATCTCCGCTTTGAAACGCCCGAAGAGGAAATCCAAAAATTTATTGGCCGCCTCAATCGCTTGGGCGCACCGCAGTGGCCCCGCGACGCCGAAATCGTCGAGCTATTTTGCGGCCGCGGCAACGGTCTGGTCGCTCTCGATCGTCTCGGCTTCACCCGGCTCGAAGGTGTGGACCTTTCCCCCCGGCTGGTCGCCCAATATCGCGGGCCGGCAAAATGTATCGTCGGCGATTGCCGTCAGCTTCCCTTTGCGGATCGCAGCAAGGATGTTTTGATCGTCCAGGGCGGTTTGCACCATCTGCCAACTCTGCCCGAAGATTTGGAGCAATCTTTCGCGGAGATGCAACGCGTGTTGCGGAAAGAGGGCCGAGTTCTGTTCGTGGAGCCATGGCTGACTCCTTTTCTGAAGTTTGTGCATAAAGTTTCAGAAAATCCCCTGGCGCGCCGCATTTCCAACCGAATGGATGCTTTAGCCACAATGATTCAATTCGAACGCCGCACTTACCAACAATGGCTTTCCCAGCCCGAACTGATCAAAAAAATTGCCTGCGTTCACTTCGTTTCCGTTCACGAATCCTTCGCCTGGGGCAAATGGAATTTCGTCGGCACTCCCAAATAACAATCAACAATTCGCCCGCAGTAAATTATTTTCCGCCTCTTGCTAAGAACTTAAAACTTCCTCATCGCACTTCCAGCTTGCATTTTCTCTTCCCGCCGTTATGATGGCTGCATTTCTCGGAGCCCTCGAGAACTCACTTTGCCCGGCACATCGGACGCCTCTTCCACACCTACCTCCACGCCCGCGGCCAGCCGCGGCCGCTTGCTTCAAGTCCTGGGCATGTGGTTCGGCATGGCCGCCGCTTTCGGCAATACCATCGGCGCCGGCATCCTTCGAACACCCGGCGACGTCGCCAGGCTTCTTCCCCACGCTTGGATGTTCCTCGGCGTCTGGCTCCTCGGCGGCCTCTACGCGCTTTCCGGCGCGTCCTCTATGGCCGAACTCGGCGCCGCCATTCCACGCAGCGGCGGTCAATATAATTTTTCCCGCCGCGCTCTCGGCGATTATGCCGGATTCATCGTCGGCTGGAGCGACTGGCTTTCCACTTGCGGCACCGCCGCCGCCGTCTCCATCGTCATTGCCGATTACAGCGGCCACCTTTTCCCCATTCTGGCTGGCAATACAAAAACGGAAATCCTCTCTATCGCTATCATCTGTGGATTCGGAGTCCTGCAATGGCGCGGGATCAAATGGGGCAGCGGCGCGCAGCTCGCCTCCGCCACGATGAAGGCTGCGGCTTTCCTGACTTTGGTGATTGCTTGTTTTCTTCTCGGCGGCCCGGCGCACAAAGCCGCCATCGAATCTGGCCCGTCAGCGCTTCCCATGGCCAGCGGATGGGCTTTGGCCATCGCCTTCATGCTCGGCCTGCAATCCGTGATTTACACCGTCGACGGGTGGGACGGTATCATTTATTTTGGGGCAGAAGTTCGCAATCCTGGCCGCGACATCCCTCGCGCCATTTTCGGCAGCGTCTTCTCCATCATGGGGATTTATTTGCTCCTGAATCTGATCGCGGTATACATCCTGCCCATGAAGGAAATCGCCGGAAATAATTTCGCTCTCGGCTCCGTCGCCGGCCGCGTTTTCGGAAGCCTTGGCGACCCCATCATCCGCTCCATTATGGTCGTCTCCATGCTGAGCTGCATGAACGCCAATCAGCTTTTCTGCACGCGCACTCTTTACACGATGAGCTGCGACGGCTTGTTTTTCCGCCGCGCTACGCATGTCAACGCTGGTGGAACTCCCACAGTTTCGTTGCTCCTCAGCACGATTGTTGGCGTCCTCTTCGTCCTCATCTCCTTCTTAAGCGCCAACGCCTTCGAGCGCGTTATCGCGATGCTTTCCTTCTTTTTTGTCGCCAACTACACGCTCTCGTATTTTTCTCTCTTCGCGCTCCGCAAGCGCGAGCCACAGATGGACCGACCGTACCGCGCGTGGGGCTATCCTTGGACCACTGGAATTGCATTGGCCGCTTCCGCCCTTTTCTTGATTGGTTCGATCGTCACTGACCAAAAGAACGCTCCATTGGCGCTGGGCATGCTCGTCTTGAGCTATCCCGTTTTTCGCGCCTTGAAGTGGGCCACCCTTCGCGCCGATGCCAGCGCCACCAAGAATTCCTAACATGCATTTCCGTGCAGGGTCCGCCTTCCGGGGCGGACCGCTGCCTTCATCGCAGAATATGCCTAACTCACTTTTTCCGCGATCGATTTCCCCTGCATGAACAGCAGCAAATAATCTTTCCCGCCCGCCTTTGAATCCGTTCCCGACATGTTAAATCCGCCGAACGGATGCGCGCCCACCATCGCGCCCGTGCACTTCCGGTTCAGATACAAATTGCCGACGTGAAACGTCTCTTCCGCCTTCTTTATCTTCTCCGGATTCTTCGAGTACACCGCGCCCGTCAATCCAAACTCCGTATTGTTCGCAATTTCCAGCGCCTGGTCGTAATTTTTCGCCTTGATCACCGCCAGCACCGGGCCGAACACTTCTTCCTGCGCCAGCCGCGCATGAGGATCCACGTCTCCAATAATCGTCGGCTCAATAAAATACCCGTCGCCCGCCGCGCGTTTGCCGCCCGTCAGCAGCTTCCCTTCCTTCTTTCCCACTTCGATGTAATCCAGAATCGTTTTCATCGCTGACTGGCTGATCACCGGTCCCATGTAATTCGCCGGATCGTCGCTCGGTCCCACCGTAATTTTCTTCGTGCGCTCCACCAGCTTCTGCACAAACGTATCGTAAATCTTTTCCGAAACGATCACCCGCGAACAAGCCGAGCACTTTTGCCCCTGATAGCCGAACGCCGCCTGCGCCGTGCCTTCCACCGCCGCATCGATGTCTGCTTCTTCGTCCACCACGATGCCGTCCTTGCCACCCATCTCCAGCACCGTGCGCTTGATCCACATCTGCCCCGGAACCGTTTTCCCCGCAAACTCGCTGATTCGCAGCCCCACTTCCTTCGACCCCGTGAACCCGATGTAGCGCGTCTTCGGATGCTGCACCAGTGCGTCGCCGATCACGCTCCCCGGCCCGGTGATAAAGTTCACCGCTTCCTTCGGCACGCCCGCCTCAAACAGGATGTCGATAAATTTCGCCGCAATTGTCGGCGAATCCGCCGCTGGCTTCAGCACCACCGTATTCCCGGTCACCAGCGAAGCGCAGACCAGTCCCGCCATGATCGCGCAAGGAAAATTCCACGGCGGAATCACCACGCCTACTCCCAGCGGAATATACACTAGGTAATTGCGCTCCCCGCGCATCGGCGTCAGCTTCTGCGGCTCGCCCAATCGCAGCATTTCCCGCCCGTAGAACTCCAGGAAGTCGATCGTTTCCGCGATGTCCGCGTCCGCTTCCACCCACGTCTTCCCCACTTCGTAGCACACCAGCGCGTTCAACTCGTATTTCCGCTCGCGCACAATCTGCGCCGCGCCGAAGAGATACTTCGCCCGCTCCTGCGAAGGCACTCTCTTCCAGGTGTCAAAATACTTGTTCGCGTCCTCCACCGCCTGCCGCGCCATTTCCGCCGTGGCATTCTGGAAAACGCCAATCACTTCCATCGGACGCGAAGGATTCGTCGACGTGCGCTTCCCCGTCGTCGTAACCTTCTTCCCGTTTAGCCACATCGGGTATTCCCGCCCAAACTCCGCCTTCACCTTCTTCAGCGCCTCTTCCATGCGCGAGCGGTTTTCCGCCTTCGTAAAATCAATAAACGGCTCGTTCGTAAACTCCGAAACGTGGACAATCTGCTCAGCGGTCGCCATGGCGGGTTCCCTCCCCTATCTGCAAACATCCATTCTACTGCCTACGGAAACTGCCCGACAAGCGATGGCCGCACCATCAATTGCTGGCAACGCCCGCCGGATTTTTCTTATTGGGGAATAGATTTTCGACGGGCATTTTAGCGTCGAAGACGAGGTTAAAAAACCCCACCATCATTTCGTCCCAGCTCTGTTCGCCCCAGACGACTTCCTTCGTGGGATCGGCGTTTTCAGGATTGCTCGGCGAATTGTCGAAGTGGGCGGTACAATCGATTTTACTGCCCTTCGGCAATGCGATGGGCTCTTCGAAGTTGTACCAATTCTGCCAATGCCAGTCGTAATGCGGCACGCTTAGAAGGGTTTTGCTTTCGCCCGATGGATAGACCACGCGATACTCAAAATCCTTGCCCCGGCCGTGCATATGTGGATGCAAGCCGGAAAGCTTCACGTCCGTTCCGATCTCAAAACTTGCATCCACGCGATAGTTGGGATTACCGGGCGGAATCTTGAATGTGCCATTGGTGGCAGACAAAGTGAGCACACGTTCTTTCGGCGGCTCTTTGGCAAAAATGATGCCGAGCCTCGACTGGTCCCGAGTGGCGTGGCCGTGAGGCGTGTAGTGCACCTGAAAAATAATGTCTGATCCGGCTTTGATGAGCTTGGCCTGGCCAGGGCGAAGAATTTCCGCAGGCTGCCCCGGCGCATACCCGACAAGGAAATCGCTGGGCAGCGCGCTGGTGTCCGGTTGCTCTTTTGTCTTGACCTGCGGCGCGGTGAAAAAGACGCCCGCCTTTTGTCCGCGGAACCAATGAGAATTCGGCTCGCGCACGTAGGCAATGATGTGATGAACGACCGAGCGATCCGTGGGACGGACTTCAGCGGCTTGGATCCACATATCTTCCGTGAATCCAGTGGGGACGATCACGTGCTGGTAGTCGATCACGCCTGACGCCGGTACATCGTACGCCACTGGAAGTTCGTACACGCGGTCGGGCTTCCCGATGCCCCAGCCTTCCACCCAATCTACTGGCGGGGGCATTTCCTTGGGATCGCCCTTCGGGGCGCCAGCATCGGCCCACTTTGCAATCGTTTCGATTTCGGCTGGGCCCAAACTCATCGCATTCGAAAATTTTCCGTAGTGAGGATCAGCAAACCACGGCGGCATCTTTCCCGTTTGGACGTCTACTTTCATCAACATGGCCCAAGGCTTGGTCTGCTCATAGGTAAGCATGGAAAATGGACCGGCTTCCCCAGGGCGGTGGCAGACCTGGCAATTCTTTTGGAGGATGGGTGCTACGTCCTTGCTAAACGTAAGAGGCGAGGAGGGCGCTGGCGTACTCGGCGACTGGGCAAACGAAAAAGCCGCAGATAGAAGAACTAGGGCAAACAAGAATCGTCCATTCATCGGCAGCAGCCTCCCGGAAAAATACAAATCTCAGTGAGTATAAGCAGGAACCTACACCGTCACAAGGCAACCGGGTGACCAGGAACCGGAATGTTTGTTGTCCCACCCTACCTACCTCGCCAAAACGGAGGTACGATATCCTTCCGTTCGGTCCGCTAAAGGTGGTATCTGGAAATGATGACCGTCAAGACCTGTTCGGCACTCATCTTCTCTTTTTCTACACTGTTCGCGGCACAGGAAGCCTCGGCTCCTGTTCCCGTCGAAAACGAGCCGCTTCACCACGTTGTGCTGAAAAATGAATCCGTCGTCGTCATTCATCTCACCCTGCCGCCCGGCGAACGCACGCTCTACCACATTCATTCGCACGACCGGATCGCCGTTCCCCTTTCCAGCACCTCCATCACACAGCAAGTGCTCAACGAGAAGGAAGGCCCGCCATCGCCTTCCGAAGCAGGAACTTTTTCTGCTCTTACCCTTCCTGGCAGATCGTACACGCACCGCGTCCACAATGTAGGCGCGAATCCCTATGATGTCCTGGACGTCGAGATTCTGAATCGTCCGCAATCACCGTCGCCGGCCACCGCCGCAACCGTTGCAGCGGAAAATCCCAGCGCTCGCATTTACAACTGGGTCCTTGCGCCCGGCGCCGCGTCCGCCATGCACACGCACGTGCGCCCCTACCTCATCGTGGCAACAACCAGATTCACCCTGAAAATGACCGCTCCCGACGGCCAATCACTCGTCCACGAACTGAAGCGCGGCGATTTCCACTGGGTCGACACCAGAGTCACTCACACACTCGTCAACGCCGGCAGTGCTTCCGGCCAAATCCTGGAGATCGAATTAAAATGAACGGCGTTTCCGGGAGAAAAGAGTTCGAGCCTCTCGCATGATCGAAGACTTGTCCCACTACCATCAACCGGTCAGCAAGCTATTTCCCCGCTCCTCTGCGTCCGACGAGTGGGACCGCTATCGCTTGAGCGAGGCGCAGGTTGAATCTTTCCGCGAAAACGGCTACCTGAAGGGCGTTCGCATTCTTAATGACGAGCAAATTGAAATTCTGCGCAAGGAATTGGAACAACTAATGAATCCGGAGCATTCCGGCCATCATTTATTTCACGAATACCATTCCAACGAATCGACGGATCCAAATCGCGTCGTTTTTCATGCTCTTGGCGCTTGGCGCGTTCTGCCCGGCTTTCACGATCTGCTCTGGAACCCCGCATTTCTGGTACCAGCGTCTCAATTGCTGGGAGGCCCGGTGCGCTTCTGGCACGACCAACTTTTCTGCAAGCCGGCAAGGCATGGCGGTGTCGTGGCCTGGCACCAGGATTATTCCTACTGGACAAGAACCACGCCCTTGGCTCACCTCACTTGCTGGATTGGCCTCGACGATTCCACCCGCGAAAACGGCTGTTTGAATTACATTCCCGGAAGCCACAAATGGCCCGACTTGCCGAAACCCACCTTGACCGGAGAAATGGATGGCATCCGCGACAGCCTGCCCGAAGAGCTGAAAGAAAAATTCAACCCGGTACCCGTTGAATTGAAAAAAGGCGAAGGTTCGTTTCACCATGCGCGAACGATGCACGGTTCGCGCGCCAACGATACGCCTGCGCCCCGCCGCGCCACGGTCATAAACGTCTTTCGCGATGGCGTCATGTCCGATTCCAATGAACCGTTGCTTACCGGCGTGCCGGTAATTCCGCGCGGCGACAGAATGGGCGGCCAGTTCTTTCCTCTGTTGTTCGATCCGACGCCTGCCCAACCGAATTCACGATGAGCAAGATAGCGCGGTGGAGACGGAGGAGAACAAATGGCGACAATCGAGTCGCCACTACTATTAGGGGGTTACGGCTCGAAGAGAAATTTGACCGGGACGGTAACGTGGCCGGCGACGGCGGGCGGAAACGCGCGCTTGACAACGTACTCGGAATGCGATATATCGGAATCCGAGTATGAAAGACAACATCAGCAGGTTTTTGCCTTTGTCGCCCGCGGCGCTGCATATTTTGCTGGCGCTGGCGGGCGAGGATTTGCATGGTTACGGGATCATGCTGGAAGTGGCGAGGCAATCCGAAGGGCAATACAAGCTGGGGCCGGGGACGCTGTATGACAATTTGAGAAAGCTAATGACGCAGAGGTGCGTCGAAGAGGTTCAGCGGCGGTCGGCGGAAGACGATCCGCGGCGGCGGTACTACCGGCTGACGGGGCTGGGGCGGCGCGTGCTGGCGGCAGAAGTGGCGAGGCTCGAAGGGGTTGTCCGGGACGCCAAGGAGTTTCTTCTCGGAACCAAACCAAGGAGAGCATAAATGGCCAAATCGATGTGTCGCTCTCTCTATCGCTTGTTGTTGAAACTGCATCCACCGGCGTTCCGGGAACGTTTTGCCGAGGAGATGCTGTGGATCTTTGACGAGGCGGCGGCAACGCAGGGAGTGCCGCGGTTGTTTGCCGACGCGTTTGTCTCTCTGATGCGGCAGTGGGTCGTGCGGCCGGAATCTTGGCACACGCCTCTCGCGGCAGTAGCGCGTCCAGTTTCGGGCGTTTCATCCGGATTTTTCAATTGGAGACCGTTCGAGGAAGCAGAGAGTGGACTGCCCTTCTATCGATGGATGCAGGGTGGCGTCATTTCTTTGGGTATGTTGAGTGTGGTGTGGTTGATGGCTGGTGTGCGCGGGCGCGTGCCGAATTTGCCGAATGATTCGATGGCGATGCGAAGTTCAAAAGCGGCTTGGGCATTGCCGTCGCAGAGTTCACCAGGTTTCTCAGGCGAAATGGCTGTGAATGGGCCGGACGGAGGAGGGTATGGGACTTCTGGCACCGCGGAGGACGTTCGGGCGCGACAGCTTCGGCAGCAAGAACAAGCCGTGCAGGTGGCGATTGCGGGGCGGAGCGTACCGGGCAGTCCTCGCTACGTTACGGATATCCGGACAGCTACTGTTGATACCCCAAAGACTCCCGCTGGAGAACAATTCTCTGCGTGGCTTGCGGCATTGAACAGCGGCGACCGGGCGAAGATGGAGGAAATCCTCGGGCACTTCAAGGACCGCGGCGAGCGCGAAGTGAACGGAATGATGGGGTTTCGGCAACGGACTGGCGGGTTCGATCTCAAGAAAATCGAGGAAACTTCTCCGCTGAGGATCAGCGGTTTGCTGCAAGAGCGGGACTCAGATCAATTTGCGCGATTCACGATGGATGTGGAAGCCGAAGCGCCGCATAAGATCACTCGGTTCGATCTGAATGCAATTCCGCGCCCCGTGGAATTTCCTGTCGAGCGCATGAGCCAGAGCGAGTTGCTGGCCGCGCTGCGGGACAAACTGGAGAAAGACAGCGCGGCGGATAAATTCGCGGGGGCCGTGATCGTGGCCAAAGACAGGAAAGTCATCTTCAAGGGTGCGTACGGGCTGGCGGACCGAGAGAAGAAAATTCCGAATACGCTGGAGACGAAATTCCGGATTGGGTCGATGAACAAGATGTTCACGGCGACTTCGATTCTTCAACTGGTGCAAGCGGGAAAGATCGCTCTGACAGATCCGACGGAAAAATACATCACCGACTATCCCAATAAAGAGGTCGCGTCGAAGGTAACTATCCAGCAGTTGCTGACCCATACGGGCGGAACGGGAGATATTTTCGGGCCGGAGTTTGAGGCTCACCGGAAGGATTTGAAGACGCTGCAGGACTACGTGAATTTGTACGGGAAGCGCGGTCTGGAATTCGAGCCGGGGAGCCGCTGGGAGTACAGCAATTATGGATTTCTGCTGCTGGGCTTGGTGGTCGAACGGGTAAGCGGGAAGAGCTACTACGATTATGTGAGCGAGAATGTTTATGGGCCTGCGGGGATGACCGCGAGCGGATCTCTGACGGAAGATCAGATGGTGGCGAATCGCTCGATTGGATATACGCACTTTGGCGGCAGCGGACTCCAGCCGAATACGGATACGTTGCCGTATCGAGGGACTTCGGCGGGCGGCGGTTATTCGACCGTCGAAGACTTGTTGAAGTTTGCGAACGCGGTGACGTATCACAAAGTACTGGACGCGAAAAATACGGAACTGCTGACGACCGGGAAGGTGAATACGGAGCGAGGAGTGAAATACGCGTTTGGATTCATGGATGATGACACGGACGCGACGATGCGCCATTTCGGTCACGGCGGTGGAGCGCCGGGAATGAACGGTGACCTGGAAATTTATCCGCAAAGTGGCTATGTGATCGCAGTGTTGTCCAACCTCGACCCACCCGCAGCGAGCCGAATCTCCGATTTCGTGTGCAATCGCCTGCCGAAAAACTGAGCAGCCCCGTTTTCTCAGGGGTTGCCGGGGTCCTGCAAGGTTTCGCTGTGAACGGACGTCGGGTCGGCTAGAAAGCTTGCGACAATTGGCCCGACCGAGATGCAGCTGAAGCTCTGATGTCCGCAGGGAGAGTTTAGATACACAACCGGGGCGTTGACCGCCGCAGCAAATTCTATTGCGGGTCGTGGGTTAACGACGTGGTCTCTCGCCGAAACGACGATGAGTAACTTCGTGCGTACCTTCTTCGCAGCCTGCTCCAGGGTCAAGCCGAGTTCACCAGGTATGTCGAGTGCAATGATGGCTTGACGCTGCCGAATTTGATCGCTCGCGGTGCCTCCGTAACCCTTGGCATTTTTCCTGATCTCCGCGACAAACACATCGAAATCCTTGGGACTTGTGTGGGCCACTCGGTAGGCAGGAGAGGTACCATTCATTGAGCCGATTTCCTCGGAAAGTGCAAAACCACGGCCCAGAGGGCCTGTCGGGTTGCCATGATTCCATGCCGGGTCAAGCTCTATGGCATCTATTTGCGCAGTCCAATTCAACTTGTCGAATGAAGTGGACTGCGGTGACCCAGACATTGAAATGCCACTGTCCATGAAATCGGGATAGGTCACAACCCATTCGAACGCTTGCATGCCACCCATTGAAATTCCCAAGACGGCATGCAAGTGCGATAGATGAAGTACTTCGGTACAAAGCCGATGTTCTGCTTCCACCATGTCACGGATTGAGAATTTGGGATATTTCATGAGTGGTTGTCGCTTGCTGTTCGAAGGCGAACTCGATACGCCGTTGCCAATTGCGTCGACAAGGACCACGAAATAATTATTGGTATCGACGACTTTTCCTGGCCCGATGAACGGGAGCAAATCCTGTGACTTACCGCCAATCCAAGTGGGCCAGAGCACAGCGTTTGACTTGCCGCTGTTTAGCTTGCCCAGAGTGCGATACCCCAGGCGAAACTCACGAATTACGCCGCCGTCATGGAGTTTGAAGTCGCCAAATTCGGCGAATTGTTGGATTCCGTCCTCAGGGGGAGCCAGAGCAGAAGCAGACGTGCAACGGCACGCAAGGCAGACGAATAGAACGAGGGCTGCGAATTGGCATTTATTTTTCATGTTTCGCATTGTACCGCACGCTTAGCGGGCGGATTAAAGTTGAATTGCAGTGAGGCTACGTACTGCCTGATTGTCGCGCAATCGGAGAATGATTCGCTAGCGGCAATTCGGCACGAACTGCGGTTACTATCCGTGTGGTAAACTCTCGCGCTAAACACTGCGCGGAAGGCGGTCTGGGTGATCGCGGATTACCGCGCTGCGAACGTTGATAGGAGGCTCGTATGGCGACTTTCGATATTTTTCTTCCAATGCTGCTGAAATTCGAGGGCGGATTTGTGGATGATCCGGATGATCCGGGCGGAGAAACGAATAAAGGGGTGACGATGGCCACATTCCAGAGTAGTTCTCACGAACTGCTGGGCATCGACCCGACTTCGGATAATCTCAAAGCGCTTACGGATGCGCAAGCAGGAATCATCTACAGGGCGCTGTACTGGAACAAAATTCAAGGCGATGCCATCACGCTGCAGGATCTGGCCAACATTGTGTGCGATTTTTTCGTGAACTCCGGCTCGCACGCAACAAAACTGCTGCAGAGCGTGATGATCGACATGGGGGCAAACATCTCAGCGGATGGAGTGATCGGCCCAGGCTCCATCCAGGCGCTCAACGGACTGCCGCAAGTGGAGGTTTATCGGCGGTACAAACAGGGGCGCATCGCTTTTTACCAGAATCTGGGGCAGAAATTCCCCAAGTTTTTGAAGGGGTGGCTGAACCGGGTGAATTCTTTTCCGGATCTCTAGCGAACGGCTACGTCGGGTGAGGCCGATGGAAGTGACAGTTTTGCCTTCCCCGGCGGCGATGGGGGTGGTGGCGGTGACGATGATTAGTTTTCCGTGGCGCTTGAAGGCGGGATCGGAGATAAGGTCGAGTTTGACTTTTCCACTTTGGGAACCGAGTGGCTCTAAATATTTATCGGGGAGTTCGAGTTTGCGTGCTACCGCTTGGATCGGAAGGCGAGGGAACTAGCAAGGACTAGACGGAGAGTGTATTGAGCCAGCGACCGAGGCGGGCGCGGTGTTCAGGAAGCATAGAGATGAATTTTACGCCCATGCCAATTTTGGACCTGGCACTGCGCACCACGGCGCGAGCGCGAACCTCACCGGAGGGCGTATCCATCAGCAATTGGATGGAAGTTGCGGGGGACGGGGGATTCTGCGTTCGAATGAAGAGACCGCCCAAGCAAAGGTCTCCGACATAAGAGACGAGTTTTTCTTGAGGTGACTGCCAGGCTAGAAACGCGCCTTTCGGCGACTGCAGGCGAGGATGTTGGCGCAGGTCGTTCATCGTGCAACACCAGGGACGAGGCGGCGTCATACTCCCATTTCCCGTTGAATTGAAGGCCACACTTGCCGCGATTGCCGCGTCATCCCGGCAAGAGAGCGGGAATCAGCGCGCCGGTTCGAGGACTAGTTTTTGGATGCGCCAGTTGAGGAGTTCGGCGACGTAGAGTTCGTTTTCGGAGGGGCAGGCGATGGCGTGGATCCAGCCGAACTGGCCGAGTTGTTTACCGGACTTGCCGAAGACGCCGAGAACTTTTCCGTCGAGGCTGAGTTTGTAGATGCGGCCGGGGAAAGCGTCAGAAGTGAAGAGGACTTGGTTGGGGCCGGGCGTGATGCAGAGAGTCCAGGGCGCGCCGGGAGACATGGTGCCGGTGGCGGGGGTAGGTTTGTTGCCGATGGCGGGGCGGGCGTCGGCGGGAGCGGGGATGTCGATAGTGATTTGGCGGAGAAATTTTCCGTCGGTGTCGAAGACCTGGATGCGGCGATTGCCGCGGTCGGCGACGTAGACATTGTTTTGTGCATCGACGGCGATGCTGTGTGGGGTGTTGAGCTGGCCGGGCTTGTCGCCGGACTCTCCCCAGGATTTGAGCCAGTTGCCGTCTTTGTCGGCTTTGGCGATGCGGGAATTGATGTAGCCGTCGCTGATGTAGGTGTTGCCGGCAGAGTCCCAGGCCATGTCAGTGACTTGGCGGAAGAGGCCGTCGACGGGCGGGAGCGGAGGCTTGGGATGCTTGAGCGGCTCGGTGCCCTCGTCGGAGGCTTCGAGCTTGCGGCCGAAAACCATGGCGACGCGGCCATCGACGTTGAACTTGATGACCATGTCGGAACCTTTGTCGGCGACCCAGATGTTGTCCTCCTTATCGATGCGGACGGAATGGGCGAAGGACCAAGCGTAGAGATTGTGGCCGATTTCGCGGATGAATCTGCCGTCGGGGCCGAATTGGAGGAGTTGCGCGGCGCTGGCTCCATAGGCGGGGCCGGTGGAGTTGCCGCGGGAGAACACGAAGATGTGGCCTTTGGAGTTGACGGCGACGCCGGCGACTTCGCCGAGGTGGATGTCGGGCGGAAGCTTTAGAAAATTGGGAACAGATTGGAATGGGATTTCGGGTGGTTGCTGGGCAAAAAGCGGAGTGGTTGCGATGAGGCACAAAGCTAAGATTGAGCGTTTCATGGAATTCAACCTCGCGAGTTCGAAAGTTTGCCACCGCATCATACGCGGGTTTGGGGAATCAGTCGTCGTTTAGAAATTTGTATTGGGCTTCGGTGAGGGGGACGACAGAGAGGCGGCCCTGGCGAACAAGGGGAGAATCGGCAAAGAGCTTGTTGGATTTGATTTGTGCGAGAGAGACTGTTTTGGCGAGCGGTTTTCCGGCTTTGAGCTTAACGGCGGGATTCTTGGGGTCAGAGACGTCTACGGAGAGGACGGTGGCGGTGCCGACGGCGCTCTTGTGGTCGCCGGTTTCGTAAATGATGAGCCGAGTGCCGGGCGCCATTTGGGAAAGGTTTCGCAAGGCGACCGGATTGTGGACGCCATCCCAGATAGTCTCCTTGTCGCGCTGAAGATCGGCGAAGGAGTATTCGGTCGGTTCCGTCTTGAGCAGGTAGTTGGCAGACATCGGTGCATCACCCCGGTCCATTTGATGGTCCCTATTCTACATGGCGAGCGGCTAAGTTATTTCTTCTTTGTGGGGATAAGACGGGGGATTCTTCGCTGATTCTGTGAATGACCGATAAGCTCGGAAAGGCGCTTGAGCTTTGTCTCTTCCCTTTTGGCGCTGATGACCCAATAGGTGCAGACCCTTTGGTACCATGGGGCTTGGGAATGGAAGAAGTCCCAGGCGGGCTTGTTGGCGCGAAACTGCCTTTCCTGTTCACGGGTGAAGCGGGCGGTCTTCCGCTGTTCGTAGGCGTAGATGCCGGATTTCTCTTCGCTGCGTGCGGCGAAAGCTTTGAGGCCGGCGGGATGCATCAGACCCTGCTTAGTGAGCTTTCGGACGAGGTTGATATTGATGGAACTCCAGTTGCTGGTGGGCTTGCGGGGAGTGAAGCGAATGGTGTAGCTGGTTTCGTCGAGGCTCTTGCGAAGGCCGTCGATCCAGCCGAAGCAGAGGGCGACTTCTACGGATTCGGGCCACGTTATGCTGGGTTTTCCGGAATCTTTTTTGTGAAAGCCTACCAGTTGCTCGCGGAGCTTGTCATGATGGGCTTCGAGCCAGGTGCGAAAGTCAGATGGTGTGGGAAAGAATACTGGTTTTGGCGGCATGGCGCGTAGGAAGATTGGCGCAGTTTCTCTTCTATTCTGATGAGAAACTCATTTCACGACTCGAAGCTGCACTTTGGACCCATCAGGAAGCTGTGAGAGTTGCCGATGCAAGTCGCCAAGGAATGACACCTGCTCGTATAGACTACCCACGTACGCATTGTTTGGAGTGCCGGCCTCGGCGAATACGATGGGAGTCTTGAAAGCAATGCACTGATCGTGGTTTGGCTTCAGTCCATGTTCTATCGCGGCTAGCTCATCCTTCTCTGCAAACCATTGTTCACGCTTCTCCTGCGCGCGCGCCAAATCTCGGAACTCTATCTCCGATCCTGCGACCTCTGTCATCTGACCGATTGCGATATCTAACTTGAAGACCTTTCCAGCTTCGTCGCGGAGAAACAAATCTCCAAAGGCGCTTTTGGCGACGAGTGCCAAAGGTTGGGGGTATAGCCATCGCCATGCACTCAGGAGACGGTCCACATCAAGATGGTCAACTTGGAAGTAGCTTTCCATGATCTTACATTTCAACGCAAACCACGCCAACGCGCCACAGAAATTAGGTTGTGGCCGGTTATTCTGAATTGCCCCTCACTATGAGGTGAGTTCGCGGGCCGCAGAGGCGAAGATTTTGGTGTGGGCGTCGATGTCGGATTCGGTGGTGGCGGGGGACATTAACGCCATGTTGTGGAACGGCGTGAGAAGGACGCCGCGGTTTAGGGCGTAGAGGTGGAGGAAGCGCTCGAGTTCGAAGTCGGCGGCAGCGGCGGATTCGCCGCCGTTGCGCGGAGGGTTTGCGGCGAAAGTGTATTCGGCGCGGGCACCGAGTTGGATCACGTTCCAGGGAAGATGGTGCGCGCGAATTTCATTGGCGACGCCATCGTTGAAACGTTTGGCTAGCGGGATCATGTGAGCGAACGCGGCGGGCGTGAGGATGTGTTCCAGCGTTGCTCGCATTGCGGCTAATGAAAGAGCATTGCCTGCCAACGTGCCGCCGATGCCGCCTACGTCGCAGTCTTCGAGATGGATGCGGGCGGAGATGCGCTGAGCGACTTCTTCGGAGACGCCGAAAGTGGCACCGGGTATGCCGCTGCCGATGGCTTTGCCGAAGACAAGCATGTCGGGATCCAGTTTCCATTCGGCGGTGCAGCCGCCCGGTCCGGCGCAGATGGTGTGGGTTTCGTCGGCGATGAGCAGCGAGCCGTAACGGCGGGCGAGTTCGCGAGCGGCGGGCCAGTAGCTGGAGTCGGGGAGGATGATGCCGACGTTGGTCATGGCGGGTTCGGCGAGAATGCAGGCGACATCGTGATGCTTGAGGGCCGCTTCGAGGGCGTTGAGATCGTTGAATTCGACGACGCGCGTGGTTTCGACGGGATTGACGGGCGGGCCGATGTTGCCGCGGCGCGGGCCGACTACGCCGTTTTCGAGCGTGGCGAAGGATTCGTCAACGGTGCCGTGGTAGCAGTAGTGAAAGACGAGAATTTTGGAGCGCTGGGTGATTTCGCGGGCGATGCGAATGACGAAGCGGTTGGCGTCTGTGGCGGTGAGCGTGAATTGCCAGTAGGGGAGGCCGAAGCGGCGCTGGAGATCTTCGCCGACCCAGAGGGCGTCTTCGGTAGGAAGCATGAGGGTGATGCCTTCTTTGGCGCGGCGGGCGACGGCTTCGGCGACGACGTCAGGCGAGTGGCCAGTCATGGCGCCAGTGTCGCCTAGACAGAGGTCGATGTAGTCGCGGCCGTCAACGTCGGTGAAGTGGGCGCCTTTGGCGGATTTCAGGAAGATCGGAAAGGCGCCGGCCCATTTTTTCATCCAGTTCATGGGAACGCCCCCGAGAAGGGAAGATTGGGCGCGCTGGTAAAGGGCGGCGGAATTGGGATGGTCACCGAGGAAGCGCTGGGATTCGCGCTCGTGGAGAGTCTTTAGTTTGGTGCGGTCGATGGTGGTCATTGGTCGCACGCATGGGCCGCATGGGGCGCAACATGCTGCGCCCCTACAAAAGAGAAGAGTGGAATCATCGGAGTTCGCGGATGATTTCGCGGGCGGCGTTGGCACCGCTGGCGCCGGTTAGGCCGTTTCCGGGATGGGTGCCAGAGCCGCAGAGGAAGAGGCCGCGGATGGGCGTCTTGTAGCGGGCCCAATCGAGGACGGGACGCATGGTGAAAAGCTGATCGAGAGCGAGTTCGCCGTGGAAAATGTGGCCGCCGGTGAAACCGTAGGAGGTTTCGAGATCCTTGGGCGTGATGACCTGCATGTAATCGATGAGGTCGGGCAAGTTGGGCGCGTACGCGGCGAGAGCCTTGATAACGGTGTCGCCGAGATCCTTGCGCCTGGAGTCCCAGTTCCCTGCTCTCAATTTGAACGGAGCGAATTGGACGTAGGCGGAGAGGACGTGCTTGCCGTCAGGAGCTAGCGAAGGATCGAGAATGGTGGGGATGGTGACGTCCAGATACGGAGCTTTCGAGAATTCGCCATATTTGGAGGCGTCGAAAGCGCGCTCGAGATAATCGATCTCTGGGCCAATGTGGATGCGGCCAGAGAGAGATTTGAGAGAGCTTTCGGTGGCGTCAAGCGCGGAGAACACGGGGAGACCGCCGAGGGCGAGATTGACCTTGGCAACGGTGCCGTTGGCGCGGAAATTTTTCATGCGATTGGCGAAAGTAGGGTCGAGCTGCGAGGGATCGACGAGATGGAAAAAAGTGCGCTTGGGATCGACACCGGAGGCGACAGCATCGGCGGCGATTTCTTCGCCACCGGCAAGCACGACGCCGGCAACGGCGCCGTCTTTGATGCGAATGTGCTGGACTTCGGCGTCGGTGCGGATTTCAACGCCAGCTTGTTTCGCGGATTCAGCGAGAGCGCGGGTGAAAGAGCCGAGTCCTCCGCGGGGAAATGAAGCTGACCCCACGGGATGAGCATCGGCAGCGGCGCGCAAAAGAAGGACAGCGGTCGACCCAGCGGACCAGGGGCCCAGCGCAGTGCCGAAAATTCCGCGAGCGGCAATGACGGCGCGGAGCAATTCCGTTTCGAAGAATTCCGCTACGAAGTCCGCGACGGCCATGGGGCCCCAGCGGAGAAGATCGAAGATTCCGGACTTGCCAAGGCTGCGAACGCCGCGGCCGGTCTTCAGAAGATTCCAGAGATCTTCGGGTGTGGGCTTATCGATCGCGGGGGGAGTGATGGAAGTCAGTTGCGTGAAGAAGCCGGCAGTTTCTGCGAGCGATTCGGCGAACTGCGCATATTTCGCGGCGTCTTTGGCAGAGAAGCTGCCGATGGCAGCGGCGGTTTTGGCAACGTCATTGTAAAAATGGAGCGCTTTGCCATCGGGCGTTGGAGCGAAGACACGCGGGTCAGGCGAGAGAATCTCGCAATCGAATTTATCGAGCTCCAGATCTTTGGCGATGTCGGCGCGGAGCGGTCCGAGGGTGTGGGCGAGAGTGGAGGCGCGAAAGCCGGGATGAAATTCCTCGGTGATGGCGCCACCACCGACCATTTCGCGTCGTTCGAGGACAAGAGGCTTGAAGCCACCCTTGGCGAGATAAAAGGCGGTGATGAGAGCGTTGTGTCCGCCGCCGATGAGAACTACGCGCTGTCCGAGAGGCATGGTCAGTTGGCCGCCTTGGATGCAGCCGCAGTGGAACGCGAGGAACCACCTCGCCATTCTTTCAAAATGACCTGGCTGGCGATGCGGCCGTTGGCGCCCATGATGCCGCCACCGGGGTGCGTGGCGGAGCCGCACATATAAAGGTTATGGATGGGAGTGCGGTAGTAGGCCCATCCGGCGACGGGGCGCAGAAAGAAGAGCTGTTCGAGAGAAAGCTCACCTTGAAAAATATTGCCTTGGGTAAGTCCGAATTCACGCTCGAGATCGAGCGGAGTGAGAACCTGACAGCCGACAATAATGTCTTTTATGTTGGGAGCGTACTCGGCGATGGTGTTGATGACGTTGTCGCCGAAGGCCTGTTTCTGTTCGTCCCAGGTGCCTTGGGCGAGTTTGTAGGGCGCGTATTGCACGAAGCAAGAGAGCACGTGCTTGCCAGGAGGCGCGACACTAGGATCGGTGAGGCTGGGGATGACCATGTCGATGTAAGGCTTGCGGGAAAAATGCCCGTACTTGGCGTCGTCGTAGGCGCGCTCCATGTACTCCATGCTGGGAGAAATGGAGATGGCGCCGCGAAGGTGAGCGCCGGAGCCGGGGAAACATTTGAAACTGGGTAGCGCATCGAGGGCCAGATTGACCTTGCCGGAGGAGCCGCGGAATTTGTAGCGGCGGACGCCTTCGAGAAAATCACCGGGCAGTTCGCTGGGTTCGAGGAATATTTCGAAAGTGAGATGCGGGTCAACGCTGGAAGAGACGACGTTGGCGGAAAGTTCCTCGCCGGATTGCAAGACGACGCCTGTGGCGCGGCCGTTCTTGACCGTGATTCTGCCGACGGGGGCTTTGGTACGGATTTCGACGCCGGCTTCGCGCGCGGCATCGGCGATAGCGTTCGAAATGGCGCCCGTGCCGCCGCGGCTGAAGCCCCAGGAGCGGAACGCGCCGTCGATTTCACCCATGTAGTGATGGAGAAGAACGTAAGCCGTGCCGGGCGAACGAATGCCAAGAAACGTGCCGATGATTCCGGAGGCGGACATGGTGGCTTTGAGGACATCGGTTTCAAACCACTGGTCAAGGAAATCAGCGGAGCTCATGGTCATGAGCTGGACGAGGGTGTAGCGCTCGTCGGAGGAGAGTTCGCGGAAACGCTGAAGGAGGAAATGGAGCTGCTTGAGGTCTTTGGGATTGAGCGTGGTGGGGTCGGGGGGAATCATGGAGAGCAGGGGCTTCACGAAGCGGCACATAGGCGTCATCATCTTCGAGAATTCGTCGTAGGCCTCGGCGTCGAGGCGGGAGTGCCGGCGAATGTCGCGAATAGATTTGGCATGGTCGTTGACGCGCCAGAGGTAGTCGCCGCTGGGCATGGGAGAGAAAGTGCCGTCGAGGGGGAGAATTTCGAGGCCGTGGCGCGGGAGATCGAGTTCGCGAATGATTTCGGGGCGGAGGAGCGAGACAACGTAGGAGCACTCGGAGAAGAAAAAGCCGGGGAAGATTTCTTCGGTGACGGCTGCGCCGCCAAGAACGTGGCGGCGTTCCAGGACGACGACTTTCTTCCCTGCTTTCGCCAGATAAGCGGCATTAACCAGGCCGTTGTGACCCCCACCAATGACGATAACGTCGTAGTGCTGCCCCATGCGGTATGACTCCGGTGCGACTCAAAAGTGAAAGAAATGATGCGGGAAGCGATGACGGAACATTTTACTGAGAGCGGCGATGGCGCACAAGTCTGGGAGGCGCCTTACACAACGGTTTGCAAACATTGGAAATCGATCCATTTTGGCTTTCGACTTTCCCAAATTGAAACAATGACAGCGAGAATCCCGGATTGATTCCTAGGCGCGTGCCCGGATAAGTTCGTGGGCTAAGCTCTCTGCATTCATTAGATTCTTCAAAGATTAGGCCCGGAGTTCAATCGGACAAATTCCGCCCTAGACTTAGTGGCACGGATCGTGCTTTCAAGCCGAGCGAAGCCGAACAGTTGCTTGGCGAGATGGAAAGCATGATTACGAGACTGCTGGTTCGAATGGTGCTGCTCACAGTGTTTGTTGGAGGATTGCCTTTGGATCCGCAAAGGTTGTCGGCGGCGCAGGCGCACGCAAACGCAATGTTTGATTCATCTAGTACGACCGACGAAACAGTTGCACGTGACAACGAGCGAGGTCCTCCGACGCCGTCCAAAATGGACGAAATGGTCGACCAGATATTCAAACGGGAACATGTCGAGATTGCTACTATCGAACAGTACGTCCCGACCATCGAAACCTACATTCAGGAAGTGAAATTCAACCAGGTGACAGGCGCTGTCCCAAAGTCGGACTACTACTTTCTGGGCCAAGCGGATTTTGGGGGGCGACTCAAAGTTCACTCGATGACCGGCAATAGCCGGAAGGGTTCGCTAATGTGGTCTTTCGAACCCGCCGGGTTCCTACAAATGATTTACATCGACAGAGGAGAATTCGATAAGGCGCACTATAAGCTCAAGTATTCGAAACGAGAGTTCTTGGGCGAGGTGAGATGCATTCGTTTCGAGGTATCCCCGACGCCAAACACGCGGGGCCCCCGCTTTGTCGGGAATATCTGGGTCGAAGATCAAGACTACACCGTCGTACGCATTAGTGGGACCTATGCCCCGTCAATTCATTTTTCTCTGAAAACATTTGAGGACGAATACTATTTGCACTTCGAGTCCTGGCGTACCAACGTGAAATCCGGCCTCTGGCTGCCCAGCTATGTTTACAGCCAAGAACTCCATCGGCCGACGCTCTTCGGGAATCCGAGCTACAAGTCTTCGACACACCTGTGGGGCTACAAGCTGAAAAAGGGCTCGCGGGAGGAGGAAATGAGCCGTCTACTCGTAGAGTCCGCAGGCCCGATCAGGGACGAAGCGACACAGCATGCCCGCTCTCCTCTTGAAGCACAGCGCGAGTGGAGGTATCAAGCGGAGAACAACGTACTCGACCTTCTGGAGCGGGACGGATTGCTTGCTCCCCAGAGAGATGTAGATATGCTCCTGAATACTGTGGTCAACAATCTGGAAGTGACCAATAACGTAGATGAGCAGATCGATCTCGGGTGCCGCGTGTTGCTCACGAACACTCTGGAAATGTTTTCCATCGGCAACACCCTGGTGCTGAGCCGCGGCTTGATCGACGTGATGCCGAACGAAGAGACACTAGCCGCGCTGATCGCACACGCCATGGCCGATGCCATGCTGCCTAAACCGAATCAAGATCAATACGGGTTCAGCGATATCTTGCGGCTGTCACCGACCGAGGTATTGAGACGTCTTTCCTTCGAAGAAGGGAAAATAGAATCCGCGCAGAACAATGAGAAGGCCATGGAACTCTTAAAAAAATCACCGTACGCGCCCAACTTGGGGAACGCAGGACTTTTCCTGAAACAACTGCACTCGCAAGCTAAGGAGCTGAAGCAACTGATCAGCCCGCAGCTTGGAAATGAAATTTATTTCGCGTCGCAGCTGCTCCAGACCGCGCCCGCGCTGGCGCCCGACAACAAAAGCCAGATCGCCGCGCTGCCACTCGGATCGAGACTTAAAATCGATCCGTGGAGTGCCGGCGTCACTCTAATGAAATCCAAGCCGATGATGCTGCACTCTGGCCGCGACAAAATGCCTTTTGCAGTGACCCCACTAGTGCCTTACCTGACGAGATATGTAGAGGCTTCCGCCGTCCAAGCTGGATCCGATGCGGCCGTTGCTTTCAAGCAGTGAGAGCCGGACCACAAGTACATGGCGCGTCCCGGGGAGACTCGAACTCCCAACCTCTGCTTAGAAGCTATGCAATACAAAACTCTAAGTGCCGCTTCTGGTGTCGCTTACGAGGGAGCGCGCCATTTATCTCGCCCTTGAACTGGACCGAAGTTGGACCGAGATCC
>DATDGB010000006.1:0-23885 GCA_036522305.1 Candidatus Acidiferrum sp. | reverse complement strand
GAAAGCGCAGGAGGAGCAGGTCCCGTCCAGCCAAGCACAAAGTGGCCGGCGAAAAGGCTGTGGAAAAGACGCTCGCTTCGCGAGCTTGGAAATCCCTTCGGGATTCCCACTTTCCCACAGCCACAGCAACAACAAGCGCTCGTCGGTTACATTTCAAATGGCTCGACGGGGATCGCTAGGGTTACATTCTTAGATGGCTTGACGCGGGTGAGACTGCAGGCAGGATGAAAATCGGTATCGTTCGTGCTTACCAAAAATCGTCCGAACGCACGCTGCGGTCGAACAAATAGACATCACAATCCGGCTTCAAACGCTCGAAAACGCCGCTCGAGCTCCCACTGCTGGCTTGCCTTTTCGTTGGACCCCAGAAAATCCGCGCACCGAGACGACAATTTGTCCGCACCAAGTAGATCTTCCGAGCAGACCGAAACAACCCGCCTAAAATCATCCGGGGCGCTCCACATACTCGCCCCGCGCATAAAACTGTGCTCCAGGCTGGTGCGCACCATTCGCTTCAGATCGGCGTAGCGCAAATCATAAGTCTGCACTGCGCGCACGTACTCATGCGTCAAGTCGATCCGCGAAACGCCTTCATCGTCCGACGACAGCGCCACCGGCACCCCAAACATCCGGTACAGCGGGAACGGATGATCTTTCCCGCTCACCCCCAGAATCACGTCATTGCTGGTCAGGCTGATTTCGACCATCACGTGCTTCGCCGCCATCTCTTTCATCAGCTCGTGAGGCTTGTCCTCGTACATGATGTCGACCCCATGCCCGATGCGCTCCGCCTGCGCCTGCTCCACCGCCAGCCGAATGTGGCAGCACAGCCCCTCATACGGCACAAAGCCCGGCGCAATCTCTCCCGCATGCAAGCTGACGTGCGTCTTCGGATACAACGCGTGCAGGAACGCCACCACCCGCATATGCAGCGCGTAGTCATTCATCGCCGTGTACCCATCTTCCGGCATCACGTAATTGATCCCCACAAACCGCGGATCAACCGCCGCCGTTTCGAAACACATCACCGTCTGCGCAAAAACAATCTGCTTCGGCAACCCGCGCAAAACCTGGCACAGATAGCGCACTTGCACGCGGCAAGCCGCCGCCTCCTCCTTCTGGCCGCAATGCTCGCGCGTGCGCCGCACCGCTTCCGCTTGGTCAAGCGTCGCGCTCGCTGCGGCGATGTCCTCGTGAATTCCCCGCTCCAGCAATTCCTTCCGAAATTGTCCGAAATCCTCCTGCCACCCGATTTCCGTCGCCACCTTGGCGGTGTGGTCAAATTCCGGCGTGTGCATCAACTCCAGATACTGCTCGTTCTGCGCTGCCGCTCGCGTTGCCACCTCATCGATCCATTCGCCGAGATGCCGGTGATCTGTCCCGCCGAATCTTCCAAACGCATCAAAAAAATGATCGTGCCCCGTCACTCCCGGCGAGGGCACGAACCCGCGCATCGAGAAAGCATCCACCAGCGCGTCAAACAGGTGCTGGTCCTTGTAAGCCGTTGCCGCCGGGACTTTACCTTCACCGCACGCGGGCTGTTCCGCTCCGCTGCCCGCAGCGGCGGCTGGCCTCGCAAAAGCCATCTTCGCCACATCCACGCACAAATGATCTTCTACTGCCGCGCGAATCCACGATTCTGCGTATACCGCCCCGCTCAGATGATTATGCAGATCCCCGCCCTTAGGCATCCCCAGCAGAAAATGTCGAAGCTGCAGCGGATTCTGCCGCGCCGCTTGCAGATTGAGCTCCGCCCGCTGTTCCGGACTCTTCTGCGCCGTTGGAGCCGTAGCTGGCTTGTCTTGACCCAAGGCCGTTGATGCAATCACCAACAGAAGAGCTAGAGTGCGCGATAAACTCGACCGAAGGAAATTTTGCGAGGGATTCAATTCCGCATTTTTCATGAACGTCTCCTCCTGCAGTTGGTCGAGCGCATGAAAGCCCTGCACAACAATCCGAATTCTGCGCTTGTCACCTGTGATATAGATTCTCATTCGCTTGCAGCACAGCATATCAGGCAGATCAAGTCTCCCGGAGATTTCATGGCCAAGCTCAGCAGTCGATGCGTTCCGCTTCTCCTCCTGCTCGCATTTTTTCCGCTGCTTCTTTCCGCCCAGACCACCCCCGCTATCAAACCAGTGCAAATCAAAGTCGTGGTCGTCGCCATGTTCGAACGCGGCGAAGACACCGGCGACACCCCGGGCGAATATCAACTCTGGGTCGAGCGCGAGCACCTCGATCAAATCCTTCCTCTCCCCGTCGGCTATCACCATGTGCGTCTCAACAAAGACGGCGTCCTCGGCATTCTCACCGGTGTCGGCACCGCCAAAGCCGCGGCCTCCGTGATGGCCGTCGGCCTCGATCCGCGCTTCGATCTTTCGAAAGCCTATTGGCTAGTCGCCGGAATCGGCGGCGGCGATCCCGCCGACGTCTCGCTAGGCTCCGCAGTCTGGGCCGAACAAGTTCTCGACGGCGACTTGGCCTACGAAATCGACGCGCGCCAAATTCCCGAAAATTGGCCGACCGGCTACATCCCGTTGCGCAAAGCCACTCCCTACGAACAGCCAGTCCGCGATCAACTCGAAGGCGAAATCTACACGCTCAATCCCGGGCTCGTTGACTGGGCATTTCGTCTAACAAAAGATCTCCCGCTTCCCGATTCCGATTCTCTTCGCACCTCGCGAGCCCGTTTCACGGGTTTTCCGAATGCACTGAAGCCCCCATTTGTCACCCGCGGCGACACGCTCTCCTCCAGCACTTTCTGGCACGGCTCAAAAATGAATGAATGGGCCAACGCCTGGACGCGCTACTACACCGGCGGAAAAGGGAATTACATGGTCGCCGCCATGGAAGACACCGGCACCATGCAAGCGCTCACTTTCCTGAGCCAAGCCGGCCGCGTCAATCTCCAGCGCGTCCTCGTGCTCCGCACCGTCAGCAATTACGACCGCGAGCCCCCTGGCACCACCGTCGCCGACAGCCTCAAGACCATGGTCTCCGGTAATTACTCCGCTTATTTTCCCGCCTTGGAAGCCGCTCAAATCATCGGCGACAAAGTCGTCCGCGATATCGTCGAGCACTGGGCCACTCGCGAGTCCACGCTTCCGCATTGACGTCGCACCGTTCCCGGCCTATAGTGGCCCACCTTTTTATTTGAAGGAAAAAGGAAAACCGTTTGCTCGAGCGCATTTTCCATCTCGAAGAAAATCACACCACCATCCGCCGCGAACTCCTCGCCGGCCTCACCACCTTCATGACCATGGCCTACGTGGTCGTCGTCAACCCCCGCATTCTTTCCGAAGCCGGCATGCCCGTCGAAGGCGTTCTCTTCGCCACCTGCATTTCCGCCGCAATCGCCACGCTCATCATGGGCCTGTGGGCCAACTATCCCATCGCCCTCGCGCCCGGCATGTCTCTCAACGCCTACTTCACCTACTCCATCGTCCTCGGCCGCGGAGTGCCTTGGCAGACCGCCCTCGGCGTCGTTTTTCTTTCCGGCCTGCTCTTTCTCATCCTCACCCTAACCAACATTCGCGAACAAATCGTCAATGGCATCCCCAACTGCCTCAAGTACGGCACCGCCGCTGGCATCGGCCTTTTCATCGCCTTCATCGGCATGCGCAAT
Source organism: Candidatus Acidiferrum sp. (assembly GCA_036522305.1). Classification (GTDB taxonomy): domain Bacteria; phylum Acidobacteriota; class Terriglobia; order Acidiferrales; family UBA7541; genus Acidiferrum. The sequence goes on along the minus strand of DATDGB010000006.1, from coordinate 20,260 downwards.
GCAAAAATCATCGTCGCCAATCCCGCCACTTTCGTTGGAATCGGCAAAGTTTCCGATCCCCAAGTTCTCCTCGCCGCTCTGGGCCTGATTCTCATCGCTGTCCTAATGGCCCGCCACGTCGGCAGCGCCATTCTCATCGGAATCGTCGCCATCACTCTCGCCGGCATTCCGCTCGGCCTCAGCCACTGGCCCGATCATTTTTTCTCCCTGCCCCATCCCTCCGGCACGTTTCTCAAGCTCGACTTGCGCGCCGCCGCAAGCATCGGCTTAGGCGAACTCATCTTCGTCTTTTTCTTCGTCGATCTCTTCGACAATGTCGGCACTTTGGTCGGCGTCTGCGAAGAAGGCGGCTTCCTCCGCGACGGAAAACTCCCCCGCGCCAGCCGCGCCCTTCTCGCCGACGCCTTCGGCACCATGTTCGGCGCGCTCACCGGCACCTCCACCGTCACCAGCTACATCGAAAGCGCCGCCGGAGTCGCCGCCGGAGCCCGCACCGGCCTCGGCAATATCGTCATCGCCGCCATGTTCCTGATCGCCATGTTTTGCGCCCCGCTCGTCGCCGCCATCCCCGCCTACGCTACCGCTCCTGCTCTAATCCTCGTCGGCGCACTCATGTGCGGCGCCGTCGCCCGCGTCAAGTGGGACGATTTCAGCGAAGCCTTCCCCGCCTTCATGACCCTCGTCGCCACGCCCCTCACCTTCAGCATCGCCACCGGCCTCAGCCTTGGCCTCCTCTCTTTCACCTTCATCAAAGTTGGCACCGGCCGTCATCGTGAAATCAGCCCCCTCATCTGGGTCCTCAGCGTCCTCTTCCTCCTCCGTTACGCCTTCCTCGGCTCCGAATAAAAAAACGAAAGCGCCCGGTTTTTCCGAACCGGGCGCTCTCTCACGTTTTTCGTGGGTTCAACAGGTGGTTTCTTAAGTCACTCATGCATTGGTGCTTTCGCCTTTGCAGCTTCCATCTTGCTCTTCAACTCCGTCTGTTGCTCGGGCGTCAGCACCTCGTTTAGTTTGGCCATCGTGGCGCTGTGGAGCTCCTTCATCTTCGCCTTCTTTTGTTCTTCGTTTAGCGAAGTATCGCTGGACAGCGCCTGCTTCTTGGTCTTCGCATCGGTAAAGATATCCTTCACCTTTGCTTTCTGGTCGTCCGTGAGATTCAAGCTTTGCACGGCGGCCTCTAGTCCGCCGTGCATCCCCATTTCCTTAGCTGCAGTCTGGGGTGCGGTCTGTGGTTTTGCGAGAGCCCCGGGAACGGCCAGCGCCGCCGCAAGGCCCAACGACACTAATCCTCCCAACATTTTTTCGATCTTCATTTGCAAGTCTCCTCAGTTGGATTTCTGGGCTGAGTTGAGGGCAGAGGCTCAGTACACTCCTACCACATTGATTTGCGCTCGGCGACAAGAAAATGCGCAGCTCCGTATGTTTGGCGTTCAGTGTGCCGATCCTCCCGCAGTGGCCGCCGCAAGATCAGCCTTCAATCCGAGCGCTTTCAAATACCCAGCGTTCACGCGGCACTTCTGTAGGCGGACACTCTCCAACAGTTCGGCAAAAGCGTCGTTGATCGCCTCCTGTTCAGGCCGCGCTTTCAGCCGCTCTTCCACGTGCCCTGTGCCGCGCGCCAGCTTGGAGAACTCCACAATCTTTTCCCAATCAGGAGGCGGAATAATGCTGACGACCGACGACGACTTTCCCATCTTCTTGTACGTCCAGAAAGCCCATCCGATATTGTTTTTCTCCAGCGTTTTCGCGAACTGCGCGATCCACTCGTCGGTATTCTCCCCCGGACTCGCCCATCCAGATCGGCACATCATAGCGTTCGCGAAAATCAACGTACTGCCGGATCACGCTTTCATCCGGCGCCGTCCAGTATTTGTGGAACGTGTACGCCGTATTTCTATCGAAAGGTTTGCCGAAGACTGAAAAGTTGTCATCCCACTGCGCCCCCCCCAGAAAGAGAATATGGTGCGAATCCACCTTGCGGATCTCGCCCGTCAGCTTCTTGTAGAGCGGCTCAAGCGCAGGATTCAAAACCGCCAGCTTCGGAAAATGCGGGATCGCCTCATTCAGCAAGTCATAACCGAGCACCACGGGTTCATCCCGATAGTGGGTTGCCAGCCGCCGCCAAATGGCCATCAAGTGCTCTTGCTCCTGTGGACTATCGTAGAGCCACGGATATCCCGCGCTGTCATCGATGTTCCCGCCCGTCTGCCCGCCCGGCGCGGCATGAAGATCAAGCATCACATACAGCTTCTCCGCTTTACACCACCCGATCAGCCTATCCAGCAATGGAAAGCCTTCCGCGTCGTCGCTCTCAAACAAGCTGTAATGCAAAGGCACTCGAATCGCGTTGAACCCCGCCCGGTGCAGCAGCACGATGTCCTCCCGCGTGACGTAGTTCTCGCGGTACTTCCGCCAGAATGCGTCCGACCCTTCCGGCCCAAGCAGCTCCAACACCAGCGCCCGAATCTCCCCCGGCGATTGCGGCCCGCCCTCAAACAGCCACATGTAACCCTCCGGCACCATCCAATTCCCCAGGTTTGTCGCGCGACTCGCTGCTGCTGGCAGTTCGGATGTTCGTCCTGGTTCGATTTTGGCATTCCGACATGGTCACCAGAATTTTAGGTTTACAATACGCTGCGTGGACCACCATACAGTAGCGATCGTCAGCATTACGGGTACCTGTCTCGACGTGCTGGGCAGTCTCTATCTGGCTTACGACCTATTGGGTGGACAACACGGTCCGTTGCGCCTGCTAACGCGTGCGGTCACGTACGCCGTTGTCTTCGGTCTCGGCTATGGCCTCGGCCTCGGTCTCTTTTTTGGCCTGGCTTCCGGCATCGCCACCGGTATCACTCTGTCGATCGAGTTCAGTCGAGCCTCTCGTGGGCTGGATCATTACTCCCTGCCTTGGGAAGGAATGTTTTCCGCCATCCGGGGGTTCGCTTTCGGAGCCGGGCTATACAGAATGTTGGGCTTCGGATTCGCCTTCGCATTTGCCATTCTCATCACCGCCGGCCAAATATTCGCCTACTCTCGCGGCATGCGTCCAGCCACGGATTACTCGGCGTCTCGCCGTCCACGGCTTACGCGTCGCCAGTTTTGGGGAACGGTGCTCCGTACCGTCGGCTACACGGTCGCAGCCCTAATCTGTAGCGCGTTCATCCATCACGTGGACCACGCCTGGCTTTTTGCCATTCGCGTGGGGCTGGTGACCGGCATTGTCACCGGCGTGGGAATCACGGTGAATCCTTACATCGAATATTACGCCGACAATCTTCCGGAGCGGCGGCTTGGCGTATTCGGCATTGGACTTATTCTTTGCGGCTTTACCCTGCAATCCCTTCAGTATTGGTTGTCACTATTCGACGTGCGTCTGACTTAGGCACTCGCCCCCTGATCCTCCGTTTTTTTGGGGCCGCATGCTTAGCAACTCGCGAGCAATTCGCTTACTTCCGTCCCGCCGCAAGCCTCGGCCGCGACGACGGTTTCCTCTCCATCACCTTCATCAAACTTGGCACCGACCACCATCGCGAAATCGGCCCTCAGTGGGGTCCTCGGCGTCCTCTTCCTCCTCCGCTACACCCTCTTCGCCCTGAACAAGCCAAACCACTCGCCTTGGACCGTCGAATGGCGAGAACGGCTTATGGTGAGTATTTTTTGCGGTCTAGTACTAGCGGACGAATACAGACGACGAGTAGGAAGATTGCGATAAACCTAAATGTTTCTTAGATTTGGAGTGGTGCTCAGGAAAGCGCTGTTGGTTGGGTAAATGCACCACTCTCTTCTGATACTTGGGTTCGTGAAGGGGGGAAGCATGTTCAATAGACGCAGCGGGGCCTCTCGAGATGAGAAGATATTCCGGCTCGGAAGCTTCGTCCCAGTTGTGGCGGGATTGATTCTCTTGCTCTCCGCGGCAGGCAGTTACGCGGACAATCGGGTGATGGGGGAAGTGCAGTTTGAAGGCGCGAGCAAAGCCGAGCGCGACTCGGGGGTCTGGGTCGATGGCCAGTATCTTGGCTATCTGAAAGAGCTCAAAGGCGACAAGAAAGTGATGCTGCTTCCAGGAGAGCACGAAATCAGTGTCCGGCAAGCGGGTCTTGACGACTTCGTTCGCAAGATTGTTGTCGAACCAGGCCAAAAGCAAATGGTGCGCGTGGTGATGCGAAAAAGCGTGGGCTGGGAGACGCCTTCCGCAATAGCGACATTGAAGCTGACGGTACAACCGAGTCGGGCCGCGGTGTTTCTCGATGACAGGTACATAGGACATGTGGGCGAATTTGGCGGGAAGTTCCATTCGCTGCTGATTGCGGCAGGAAAGCATCGCGTCAAGATTGAATTGCCGGGCTACCGGACGTTCGAGACGGAAGTTAACCTGCTAGCAGGACAGAAATCGGAAGTAAAGACGGACCTCGTGAAGGGCAGCATCGAGCAGAACGATGCCACGATGAAGCAAGTTGCCCACCAAGTCGCGTCGAACCCACGTTAACTCAAGCGGATCCAGCTCCAGAACGAGCGGCCACTCCCATGTCGCCCGTTCCTGATAGTGGCCCTTCAGCATCGCCACTGGCCTCAGCCTCGGACTACTCTCCCTCGCCTCCATCAAGCTCGCCACTGGCCGCCATCGCGAAATCAGCCCTCTCATCTGGGTCCTCAGCGTCCTCTTTCTCCTCCGCTACGCCTTCCTCGGCTCCGAATAAGCAAAAGCCAGCCCCAGATAGCTGTCCGGTTCCGCAACGACTTCTTCCCGTAACCGGACAATCGGAGGTCCTCCCTGTCCTTGGGAAAACCAATAAGTACAGCTAGCACAAAGAGTTAAAAGAGAGGAAGGTCGGTAGAAGAGGTGCCCTTAGCTCACCGGAATTCAGGGGACGCCGCCATGCAAACGCTTTGGCAGGACTTGCGATACGGGGTTCGCGTGCTGAAGAAGAATCCCGGATTCTTGACGGTGGCAGTGCTGACGCTGGCGGTGGCCATCGGCGCAAACGCCGTAGTCTTTGGCGTAATGAATGGGTTGATCCTGCGAACGCTGAATGTTCCCCGGCCGGAGACCCTGTACGGGATCGAGCGCGCAAGCGACCGGGACTCGAGTCAGTCTTATCCCGACTATCTCGATCTGCGCGATCGCAACCACAGCTTTGATAGTCTGATCGCTTATAACATCTCTCAGGTGAGCCTGGACACCGGCAAGAATCCATCCCGGGTCTGGGTCTATGAAGTCAGCGGGAACTACTTCGACGCCCTAGGCAGTCAGCCATATCTTGGGCGGCTCATCCACTCCTCCGATGAGCATGGCCCGAACAGTGCTCCCTATATCGTGCTTACCTACGCGTTTTGGCACAGCCATTTCCAGGATGACCGCAGCGTGGTCGGCCGAGTTCTCCAACTCAACAGGCATCCCTTTACCGTCATCGGCGTAACGCCGCCCGCGTTCCGCGGGACTGTTTTGATTTTCTCGCCCGATTTCTTTGTGCCCATCGCTAACAAAGAGCAGACCGACCTGAACGCACGCGGAAACCGCTGGGTCAGTGAGGTTCTTGGGCATCTGAAGGCGGAAGTCACTCCGGCGCAGGCGGTTGCCGACCTGAACTCGATTGGCTTCGATCTGGAAAAGAGCTATCCCAAAGAGGACAGCCAGATGCGTTTTACCTTGGAACGTGCAGGTCTTCCTGGTGGCGCCTTTGGCAGTGCGCTACAGGCATTTCTTGCCGGATTGATGCTGCTGGCGGGATTAATTCTGCTCGCCGCATGTGCCAACCTGGGCAGCCTGTTTGCCGCGCGCGCCGCGGATCGTTCCCGGGAGATTGCTCTGCGAATCGCGCTTGGGGCGGGCCGTACCCGCATTTTGCGCCAGCTATTTACCGAAGCCGTGCTGATTTCAATGATGGGAGGCGCTGCCGGACTTTGGGGCAGCGTAGTGCTGTTGCGTGGGCTGAGCGCGTGGCAGCCATTTCCTCAATACCCGCTGAACATGCCGGTGACCCCAGACGCAAATGTTTATGGAGTCGCTTTGCTGTTGAGTTTGGCGAGTGGGTTCCTGTTTGGCGCGGTCCCGGTAAGACAGGTGCTGCGCACGGATCCCTATCAGATCGTCAAGTCCGGATCGACCACCGCCGCTGGGCAGCGGATTACGGTCCGAGATTTGCTGCTTGCCGTGCAAATTGCGATTTGTGCAGTGCTGGTTACTTCTTCCATGGTTGCAGTGCGCGGTCTCGTACGCTCTCTGCGCAGCAATTTCGGGTTTGAGCCGCGGAACGCCATGCTGGTGGAGACGGATTTGAACATGGCTGGTTACAGCGGTGACAGCGTGCCCGCCATGCAAAGGCGTATGATCGATGCGATCGCGGCGATTCCTGGGGTAACGTCCTTGGGATTGGTCAACATTCCGCCACTACATGCGGCCTGCTGTAACGAGTCGGGTGTCTTTATCGACAAAACGACGGATCTGAGGCCGTCAAATGCCGCGGCTGGCGCGATAGTGTTCAGCATCTCTCCGGAATATCTCCAGGCGGCGGGAACGACCGTGTTGGCGGGCAGAGGCTTAACATCTGATGACGACAAAAATGCGCCCCGAGTAGCCGTAGTGAATCAGGTATTTGCCAGCAGAATGTTCGGCTCCGCAACAAATGCAGTGGGCAGGTACTACAAGATGCCGGATGGAACGCGCATCCAAGTAGTCGGCATTGTTGAAGACGGAAAATATACTCCGAACATCACCGAAGATCCGCGGCCGGCGATGTTTCTGCCGATCCTGCAATCACCCTCCTCTGACACGTGGCTGGTGGTGCGCTCGAGGGGCAATCCGCAGCAACTGTCGGCAGCCATACGGACCACACTGCGGGACTTGGACTCCGGGCTGCCTTCTTTCATCCAAACATGGAACGAAGGAATGGACGGAGCCCTGTTTGCTTCTCGTATGGCGGCGGTGTCGCTAGGTGTGCTGGGCGTTATGGGCGGGATGCTGGCGGTAACGGGCATCTTTGGAATGGCGACGTATGCGGTCAGCAAGCGGCTGCGAGAGCTGGGAATTCGTGTGGCCCTGGGCGCGCAGCGTAAGGAAGTCTTGGAAGCCGCGCTAGGGCGCGCATTCAAATTGCTGGCTTTTGGTTCTACAGCAGGATTGCTCCTGGGAATTCTGGCGAGCCGCGTGCTAGCTTTCATCGTGTATCAGGCAACTCCGCGCGATCCGCTGGTAATGGCCGGCACTGTTCTAGCTATGTTGTTGCTAGGGCTGCTGGCCACATGGATTCCAGCGCAACGCGCCCTGTCCGTCGATCCTGCGATACTGCTGCGGCAGGAGTGAGTCGGCTTTACTGAGAGGCTCATCATGGGGCTAGTGCCTAACTCCCGAGCACCCTTCTCCCGCCGGTTATCCACAATCTTGTCGACTCCAAACTAAATCCTTCCTCTTCAGGGCCAGCTACATCGTTACTACGGCGAAGCAGAAACGATGGGAGTGCTTGACCATGAAAGTAGGGGAGGTTAGCGTCGAATAAACACACCTATGAAGTCGCCTGACAACCAATTGAATCCTTCGATTGCGCCAATCACCAGCATTGACGCCGACCATGGCGTCTCCGAAATTCGCTCGAGCCTGCACAAGGCCGAGCGGCGTCAACTGTGGATGTGGGGCAATGCCGTAATCGTCCTCCTGAGCTTGGCAGCGCTACTTGTCTCTTTGTCGGTTTCGCTCTATTTAAAGGGCGCGAAGACAATTTTTGGTTGGGATCTGAGCCTGGCTGTGCGGGTGCTCGTGGGCCTGGTGTTGGTTTTCACTGGGCACATGATTTATCAACACTTCAGGCTGCGCACCACTCAAAAAGAATTGGCCGAGCAGCAGATTGAGGCGGAGGTCTTCCGCCGCCTGGCCATGTACGATCCGCTGACGGGGCTGTACAACCGGCGATTCGCGGAACAGAGGCTGCGCGCGGAGATTGCGCGATCGGAGAGGCGCGGTCTCTCGATGATCGTGGTGCTGCTCGACCTGAACGATTTCAAAAAGATCAATGATGGATACGGACACCTGGTGGGCGACCATGTACTGAAAGAATTCGCCAAGTGTTTGAGCCACGCGACGCGTGGCTCCGATCTGGCGGTGCGCTGGGGCGGGGACGAATTCATGTTGCTGCTGCTGGATTGTGAAGTCGAGCAACTGTCGGTGGTACTCAAGCGCCTCCAAGCATTTGCAGTCGAAGTGCACGGCAAGACGCTGCCAGTCTCGTTGGCTGTGGGCTGGAAAGCGTTCGAGCCGGGGGATTGTCTAGAAGGATTGATCGAAAAAGCGGATAGAGATTTGTACAGCCACAAGGCAGCAGCCAAGCTTCCGCGAGAACAGTTAACAGTGCCAGTCTAGCCGAATCATCGGATCTCTTCTGTCCCAGTACTTCACCTCTCCGATTACTGCGTCATTTCGCCAGGAACTGTTCGATCACTGTCACCTTCTCGTCTGCGTCTTGCGGGCGCAGCGCGGCCGTAACATCGTCGCGTCCCTGCATGGCGCCACTCGCCGCCTGTGTCTGCCCATCCACGCGGTCGCGTGCGGCCCGGACCTCGAGCAAGCCCCTTGATTTCACATAGTGCTTTCGCTGTCTTGGCTTCCGGTGGAAGCCGGAAGGAGTACGGGGAAATCGAGGATATGCGTTGAAAGGGGCTGGGCTCCGACTGCCGAAACCCTTAAAGCGGACGCGACTCTATTTCGCGTACCTTCGAACGCTGAAGGAAATGGGGAGCCCGACCACAACCATGTGCACGATCAGCCCGAGAATTAGGTCACGAAGTTTGTAAGGGCCTTTGGAGTGCAGTGCGGACAGGGGCAAAACGATAAAGCGCATTACATCTTCCACGGCGGCGCCAAAAAACAAGCCGCACACTAGCGCGTGCTCCCTCATGAAACCTAGCCTGCGGCTGGCCACGTAGTAAACCGCGGCTGCTGAGCAGGCGATAAAGAAGTGCAAGGCGACACCTAGTACGTAGGTCCCGGCGCCTCCATGGAATGCCTCCCGGCCGAGCAGGCCGCCGGCAATCACGAGTGGAATGTCCCATCCAAACAGGATGCACGCTTGTAGCAGGTCCAAAGTTCCGGCGACCCCGCCGCCAACTGCGATTGCCAGTAGCGCGCTGCTCTTCCCCAATACTCCAGGTGCAGAATTTGCAATCATCCGATGTCCCCTCTTTCAGCCCTGATTTGTTCGCAAACCGCAGCGCCACGATACCCAGGTGAGACACGCGAAGTCCTGAACTTGGTCTGAAACACCCTGAATTCTTCTGAAATCGCACTGGGGGAGCTTTTCCAGGCAGCTTGCTACCGATTCACTGGCCGAATCGTCTACATGTTCAAGTCCTGAGGCAAGTCGCAAGCAGGGTATGAGGTCACGACGCCGATGATTACTCGACCAAAAGCAGTTCGCCTAATCCTCCTGAAGCATGGCCTGAATTGCAGCGCAGTCCTACTTTTGGCGGCTAGTTGCCTGTTCGCAGAGACACCCCCGCGCGTGCAGACTTTTCCCCTTCGTGATGCAACCGGCTTGATTGCGCCGAAAGTGAAGGCGGAAGCGGTGAAATATCTGGGACGCCAATCCGTCCGTATCACTATCGAAGGCGAGGACCACGAAGGCCTCGCGCTGCTGCCGGGAACCGACTTCCAGGATGGAGTGGTCGAGGCGGACATCGCGCTGAAGACCACGGTGCCGCCGGGCGTGAGGTATCCCGGCTTTGTCGGGATTGCCTTCCGCGTCAGGCCGGATTCCTCGCATTACGAGTTGTTCTATTTGAGGCCCGGAAACTCCGCAGCCCCGGATCAGGCGATGCGGAACCATTCCGTCCAGTATGTCTCGGAGCCGGGCTTTGGATGGTATCGCCTTCGCCGGGAGTGGCCGTCGATTTATGAGTCTCATGCAGAGCTGGCGATGGAGACTTGGACGAAAGTGCGGATCGAAGTGGCCGGCCGCGCCGCTAAACTTTATCTAAACGGGTCGGACAAGCCGAGCCTTGTGGTGGATGGTTTAAAGGGCGAGGATTTGCATGGCGCTGTCGGGCTGTGGAGCTTCACCGACGAGGAGGCGTATTTTTCCAACGTGCGGATTACGCCCGCTGTGCCGCAAAACCTCAAAAACGAATCCGACGTCGCCGGTTCGTGGGAGATGCGCTATTCCAGCGATGCCGGCGGAATGGAAGCGTTGATGGAATTGCACCGCGATGGAAACAAGGTAACCGGAACATGGACCGGCCCATTGGGAGAGGGCCGCGCAATCACCGGCACTTGGCGGAACGGCTACGTGGAACTCTCGTTCGCCGGGGAATGGCCCAAGGAAAGCCGGCAAGGAACTCCGGGGCGGGTCAATGCGTTCCTCACCGGTTGGATTGACAGCGATTCCGGCAAGGGGCGGATGCGCGTGGAAGGGCGTTCCGATGGCGCGTGGGTAGGGAAGAGGAAAAAGTAGGCGTCGACTCCGCTACCAGCTTGTCGATTGTACCGCCCGGATGTGTCTGGCTATCGGCGATTCTGCACGGCGTTGGTATACTCGGCGAGCGCCGCTTTCTTGTTTGACGACCGAGCGCCATCACCGATCTTGCATGGAAAGCCCAATCACCACAAAACTTCGCGTCGGCGCCTGGTGCGTCAATCCGAAGTCCGGCCAGATTTCCCGCGATGGAGAAAACGCCCGGGTAGAAGTGCGGACGATGCGGCTGCTGCTATGCCTCGCCGAGCACGCCGGCGAAGTCGTCAGCATCGATGAGTTGCTCAACCAGGTGTGGTCCGACGTCACCGTCGCTCCGGACTCCGTCTACCAGGCCGTGGCATCTCTGCGCCGTCTGCTCAGAGACGACCCGAAGCAGCCCGCTTACATCGAGACTGTGCCGCGACTCGGGTATCGGATGGTGGCGACAGTCAGTCCCTGGACGGATCACTCCATCGCGCAGGCAGGTTCTTCGTGGGCTTCCGACAGCGAACCTCCGGCCCCGGCGATCCCCGCTGCACTCGCTACGCTTAAAAAGTCCGGCCCGCGCATCAGATCCGAGTACCTGTGGGCCACCGGCGTGGCGCTTTGCCTCGCGTTTGTCGTTGCATTGTTGTTCCACGCTAAGTTCGCGAACAACAATCGCCCAGCGTCGGCCACCAGTGCAGCGCAGCCGCAAAATTCCATCGCGGTGCTCCCGTTTCTCGACCTGACCGATGCGATGAACCAGGAACCCTTCGCCGACGGCATGACCGAGGAACTGATCGACAAACTCAGCAGGATCCCAGGCCTTCGCGTACCGCCTCCCACGTCCTCGTTTTATTTCAAGGGCAAATTATGGCCGCGTTCGCATGGGACTCCGCAAATAACCATCGCCGAGATCGCCAAGACGCTGGGTGTCGCTTACGTGCTCGACGGGAGCGTGCGGAAGTCAGGCGTCAGGCTGCGGGTGGACGCGCGATTGATTCGTGCGGACAACGGGTACGTGGTGTGGTCTGAAACTTACGACCGGCCATTCGACGACATTTTGATGGTCCAGGACGACATCGCCGGAGAAGTAACGAAAGCGCTGAGGGCATCGATCAACCCGGCCAAACTGCTCCTCGAACAATAATTTTCAAGCCAGGGCCGGAGAAACTGTAGCCGCCCACGGCTGCGGACGGAAGTGACGCCAAGACGATACGGGCCACGAAACCCGTTTTCTCTGCATCGAATCTTCAAGTACAGTAGAGACTGGAAAGAATGTGTGGAGCAGGTGAAAATGAATGGAGTCAGTCCCAAAATTGCCGAGAGGGAACGAAAACAGATGAGAGTGACAGCTCTTTTTCTTGTTGCATGCGGCGCGCTCGCGTTGCCGATGATAGCGCAGCAACAAGGGCCGCTGTCACCGCCGCCTGGCACGGTCGCGCCGTCGAGCGCGCCCGTGGAAACCCCAAAGCCAAATGCTGCTCCGCAAGAGACATCCTCGCACATCTCCAATGAGCAGCCCTCCGTGCCGGTGCAGGAAATCATCCAGAAGTTCGCGCAGCACGAAGGAGAGTTCCGCAGGGAACGCGATAATTTCACTTACACGCAAATTTTTGTCTTTCAAGAACTCGATGACGACGGCCAACCGGACGGGGAATATCGTCTTACCAGCGATATTCTCTTTACGCCAGCGGGGAAGCGTTACGAGAAAGTCCTGGAAGCGCCTTCACCGAGCCTCAAACGCATTAGCATGTCGCAACAGGATTTCGATGACATCGAGAAAGTATGGCCCCTGGTACTAACCCAGGAGGAATTGCCGAAGTATGACGTCAAGTATGTCGGCCGTGAGCAGATCGATGAGGTCAATACGTATGTCTTTGACATTGCGCCGCTGAAAATGGAAAAAGGGCAACGCTACTTTGAAGGGCGCGTGTGGGTGGAAGATAAAGACCTGCAGATCGTGAAAACCCATGGAAAAGCCACGGGGTTGCTGAAGAAAAAAGAAGATCAGGCCTTTCCAGTCTTCGAAACTTTTCGGGAAAACATCGAGGGCCATTACTGGTTCCCGACCTATACGCGAGCCGATGACTATCTGCACTTCAAGTCAGGGCAAGCGGTGCATATCCGTTTGTCGGTGCGCTATCAGAACTACAAGCGGTTCGGCTCCACCATCAAGATCGGAAAAGCCACGCAAGTGGATCCGGAGAAGCCGCCAAAGTAGAGTTCTGAAATGGCGGCTCAGCGCCTGCTGAGCCAGACGAGTGTGACCCCGACGCACACGAGGAAAACGCCAAGCCAGCGTTGCGCGCTGATGCGTTCGTGCAAGAACAACATCGCGCCAAAGGCGCCGGCGGCATAGCTCAAGGCTGTAACAGGAACGACGAAGCTCACGTTTTCAAACGAGAGCATCGCCAGCAGGGAGAAAAAGGCCAGCGTCATCATCGCAACTCCAACCCACATCCAGCCCACGCGCAGCGCGCGCAAAACAAAACGAATGAGTGCCGCGGGATGGAAGTCGTGAACTTCGCCGACCACTTTCATGGCCCGCGAAACGCAGAGTTCCCCGCCGGTGCCCGCAGCAACAATCATGAAAAGGAAAAAGAATTCGAGCACGTTCAGGCCTTCTCCGTCGTTCGCGGATGGGTGTGCCCGACGATGAAAACGCCGGCGCAAATTACAACGATGCCGAACCAGCGGAGTGGAGGAACGGCTTCTCCCAGAAGGAAATAACCGAGCAGGGCCACCACGGCGTAGGAAAACGAAGAGGCCGGCTGAACGTAGCTATAGTCCGCCCAGGTGAGAACCAGCATATAGGCGACAAAAAAGGCGAGCAGGCAGGCGATTCCGAGCCAGATGTAGCCGGAAGTAACGACGCTGACAAGAACATGAAAAAGATCGCCCAGCTCCCAGTTCTTGGCGGAGCCAACTCCCTTCATGCCCTTACTGAGCAGAACGTTGCCGAGGGGAGCAAATAGAACGATGAAAAAAATAAGAATGTAAGTTTTCAGGTGCAGGCCTGGGGAATCTTTCATAAGTTTGGTCAGGATTTATCTTACAGGATGTTGGACGGAGACCATAGGCTCGGTCAGCGAAATGGTTCATTTTTTGCTATCCTCTTTTGCTGGCAGCAGTAGTGGAAAGCCCTCACAATCGACGGAGTGGCGTGTCACAATCCTAATGCGCGAGGTGCAGTGATTTCGAAAGCCGCCGATACCTTATTCCTTGTCCTGGCTGCCGCTCCCTTCATCTATTACCTGCTCGTTCTGTACAGCACCTGGCGTTTTTTCCGGGGTTCAAAAGCTAGCGCATCGAGGAATTTGGAATTTACGCCTCCCATCAGTAATTTGAAGCCCGTCCGGGGATTGGACCCCGACGCCTACGAGAATTACGCCAGTTTTTGCCGGCAGGACTATCCAAACTATGAGCTGATCTTCTGCGTGGGCGATGAAAACGACGCAGCGGTGCCCGTGCTTCAGAAACTGATCAAAGATTTTCCTGAACGCCGGATTCGTATTCTGTATGGCTCCGGGCGCAGCGCCATCAACGACAAGGTGGCCAAGCTGGTAAGGATGGTGAACGAGGCGGAAAACGAATTTCTGGTGATCAGCGACAGCGACGTGCGAGTCGAGCCAAACTATCTCCGCACCGTGATCGCACCGCTGCGTGATCCCAAAGTGGGTTGCGCGACGTGCTTTTATGTGTCCATCCAAGATCAAACGCTCACGCAACACTTGCAATCCGTCGGCATGTATTCCGACTTCTATCCGGGAATTTTGGTGGCTCGACAGTTGGATGGGATCAAATTCACGCTGGGGCCGACCATTGTTACCACCCGTGCGCACCTGGCTGGATTTGGCGGATACGAAGCGATTGAAAACAAGCCCGCCGACGATTTGCTGGTGGGACGGTTGATCGCACAACAAGGATTTAACGTCGAACTGCTTCCTTATGCGGTGCAGACCGTACCAGACTATGATTCGCCCCGCGCGCTCTTCAGCAAGCGACTCCGCTGGATGACGGTGATGCGGCATATGCGTCCTTGGGGACATATTGGTCTGGCCTTTACGCAAGGCTTGCCATGGACTTTGGCCGTCGCGCTCACGCATCCCTCACGGGGAATTGCATTCGCATATCTCGGAACCTACGCCGCGCTTCGCGTTGCGATAACGTGGCTGGTCGGTGTCTGGGGATTGAAGCAGGCCGGCCTTTGGAAAAAAATGCCGCTTATCGTCGTTTGGGATGCGACGGCGTTTGTGATCTGGCTGCTGACGTTTGGCCGCAACAGTATACGGTGGCGCAACGTGGACTACCGGATTGAAGGGGGAACGCTCCTGCCCGCCGCGCCGAGTGCGGCGCGGAATTCGCCGCAATGAAACGCCGCGCCCCGCGAGGTTTTACGCCTTGTTGGCCTTTGCCGCAGTCGATACAGTTTGAACCGCGCGGGATTCTGGTGACGAGGATTTTGACAGCATGCTCATTTGCATGCGGCGGTCGTTCTTGGGTTCGCGCCAGTTTACTTGCGGCAGCATGAGCGAAGCATCCACGCGATCGCGATACTTCATGGCGATGTTCATGAGCGAATCGAGCAGCGAATCCGAAAGGTGATGCGGCTGCAGGCCGAGGTCGATGAGCTTGGAGTGCTTTGCGTTGTAATAGTGCTGTTCGGCTTCGACGCGCGGGTCGGGGATGTGATCGATCTCGACGGTCACGCCGAGTTTCTTCGCGGCCGACTCCACCATGTGGGCCAGGTCCAGGACGGAGAACTGCTCCGTGAACTGGTTGTAGACACGGCATTCGCCCTTAGCGGCAGGGTTGTTACAGGCAAGCTCGATGCAGCGAACGGTATCGCGAATGTCGAGGAAACCGCGGGTCTGGCCGCCCTTGCCGTAGACGGTGAGCGGCTGGCCGATGGCGGCTTGCACGCAGAAACGGTTGAGGACCGTGCCGAATACGTCGTCGTAATCGAAGCGATTGATGAGTGCTTCATCGAGCGCGGTTTCGTCCGTGGTGGTTCCATACACGACGCCCTGATTGAGGTCCGTGGCGCGAATACCCCAGATCTTGCAGGCGAACATCATGTTGTGGCTGTCGTGAACTTTGGAGAGGTGATAAAAAGAGCCCGGTTGCTTGGGGAAGGGAACGACGTCCTTTCGTCCGTTGTGCTCGATGGCAATGTAGCCCTCTTCGATGTCGATGTTGGGCGTGCCGTACTCGCCCATGGTTCCGAGCTTGACGAGGTGACAATCCGGCAAGAATTCGCGCATGGCGAAAAGCACGTTGAGCGTGCCGACGACATTGTTAACTTGCGTGAAGACCGCGTGCTTGCGGTCAATCATGGAATAAGGAGCCGAGCGCTGTTCGGCAAAGTGAACGATGGCTTCCGGCTCAATAGTTTTCAATGCGGAGGCGAGAAAATCGTAGTCGGCCACATCGCCGACGAACATCTCGATGGTCTTGCCGGTCAAGTTTTGCCAGACCCGGACACGATCGGTCAGCGGGCGAATCGGAGTCAGCGTCTGCGCGCCAAGCTCGTGATCCCACAGGCGGCGCAAGTAGTTGTCAACGATGGCAACCGAATGGCCCTTCTGCGATAAATATAAAGCTGTGGCCCAACCGCAATAGCCGTCCCCACCCAGCACGGCAATCTTCATGAACCCTCCTCAGGGCAATGCTCTCTCGGAATTCCCTGGTCGAACCGCGTTACAAGTATTTCTTTCCGCTATGCAAAGACTAAGGAAAAACAAACACGGGAAAAAGATTCCACCGACCCCACATTAAAATTCTCGCCTGTAGGCTGGGGCATTTGCAAGTCTGATTTTGCGATGTGCTCACATACCCGCGCCCAGCATACGGAAGACTCGGCAGATGGCTGCGGAGTAAGCCCTGAACATCAAATCGACGCTCCAACTCTTGCCGGCGCTAGCGTTCTAGCCGCTCCGGAAGAGGCCGCCTGAATTCCCCATTTTTTCATCCACAGAAACAGAACCATCAAGCCCCAAAGGTGATAACCGAGATTGGCTTTTTTCGCTAAATGCCGCTGGAGAAAAGTGTCGATCACTTCTGAGCGAAACAAGTCGCTGCACTCGGAGGCGCCGTAGCGCAGCGAATCTCTCAGCAGGTTTTGGAGCGGCCCGCGGAGCCAGTCGTGCGCGGGAATATCGAAGCCGATTTTCTTGCGCTGCAGGATGGCGGGCGGCAGCTTGTCCTTCATCAACTCTTTGAGAAGCACTTTTTGCTGCGTGCCGCGGATTTTCAGGGCGGCGGGGAGCTTGGCGGCAAATTCGACCAGGCGATGATCGAGAAATGGCGGACGGACTTCGACGGAGTGAGCCATGCTCATGCGGTCGCTTTTGGTGAGGATGTCGTCGCAAAGAAAGTTTTTTTGATCGAACCAGAGATAGGGAGCGATGTCGTCCGAAGTGGGTGGCAAGCCGTCTAGTTGGGAGAGAACCTCGTAAAGCGTGTTGGGGAGCTTTTGCTTGAGGAGCGAATTCTTCTCGGCATCGGAGAAGGTGCCATTCCAATAGACGTGGGCGCGGGATGCGGGCATAAGTGCGCCTTCCAGGAAACGCTTCACTTTGTATTCGAAGCTGATTTTTTCATCCGAAGCGGGCCAGTGGCGAAATGCCGCGAGTGCGAGTTGGGGAATGGCGCGCGGCAGAAGGCGCAAGCGTGCGGCCAGGCGATTCGCGCGATAGGTGAGGTAGCCGCCGAAAAGTTCGTCGGCGCCTTCGCCGCTCAGGGCCACGGTCGTTTTCGTCTTGCAAAGTTTGGAGAGGAACCAGACGGGAAGCGCGCCGGCATCAGCGCTCGGTTCGTCAGAGTAGTGAGCGAATTCCTCGATGGCGCCCTGCAGATCTTGTTCCGGAGAGAGATCCAACTCCTGATGATCAGTGTTGTACTGTTTGGCGGCGCGATTGACGTATTCGGTTTCATCGAAGCTGCGGCCGTGAAAGGAAATCGAAAACGTTTTCAATTGCGCACTGGAAGCGCGCGCGGCGTAGTGGAGGATGGTGGAGGAGTCAATGCCGCCGCTAAGCCATACGCCGAGCGGAACGTCGGAGAGCAAGTGTTCGCGAACGGCGTCCTGCAGGAGCGCGTCGAGCTCTTCTTTGGCCGATTCGAGCGTGAGATTTTGATTCACGCCGAACGGCAAACGCCAGTAGGAACCGGTGGAAACTTTGCCGTCAATCCATTCAAGCCACTCGCCGGGCGGAAGTTTTTCGATGCCTTCAACGAGCGTCCACGGGCAGGGCACGTAATTTAGAGAAAGATAACAATCGAGGCCTTGCAGGCTGAGGCGGCGGTCGATTTCCGGGTGGAGGAAAATGGACTTCAGCTCGGAGCCGAAGAAAAGGTCTTCCCCTTGGCGGGAAATGTACAAAGGTTTTATGCCCATGCGGTCGCGGGCGAGAACCAAGCGAGCGGAGGATTTCTTCCACAAGGCGACCGCGAACATGCCGCGGAGCTTGGCGAAACAATCTTTGTCCCATTGCATGAAAGAACGAAGAACGGTTTCCGTGTCGGAATGGGTGTTGAAGCGATGGCCTAATTTTTCGAGTTCTTCACGGATTTCTAGGTGATTGTAGATTTCGCCGTTGAAGGCAATACCGTAGTCGCCGTTGTCTGAATAAATGGGTTGATCGCCGGTGGCGAGATCGATGATTTTCAGGCGAGCGGCGCCGACCGAAAAAAGCGGCGAATGGAAAACGCCTTGCTGGTCGGGGCCGCGATGAATCAGCGTCGCGATGGCCTGGCGGATGCGCTCGGGGGGAGCGCTCCAATTTTTAGTTGTGAATCCTGCGATGCCGCACAATTCCGGACACCCCTCGTTCGTTGCCGAGTGGAACTCGAACCTCGTAATTCATGCTCTTCGACTCTCTCAGAATATCATCTTCCGAGATTTGCTTCAGGGCACGAGGTGGGCGCGTATTCCTCAGCCAACGGCGGGGAGAGACTGCAGCAGCGCCCTGGCTCCGTTCCAGAGAATCTGGACTCCGATGCAAACGAGGAGAAAAGAGGAGAGCCGGAGAATGATGCTCATGCCGCTCTCGCCGACGACGGCGGCGAGACGGTCGGCGAAACCGTAGCAAAGAAAAATACTCAGCGCGACGAGCGCCGAAGCGATTACTGCCGCGAAAATTCCGAAGAGGTTGGGTCCCAGGTGGTGAGGCTCATTTGCTCCGAGCGTGATGGCCATCGAAATCGAGCCGGGACCGACAGTGAGAGGCAACGTTAGCGGATAAAAAGCGCTGCGAGAAATGTCCTGCAAGTTGACCTTTTTCTGGACGGCGGGGCCGCGGTCCACTTCCTCTTTGCTCTTGAGCATGGCCCAGCCATTGGAAATGACGATAAGGCCGCCACCGACCTGGACTACTGGAATAGAGATCCCAAAGAAATCCAGGATGTGCGACCCGATCAGGAAAGAAGCAATCAGGAGGACGAAGCTGTTCATCGCGACCTGGCGCGCGAGGATTCTGCGGGCCGAGGCGGGGTATTCGCGGGTCAGGGCGAGAAAGACCGGGCTGCCACCGAGGGGATTCACGATGGGGAAGAGGGCGGTGAGGATGAGCAGGATACTCTTGGCGACTTCGAGCAACGGGGAATCCTCCGGGACAGAGAGTATAGCCGAGGCTAGTGGTAACTGCGTGGTGGGCCGCTACACGCAGAAGAGAGAGGTCCCAAGCGGATACCAACGACCGTCGCTAGCGGGAGCGGCAAGGCAAAAAAGAAGCGCGGCAGCCGGAGCTGCCGCGTTTCGTGAGAGATTGCGACCAGATTAGAAGAAGAAGCGGAAGCCGATCTGAATCTGGCGGCTGGTATAGGCAAAGTTGCTGTTGGTGTTGGTGACGCTGCCAAAGGATGAGTTGTAGGACAGCGCCGGAGCAGTTGCGGTGCCCCCAATGATGTAGCCGGTGTTGTTGACGCCGGTGACGTTCTGATGATTGAAGATGTTGAAGGCTTCACCGAGAACCTCGGCGCTGTAGTGTTCGCCGAAGCGGACTTTCTTGGAGAGGCGCAGGTCCATGTCGATGGTACGCTTCATCTGGAAGGTATTGCGGCCGACGAAGTCGATACCCTTGCGGCCATTGGAGCCGTTGATGCCCGAACCGAGAGCCTTGGCGCAGACTGTGGTGACGTTACCCGTGACCGGATCGGTGGTCGTGCTGAGAGTCAGACATGGCGGCGTGCCGGCGGTGACCAGGGAGTAGGGCAAACCGCTCTGTGAAGCGTAGATCGGGGCGAGCTGCCAGTCATTGGCCAGGTAGCCGAGGAAGCCGCTGACCTTCCAAGGGCTTTCGGCGATGGCGGTAAACACAAAGCGGTCCGGCACGTTGAAGATGGAATTGCCGTATTCCAGCCCAAGGTTGCCGGGGACCAGCAAATCATTGGTGTCAGAAAAGGTCGAGGCGTTCTGGCCAAAATCGAGCGAATGCGACCAGGTATAGCTGCCGGAGAGCTGCAAGTGGTTGGTCATTCGGCGATTTAGTTGGATAGCCAGAGCATTGTAGTTGGAGTTGATGACGCTGAAGATATCCGACATGGCGCCAAAATTCCCGTTTGGTCTGGATGTAGTCGTGGAAGAAACGGGTGCGCCAGTCGAAGTCTTGGTCACGGTGGAAGTAACCGCAAAAAGCTGGGTGGTGTAGGAGCCCGCAGGCAGGGGGCCACCAGCGGCGACCGTGTAGGTGATGTTCGTGAGGGCGGCGCCGGTGTTGATGTCGACGAAGTCGGGCAAGTGCCGGCCGAAACTACCGAGATAGCTAACGGACAGGACGGTGTTGTGGGCAATTTCGCGTTCAATGGTCAAGTCCGTTTCGTGAACCTGAGGAAGCTTA
>DATDGB010000005.1:0-17707 GCA_036522305.1 Candidatus Acidiferrum sp. | reverse complement strand
GCCGGTATGCACTGGACCAAACAAGGCTCCAACGCCATCATTGCTCTCCGCTGCTCAAAACTCAGTGGTCGTTTTCAAGACTTCTGGGAGCGCAGATCAGAACGCAGGGCCGCATGACCATCACTTTCTTGGCGTGCACCTAAGTGGACCTGGGCTGTGCAGGAGTTCGTGGGGTGGAGTAGTGAGTGAACCGCTGCGCGAGGGGCGCCGTCCATTTCACCACTTCGGACACCAATTCGACCGGAGTTAGAGTGCTACTGGCAACAACGGAATATCTCTTAGCGAGGAAGTGAGGTTACTGGCCCTGCCAGGTCTTGCCGCTGGCCAAACAATTGCCCCAGCGCCCGTCTTCCGCATAGCGCACCACCAGGGACTGATCCGTGCAAAACGCCCGCCCCTGACTTCCGTCGGAAACGGGCGGCTCGGCCAGCGCTTGAAAGAATTGACCGCCGCAATTTTGCAACGTGAAGCGATAATCGTAATTCCGCATTCCGTTGAACTCAGAGTGGAGGCTCACCCCCGCGTTGTGCGCCCCTTGCGGTTTCGTGTAATCCATCCCGAAATCAGAAATACTGCATGCGTAATAACCGAATTTCTTTCTATACTCTGCTTCCGCCTCGTTCAGCCGAACTAGCCCCCATGCGGCGGCGAATTCAGCCGCCGGCACTCGGCTCTGACGGTATTGATTGCGGGCAGCGGCATTGTTTTCCACGTGAGCCTTGGATTGTGTTGCTCCCGCCTGGAGCAGTTGCTGGAGACGAACAAGCCAGGGGGCGCAAGGGGCTACGATATCGATCCCTTGGGCGCGAAGCGCTTGCAAGCGGGCCACCTCGCGGCGCGCTGACGCGCTCGATGATAGCGCTTCGCGATTTGCATGCAAGAACGCCTGGAGCTGGGGCAGAACTCTCGAAGATTCATCGTGCAAATTATTCGCTGCGGCTTCCATCTCCTGATCCCATTGTTTCTGGCCTGGAAAATCCACTTTCTCGTAACCGCTGAGGGCCGCGGCTTTCAGCCCTGCCGCTAATTTGGAAGGAGATTCCTGGGCGTAAAAATTCAGCGTCTTGATCAGATTCTCGAAGTTTTGAACAGTGGGAAGAGTAGGCATCAAGTTTTCCAGTAGCGCGCGCCCCTGCGCTTCGCTCGCCTGTCCTGAGGACCCGGGGAGAGTTCCTCCGCTAGTTGAGAGCTCGTCGTTGGTCAGCACGTGCTTGGAGCTGGCTGATTTTTGGCGCTCGCGGGCGGCTCGGGCGGCGTCGGCCAAGGAGGGCGCCGGGGAAGGTGCTTGCGTCGCCTCCTGTTGCGCGCCAAACACCAGAAGTGCTACGAAGCCAGCCTGCAGAAAGAATTGGTTCACTGTGACACCGCCTAGAACGACGATGATGGAGGTCCGGATTCAAAACTCTAAAACCACATTAGCAGATCGGCAACGCCGCGCACACCAACTGCTGGCAAGAGGTGTCGTTCCTGTCAAAAAATCCTCGCAGCGCAAGCGTACTCAAAATGGTATAACTTGCGCGTCTCAAGACTGGAGAACCCACAAGTCGGGGGCGGGGCGTTGAGCACGGTTCGAGAAATTACTTACGAAGTCTTGCGCAAATTAGGGATGACGGTAATTTTCGGCAATCCCGGTTCGACGGAATTGCCGTTTTTGCGCGACATGCCTTCGGACTTTCGATATGTGCTGGGACTGCACGAGCGATCGGCTGCGGGAATGGCGCTGGGGTTTGCTATGGCGCGCGGGAAGGCGGCTTTCGTTAACTTGCACTCGATCGCCAGCGCGGGCAATGGGCTCTCCGCGATCATCGATGCCGCCGCCGGACACGTTCCGCTGGTGGTAACGACGGGGCAGCAGGATCGGCGGCAGGTCCTGGCGGAGCCGTTTCTGGTGAGCCGCGCCGTGGATGTTGTGAAGCCCTACGTGAAGTGGGCTTACGAACCGCTGCGGGCGGAGGATGTGCCGGCGGCGATTGTGCGCGGGTATCACTTGGCGATGCAGGCGCCGATGGGGCCAGTGTTTATTTCCATTCCGATGGACGACTGGACGCATGAATGCAGATCTGTTGATTCTCGCGAAGTTCATCCAACTGTTCTGGCGGATCCAGTTGCGCTCGATGCAGTTGTTCGCGCGCTGGATGCCAGCCGCAATGCTGCAATTGTCGCGGGCTCGCAGATTGAAGAAGACCGCGGATGGGAAGAAGCGATCGCGCTGGCGGAACATCTGAGCTTAGATGTCTATCAGGAACCGATCGCGCCGCGAGTGGCGTTTCCGCGAACGCATCCGCTGTTTCGCGGGAATCTTTTTCCGGCGCAGAGGCCGTTGGCGGAGCAATTGGCGGGTTATGACACCGTTGTGGTTCTGGGCGCGCCGATTTTTCTTTATTACACTTACGTGCCGGGCAATACGATTCAGCCCGGGACTAAATTATTCCAAATCACGAATTCACCGAGCGACGCTGCGGCGGCGCTCGCGGGAACCAGCATCGTCGGCAATCTCGCTTCCGCGATGAAATATGTTCGCAGCCACGCCAAGGTGAGAGTGCGCGATACGGTCTCACCGCAGGCTCCGCCGCCCGAGCCCAAAGCGGAGTATCCCATAACGCCTGCCTTCCTTTTCAGGGTGTTGAACCGCGTGATGCCGCGTGATGCGATGATCTGCGAAGAATGTCCGTCGGCGAAGGGAGACCTCGACCGGTATCTTCGGCTGGACCAGGCGGGCTCGTTTTATTCGGTACGTTCAGGCATTTTGGGATTCGGACTGCCTGCCGCCGTCGGCTTGCAAATCGCTGATCCGAAGAGAAGAGTGGTTTGCCCCGTCGGTGATGGCTCCATCCAATATTCGATCCAGACGCTCTGGAGCGCGGTGCAAAATAGTGCGGGCGTGATTTTTATTGTGCTGCGGAATGCCGACTACTCTGCGTTAAAGGGGTTCTGCGATTTCACGAGCGTGGGGCGGAATGTTCCGGGGATGGATATTCCGGGAATCGACATGGTGAAGATTGCTCAGGGTTACGGAATGATGGCGCAAGAAGTGGACCGGGCAGAAGAGCTAGAGCCCGTGCTGCGAAAGGCGTTTGCGGCGGAAGGTCCGCGGTTGATCAGCGTCAACGTGGCGAAGGGCGGACAGAAGTGCATGGGAATGGATCGGTCGGTGAATCCGCCAAACTATGGCTGAGGAGGAGAAACAATGGAGGAGCTCGTAAATCTGAATCGGCGGGAGCTCCTCAAAACTACCACCGGCCTGTTGACCGGCCTGGTTGTTGCGGGAAGTCCGCTAGCAGTGATGGCGCGCTGTCGGGCATGGGCGGTCGACCTCACGGCCCTCAGCAGCTCTGAGGGAGCGGGGCTGATGGCGATGACGCGGACGATTGCGCCGCACGACAATCTGGATGATGCGGCGTATGCGATGGTGGTCCAAGCCATCGACAGCGATGCGAGCAAAGACGAGAGCACGCGCAAAATGATCAAAGAGGGGCTAGCTGGGCTCGGGTCGGAATTTGCGGCTGGCGCGGAGAACGACCGCGTGGCGATGCTCAAGAAAGTAGAATCGTCGGCGTTTTTTCAAATGATGCGGCAGAAAACGATGCAAGTTCTTTACGCCACGCCGCTGGCCTACGCCTATTTTGGATATGAGGGCGAAGCGTTTTCCAATGGCGGGTACCTTCTGCGGGGATTCAATGATCTGCGGTGGTTGCCGGAAGTACCTCGGCAGGACGGCGGGCCGATGCCAACTGGAGCTTAGGCGATGGAAAACTCCAAGATGAAAGGGATCGAACTGAACGATTCCAGCGCCGTCGTGATCATCGGTTCCGGCGCGGGAGGCGGGACGCTGGCACATGAGCTGACTCGCCGCGGGATCAAGGTGGTGCTGCTGGAAGCGGGCAAGCGGCAATCGACAGAAACTTTTTCGCAGGTGCCTGGGGAGGCGTTCGTGCAATTGACGTGGCTGGACGCGCGCACACAGAGCGGGAGTTGGGGTGTGGCGCGCGACTTCCCTGCTCTGCCGGTGTGGCACTGCAAAACTGTTGGCGGGACAACAGTTCATTGGACAGCCTCGACGCCGCGGTTGCAGCCGTGGGAACTGCGCGCAAAAACAACTTATGGAAATGTTGCCGGGGCTTCGTTGATCGATTGGCCGATTTCCTACGAAGAGCTGGTGAAATTTTACGAAATCGCGGAACGCCGGATGGGTGTTACGCGGCGCAACGGTGTTCCGGGATTGCCGGCTTCGAACAATTTCAAAGTGATGTATGCGGGCGCGAAGAAGCTCGGCTACAAACAGGTACACACCGGGCACATGGCGATCAATTCGCGCGCGTTTGACGGACGTGGAGCGTGTATTCAGCAAGGCTTCTGCGTGCAGGGCTGCAAGGTGGGCGCGAAGTGGAGCACGCTGTACACGGAGATTCCGCGCGCCGAGGCGACGGGAAACCTCGACCTACGCAGTGAATCGACGGCCACAAAGATCGAACATGGAGCCGACGGCCGAGTGAACGGCGTTGTTTACCGCGATAGTCAGGGCACGGAGCAGAGACAGAAGGCGCGAATCGTGTGTGTGGCTGGAAATGCCATTGAGACGGCGCGACTACTGCTGCTCTCGACGTCGGCAAAGTTTCCGCAAGGCCTGGGCAATTCGAACGGGCAGGTGGGACGGAACTATTGCCACCATATCACCGGCTTTGTCTGGGGAATTTTTGATAAGCCTGTCTTTCTTTGGCGCGGAGCGACACTGGCGGGCGTGGTGGAAGACGAAGTGATCAATGAACCGAAGCGCGGTTTCGCCGGGGGATACCGGATGGAACTGCTGGGGCTCGATCTGCCCACTTTTGTGCAAGTGGGATTGCCTTACGGATGGGGCAGGGATTTCGCATCCATCATTGAGAGCTACAGGAATATGGCGGGGATGTTCATCAATGGCGAGGATCTCCCGCGCGCGGACAACCGCATCACGCTGAGTTCCGTGGTGAAGGACGCTTACAGTTTGCCGGTGGCGAACGTTCACGTGGACGAGCATTCGAACGACCAGGCCATGCGCAAACACGCGCAAGGACAAATGAGCAGGCTGTATGAGGCTATTGGGGCAAGGCGCGTCGTGCTTGGGCCAACTCCTCCCGCAACTCACAATATGTGTACGGCGCGGATGAGTGCCGATCCACGCGAGGGCGTAACGAATGGCTGGGGCCAGGCGCACGACATTAAGAACCTATTCACATCCGATGGCAGCGCGCTGAGCACGCCCGGCGCGGCGAACCCTACATTGACGATAGTGGCGCTGGCGTTGCGACAGGCGGAGTACATCGGCCAGCAGATGAAAGCGCGCGACATCTGAACAGCCATAAGCAATCTTGAAGGAAGCAAAAAGAAATGGAGACATTACGAGAGACTGGAGAATCTTACAGCGCAGAAGAAACGGAAGTACCGGCGGCGGCAAAAACCGTGGCCATCTCAGCTTGCGCGAAGGAAATAAAGCAGTGCACGACGGCGGGATCGAACTGCGTGCCGCTCGACTCGATGAGGCGGCGAACAGCCTCTTCGTGAGGAAGGCCGACGCGGTAGGGACGCGAAGAAACCATGGCGTCGAAGGCGTCGATGACCGAGACGATGCGGGAGACGACGGGAATCTCCAGTTCTTTTAATCCCGCTGGATAGCCTTTTCCATCGAAGTTTTCGTGGTGGTGAAGAATGTCGAGTGCGGCGCGTTCAAATCCTGGCAGCATGCGCAGCACCGCCCATCCGTATTCGGGATGCTTCTTCATCAGCGCGTATTCGTCCGCGTCCAGGCGTCCAGGTTTCTTCAAGATGGCGTCCGGAATTCCGACTTTGCCGATATCGTGAAGGAGCGCGGCAACTTCCAGGTTCTGTAGTTCCGATTCTTCCAGGCCGAGTTCCTGCCCGACGCGCATACCCCATTCCGCCAGGCGCGTGCTGTGAACGCCGGTATTGAGATCTTTCAGGTCCAGAAGCTGGTTGAAGGCGCAGATCACCGAGCTGCGTAGCGCGGTGACCTGCTCTTCGACTAGTTTGACGCGCAGCGGGTCTGGCGTCGGAGGAAGCTTGGTGTGCAGGGCGATCATCGGTGCGTGCCCCTTTTCGCCACGGCCGTTACCAGCAGAACAAAAAGCAACCGGAGCCGCCGCCGGAGCCGGAGCTGCTGTTCTTCCAGGCAGAAACCGCCTGGTAGACATCGAGACGGCCATTGTGGAGGTCTGGAGTGAGTTTGATCGCATGGGACAGCGCGCTGGACGCCGATGCCTGGTTCAAGGAAGGCTTGGCGTTCAACATTAACGCTACGGCTCCGGCGACCATCGGTGAGCTAAAGGAAGTTCCGGAAGCACTGGCATAGGTGCCACCCGGGAAAGTGCTGATGACATATTCACCGGGTGCGGCAATCCAGACATCCGTGTTTCCGTAATTGGAGAAGGTGGAGCGTGCGTCCCAGTTCGTGGTCGAAGCGACGCCCATGACGTTTCCGTTGAGCGCAGCGGGGTACACCGGGGCACTAGTGTTCTCGTTGCCGGCGGCAGCCACGAGGACGACACCGTTCTGGTTGGCATAGGAAACTGCTTGATTCAAGGCTGCAGAAGAGTTCGAAACGTCAAAGCTCATGTTCACGACGTTGGCCTGGTGCTGCACCGCATAGTAGAGGGCGGCTACGATGTTGGAGAGATAGCCAGTGCCGCTGGAAGTGAAGGCCTTGAGTGGGAGAATCTTGGATTTCGGCGCCACGAGGTGGACCAGTCCGGTGGTCATCGTGCCGTGACCAAATGCCGCGTAGGGTCCGCCATCGAGGATGGCCACCGAAGACTGATCCAGAATAGCAACGCTGGACTGCTGGACGACCACTGGGCCTTGATCGTCAGCGTCGTTGTCGCTTACTCCGTTTTGCAACTGCGGCACGTCCAGCCATTCGGAAGCGCCCGGCTGATTGCGGGTAAAATCGTATCCAGGCAGAAGAACAGGCTGGAGAACCGGGTGAGCGGTATCCACGCCGGTATCAATCACTGCCACAATTCCGCTTCCACCGATGTTAAACCCATTTTGCGCATCGGAGAGTCGAATGATCTGTGCGGCGGGCTGCGCGGCGTATCCATGCCAGACGAGAGTGCCGTAATAGTTGACGGGAGTTCGATCGTTCAATCCTGAGGGGATGTTGCTAATCGGCTTTTGAGGAATGGGCAAGAGCTGATCTGGCTCGATGCTCTGGATGCCAAGAAGAGCTTCCAGTAGATTGACAACACCATTGAGAAGGTTCGAGATCAAATCTCCAGAACTCGTGACCAGGAAGGTCTGACCGACGTGGCCGTCCAGCGATCCCTGTACCTGGCAGCTGGCTGCGAGGCAAAGGTTAAGGACGGAAGTCAGTCCCCCGTTCGTCCGAACGATGTAGCGATTCTGGGCCGCGGCGGGCTGAACACCCGCGGTTACCAGAACAAGGAGTACTGCCAGAATGAGTATGCTACGTTTCATAGTATAGATCCCTTCCAGGGGACTCCTGCTTCAAGTTCACTCCGCCATCGGCAGAGAGGGATACCCCGCAAGTCTTGCGGAATCTGCCTCTTGGGCCAATGGTACGAGTGTGATGACTGTCAAAATCATTCGAACTATCCGCTTTTGGTACGTTCGTACCATCAGGCAAATACCTGAAAATCTCTATGTGGCGTTCACCTGTCATGTTTGGCTTTCCCTGGCAAGTGTCCCAGCGCGTTGCGGAGCGAAATCACGATGGACTTTTCACCCTGTCCTGGGAAGGAAAGCTCCAGGTCGCCAGTGTTTTCGATTTCGCCACGGAACTCGCCAAACTGATTCGTGACGGTGTGGATTACATTCCCGCGATGATTCGAAAGCGTGATCTTCACGTCCCGTCCGACAACACCGGGCGAACTGACGTCCAAAAGCTGGCCTGTAACCATCAGGCGATTGCCCTCCGGCCTCGCTTCAATCTGGATATCGATTTGGTACGGGTCAGCGCGGTAGAGCATTTGCCTGGTTCCCAATCCGCTGGACCGCGCGCCCGCCAACATCGGTTGTAAGAAGCTGTCGAACATTACTTCGACAAAGCTGTTCTTTTCTTTCCGCTGCGCAGCTACGCCGGCGGCGGCAAACGCTGCCTTGGCGATTCGAACGCCCGCCTCTGGCGCCTGATAACTGGCCTCCATTGCAGCCGTGTTGCGCAGTTTTTGCCATAGAGCCACTGTTTCCTTGCACTGCTCGCAGCCAGTACCTAAGTGCCTCTTCATGGCGTCCTGTTGCTTTAGAGAAGTCACTTGGTTAACGAAATCGATCCATTCCTCAGTCGTAAAATGCTTCATTTTCGTTCCCCCCATCAGCCTTTCTCTGAACTTCCGCTCCCCAGCGGATGAGCGCTTATGCAGCCCTCGTGGAATAAGGGCGCGGTAGGAGGTGAAAAATATAGACAGGAAAGGATTTACCTAAGCTCTTTAGTTTCAGCTAGTTTGCCGATTAGAACGAAGGGGGCCCAGAAATACGGGTGGGGGTGCTGTTGGCGTAGCTGCTTCATAGAGGATTGCAGAGCACCGGCCATGTCGCCGGTTTGAATGTAATTCTTGTAGAACTCCTGCATAAGCGCGGAGGTGCTCTCGTCATGAACGTCCCAGAGGGAGAGGAGCAAAGACGTCGCGCCGGCGCAGAATAGACCGCGCTGCAGGCCCAGGAGTTCATCCCCCGCGGAAACGAAGTTCATACCCGTGGCGCAGCCGCTCAAGGTCACAAGTTTAGCCGGCAGGCGAATTTGGTACAGATCGTAGAGGTTCAAGTAGCCATCTCCAAGCCGGATGCCGGAAAACATCGGGTTGTCCTGACGATAATTGCCATGTGTGGCGATGTGAAGCAAGCTGCTGGCGGAGCCGCGCTCCCGAAGAATTTGCGAGGTCGCCCGTGAGCCAAGGAAGAGTTCGGGATGCGGCAAGAGCGTCGCGACGGATTGCACCTCATTCAGGATGTGGGGAGCTCGTTCGTCAGGGATTCCCATCACCAGGGAGTTAGGTACGTCACTGCCGGTTTTTTCCTGGCATAGGGCAAAGACGGTTGCGCTGGGAGCGTAGGAGACTGTGTGTATGTCGCAGAGGTATTGGTCTCCGTCTCGCAATGCATGGAAAGGAAGAAAGTGCAGCGCGCCATGAGGCACGAAGATCAGATGCCGGGCGTCGAGTTGCTGGCGGATGGGAGCGATGAGTTCTGCGTAAAGCGCTTCCAGATGGCCCTGAGTCGCGGAGAGCAAGGGCTGCTCGAATCTATGAGCATAAGCGGCTCCCATACGAAATTTCGAAAGCTGAAAACGGAGCAGATGGAGAAAATGGGCGACCCGGGAAACCACACTGACAGCGGTGATTTTGATCGATTCTCGCGTGACCACCGCGGCGATGAGGCGATCCCCAGTCGAGTAATATTCGACCAGGGCTGTCCCTGAAGGCAGGGTGGATTGCAGACGGGCCAGCGAGAAGTCGGTTGGAGCTTCGAGTGTGGCGTATTCCCGTTCGTTCGCCGGCAGCTCCCGAAGCGTTCGCAAGAGCTCGTTTTCGTGGGAGACCGCTTTTTCGTGCAATTGTTGCAGGCGTTTGGAAGAACTTTCTTCCGGGCGCAGTTGCTCCAATTCAATGCGGTGGTAATACCAGTTTAGCTCTTCGCGCAAATCGCGAATTCGCCGTACCAGTTCGCTCTGTCCGGCATCTCCCATGGGCAGGCTCTGGCCGCTCTGAAAAATCATTTCCGTCATGCTGCGTGATTTTGCCGCTTCGATACAGGTAAAGGCCTCGGCGGCAGCGGCTTCGCCAGGCTCGCCGCTCAAATGCAAATCCACCAGCGCCTCGTACACCTGAAGCCGGTTTTTCACAAAAGAGATCTTCAGTTCTTCGGAGTGCAGCCGGCTGCGCAAAGCTTCGAGAGCTTTGCGCGCTTCCCCGTAAGCCGCGAGGGCCGCCGAGCGATCGCCGCGGCCCTGGGCAAGCTGCCCGCGGAGAAAGTGCGCCTGGTGGGCCAGCACCGGGGCTTGCAGGCGCTCAATCCTGGCGACGGCAGCCGCGGTCTCCGATTCCGCAACTGCGGGCTCTCCAACCTGCATCGCGATGCGCGCCAGGAGGAGATGTGCGAGAACGGCCTTTCCGGAGAGCAGTGTTTGATCGAAAAATCCGACAGCGCCAACGCAGAGCCTGCGGGCCTCAAAGTAGCGCCCTTCGTGGAAGAGCAAGAGTCCCTGGTACAGGTCCAGCAGCCAGGGCCACACGAGATTCTTTTCTCGTGCAAACATTTCGCGAGCCTTGGTGAACCTTTCGAGCGCGTGAACCGTTTTCCCCTGCTGGCCGTAGGCCATCGCCTCGTTTGCCAGAGTTTTTGCGGCTTCGTAACCCATGCCCAGCTTTTCAAACCGCAGGAAGCCTTCCCGGGCCATTTCCCGCGCTTCTTCACTCAAGTTCAGCTCCAGGTAAATCTCCGAAAGGTCGAGATGACACAGAGCGAAATGATAGGCGTCGCCCGTGACTTCACAAGCGCGCCGCGTGGCAAAAAGCATTTCGATGGCCCGGCTGTATTCGCCGCGGAAATAGTATAAGTAAGCGATGTTGTAATCGGCTTGCGCCACCAATAGCGGCATATTGTTTTGCTCGCATAATCTGCGGGCATTCTGATAGCAATCCAGCGATCGGGCAAAATCGTTTAGGCTGATGGAGCACATGGCAATATTGCTGAGCGTCATGGCCACATGTTCCCAATCTTGAAAATCCGAGAACGTCTGGTAGGCGCGCTCGTAGTGCCGGATGGCCTCTGCGAACCGATCCTGGCGGTGAAGGATGTTGCCCACATTGTTGTCAAGGGTTGCGATGCGGCGTGTCTCACCAAGGGTCGTGAAGACCTCACGCGCGCGCTCAGCGGCTGCAACGGCGCGTTCGTATTCGCCCAGGAAAATCAAGGGTTGGATCGAGCTGCTCAGCGTGCGCGCTGCTTCCTTCTTGTTATCCAGAGTTTCGTAAATGGCGATGGCTTGTTCGTGATGTTCTACCGAGCTCCGGTTATCCCCGGAGGCATAGAGGGCATTCGCTTTGGTGCGCAGCCCAAGCGCCAGATCTTCTTTGCGGCGCAGCTTGCGCGCGATCAGCAGGGCTGCGTCGGCCAAGCACAACGCCTCGCGTGTATTGACCCGAATTTTTTCGAGAACTAAATCGGAGAGCTGCTTGACGACCTCTGCCTTGGCCAGCGATTTGTGGCGCGCGAGGAACTTGCCGCGGGCCGGCTCACTCTCAATTTGTCCCAACTGGGAAAAAAGATCTTCCACCGGGACCTTCTTGACGGTGGTGGGCATCAGCGAAATCCCAGCTCGTCCAAATTCCGCCGCAATCGCTGGATGCACTTCTGGCGCGTAAATCCGATGGAACCCAGGGCCAGGCCCAGTTCCGCGGCAACCTCCGCGTACGGCCGCGCCGGAGTTTCAAAAAAAAGCAGTTCCACAAGCCTGCGGCACTGCGGAGTAAGAGTTCCCATCGCTTCGCGCAGCATCTGCTCTTCCTGCGTCTGTTGCACCAGGGTTTCCGCGATGGCCGGAGTTTCCGGCTCAGGCAAATCCGGCTCGGCATCGCGGCTGACCAGACGCTGCGCCTGGCGTTTCTGTCGATAGCACTGGTGATGCGCCACCTGCATCAGCCATTTCGGAAGCGCCTTCGGCTCTCGCAATTCCGGCAGCCGCGCGAGCAGCTCCATACAGGTGGACTGGAATACGTCGGCCGCTTCGTGAGGTGGCAAGCCGTACTTGACGGGGATCGAGTAGATGAGCGCTTTGTACTTGTCAATTAGATGGGACCACGCTTCTTCGCTTCCCGTGAGACATTCCTTGACCAGCCGCGTGTCATCCCAGCCAGGTTGAACTTTCTTTTCAGCCTTCGCAATAACCGGGCTCATGGGCGGGAGTTTCCTGGGGCATCTTTGAAGTAGAGTTGTTCGACGTTCCACAGGACGTATGGTTCCAGAACCGCGGGATGAAAATTGCCCATGGAATTCTTCGCCCCCGCCAGAATGTCCGGACTGGCAAGAAAAATCATCGGCTGATTTTCGGCAAGGAGCTCCTGCACGCGGTCAAACGACTTTTTCCTCGGCTCGAAACTTGGCGCGGCAAGCTGTTGCTCCATCAGTTTGTCGATCTCCGCTTCCCATGCCGTTGCGGGATGCGTCTGCGATGGGTTCCAGAGGTGCGTTCCGCCACTCGAGAGCCAAACGTTCATCTCGGGAGTTGGATCGGCGTCGAAACTAACCAGTCCCAGGACGCAAGCCTCGTATTCTCGTGTTTGCGTGACGCGATCGATCAAGGACCGAAACTCCATCGGCGCGATTTGCACGCGCATCCCGAGTTGTTTCAGGTCGTCCTGAATCAACGTGGCCATCTTGGTGCGGTCAGCATTCGTCGAACTGGCCAAGATGGAAAACTCGACAGGCTTGATGTCAGTATCCACAAGGGCAGGCTCCCCGTTTGGCCCCGTGGTCCAAGTGAACCCTGCTTCCTTCAGGAGCGCCCGCGCTTTTTCAAGCGACCGCACCGGGCGAGGAATCGCTGAGTTTCCCCAGCGATGATTGCCCGGTGTGACTGGCCCCCAGAGTGCAGCTCCGCGACCTTGATAGACCAGCCGAACAATCGCGCCCCGGTCAATCGCCGCGGAGATGGCCTGCCGGAACTTAACTTCGCGAAACCATTTCATTTTCCGCGCCAGATCGGGCGGAGTCTTTTCCCCCGGCTCATTTAGATTGAAGAACAGGAAATTGTATTCGAGCCCGGGCCCGGCATCGGACATCGTATAGCCGCTCTGCTGGCGGCTTAGCACCGAGAAATTCTCCGCGCCCAGCCGGCTGATTAAATCCGTTTCCCCGGACTGGAACCGCAAGACCTGCGCGTCGGCATTCGGCACGAAAAGGAAAACCAATTCGTCCAGGTACGGCAGGCGGCTACCCTTGGCGTCCTGCTTCCAGTAGTAGGGATTGCGCTCGAGGACCAACTTTTGTCCGGCGACGTATTCTTTCAAGCGAAATGGTCCGAGCCCAGCCCATTGATTTGGAGGCGTAGCCAGCGTCCATGTTTGCGCCAGCTTCCCATCGTTATAGGGTTTCTCGAGCAAGTGGCGCGGTAAGATGGCCAAGCCATCGAAAAGTCGCTCCCCGGCGCCGTACGTTTTAGCCAATTGAAACACCAAAGTTTGGGCGTCCACCTTGCGCACGGCAATTGGTTTGCCGCCGACAATAAACTGGTCGCGCTGCGTGGCATGAACATTTTCGTCAAGATAAACTCGAAGTGTGAACAGTACATCGTCCGCATCGACAGGCTGGCCGTCGGAGAACCGCAATCCCTTGCGCAGCTTCAGCGTGTACTGCAATCCGTCCGCGGAGACTCTCCAGGATTTGGCCAGCGCTGACTCCGTGAGCTGCGTCGCGCGATTGATGTGAATCAGGTCCGCTTGCATGGCACCAAGAATCACTTCGCGCGAGGGCGCATCCGCGGCGGTTAGCGGGTTCAGCGTTTTTGGTTCAGCACGCAAAGAAACGACCAGTCGTCCGCCCTGTTTTCCAAGTTCGCCCGGAAGCGTGAGCAGTTCTTCGGATAAGGTTATCTGCCGGGGAACTCCGCGGGCGGGCCGTGAAAAAATGCCGGTGCCGGCCAGGAGCAGGCCGCAGCTAAGCCATCTGCCAAAAGTGGAGAGTCTTGCCATGCTCATTATCTGACCCCGCTGGTCGCCTTCTCTATCTTCTCTATGCCTGCGTCCTGCTGCAATGCGCTCGCAAGCCCCAAGTATCCTAGAAAGAACGGCACGATTGCGAGTGCCGGCAAGTACATCCACCAGTACGACACCAGGACACTGTACTGCTGCAGGCTGGCAAGGAGGCTGCCCCATGTTGGCACCGGCTCCGGCACTCCCAGGCCCAGAAAGGAGAGTGTCATCTCCGCGAGTACGAATTGCGGCACGAGGATTGTTGCTTGCGTCAGAATTACACTCGAGGTTTCCGGCAAAATATGCCGCCGCAGGAGATAACCATCTTTCGCTCCGAATCCCCGCGCCGCGCGCACATAATCGCGCTCTTTTGCGCTCAGAACCACTCCGCGCACCAGCCGCGCCGGGCGCGCCCAACCCACCACCCCGATGACAGCGATGATGAGGAAAAATGCCCGCAGCGGGCTGACCGACAACGGCAAGAAGGCCCGCAGCGCCAGCAGTAAATACAACCAGGGCAGCGTCATAAACAGTTCCGCCACGCGCATCAACAATCCGTCTTTCCAGCCGCCGTAGAAACCGGCAGTCGCTCCAATGAGCACGCCGAAAAACAAGGTGAGGCCCGCCCCGAGCAAGCCTGCAAGCAGGGAGATTTGGCCGCCATACAGAATCCGCGAAAGCTGGTCACGGCCGTAAGCGTCGCTCCCCAATAAATAGATTCGGCTCGCCGGTGCGCCGAAGAAATGGATTCGTGACGGCACCAGCCCGAGCAATCGGTAGCGCGCGCCGCTCACCAAGAATTGCAAAGGCACGATCTGATCGGTGCTCTCCTCGAATTGATCGAAGGAACCGTCGCGCAAATGGACGGCGTAGAAAAAGGGACGGAAGTGAAAGTGTCCTGTTGTGTCCACGATATGAATTCTCATCGGTGGCAGGTAGGGCCGCTCACGGTCTTGCTCGGCAGGATCGTACGGCGCAAAGAAACCTGCGCACCCGATGATTCCGTGGAGCACCGCAAGCGCTACAAGCCATCGCTTCCAACCACGACGCTGCATCATCAAGCATTCACCCGGCTGCGGATCCTGGGATCGGCCCAATAGATCAACACATCCGCTAAAAAGTTTCCCGTAACCAGAAAAACCGTCGAGCAGAGCACGCCGCCGATCACCACGAACAGATCGCGGGCAAAGATGGCCTCCAGGAGCAGCGGCCCAAGTCCCGGCCAGCTCATCACCACTTCCACAAGAAGCGAGCCGCTCAGCAATGTTCCAACGCTAAATCCAAAAAGCGAGATCAGGGGATTCGCGGCAGCCCTCAACGCGTACCGGTAAAGCAGTGTTCTCCGGGGAATACCGTGACTTGCCGCCGCCCGCAAGAAAGGTGCATCGAGCACCTCTGCCACCGCGGCACGGACGTGCCTGACCAAGGTCGGCAATGCGGAAAGAACGAGCGCGAGAACCGGCAATTCCATATGCCACGCCAAGTCACGGAGTTTTTGAACCGGCGAGAGACCTTCAACAGCCGCCGAGGCCATTCCTCCCGTGGGAAACCATCCGCTACGTACCGCCAGAATGAGCACTCCGATCGCGAGCACGAGGTCCGGAATGACCAGAAGCGCCGCGGTCGCCCCGGAGATTGCACGATCCGGCAAGCGTCCAGACGTTGTGGCACTCCAGATTCCCAGCGGCAGCGCCAGCGCCCAGGCAATCAGCGTGGCCGTCACCGTCAACAGCAGTGTGTTTCGCGCGCGCACCCACAAGAGCGGCGCAACGGGACTGTTGTACGCAAAAGAGAATCCCATGTCGCCGTGCAGCAGCGCGTTCACCCATCGTCCGTAACGCACGGGCAGCGGCCGGTCGAGCTGATATTGCGCTCGCAACGCCGCCACTGTTTCCTGAGAAATCTGCGGATTCAGCCGCATCTCGTCGAAATAGTTTCCTGGCGCGAGGGTGGAGAATAGAAAAGTAAGGATCGAAACTCCGATGAGGAGAAATGCGCCCTGCATCAGCCGGCGCAAGAAGTAGCGCATTAAACCACCTGCGGCAGATTTCCCGCAGCGCCCAGTCTAGGTGTCGCGGCAATTAAGCGCCGGGTGACCTCTTGACCCGGTGCGCGCAAGAGTTTTTCCGCAGCGCCCAACTCCACCACCCTTCCCTGCTCCATGACCGCGACTTCGTCGGCCAGATGCGCCGCCATTCCCAAATCGTGGGTGATGAAGAGATACGTCAATCCCAACGAAGCCTGCAACTCCAGCAGCAAATTTGCGATTTGCGCTTGCACGGAGCAATCCAGCGCGGAAAGTGCTTCATCCAGAATCAGCAGCTTGGGCTCAAGCGACAAGGCCCGCGCGATTGCCAGCCTCTGCCGTTGTCCGCCGCTGAACTCATCGGCTTTCTGCGACGCCTTCTCTTGTGGGATGCCTACTTGCGCAAGCAGGTCTCGGGCGCGGTCTTCTCTCTCCCGCTTGTTCGTGCGCGCCTGCATAATCAACGGTTCACTTACTATTTCAATAGCGGAGAATCTTGGATTCAGCGAGCGCGCCGGATCCTGGAACACCAGCTGAATCTGTGGATGCACCTCGCGCAATTGCTTTTCATCGAGGGCCGCGATTTCCTTTCCGTTGAAAACAACTCGTCCTGACGTCGGCCGCTCAAGGCACGCAATGCATAACGCCAGCGTGCTTTTCCCGGAACCCGATTCACCCACAAGAGCCAGTGTCGAACCTCGCCCAACGGAAAAAGATACGTCTTGCAGAGCCATTACTTCCTTCTTGGCCCCGGACACACTCGTTCGTTCGTAGCGCTTCGCGAGCTTTTCGACAATCAGGAGTCGGCCCATCTTCTCGCCCCTCGCTGGGAATCATCCGCCAAACTTAAAACACGAAACGGCATGCGTTTCATTCACCGCCACGGCTACCGGTTCGCGCTGTCTGCACTGATCCATCCTGTCCGTACATCTGGATTCAAATCGGCAACCGCTTAGGAGGGCTGCCAAATTCGGCGCCTCTCCCGGAATGACCGGCAGCCGTGACTTGCGGCCCTTCGCGGATTCCTCTATTCCCGCGGGCACGCTTTGCATCAGCGCCCGTGTGTACGGGTGCTGAGGAAACTTGAGGACTTGCTCCGCCGGGCCAATTTCCGCTACTTTTCCTGCATACAGAACTAAAACGCGGTCCGCCAGGCTTGCCAGCAATGCTGGGTTGTGCGTGATGAGGATTACCGACAAATTTAATTTTTCCCGCAGCGTCCTAAACAGACCAAGGATATCCTGTTGCGTTGTGGGATCCAGAGAAGCCGTCGGCTCATCCGCGACGATCAGGGATGGGCCGCAAGCGATTGCCATGGCGATCAGCACCCGCTGCTGCTGCCCGCCGCTCAGTTGATGGGGATAGGAGTCGGCAATGCGCGCTGCATCCGCAGGAAAAACTTCCGCAAGCAATTGCAGCGTCTTTTGACGCCGGGCCTCTCGGCTCGCCGGTTCATGCGCCGCCAGTACGTCGCTGACTTGTTCACCAATTCGAATCGTGGGATGCAGCGCGAGCGAAGGCTCTTGAAAAATCAGTGCAATGCGGGCCCCGCGAATTCGATCGAGTGCCCGGGGTTTTGCCTGCAGCAAGTCCTGCCCTTCGAATAGAACCGCGCCCTTTTGAATCTCCGCATTCCCAGGGAGGAGCCGCAGCAGCGCCACCGCAAGCGTGCTCTTGCCGCAGCCGGATTCCCCGAGCACACCGAGAGTCTCTCCAGCCCGCACGTCAAGACTTACCCCCTCAAGTGCCGGGGATTTTTTCCCAGCCCGTGAAATGTAGGCGACGTGAAGATCCTGGACCTGCAGAAGGGGTGCCATAGCGGAGCGGGCATCAGACCTTTTTCTGTGCCGTGACCCATGTTCGGCCAAGAGTACCTGGCGGACAAGGCTGATGAACCCGCAAGCGTTCGAATGGTAAAGAGCGCTGGAAATCGACTCACTCGCGCAGATTGGCCAGACCCGTTCTAGTACTACTGTGTCATAAA
>DATDGB010000004.1:0-1688 GCA_036522305.1 Candidatus Acidiferrum sp. | reverse complement strand
TTGGCGCGAGCGACCTCCAGCGGGACGAGGTTACCCGATCATGGGCCGAGGTCAATGATCTGATCAAAGGGCCTTTCAGCGAGGTTTCGCCAGCCGTCGATCTTGGCAATGGTTATCTGCCCTGACGCCAGTGAAGCCCAGAACGACATCGCGGCGGTTTCCGCCCCCGTCGGCGCGCTCGGAGCATGTCCCGAAAAAATTGCTCGACTTTTTCGATATTTAGAGCGTGATCAGGTTTAGCCGAATCGGTTTGGGGATTCCGCTATTGCCACGAATCTGATTCAAGCTGCTGGCCGGGTGGAGGCTGGCATGGATGACCAAGCCCTATTCATTGGATCTTCGCGAGAGAGTTACAGAACGGGTCGCGGCGGGAGACAGCGTGCGAGCCGTTGCCACGATCTTCATGGTGAGCGTGGCGAGTGTGGTGCGCTGGTCGCAGCGGCTTCGGAGGACGGGCAGCGCCGCGCGTGGGAAGATGGGGGGCCATCGGGCCTGCACTCTCATGGGAGAACGGGGCTGGCTCATGGAGCGGATCGCGGCCGAGCCCGAGGTGACCGTGCGCAGGCTCATGACGGAACTCGCCGAACGCGGCGGTGCCGTCAGCTATGGCACGGTCTGGAATTTCATCCATCGCGAGGGAATGAGCTTCAAAAAAAAGCGTGCTGCCGGCCGAGCAAGATCGCCCCGACGTGGCGCGCCGCCGCGCGCGCTGGAAAAAATATCAGACGAGGATTGATCCTGCCCGTCTCGTCTTCATCGATGAAACCTGGGTCAAGACCAACATGGCTCCAATCCGAGGTTGGTGCGCGCGGGGCCGGAGGCTCGCGGCAAAGATCCCGCACGGTCACTGGAAGACAATGACCTTCCTCGCCGCCTTGCGGTGTGATCGTATCGAGGCCCCATGGGTTCTCGATGGTCCAATCAACGGCGAGAGCTTCCGGACCTATGTCGATCAGATTCTGGTTCCAACGCTGAAGCCGGGCGACGTCGTCATCCTCGATAATCTCGGTAGCCACAAGGGCAAGGCGGTGCGCCGCGCCATCCGGGCTACCGGAGCCAGGCTTCTGTTCTTGCCGCCCTATTCCCCAGACCTCAACCCCATCGAACAGGTCTTCGCAAAACTGAAACATCTCATGCGAAAGGCCAAGGAGCGAACCGTCGATGCTACCTGGAAACGCACCGGTTCATTGCTCGAAACCTTCAAATCCAGCGAATGCAAAAACTACCTCGTCAATGCAGGCTACGCTTCATCCTAAAATGATCACGCTCTAGTGCCTTGCAGAGTGCTGGCATACAATTGCGGCCCATTGACCTCGAGCAGTTTCCAAACTTGCACCGCTTCTTTGACAAGGAAAAGTACGAGGACTTCTTTTCCGCGATTACTTGGGTCAGGGATGTCGCGCCCCGCGAGCACGATGCTACCTGCACTGCCCTGGTGATGCGGTTACGAGCCGGAAAGCACTACCAGGATCTTCTCAAGTGCGGATACGTTTTTGTGACGCGAAACCCTGTTTTTGTTCAGCGATCACGAAAATATTGCTTGGAGAGCCGTTTGATAAATCAGTACCAGCAGGGACCGATAATACTCCAACGCGAACTGGCAACAATAGCGTGGCTACGTACGGGGCTGGACATGGAAGAACGCATTCCCCGTGGCTATCTACTTGCCACCTGTGATCGCGTCCTTC
>DATDGB010000003.1:0-42967 GCA_036522305.1 Candidatus Acidiferrum sp. | reverse complement strand
GGGCGATCATTTCCGGCTGAACTAAAGTTTGGGAATTGGGTTAGAAAAGGGAATACGGGACCATCCATGGCCTGGCAGGGACTTAAACTCAACCTCCGAGTGTCGCAGAAGCAGATTCTGACGCCCGGCCTTGTCCAGATGGTGAGCGTCCTGGCGCTGAACCGCCTCGAACTCCGCGAGATGATCAACCAGGAGATGATTGCCAACCCGGTCCTCGAAGAGCAGAGCGAAGAACCCACCCAAACCGACAACTACAGCGACGAAACCTTCCTTAAAGCGGAAACTGAAAAAGTTCCGGAGAAGCCGGAAGCCAATCCCTTTGATGAATTCGACGTCGGAAGCTTTTTCAACCAGTACCTGGATACGGGCGGCGACGGCGGGCAATCGCAAGAGCGCGAAGTATCCGAGCGGCCATCTTTCGAGAAGTTCCTCTCTTCGTCGACCGGGTTGGCCGACCATCTCCAGTGGCAATTGAGCGTCACCATCTGTTCGGACACCGTGTCGGAAATCGTCGAAAGTATCATCGGCAACCTGGACGAGAACGGCTATCTAACAGCTTCCACCGAAGAGCTGACGCAAAACGGAAAATATTCGCAGGATGATTTCGAGGACGCCCTGGCCGTGGTACAGGACTTCGATCCGATTGGCGTCGGGGCACGGGATTTGCGCGAGTGCCTGCTGCTGCAATTGAAAGCGTTCGATCCGCAGAACACGCTGGCCCACCAAATCGTTTCCGAGCATTTGAAGCAAGTGCAATCCAATCAGCTGAAGGAAGTGGCCCGCGCGCTCAACCGGCCCCTGGAGATCGTCAAGCACTCTCTCGAAGTGATCCGGAAGCTCGATCCCCGGCCGGGGCTGCGCTACAACAAGACGGAGCCGCGGCTGGTCGAACCAGATGTCTACTTCCGCAAAGTGGATGATCAGTGGCAAGCCTTCTTGAATGAAGACGACATGCCGCAATTGCGGCTGAGCCCCACGTACCGGCGACTGCTTGTGAAAGATGCCGCCGACCGCGATGTGCGCAACTATGTGAAGGAACGCTTTACGGCTGCCGTGCAACTGATGAAGAACATCGAGCAACGCAAGCACACCATCCTGCGCGTCTGCCAGTCGATCATCGCGCGCCAGGGCGAATTCCTCGATCACGGCCAGGACGCGCTGAAGCCGATGATGATCAAGGAAGTAGCGGAAGAAGTCGGCGTGCACCCTTCAACGGTGAGCCGCGCAGTGGCTAGCAAGTACGCGCACACTTCGCAGGGCGTGCTGGAGCTGAGGTCGTTTTTCAGCGAGTCCGTGAACGGGCCGGAAGGCGGCGCGATGTCGCTGCTGACGCTGAAGCGCCTGGTCAAGAAAATGATCGAAGAAGAAGACGCCACGCATCCGCTGACCGACGAACAGATTGCCCACAAACTGGATGACGCGGGCATTCACGTCACCCGGCGCACGGTCGCGAAGTACCGCGAAGACATGAGAATTCCCAGCACCCACCAACGCCGGGAAAAGAGCTGAGCGGCAAGCACCCGTGAAGCCGCAGAAGCGACACGACGCACGGCACCTGGTCATCCTCACCGGACTTTCCGGCTCCGGGAAAAGCACCGTACTGCACGCGTTCGAAGATATGGGCTTCTACTGTGTGGACAACCTTCCGGTCGAGCTCATTCCCATTTTTGCGGAACTGCACGCGGCGGGTGAAGGAGACTTCACGCGGGCGGCGCTGCTGGTCGATGCACGCGAAGGTGCACAATTGGAGAAGTTGCCGCCGCTGTTGAAACATCTGAAAAAAGATCATCCCATCACGCTGGTGTACATTGAAGCGAATGAGGATGCGCTGCTGCGCAGATACAGCGAGACGCGGCGTCCACATCCCTTGGGCAAGAATTTTTCCGTGCGGGAAAGTTTGTCGCACGAACGCGCGCTGATGGAGCCGATCCGCAAGCTGGCGGATGTGGTGATTGAAACCACGCAATTCAATGTTCACGAGCTGCGTCACTTCGTCACCGAACGGTTCAAGAATCCAGACAAGCGGCCGATGTTGGTTTCGGTGGTGAGCTTTGGGTACCGCTACGGTGTGCCGTCGGATGCGGACCTGGTGCTCGACGTGCGATTCCTGCCCAACCCGCATTTCGTGCCGCGCTTGCGGCCGTTCACCGGGAAAGACCCGAAAGTGCGGCGGTATATTCGTTCGTTTCCGCAGACCGGGGAATTTTTGCGGCGCATGGAAGGCCTACTGACCTATTTGATCCCGCACTACATCCGTGAAGGAAAAAGCTATCTGACCATTGCGTTCGGCTGCACGGGCGGGAAGCACCGCTCCGTGATGCTGGCGGAGTCGGTAAGGAAGTCGCTTGAGAAGCGAGGATATTCCGCCAAAGTCATTCACCGCGACATCGAGAAGTAAACAAGGACTGCTGCCCGCCGAGGACTGAATATCCTCAAGAATGGCTTCGATGCAGCAGTCTCACAAAACAACTCATTGCCTCCTATGTTGCGGCCTTCTCAAGCCTTTTCCTGATTCGGTTCTCTGGCGTCTTCATTGTTCTATTTGTACTCAGTTTGGCGTTTATGTGAATCATGGTCTTGCCACGTGGCCTTGCCCGAGATGCGACAGCCGGTTTTTCAAGAAAGATTTGTATCACAGGAACTTATTTGCCGACTGTTGCGTTCACTGTGGATTACGGAAATACGAGCGCTGGCCCCTCGCCGGCTTACGCTTTTGCCTACTTCGCTAAAGGGGAGTTGGCCAACTTCTGGGGCCGCGGAAACTTGACAGGCCGCGACGCGGCGAATAGCGTACCTAGTGGACTAGTCAGGGAGCCTGCAGCGTGGCCTCGTTGTTATCACCACAACTGAAGAGACTCTTCGCCTATGTGCGGCCGTACTCTTTCCGGCTGGGCGTTGGCATAGTGTTGGTGGCCGTCACGGCGCTGGCGGATGGCATTGTGGCGCTGATGCTGCGGCCGGGATTTGACTACGTCCTGAATCCGTCCGTTTCCGGTTCGCTGGTCCCGCTAGTAACCTTTCCGAACGGCTACACCATCTATCTCAATCAGTTTTTTCCGCCCAGCATCCATCACGTGTGGACGATGTTTGCCCTGACGGTGGTTACTCTCTATGTCGCGAAAGGAATCTCCGAATATCTAGGTGTCACGCAGATTCAGTACGTGGGGCAAGCGGCCGTGACCAGGCTGCGCAACCAGGTCTACGCCAAGATCATTCGCCAGCCGATCGGCTTTTTTCAAAGCCATCCGACGGGGCGGTTGCTCTCGACCACGATCAATGACGTGGAGCGCACGCGCATCGCGCTCTCGGAATACTTAGCCGACCTGTTCCAAAAGGGTTTTACGCTGATTGTATTTCTCGCAGTGGTCGTCGTGCTCAATTGGAAGATGGCACTGGGAACGGCCATTCTGGTGCCGCTAGTGGTCGTGCCGGTGGGAAAACTGGGAAAGAAGATTCGCCGCTCTTCTGAAAACAGTCAGAGCAGGCTGGGAGACCTCAGCCAGATTCTGCAGGAGACGGTCAGCGGCAACCGCGTTGTGAAAGCTTTTGGGATGGAAGATTTTGAAATCGCCAAGTTCCAACAGACGGCGCAAAAGCTGCTGCGCGAAAATATGCGCTGGGTGCGCGCCGCGGTGGCCACCGGACCGATCATGGATTTGCTGGGCGCGCTGGTCATCCCGTTGCTCATTTTGTTTGCCCGCGACCAGATCAAGCACGGCTTGATGACACCGGGAATTTTCATGGCGTTTCTTTTTGCCATGTTTAATGCCTACATGCCGCTGAAGCGTATCGGCCAGGTGTACCAGCAATTTCAACTCGCGCAGGGAGCGAGCACGCAGGTCTTCGCCTATCTCGACAGCCAGGAAGAGCAGAGCGAGCAGCCGGGAGCGAAGCCGCTGGCGCCGTTCTCAAGCGAAATTACTTTTGAAAACGTGGGCTTTGCGTACGACGACGACTCGAATCATGTGCTCCAGCACATTCATTTCCGCGCGCGACGCGGAGAAGTGATTGCCCTCGTGGGCTCAAGCGGCGCGGGAAAAACCACCCTGGTAAACTTGCTGCCGCGGTTCCATGAAGTTGCTTCCGGCGCGATACGCATTGACGGGCAAAACAT
The DNA here is from genome assembly GCA_036522305.1 of Candidatus Acidiferrum sp. Classification (GTDB taxonomy): domain Bacteria; phylum Acidobacteriota; class Terriglobia; order Acidiferrales; family UBA7541; genus Acidiferrum. Next base: position 38,853 of record DATDGB010000003.1, on the reverse strand, counting down.
CCGCGACGTGACCATCAAGTCTTTGCGCGAACAGATCGCCATGGTGACGCAGGAGAACATCCTCTTCCACGACACCGTGTGGAACAATATCTGCTACGGCTTGACGAATATCCCCAAGGAAAAAGTGATCGCCGCGGGGCAAGCCGCGCTCGCCCACGATTTCATCACGGAGCTCCCGCTGGGCTACGATACCGTGATTGGCGAGCGGGGCACGCGCCTGAGTGGAGGACAGCGGCAGCGCATCGCCATCGCGCGCGCTATCTTGAAAGACTCGCCGATTCTAATTCTCGACGAGGCCACGTCGGAGCTGGATGCCGAATCCGAAATGTTCGTGCAAAAGGCGCTCGCCAACCTGATGGTTGGCCGCACCACTTTCGTGATCGCGCATCGGCTAGCCACGATTCGTCGCGCCGATAACATCCTCGTCCTGGAAGACGGGCAAATCCGCGAAAGCGGCACGCATGCGGAATTGATAGCCCGTGGCGGAACCTACGCCCGGCTGCACGATTTGCAGTTTGCGGACGACGACATGCTGGCGCCGGCACAAGCCGCGCCTGGAAAGTTGAACGGAACATCGGATTCTCTATGAGCCAAACGACCACAGTACCAACGAAAAAAATCGAATGTTTCTCCATGACCGGATACGCACAAGCGCGAGCCGAGCAGGACGGCTGGGCAGTGCGCGTCAGCGTAAAAAGCGTCAACCACCGCTTTCTGGACCTGAAGCTGCGCATGCCCGAGGGATTTGATTTGTACGATTTGCGCTTGCGGCAGATTGTGCGCGAAAGAATTCATCGCGGCCACGTGGAAGTGACCGTTTCGGTGGAGCCGGGGAAAGCCGCGCCGGTGCAGGTGAATCGCGAGCTGGTGCAATCGTATCTGAGAGCCGCCGAAGCGCTGCGGCAGGAGACGCGCGCGGCAACGGACATGGACGTAGTCGCGCTTCTGCGATTGCCCGGCGTGATCACCGGTGTTACTACCGCCGTGCCGGAGTCGGAAGAAGAACAAGAAAAGCTTGGGCGAGTGCTGGACGCTGGCTTGCGCGATGCGCTGGCAAAGCTAGATGATATGCGTCGCGCGGAAGGCCGCCACTTGGTCGACGAATTGCGCGAGCGCCTGGCGCGCATCGGAACTCATGTGGAGCAAGTTCGCGGGTTGGTCGCGACACTGCGCCCGGCTTTTGCACGGCGCTTGGATACCAAATTGAAGGAACTGCTCGGCGGAGTGGGCATCGACCCGGCGCGCCTCGCGCAGGAGGCCGCCCTGCTTGCGGAACGCAGCGATATCAGTGAAGAATTAGACCGCCTGAAGAGCCACTTGCAACAGTTCACCAAGTTATTGGACGGTGCCGGGGAGCTTGGAAAGAAACTGGATTTTCTTTTGCAGGAAATGCATCGCGAGGCCAACACCATGCTTTCGAAAACGCCGGGGGTGGAAAGCGAAGCGCTTACAATCACCGGAGTGGCGCTGGAAATCAAGGCGGAAATCGAAAAACTGCGGGAGCAGGTGCAGAACATCGAATGAACACGGAGACTGAGATCGCGCCGCTGGTGTTGATCGTGTCGGGGCCGTCGGGTTCGGGGAAATCGACTCTGGTGCAGCGCATCCTGGACCTGCCCGGCACGATGCCTTCGATCTCATGTACTACCAGGGCGCGCCGGGCGACCGAGGCCAGCGGGAAGTGTTATGATTTCGTCACGGAAGCGGAATTCGACTCCATGGTCGCCCGCGGCGAATTTCTGGAGTACGCCCGGGTTTTCGGAAAACATTCTTACGGCACGCCGAGGAAGTGGCTGGAGGAATCGCGGAAGACGGGACTCGATCTGGTGCTGGAGATCGATGTGCAAGGCGCGGCGCAGGTGAAGGAAAAGCTTCCCGAGTCGGTGGCGATTTTTATTCTGCCGCCGTCGCGCGAGGAGCTGGAACGCCGGCTGCGCAGCCGCGGCCAGGATTCGGATGAAGAGATTGCGCGGCGGTTGGCCAAGTCGCGTGATGAAATTGCGCAGTTCGGCAAGTATTACGATTTTTGCGTGATGAATGATGATGTGGAACGTGCGGGACGTGAAGCACAGGCGATTGTTACCGCCCTGCGCTGCACCACCGCTCGACGGAGGGCGAGAGTGGAACAACTTCTGGCATCGTTTGGGAGGGCATGACGGACATGACTATGCAGATAAAAGCTCCGGAGAGCCAGTTTGCGTATGTGGTGCTGGCAGCGAGGCGTGCGCGGCAGATCATGGCAGGCGCGCCGCCGCTGATCGAAAACCCCAGAACACTGAAAGCCACCCGCATCGCGTGCGAAGAGCTGGAAAACAGCCTGATCGAGTACGACTTCACCGAGCCGGCTTCGATCGACGTCGATAAGGAAGGGAATAAGCGGCGCAAGTAACGGGCCGCGAAAGACAGCAATGCGAATCACGCTTGGTGTGAGCGGCGGAGTGGCGGCTTACAAAGCCGCGGAACTCGTCCGCCGTTTGCAGCAGGACGGATTCAGCGTGCAGGTGGTGATGACGCGAGGCGCTCGCGAGTTCGTCACGCCGCTGACGTTCGCGGCGCTCAGCGGGCAAAAAGTGATTACGGACCTCTTCGGCGATGCTTCCGGCGGTGAAGCCAACCTCGAAAGCGCGATCGAACACATTGCCGTGGCGCAGCGGACCGATTTGTTGCTAGTTGCGCCGGCCACGGCGGACATCATTGCAAAATTTGCGCGCGGGATTGCGGACGATTTTCTGACGACGTTGTACCTGGCTTCGACTGCGCCAGTGGTTGTGGCGCCGGCCATGAACGTGAACATGTGGAATCATGCGGCCACGCAGGAAAATGTGGAGCGGCTGCGCGAGCGCGGCGTGAAAATTGTGGACCCTGCCGAGGGTTACCTCGCTTGCGGCATGATTGGCGCGGGACGCCTGGCGGGACAGGAAGCTATCGTAGCCGCTGTGCGCGAGACGCTGAAAACCCAGCGGGATTTGGATGGCGAGACCGTTCTCGTTACCGCGGGCCCCACTTGCGAAGACCTCGATCCCGTTCGCTACATCACCAATCGCTCGTCAGGGAAAATGGGTTACGCGGTCGCTGAAACGGCAGCGCTGCGAGGCGCGAAGGTCATTCTGGTGAGTGGACCGGTAAATCTAGAAGTACCTGCTGGTGTGGAGCGCATCGACGTGCGCACCGCCAGGAACATGCACCATGCCGTCGTGGACCGAATCGCCGGAGCTTCCATCGCCATTTTCGCCGCTGCAGTGGCGGATTACCGACCGGTGGAGCAGCACTCCGAAAAAATCAAGAAGAACGACGCCACGCTGACGATTGCTCTCGAGCCGACCACGGACATTCTGACGGAAGTGGCGAGAAACAAAGGCCAGAAAATCGTGGTGGGCTTTGCGGCCGAGACGGACCACGTCGCGGAGAACGCGCGGAAAAAGCTTTCCGCGAAGAACGCCGATCTGATTGTCGCCAACGATGTCACCGCCGAAGGTGCCGGGTTCGATCGCGCCACGAATATAGTCACGCTCTTCTCTCGCGACGGCCGCGACCTCGCGCTTCCGAAAATGAGCAAGAGCGAAGTCGCGCAGCGCATCTTGGACGAAGTCGTGCGTTTGCGCAGCGTTTTGCACGGAACGGCTGCGCTGAAACGCTCCGGCGCTTGATCTTCCTATGCCCGAGCCCATTTCCGAATCTCTTCAGAAAAAACTATCCGCCAGGCTGGGCTTCTACGAAGACATTGGCATCCACTTGTTCTATCGGGACCGCGGCGCTGCGGCCTCCCCGGACAACGGGCACCAGTTGGAATCGCCGGCGCCCGCTCATTTCTCAACTCCAGAACTTCAAAAGGAAGAACCCTTGCCCAAGCCCGCAGCAAGACCTGTTTTGCCGAAGGCCGTTCCAGCCGTGGCGCCGGCGATTCCAAAGTTCGCATCGTTGCCCGTGGTCTCGGGACCTTCGCTCTTCGAGTCCATGGAAAAAGTTGCAGGCGACTCTCTGCTCAAGACTCGCGAAGATCTCGGCGAATGCACCCGCTGCAAACTCCACAGCACGCGCCACAAAATCGTATTCGGCGACGGAAATCCCAAGGCCGAGCTGGTCTTCGTTGGCGAAGGCCCGGGCGCCGATGAAGACGCCCAAGGGCTGCCCTTTGTCGGCCGCGCCGGAAAACTTCTCACGCAAATGATTGAAGCGATGGGTTTGCAACGCAAAGACGTTTACATCTGCAACGTGGTGAAGTGCCGCCCTCCGGAGAATCGCCAGCCGGAAGAAGACGAAGTCAGAGCGTGCTCGCCATTTCTTATGCGGCAAATCGACGTCATCGCACCGAAAGTAATCGTTTGCCTCGGCGCCACCGCTGCAAAAACGTTGCTGCAAACCAATCGCGGAATTTCCCAGTTTCGCGGCGAGTGGCTCGAATTTCGCGGAAGAAAATTACTGGCCACCTACCACCCCGCCTACCTGCTGCGCAATCCCCCCGCGAAAAGCGAAGTCTGGAAAGATCTCCAAAAAGTCATGGCCGTCCTCGGCCTCGAAGTCAAAAAGGGGAAATCCTCCTAACTCATCATGGGAATTTTGCTAGGGCTTCTTACCGCGCTGACTTGGGGCGGCGCGGATTTTGTTGCACGCTTCGCCGCGCACCGTGTCGGGGCTCTTCGCACTACGCTGTACATGCAGAGCTGCGGTTTTTTCCTTTTGACGCTCGCGCTTCCGTGGTTTGGCGGATGGGGCCACCTTGCGGATGGCTCCGGCTGGCGGCCGTGGGCGTGGGGAATTCTCGTTGGCCTCATCAATGCTTTCTCGACGCTATCGCTGTACCGCTCCTTTGAAGTCGGCAAGATGGCGGTAGTTGCTCCGCTCTCGGCGAGCTATCCGGCGCTGACGCTCGTGATTTCATGGCTTGCGGGCGATCGAGTGTCTGCGGTGCGTGTCGCGGGAATTGTTCTCACCATCCTTGGAGTAATGATGGTCGCGGGCGGCGAGAAGCCCGCTGATTCGGTCGGTGAAGGCGCGCGCTCGCCGAACACCCGAGGGATGGGATGGGCCGCGGCTTCGGGAATCGGATTTGGCGTACTCTTCTGGCTGCTCGGCAATCGCGTGATTCCCCGTGTCGGCGCTGCGCAAACTGTTTGGATGATTCGTCTCACCAGTGCTCTCGCCATGCTGCCGCTGCTCTTGCTGGCTAAGGAGAGGCCGCGCACACCCCGCGGCAGCATCTGGAAAATGTCCCTGACGATGGGCTTGATGGATACGGGAGCATTTGTTGCCAGCAATATCGGGATGCAAATGGAGCAGGTCGCGGTGATCAGCGTGCTCGGCTCGCTGTATGGCGCGGTGACGGTCGGGCTTGCTACGATCTTCCTTAAGGAACATGTGTCGCGCTGGCAGTGGATGGGGATCGTTACGATTTTCGCGGGGATATTTCTCATCAGCCGCTAGATATTTTCATTTTTTCTGTAGACTTCTGGTCCGCGCTTTCTTGCGAATTTCCTTGTGCTGATACACTACACGGCGGGATGACTCCTCCATTTTGCAATGTAGCGCTCCCGGTGCCGCTGCGCACTACGTTTACCTATGCGGTGCCGGAGTCTTTGCAAGGAACGGTACAACCGGGCAGCCGCGTGCTTGTGCCATTTCGAAAAAAGACGATGGTCGGCGTCGCGGTGGAATTGACGGAAAGTGCGCCGGTCGGAACGAAAATTCGTGAGATTGCCCGCGTGCTCGATTTCGTTCCGGTGCTGACGCCGAAGTTGATCGAGCTGGCGCATTGGATCGCCGGGTATTACCTGGCGCCGGTGGGCGAAGTATTTCGCGCCATGCTGCCGCCGGTCACGGAAGTGAAATCACAGCGGCAGATCGTTCTGACCGAAGCGGGGCGCGAAGCCGCGGAGAGTTTGAGCGGCGGCGAATTATCACACCGACTAACTTCCGCGGAGGTGGCGTTTCTCGCGAAGCTGAAGGAGAAGAGAGGAATTTTGCTCATCGGTCCAGCGGCGAAGCTGGGAGTTGACGCTAGTGCGTTGCAGCGGTTGCAGCGGCGCGGGTTGATTGAGACCCGGGAAACAGTGGAGGGAAGAAAGAGAAGGACGCAGCCGGTGATTGCTTGGAAGGGCCGTGCTACTGCAATTGAGAAGCTGGACGAAAAAGAAATCGAGGAAGAAGAGAGAAAAGAAAAAGAGAGAGAAGAAAGAGATAACGCAGAGACGCAGAGCGCGCAGAGGAAACGCAAGGAAGAAAAAATCCGAGAATTGTTGGAGACGGAACGCGGGCCGCTGCCGTTGCCGCAACTTTTGAAGCTGGCGCAGGTGACGCGAACTTTCATGGAGAGGATGATGCGCGATGGGTTGCTGGAAAGTTGGGAGGAGCCGATCGATCCGGCGGAAGATCCGTTTGATGCGGGGTACTCTCCGCCGGCGCATGAATTGAACGCAGAGCAGGAAAGCGCGATGAAAGCGATTCGCGCGCGATTTGAGTTGGGTGAATTCGGCGTGCAGTTGCTGCATGGAGTTACCGGCAGCGGGAAGACGGAAGTGTATTTGCGCGCGGTACAGGACACGCTGGCGCGCGGAAAAACAGCGATCGTGCTTGTTCCTGAAATTGCTCTCACACTTTGGATTGGGCGGCAGTGCCGGTCGTGGTTTGGCGCGAAGTTCGAAGGAGTAGCGGTGTTGCATTCGGCGCTGAGCGACGTGGAACGCGCGCGCGAATGGTGGCGGGTGCGGAACGGCGAAGCACGCGTGGTGGTGGGGACGCGGTCGGCGGTGTTTGCGCCGCTGGAAAATGTCGGGCTCATCATCGTGGATGAAGAGCAGGAAAACAGTTTCAAGCAGGAAGAGACGCCGCGCTATCACGGGCGCGACGTAGCGATCGTACGCGCGAAAATGGAAGGCGCACTGGCGTTGCTAGGCTCGGCGACGCCTTCGATGGAAACGTATCACCACGCGCGCGAAGGGAAGTACGAATTGCTGACGCTGGCTTCGCGCGTCGCGGACCGGTCGCTTGCGAGCGTCGAAGTCGTGGACTTGCGCGAGGATTTTCAGCAGACGCATCAGACCAGCCCGATTTCCGCGGCTCTGCATGCGGGGATTCAGGAATGCCTGGCGAATGGCACGCAGGCGCTGGTGTTGATCAACCGGCGCGGGTATTCGTGGTCGGTGCTGTGCAGGAGCTGCGGCGCGTCGGTGCAGTGTGTGAATTGCAGCATTTCGATGACGCATCACAAGCAGCGCAACCGGCTGGAATGCCACTACTGCGGATCGATTCAGCAAATTCCGAAAGCCTGTCCGAAATGCCAGTCGAAGTACGTTTATTTTTTTGGCGAAGGCTCGGAGCATCTGGAAGAACGGTTGCGCAAGGAATTTCCTGGCGCGCGCATTGCGCGGCTGGACCGGGACACCGCGCGGACGAAGCGGCAATATCAGGAAACGCTGGGCGCGTTCGCGGGTGGGGCGCTGGACATTCTTGTGGGAACGCAAATGCTGGCAAAGGGGCACGATTTTCAGAGGGTGACGCTGGTCGGCGTAGTCAGCGCAGATTCGTCGCTGAGCTTGCCGGATTTTCGAGCGGCGGAACGCACGTTTCAATTGTTGACGCAGGTCGCGGGGCGCGCCGGCCGAGGCGAATTGAGCGGGCGCGTGCTGATTCAGACGTTTTATCCGGAGCATTACGCAATTCAAGACGCGGTGAAGCAGGATTATGCGGCGTTCTTCGAGCGCGAATTGCATTTCCGGCGAATGATGGCGTACCCGCCGTTCACTTCGCTGGCGAACGTGATCGTGCGCGATGTCAGCCTGGAGAAAGCCATCCGCTGGTCGCGGCAGCTTTCTGAATATTTTTCGCCGCATGACGATAAGGGCGTGCGCATCCTGGGACCGGCGACGGCGCCGCTGGCGCGTTTGAAGAAGGAGCACCGGTTCCAGTTTTTGCTGAAGTCGCCGAAGCGTTCGGTGCTGACGAAGTTGCTGGCTGGTGCAATGGCGTATTGCGACGCGAAAGAGATTCCCGACACGGCCGTGCTGGTGGATATGGATCCGCTTAGCCTATTGTGAGTCGATTCTAGAAATTAGTTCAACCTTCCTCAGAAACCAGACGCAGATTCTTCCTCGAAGATGAGCTGCTTATCCATGTCCAGCATCTGTTTGCGGAATTCACGCGTGGCGATGAGGCTGAGGAGAACTAGTGGAATGAAAATAGCTGTGCCCCAGCGAGTGACTACGGACCACTGCACAATCCGGGGAATGTAGATGGCGAAGAGGGCGAAACCGACCAGGTAGGCGACGATGTAAAGCGGAGAGTTACTCTCAAAGGGCGGGTAAGAGCAGGTGAAGGGAATCTTGCGGAACTTCACGAGCAGAACTTCCACGAAGACTGCGGAGCAGGCAATGAGCAGACTTGTTTGCAGCAGCGCGGTGAGCCAACCCCATAAGATAGCGGAGTAGAGGAAACACAGAGGCGCGAGCCAGCCGAGAGAAAAGGTGAGGAGCACTCTTCTGGCGACCTGGCGGGGGAGTTCTCCGCCAGGGTCGATCCAAAGTTTGAAGATCCAGTTGGCGGAAAGATCCAGAGGAACCTCGAAGGCCAGGCGGATGCCGAGCAGGAGGCAGTAGCTCAAAATAAAGGGGATGGAGATAAGTTCGATCGAGGGAGGCTGATCGGCGATGGAAATGCCCGGATGTAATGGGGCAGTTAGACTTTGGGCGGCAACGACAAGGCCCAGGGCGGCGAAGGCGAGAACAATCTGCAAGTGGGCATCGCTGCGCAAAAGGGTGCGTGAGACGAAGTGAAAACAGGCGCGCAGCTTCGGTTCTCGAAGGATAGTAGCGTCGATAATTTTTGCGGGCAGGCGGAAGTGCATGGCGCGCGGCAGTGGGCCGACATCGGTAAATTCGGGGATGCGGACGAAGGATCTGCGAAAGCTGACAGCGTAAGCAAAGACGGAGACGAGGAACGTGAGGTCCAACCAAATCAGGGCTCTGCGCGTCATGGCGGCGAAGAAAATATCATGGCCGCGGCCCCACAAAGTTTCCGTGAGTCCCAGAAACCAAACGGGAGGGAGTGCGCCCAGGAGCGAGGGATTCACCGGAGCCCGGCGCGAGAGAATGGTAGAAATGGTGACGCTGGTAGCGAGTCCGGTGAGAAGAATGAGGGCGACGGCAAAACGGGCGTACACAGAGATTTTGCGGAAGAGACGGTACGGAAAGCATGCCATCAGAGTGCCAGAGAGGGCGAATACAGCAAGAAAACTGAATACGCTGCTGAGACTGACGGAAACGGCGTGACCAAACGCAAAGAGGAGAAGCTTTGAGAAAGAGCCTTCCGAACCCAAGACCGCGACAGGAAATAGAACGAAGGAAGCCGCGTTTACGACGAAAGTGAGCAGGGCGGTCAAAGCGAAGATGGCGAACAGATTGGCGAAGAAAATCCTGGTAAGGGAGATGGGGAGCGGGACTAGGTTGGTGTAATCGCGGCGGTCCAGAAAAATGGAGTTCCACCGCCATAACGCAACGGCGCAACTAACGGACATGGAGAGGACGATGAAGAAGTATTCGTCCGGGATGGTGGCGATGAACGGATCAAATGTGCCGTCACCACGCAAGAAGCGGATGAGCGAGCCATACTTTTCAAACATGAGAAGAGAAGCCAGGACCCCGGGCATGGCGAGGAAGATGAGCACCACACCCATGCCGAGTTCGAGTTCGTCCGCACCTAATTCGCCGCCGCCTTTGAACATGCGGCCGGCGAAGAGGCGCAGCAAAAGGACAGAAGGTCGCTGAGAGAAAATTAACCAGCGAGCAGCCGGAGACTGCTTCCACGAATTCACGAGGGCGATACCACGACGTCCACGATTTCGCTGGCGACTTGCGCGACGTCTTTATCTTCCACGAGTTGCAAGAAGATGTGTTCCAGAGAGGACTGACCAATCTGCCGGCGGACTTCTTCCGTCGAACCGTAGGCCATGACCTGGCCTTTGCGGAGGATTAGAAGGTCGGAGCAGACTTTTTCAACGACTTCGAGTATATGCGAGCAATAAAAGACCGCTTTTCCGCGCGCGCTGAATGCCTGAATGAGATTCTTGATGATGAGCACGGAGGTTACGTCGAGGCCGGAGAGCGGTTCGTCCAGAATGAGCACGTCGGGATTGTCCATCAGCGCCGCGATCAGCAGGATGCGCTGGCGCATGCCTTTGGAGTACGAACCCAGAGAAACATGGCGATGCGGAAACAAGGAGAAAAGCTCCAGCAGGGAGGTGATCTTGGATTTCATTCGCGCAGGAGACATGGCGCGAAGAGTTCCAATCATCTCGAGATATTCCTCGCCAGTGAGAAACGGGTAGAGGTTGGCTTCTTCCGGGACGTAGCCGAGCCGCTTACGATAGGAGACGAGGTCGTTCTGAATGTTCTGGCCCTCGAAGAGGACCTGGCCGCGAGTGGGTTGCAGCAGGCCGGTGAGGACTCTGACGGTGGTACTTTTGCCCGAACCGTTGGGGCCCAGGTATCCGAGTACCTGGCCGGGTTCGAGGCGAAACGTGACTTCACGGACCGCTGGAACAGACCCGTAGAATTTTGCGAGAGCGATTGCTTCGAGCACGGCCAATCCCCTTGAGCGAGCAGACGAACTTCTGGCGTGCCAGAGACCATTGCTTTTGACACCTGGGGAACAGACAAAGTTCCGAGGAATTAGGGAACGAGGAGACGGCAATTGCACTCCCTACCCCCTTTTTTTGCAAGTGTTGCATCTAGAGAATTTAGGTATTTGCGCAAGTCTTTTATCTTCAACACTTACGTGACGGTTCAGAAGTGTTGCATCTAAAGGACTTGGTGGTTAACATAACCACGGGGAGCTGCGCCTTTATTTTCACAAGGTGAGGATCTAAGAATGCTTCGAGAGAGTGTCGCGAAAACGGGGGAAAAGCGGCAGGCTTGTGCTACCCCCTGGAACGGGTTTCCACGCAGCCGAGACCATGAAGAAGCTTGTACCCAACAATTTCAAGCGCAGGTGCATGTTCCATGAGACAGTTTCGACCACCGCAGCTAAACGCCTGCTCTCTTGCCCTCCTCCTACTGGTGGCGGTGTGGACTCCCCAAGTTTGCGGTCAGGAACGAAGGCTCGCGACGCCAACTTCCGCGTCATCTGGTGAGACTGTGGGGCAACTCGTCGTCCTGCTTCGAGAGAAGGCAAAGGGGCTTAAGAGTACTTCGGGGATGAGACTTGGTTTCCAGTCATTCTTAGCGATGCACAAGCTGGCTCCCGAGAGCATCCGCTACCCGGACTATGTGGTCGTGCGATTGTTGTTTGAGGCGACTCGGGATGCAGGCTTTTGGAACCTGCATTGGGCGATCACGGATCAACCGCCAAACTCCGACCGGATCTGGCAACAATGGAAAAATGTGAACAGGCCATCTCCTGTGGAATCAACGGCTACGGCGGAGTGCGATGAACTCTCGGCGCTTTACGCATTCCTAGTAGAGCGCAGCGGCGTCAAGAGCGTGGGACTGTTTTGGCCCGCGCCAAATCATACAGTTGCAGTGTGGGTGGTGCGCCCGGCGGCAGGACCCGTTGTGCGGGTAGTCGTTCCCACATCGCAGATCTTCCTCGACGAAAACGACATGTTCGATACAAGGAAATTCAATCCGTGGCGTCAGAAGACAATTTACGAATATACACGGCGGGATGCGCCAGACGCTTTTGAACTTCCGAAACCGCTTTTCGACTTCTTCCTGCAGCAGGTGGACAAGTACGGAGGCGCTTCCGACCTGACGCTGCAGCAACTACGGTATCTGAGGGAAGGCGTATTTTTGAGGACTTGGACACCGGAACAGGCAGCGCGGGAGGCGCTGAAGAAACGCAGTGCCCTCGGCTCAGGCCCAGCCGAGGACCTGGCGGCGCTTCAGAATTTCGCGCAGGACATGCGTTCCTGGATTCCCCACTAGGTGCGTAGCAAGAACGCACGCAGATGCCAAAGCGTGCGCAAGCCGGCGTATTTCCAGAGCTTAGGAAACTTCTTTATCCCCCCCTAATACTACTTAACGCGCTCCCAGAGGAGTTTGTAGGTGGCGTCTTTGCGGGCGAGGATGCCGCCTTGGCCGTCTTCGACGGGAGTGAGTAAGAGGCGGTCGGGGCCTTGGAAGTCGAACCAGCGAACGTTGTCGGTGGCTTGGCGGCCGGGTACTAGATTGTTTTCCAAGTGGTGAGTGATGGTTCCGGCTTTGGCTTCAATGGTGAAGGTGCCGAAATAGGCGGCGTAGGTGTCAAAGGCGGCGGCTCTTTCTTCGATCGTGGCGGTGAGTAATCCTTTTGCATAGGGCGCGAAGGGTTTGCGATCGGCCTTTAGCACGATATTGACGCACATGCGACCGGAAGGGTCGTACATGATGAGGCCAGTGGGACGGTCATAGACGAAGGGGCGGCCGGGGGGAATGCCTTCGATGGAAACCAATCGCCAGGCGCCGACAAACTTTTTGGAGAGGTCGTCGGGAGGCGGAGCGGCAGAAGTGGCGGCCATGCTAAAGAGAATTAGGAGGATGGCGGAGAGTCTTCGCATGTGAAAGCTCCTTGATTGAAATCAGGAATGAGAGAGATTGCAAATCTCAAAGTGAGCCAAGATAGCACAGAGTGTCGCTGGTTGAGACAGTTTGTGCAGGCGGCAACATGGAAGTGCGATTCGACCGCTAGTACCTGGATGGCTCCTGAATCAGCTAGTTCGGAAAAACTTAGGAAGGTACGCATTGAATAAAAAGAAGTTGGAGACGTTCCGAGTTCGGCGGGATCACTGCCGCGGCACAAATTCAGAAGTGAGATGAAGTAAGCGGAGTTTTGGCATGCGCAGTGCAGAGTTCAATAGGCGACAGACAAGCGGCGTTTCCCGAGTAGAAGATTGCAGGGCACGCAAAGGTAGGCATCGAGGAGCTAAGGTGCACCGGCGGCGCTGGCGAGACCACCACCCCAGCCAGGAAACGACAGGTGGAAGTGGTTGCGCACGGCCCGACGGATTAGCTCTCCCGATCTCTCAGCCCCCCGAAGGAACGCCCCAAGAATGCAAAGCAGGTCGAGATGCGGTACGAATTTTCCAAAACCGAGAAGGTAACTCCACGATTTGAATTTCCTTCAAATCCATTCCTGAGATTGCTACCAATCCTCCTACTGGTCGCCGGGTCCCTAATGGCTCGGGCGCCGGTGGCAAAAGCGCAAGTCCCAAGCTCTGAACCGAGTGACGGAACGATTTCCGGGACGGTGCTGCTAAGAACGAGCAACCGGCCTGCGAGCCAAGTAGCTGTCAAATTGAAGTCACACGTTGCCGGAATATTTCGCAGCGTATTGACGGACTTGGAAGGGCACTTTGAAGTTCGGAGCCTTCCGCCGAGCACGTACGAGATCGTGGTGGATGAACCGGGATATGAGCCGGCGCAAACGAGCGCGCGGCTGGATGGCGCTTCGTCGAAGCTGGTGCTGTACTTGAATTCGCCAGCGATGGCGCGTACCGAGCGTAGCAGCTACATGGTTTCGATGCGGGAGCTGAAGATTCCCGGCAAAGCGCGAAACGAGTATGCAAAGGGATTGGGAAGCCTGGCGAAGCAGGATCTTGCAGGGAGCGCGGAGCACTTCAAGAAAGCCGCGCAGGCGTTTCCGGATTATTACGAGGCTTTCTATCACATTGGCGTGGTGAAGACGAAACAGGGCCTGCTGGGAGAAGCGATGCCGGCTTTTCAGAAGGCAATTGATTTGAGCGGTGGAAGGTATGCGTGGGCGGAATTCGGCATTGGCTACTTGCAGTATCTGGAGGGAAAGTCGGAAGAGGCAGTTACTACCATCCGGAAGGGACTGGACGTCGACGAAAATTCGCCCGAGGGGTACCTGTTTCTGGGGATGGCGTTACTGCGGTTGAACCGCCTGGATGAGGCCGAAAAATCAGGTCGTGAAGCGCTGCTACGCAACCCCAATCTCGCGCAGGCTTACCTGGTGCTTTCGGATGCCTACGGGCGGCGGCAGGAATATCTGGCGCAACTGCAAGGATTGGAAGCATATTTGAAACTGGAGCCGAATGGGGCGGACAGCCAGGGCGCGAGGCAGGCGCGCGAGACGGTTCAGAAAATGCTTGCCAAGGCTCATCCTGAAAACTGAGATTGTCCCGGGCGCAGCAATCGAATGGTCACGCAATCTCTGAAGTAACAATTCCGGCAACGCACAGAACGAATAGATTCCACCCATTTTCACAATTGCTATGCTGTGGTCAGTACCGGGGCGTGTGCGATTTCTGGAACCAATGTACGTTCATATCAGTCAAAAAGTCTTTGATAGGCGGCAGCTGCTCGTCTTGCTGCTAGCGGCAGCCACACTTGTGTTCATGCTAGTAGCCTATGGGGTGCTCTATCGCGAATACACGGGATTCGGCATAGCGCCAGAAGAGATAGATTTGAAGACGGTTATTCCCCCTCAGCAGAATCACGGCCGATGGGTACGGATCACCCAGCCACTGGAGCTTCAGTGCGACCGCGGAATTCAGGAGTCGCTCCTCGGGAAAATAGGCAGTACGTATTATCTGGCGCAGGTAAGCGGATCAGACCGGAGCGTGCTGCTGGACTGTGAAGGGAATACGACGTGCGAGGCAATGTCGCGCATGGAGATGACGGGAGTGCTGGAAGAGCTGACAGTGCGGCGGCGCGAGGTTTTATCAGGCGAGGGGTTCTTTTTTCCAAGCAGCGGAGTCGTGATGCAGTTGTGCTTGACGTGCAATCCCCAACAGTTCAGGAATATGGTTCTGTGGAGCGGATTTATTCCACTCTTGTGTCTCTATTTAATCATCCACAATGGCAGGAAATATCGACAACAGATTGAAGCGCGGAAGTTGAGTGAGCTTCGGAAGTGAGAGGGCGATTCAATCGGTTTTCGGTGCGGCGCGTTTGCGCCAGAAGAAGTAGGCTGGCAGGCCGATGAGAAAGAGAATAACGGCGGCGGCCAGGTTCATGAATTGGGAAGGGTCGCGGAAGGCTAGATAGATGGCATTGCCAACGATGACGGCGGCGACGAGAACGAAGATAAAAGGCGTCCAGGGATAGCCGGGAACGCGATAAGGAATGGGGCGGCCTGCGGTGGCGCGGCGAATGGGAAAAATCGCGGCGGCGCCGAGACCGTAGAAGATCCACCCGATAAAAATCACTCCTTCGATTAGTTTGCTGAACGTGCCTAACTCGCCGGCACAGACGAGAACTGCCGACCAGACACCGAGTGCAATGATGGCTACTACCGGAGTCTGAAATCGCGGATGGACTTCGGCGAGTTTCATGAAAAAGAGTTTGTCTTTGGCCATGGCGTAGAAAACACGCGGGGCGGTGAGGATGACGCTATTGGCGGCGCTGAAAGTGGAGATGAGAATGGTGAGCGCGACGATCTTACCGGCCCAAGAACCGAGAACCGCGGTAACAGAAGTGGCCGCGATGGTGTCGGTCATCGCCATGTCCTTGGGGCCGAGAGCGAAGAGGTAAGCGACGACGGCGACGAGATAGAGCCCGACCAGAATCAGAGAGCCCATCAGGAAAGCGCGCGGAAAGGCTTCTTGCGGATCGACGACTTCGCCGGCGCTGTAGGTTCCGAACTGCCAGCCTTCGTACGCCCAGAGAACAGTGATCATGGCCAGGCCGAAACTAGACCAAAGGCCAAGGCCGTGCTGGGTTGCGCCCAGGGCCGAGGGAATGTCGCGGCCATGATGGCCGAGGGCCAGCAGCAAGGCGCTGAGAATGACGATGATGCCTACCTTGACGAGGGTGGTCCAGTTCTGAAGGTCGGAGCTTTTGCGCGTGCCCCAGACGTTGATGACGGTGACGATTCCGATCATCAGGACGGCGGAGATGGTTTGCGCGACGGGAGAGATGGTAAGAACGCGCGCGAGATATTCGCTAAAGGCGCGCGCGAGAGCGGCGACGGAACCGCTGGCGATTACGAGAAAAAGGCACCAGCCGTAGAGAAAAGCGGAGAGGCGGCCGAAACCGTCGCGGATGTAGCAATACAAGCCGCCGGCTTCGGGATTGGCGGCAGCAAGCTCGGCGTAGGTGAGCGCGCCGAGAAGCGAAAGGACGCCGCCCACGATCCAGATCAGAAGGGAGAGGCTGACGGAACCGCCGACTTGGCGGAGGATGGGGCCGGGAGTGCGAAAGATGCCGGAGCCGATGACGGAGCCGATGAAGAGGAGCAGAAGGTCGCGAAAGCGAAGTGTGCGGACGAGTTCAGGCATAGGTGGACTGGCGCGGCACCACGCAATCAGACCGAAGGCATCATAACCGGAGATGGCGTGCGGTCAATGGGAAGTTGGAGAAATGAGGAGGGGCGCGGGCATGAAGGAAAGGAGAAAGATCACCAGCGCAAGGAGAGCTCCCCAGCGACGGCAGGAATCGAGAGGCGCGGGATCGTAGATGGGGGCGACGCGAAGGAAGCGCATCGCGAGGATCATGGCGGCCCAGAAGTACCAACCATCCCAGAAATGGAGAAGTCCGAGCACGACAAAACCAGCGGGAAAGAGGAGCGAGGAATACCAGTGTGCGCGAGGGTTGAGAGAGCGAAGAATGTGGCCGCCATCGAGCTGGGCGACAGGGACGAGGTTGAGCGAGGTCAATAGAAGACCGACCCATGCGGCGCGGCCGACGGGGGGCAAGAGAAGGGCGTCGGGAGAGATGCCGGGATGGAGGACGGCGTCCAAAAGACGCAGCAGGAGAGGAGTACCGTAGATGAGCTCAGCGTGGGCAGGGTCCGCGAGGCCGGGAACGAGCTTGGCATGGAGGACGCCGTAGATGAGAGCAGGAACGGCGAAAACGAAACCGACGAGCGGGCCGGAAGCCCCGACGTCAAACAAGGCGCGGTTGGTGAGGATGGGAGAGCGAATCAAGATGAAGGCGCCGAAGGTGCCATTCAAGTTGGGGAAAGGAACGAAAAAAGGATAGGTGGCGCGAATGTGGTGGTAGCGGCAGGCAAAGAAATGGCCGAGTTCGTGAGTTAGGAGAATGGTGAGTAGGGTGAGAGCGAAGGGGAGGCCGGCGGCGAGGCCGAGAGGGTTTTTGTAGAAAAAACTGAAAGAGCGGAGAAATTCGTCGGAGGAGAAGGCCTGGTTCTGCGCATAGGCAGTCGCGAACTGCGTGCCGGCGACGAGGCAGGTACAGAGCGTTAGGAAAAAGAGGATGCAGGCGAGGAGCAGCATTTTTCTCGAAGGACGGTAGGGAGGCGGAGTGTAGCGGACACTGAAGGCAGGAGCGGCGCTCCAATCGACGTTGGCCGGTATGGTTGGCAGAGGATTTTCTGGAAGAGGTGGGGTCACGGAATATTTTGCGCGTGAAATGGAATCAACAGTAACCAGTACAGCATAGCTGGCAGGGTTTGCGCCAGTTTCGAATTGCCGGAAAGTTTTGATTGTCTAAACGGTTTGAGAAAAGGCCAAGACGCGACGGTTACGATTTCTTTTCTTCTTCGATGCCTTGGAGTTCTTTGCCGGGCTTGAAGCGGACGGCTTTGCCCGGGGGAATGTTGACTTCTTCGCCGGTGCGGGGATTGCGGCCGATGCCGGTCTTGCGCGGCTTCACGCTGAAGACGCCGAAGCGGCGGAGTTCGATGCGCTGGCCGCGGCCGAGGGCCTGCTTCAAGGATTCAAAAACGGTTTCGACGGCCTGCTCGGCTTTGGTGCGGCTGATGTTCGTCGAGGTGACGACAGCATTTACGATGTCCAGCTTGATCACGCAATCCTCCAACGCTTCCGAGCCAGATGCTAGAGGGTGCGGCGCAGGTTGTCAAGACGTGGGGGGTAATCTACACTGAACATCTTTTGGCGCTCTGGTTCGAAGCAGTTTGTTGCAGTAGCGAATCGAAAAGACAAAATCGCAGGTAAATTTCGGGGAGGAATGGATGTCTGTAAAGCCAGACCGCTGGATCCGGCGCAAGGCGCTGGAGAATAAGATGATCGAGCCGTTTACGGACCGGCAGGTGCGCGAAGGAGTGATCAGTTACGGAGTGTCGTCGTACGGCTACGATATTCGAGTGGCGGACGAATTCCGGATTTTCACGAACGTGAATTCGACGATTGTGGACCCGAAGCATTTCGATCCGAAATCGTTCGTGGAGTTCAAGGGCGACGTGTGCATCATTCCGCCGAATTCGTTTGCGTTGGCGCGGTCGGTGGAGTATTTCCGGATACCGCGGAACGTGCTGACGATTTGCCTGGGAAAGTCGACGTACGCGCGATGCGGGATCATCGTGAACGTGACGCCGTTCGAACCGGAGTGGGAAGGCTATGTGACGCTGGAAATCAGCAACACGACACCGCTGCCGGCGAAGATTTATGCGAATGAAGGGTTGTGCCAGGTGATTTTCTTCGAGTCGGATGAAGATTGCGAAGTGAGTTACAAGGACAAGAAGGGGAAGTACCAGTCGCAGAGCGGAATTGTGCTGCCGCGGCTGTAGAAGATGTGACTGGTGATTCGTGACTGGTCCGGGGCAAGCGCAATGCCGGTGAGGTCGTGGCAAGTCTTTTGTGGCATTGAATGAGCGAGCGGTTCAAGCGAGTGCTGTTCCACGTTGCCACGGGCTGACGAAATCAACAGCAGGGATGCTGGCGCTACAAGTAGCTCTTACTTGGATTCGACCTCAACTGAGATTGTATCCATGGGATAGCCGCGTTCGCGCCAGGCGTCCAGACCGCCCAGCAGGGGGCGGATGTTGGTGATGCCATTTTTTCTGAGGAGCAGCGCCACACGGGCGCTAGTGGCTTCGTTTGGTCAAGTACAGTAGAGGATGACCTCGCGGTCGCGGGGCAAGCGGTCGTTTTTTTCCTCCAGCTCCTTGGCGTCCATCCGAAAAGCGCCAGGAATGGTTTCGGGGTCGGCCTCGAAGTCTATCGAGTGGCGCAGGTCCACGATGACGAGTTCCTCGCCGGAGTCGAGCTTTTCCTTCAATTCATCAACGGTGATGCGGGAGATGCGCAGATCACGAAGAAATCGCCGGCGGGCGATAAACTTCTTGGCGATGTAGGCGGCCAAGGCTCCGAGGACCAAGACCAGGAGCCAGCCGCCGAGAGAAGCGAGTCGCTCCGCGACACGCTCGATCTGACCGCTGAACACATAGCCCAGGCCGAGGAAAGTGCCACCCCAGAGGAGCGAACCGGCGGCATCGAAGAGGAGGAAACGCCGAGTGCGCATGTGGAAGATGCCAGCGAGAGGAGGGGTGACAGTGCCAAGGCCGGGAACGAATTTGGAGACCAGGAGTGAGCGCGCACCCTGCTTCGAAAAAATGCCCTGGGTCCGGCGAACGCAAGAATCCGGTTCGAGCGAAATTTTGCAGAGAAGCTGGAGAACGCGGATACCCTTGCGGCGGCCAAGCTGAAACCAGATAAAATCCGCAGCCACTGAGGCGAGCACGACGTAAAAAAGCGAAGCGAAAAAACTCAACTGGCCGGTACCCGCGAGCGCGCCGGCTGCGAGCAACAGGGGCATGGAAGGCAAGGGCAGCCCAATCTGCTCGGCGAAAACCCATCCGAGCAGGACTACATACCCGTGATGGAGGAGGAATTCGAGTGTACGGTGCATGTCAGGCCGGGGGCAGCATTCTCCGATTATTTCTCAGCGAAAGGAGCAGTATGCCCCCAGTGACCGGCCATGACAAATTCGCTCAAGGGTTTGCGTGTGCGCGCAGCCAACTCGGGCTTTTGCAATTGCTCGGGTAGAGTTTGTGGATCGCCGGGATAGCCAATAGCCATTGCGGAAACCGGTTCCCAACCTTCAGGAATGCCGAAGAGTTCGCGTGCTTTGTCCTGATGAAAGCCGCCCATCTGATGAACAACGAGGCCGCGTGAGGTGGCCTCCATGGTCAGTTGCGCGTTGGCCGCGCCGAGGTCGTGGAGGGCGACGCGGTTGTGCGCGCCATTGTGTTTAAAGTTCTGGCGAGCGACAGAGATGACAAGTACGGGTGCTTGTTTAGCCCACGCTGCGTTCATGTCCATCAGCACGCTGAGCATTTTCGAATAGTTTTCGTGGTCGTCCTTGGTGGCGACGAGATAGGACCAAGGCTGGTCGTTGTAGCTGGAGGCGGCCCAGCGGGCAGCCTCGAAAAGGCTGCGTAAAACGTCCTGGGGAACAGGCTTGTCGGCGAAAGAGCGCGGGCTCCAGCGCACGCGGATGAGGTCATGGACTGGAAAATCGTTCTGTGCTGGCTTATGCATCGGATGATCCCTTCAGTATCTGATATGTACTTTGATGATTCAGGGGGAGTGGAAGGTGCAAGTGCGCCGACCACTCCTATCCCGAACTGTGAGAGCAGAGCCAATTAATTGGCAGATTTCGGCGCCTGCTTGACCATTTCCGCGTCGATAGTGATATTGACGTCATCACCGACGACGACACCGCCGTTGTCCATGGTGGCGTTCCACTTCACGCCATAGTCTTGACGATTAACTTTTGACGAGGCGTTGACCGCGACGCGCTGATTGCCCCAGGGATCCTTTACCGGAGCGGTCGGGCCATCGACGTCGAGCACGACTTCCTTGGTGGTGCCACGAATGGTGAGATCGCCGGTGACTTTAAGCTTTCCAGGGGAGACCTGCTCAACCTTCTTGGATTTGAACGTCATAGTGGGGAAGTGGGCGACGTCAAAGAATTTATCGCTGCGCAGATCGTTGTCGCGGTTGGGTTCGCGAGTGTCCACGGTGGAGACGTCAATGGTGACGTCGACAGTAGACTTGCTGATGTCCTTGTCGTCCAGGACGACGGTGCCGGTGACTTTGCTGAACGCTCCACGCACAGTCGAGATCGCCAAGTGACGGACGGAAAACTGCGCGGACGAATGTGCGGGATCGATCTTCCATTCGGAATTGGCGGCGCCGGCGGGCAACGACAGAACAGCGGCGAGCCCGGCGGTGACTGCGATTCGATTTAGATAGCGGCCCATATTTTTTCTCCTTTTGTATTTGAATTGAGATTTCGAAACTCGTCCTGAAAAGCCTGTTAGGAAGGCTTACAGACGCGGATTTCCTCCAGCAGACCGAAAAGAAGCTTGAGACGCGCCGAAGGCATATGCCGGAACTGGCGTTTGTGCAACTCGCGAATCGGCTGGTCGAGTGTTTTTAGGAGGCTGAGTGCTTGCGGCGTGATGCGTGTCTTAATGACGCGGCGGTCGTCGGTCTGGCGTACCCGGGTAATGAGGGAGCGCTTCTCGAGACGGTCGAGGAGGCGAGTCATGTCCGGGTCGTGGGAAATCATGCGGTCCCCGATGCCGCGGCAGGGCAAACCTTCCGGTTCGGCCCCACGGAGGATGCGGAGGACATTGTATTGCGCGCCGGTAAGCCCCGCGGCTTTCAGAAGCCGTTCGGCCTCCTGGCCAAGAAAATCGGCAGCCTGGAGGAGCGCCACGAAAACGCGGTTTTCCAGGGAGACTGCGGTGCTGGAGGGCTTGGAACGCGAGTTCATGAGGGGAGAATAGTTGTTGTAACGACGATTGTCAAGAGGAAAATATCGGGACCGGAGACGGGCCGGTGTGACTAGGGTTTCCTTAGCGGACGCAGATGTATCTCGCTGAGGAAGCTTTGCGGGCCTTGGGTGACGATGGCTTTCACGGCGTGGGCCACGTCTTCCGCGGACAGCGTTTTTGACGCGTCCTTGGGGCCGCGTCCGGAGAATTCCGTGGCCACGCTTCCGGGGCAGATCACGCTGACGCGGATACCAAATTCGCGGAGATCTTCGGCCATGCAGCCGGAGAGACCGACGACGCCCCACTTGGAGGCGCAATAGATGCCGCCACCGGCAAAAGTGTTTTTTCCGGCCAGGGAACTGATATTCACGATATCGCCCGAACCACGGCGAATCATGGAAGGCGCAACGGCACGGGAAACGAGGAAAACACTCTTAAGATTGGTGTTCAGGACGCGGTCCCAATCGGCTTCGGTTCTTTCGTGGGCCGGGCCGAAGAGACCGATGCCGGCATTGTTGACGAGGATGGTGATGGGGCCGAGAGCTGCTTCTGTTTGGGCGACCAGGTCGGAGACAGCAGCGGAATTTGTGACATCGGCGATTTGGTTATGCACGGGCACGCCGAGCATTGCGAGTCCGCGCGCGGAATCCTCCAGCGCGGCGCGATCCCGGCCGCAAATGGACACGGAAGCGCCCAGCAAAGCCAACTGGTGCGCGATGGCGCGGCCAATCCCACGGCTTCCGCCGGTAACGAGTGCCACACCACCTACCAGAGTTTTTGCCTCGCGGGCCGGTTCATTTGTTTTGCTTATTCGCGCCATGAGAAATCTTCCTCGTACGGGCCACTCTTTTTGTGCGACACTCATCCTATCATTAGAGTTTTCCGCGGTACTTGGGATCCCAGCCGGCCGTGAGGGAATCAAGAGCAGCATTGCCTACTTCATGAAAAAATTTCCTCAGGTCATAAAATCAGTGAAGGGGAACTTCTTGCAGATAGGGTGCGGGTTTCCTATAATCCCAAGGTTTTCCGAAACAAAGCGATTCCCGGCAGAAGCATTCCGGGGTGGACCGGAAGCAGAAAACTCAGGCTTGAAGTTTGAGCGAGGAGAAATGGGATGAACGTAACTAAAAGATTGGCGGGGTTCGCGATGATCGCAACCCTTATCCTGATGGCTGGGAGCGGGCCGAGTGCCTACGGACAAGCACCGGCAGCTGGTCAGGACGCCGGAGCAGCCAAAGGGCCTAAGTACACGCAGGCGGAATACAACGCCGAGCAAGCGTGCGCAGCGGAGAAAGTTCCCGCGGCGGTGGTCAAGTGCGCCGATGATTTCGTAGCAAAGTATCCCAATTCCGATCTCCTCGTTTATATCTATCCGCTTTATTACCGGGCCTACACGCAGCTCAAGAACCCTCAGAAAGTGATCGAGTACGCGGACAAGCTGGTGGCGCTGGGTGACAAGGCGGAGGCAGGAATCCGGTATGAGGCGCTGTACGCACGGGCGCTGGCATACGCCAGCTTGCCCGCAAAAGAGCAGGACGCGGCGGCGGCGACCAAGGCTCGGGATGCAGCCAGCGTGGGTGTGAAGACGTTGGACGAATTGAAAAAGCCGGATAACATGTCCGCCGAGGACTTTGCAAAGCAGAAGCTACAGCCAGGCATCTTGTTCAACTACACGGCGGGCAACGCATCCATGACGCTGAAGGATTATCCCGCTGCGGTCGCGTCCTTCAAGGCAGTGCTGGTCCTGAATCCGGACGACCCCATCGCTTACTACAACGTTGGCAAAGCCTATCAGGCGATGACGCCGCCGCAGCAAATGGATGCCTTCTGGTACTTCGCGAAGGCGGTGACGGCCAAGGGCGCTACGGAGGTGCAGTCCAGACAGATCAAAACCTATTTGCGGAAGCTGGTCGCCAACTATCAAGGTGGAACGGTGTGCGACAGCTTGACGGATGCAGAATTGAATGAACTCCTGCAACTTGCTGGAAGCTCGGCGGAGCGGCCCGCCAGCTATTCGGTAGCAAGTGCGGCAGACCTCAGCGCTGTGCAGAAGGACATGACCATCGCCTCCGTGGTCACGGAGCTGAAGGCGGGCGGGGACAAAGGCAAATTGACGTGGCTCGCGTCGTGCGGCCTGGAATTCCCGGAAGTGCCAGGCAAAGTGATCGAAATTGTGCCCGCTGCGACAGCGAGCGATCCGATTGTACTGAAGATTGCGTTCGTCACGAGCGACGCGGAGTTTGATGCCGCGACGACACCAAACATGGATGTAAAGATCGTGGGCCAGCCGGAAGCTGCACGCGTTGAAAAAGATAGTGCTGTGCACTTCACGGCCACTCTTACTTCCTACGATCCCGATCCGGCGTTCTTCCTGCACTGGGAGAAGGGCAAAGTTAAGGCAGAGGACATTCCCAAAGAGAAGACGGCACCAAAGAAGCCTCCGGTGCGCAAGCCAGCAGCGAAAAAGCCGGCTGCTAAGCCGTAATCTTCACCAGCTTACAGACAATCAAGGAAACGGCTCCCCGATTCATCGCGGGAGCCGTTTTCGTTTTAAGATGCGGCTAAAGTGTTTTTCAGCGTGAAGGCCGGCGGTGACCGTTGGGATCGAGCTTGTACTCATCGATCTTACGGCTGAGCGTATTACGGTGAATGCCAAGAATTCCCGCGGCGCGGGACTGGTTGCCGTTAGTGCGGTCTAGGACGCGCTTGATGAAACGCTTTTCGAATTCGCCAACAGCTTCGTCAAACAGAATCCCGCGCTCCACCATCTGATTGACGAGCCCTTCCAATTGATCTTTCACGATGGCACGCTCCGCTAGATAACTATCGTTGTGAGGGGCCGGCCTGCTAGTCCAATTCGCGCCCGGCTAGGATGCGATAGGCTTCCCGGTACTTGGCGCGAGTGGCTTCGACGATCTCAGAAGGCAGTTCCGGGCTGGGCGGGGTTTTCGGCCACTGCATTCGCTCGAGGTAGTCGCGAACAAACTGTTTGTCAAAAGAGGCCTGGGGGCCGCCGGGGCTGTAGTGCGCGGCGGGCCAGAAGCGGGAGGAATCGGGTGTGAGGGCTTCGTCGATCCAGATTAGCTCGTTGTGGAGCAGGCCAAATTCGAATTTCGTGTCGGCGAGGATGATCCCGCGGGGCTCGGCATAAGCGGCGGCGCGGCCGTAGATTTCCAGGCTGACGGTGCGGACTTTTTCGGCTAGTTCTTTGCCGATGAGGGAGACGGCCTGCTCGAAGGAAATGTTTTCGTCATGGCCGGAGACGGCTTTGGTGGCGGGTGTGAAGAGGGGTTCGGGCAAGCGGTCGGATTCTTGCAACCCTTTGGGCAGCGGGATACCGCAGATTTTTCCGGTGACTCGATAGTCTTTCCAGCCGGAACCGGAGACGTAGCCGCGCACGACGCACTCGATGGGCAGGGGCTGCGTTTTGCGCACGACCATGGAGCGGCCAGCGAGTTCGTCGTCGAACTTATCGAAAGGTGGGGGAAAATTCGTGGCACTAAGGACGTGGTTGGGTATGACGTCCTTCAAGAGATCGAACCAAAAGAGAGAGAGTTGCGTGAGGACGCGGCCCTTGTCGGGAATGGGCGTGGGAAGGATGACGTCGAAGGCGGAGAGGCGGTCGGTGGCGACGATCAGGAGTTTGTCGCCGAGATCGTAGATGTCACGGACTTTCCCGCGCGCGGCGGGAGTGAGGCCGGCGAATTGCGTTTCCCTTAAAACTTTCATGGCAGGAGCAGATGACACAGAGCACGTTCCCTCGACAAAGTGAGATGCATTCTAGCGCAGCGGAACGCGAAGTCAAAGGCGGGAGCGGTGGAAAATTTTGCAAAACGAGATAAGGAAAAATTATGGAGGCTTGGGAGAATGCGGGGGTGGATGGGAGATGGCAGGGGTGCAGCATGCCGCGCCCCTACGAGCAGAATTCTACAAGCTTTTAAGCGGCGGAGGCTGCAGCGGCTTGTTGCTTTGGCGCGGAGGATTCAGATTCTTCCCAGCGGACGCTAACGAGTTTGGAGACGCCGGGCTCTTGCATCGTTACGCCGTAGAGGACGCTGCCCATTTCCATGGTCTTGCGGTTGTGGGTGACGATGATGAACTGCGTTTGGCCGCTCATCTCGCCGATGAGGCGCGTGAAGCGGCCGACGTTGGCTTCATCGAGCGGTGCGTCGACTTCGTCCAGGATGCAGAAGGGGCTGGGCTGGTAGCGGAAGATGGCGATGAGCAACGCGAGCGCGGTCATGGCTTTTTCGCCGCCGGAGAGCAGCAACACGTTCTGCAGGCGCTTGCCTGGAGGCGAAGCGACGATGTCGATGCCGGTGTCACCGGAGCTGTCCGGCTCGGTCAAGCGCATTTCCGCCATGCCGCCACCGAAAATCGTGTGGAAGGCTTCGGAAAAGCTTTTGTTGATGGCGTGGAAAGCGTGCTCGAATTTTTCTTTGGTGGCGAGGTCGAGTTCGGAAATGGCCTGCTGGGTGTCGGCGATGGATTGCAAAAGGTCGTCGCGCTCACGGGTGAGGAAGGTGAAGCGCTGGTCACATTCGTTGTATTCCTCGAGGGCCATCATGTTGACGGGGCCCATGGACTCGATGCGCTGCTTCATTTCGCGGTAGTTGGTTTCGGCGATGGCCAGTTCATCGCCGGACATGAAAGCGGCTTCGGTGGCGATCAGGTCTTCGGGCTGCGCGTTCACTTCGCTCATGCAGGTTTCGCGGAGGTGCTGGCGGTCGGAGTCGTTCTTGGCGCGATCAACTTCGGCGTGGCTGCGCTGTTCGCGAAGTTCCTGGAGCGACTGACGGCCCATACGTAGATGGTCTTCCATCTGGGTGACGCGAGTGCGGGCGGCGTCCCATTCCTGTTCGAGTTCGCGCTGGCGGATTTCCAGGCGTAATTTTTCGCCGCGGAGGCCTTCGAGCTGCAGAGCGAGGTCTTCGCTCTGCTTGGCGAGAGCACTAGTTTCATCGAGAATGGATGAGACTTGCTGCTGAAGAGCGGTTTCGCGGCGTCCGAGTTCGGCGCGCTCTTCGTTCAGCCTCGCGGAGAGAGCTTCGGCGGACAGGAGGCGCTCGTTCATGGCGGCAAATTCGGCGCGGCTGGTGGCGAGTTCATTTTGTTCCGACTGGATGGAGCCGCGAAGCTGGACGAGCGCTTCTGCGAGCCGGGCACCTTCAGCGTCGGCTTCAGCGCGGGTCAACGCGGCGGTGGCGTGCTGGTTCTTGGCGCGCTCGGCACGTTGCCTTGCGCTTTCGACGTCATGGCGGATGGTGGAAAGCTCGTTTTGGCAGATGGTGAGTTCGAGGCCGAGACGAGCCAGCTCGCTTTGCATCTGGCCGTGGCGGTGCATGGCGGAGATTGACTGGCGTTCCGCTGCGCGCTGCTTCTCATCGATTTCGGCGAGTGCTTGTTCTGTTGAACGCAACTCGGCGGCGATAGCCTCCATCGCAGTCTGTTTTTCGCTCATTTGATGCTCGAGATGCAGAACTTCCGCGTCGAGGGCGCGCAACTCGCGCTTCATGCCTAGCGGACCAACTTCGTCGGGGCGGCCGCCGGTGACCATGCGTCCCTGGTAGCAGGTGCCGTCGGGCGTGACAAAGGCGTATTGAGAATTTTCCTTGGATAATTTTTCAGCGGCTGCCGCGCTGTCCGTTAAATAGGCGGAGCGCAAGCGGGGGAGGAATTGCTTGGCCGCGGCGCCTAGCGGATCGCGGAAGCCCACGAGCTTGTCGAGTCGCGAGATGACGCCGTCTTCGGGGCGGAAATTGACGATCGGCTCGTAGTCGGAGGAGAGACGCAGGTTGCGGAGCGAGTCCACGAAGAAAGTAGCGCGGCCGCCGACTTCATCGCGGAGCATGGAAACGCCGGCGCGAGCGTGGTCGTAGGTCTCGACGACGACGTATTCCAGTTCGTCGCGCAGGTATTGCTCGATGGCGGCTTCGTGCTGCTCTTCGACTTCGGCGTAATCGGCCAGTACGCCGACGGCACGAAAATCCTGGCCGCCGCCGCGCTCGTTGGCGGCAAAGAGTTTCTGCACGGCGTCCGCGGTGTAGGAGCGGTCGTTCAGGATTTGCGTGAGCGTGGAATGACGCGCGCGGACTCCAGCCACTGAGTCGCGGAGCGCGCCGGCCTCGTTCGACATCGCGTCGCGTTGTTCGCGGAATCCGGCGATTTTGGCCTGAAGGTTCGAGGCGTCTTGTTTTAGCGCGTTGAGCTGAGCGGTGGCCGATTCGTGATCGAACGCGGCGCTCTCGGCATCATCGCGGGCGCGCATGGAAGTTTCCAGCAAGTCGTGCTCGCTGGCTTCGAGCTTTCGCAGAGCTTCGGCCTGGTGGACGAGGGCCTCTTCGGCTTGCTTCTGCTCGCCATGGAGGCGCAGAAGGCTTTCGCCGGCTTCGGAAGAGGAGCGGCGCAGCGCTTCGATACGTGCTTCGGATTCGGAGATCTGAGCGGCGCGAGACTCGGCGCGCATGGCGAGCTCCTCGACGCGAGCGGTCAATACGCCTGATTCTTCGCGCAGAATCGTAACCGCTTGAATCTGCGAAGCACTGCGTGATTCCCATCCCACGGCTTGCGCGGTGGCTTGAGCGAGTTCTGTGTTGAGTTGGGCGTGGCGACCGGCGAGCTCTGTGGCGCGCTGGCGATTGAATGCAATGCGATTCTCGCTGCGGTCGACTTCCAGCGCCGTCAGATTCAAAACGTTTTGATTCTGGCGGATTTCGGCATCCAATTCGTAAATTCTCTGGTTGAGACGGTCCTGCTCGCCTTCCTGTTGTTGGATGGCCGTCGCGCGCGCTAGTTCAGCAGCGCTCAGTTCTTCGAGTTGCTTTGAGACGCGCTCGGCTTCGGAGTCCAGTTCGCGGGCTTTGCCTGCCAACATTTGGCGGACGATGCTGCGCATTTGGTCGCGGATTTCGGAGTAGCGGCGCGCTTTGGCGGCCTGCCGCTTGAGAGAGCCAAGCTGCTTTTCGACTTCCACGACAATGTCGTTGACGCGGGAGAGATTGACCTTGGAGGATTCCAGCTTGGCTTCGGCGAGACGCTTCTTGGTCTTGAATTTTGTGACGCCGGCGGCTTCTTCAATGATAGCGCGGCGCTCCATGGGCTTGGTGGAGAGGATCAAGCCGATGCGGCCCTGTTCGATGATGGCGTAGGAATCCGGGCCCAGGCCGACACCCATGAACATTTCCTGGATGTCGCGGAGCCTTCCGACGCGGCCGTTGATGAGATATTCGCTTTGGCCAGAGCGATACAGGCGGCGGCAGACGACGACTTCGCCGGGCTTCATGGCGAGCACGGGCTTGTCTGCCGACTTTTTCTTGCGTTTGAATTTGCCAGCGGGTTCAGCGGGGGATAGCGCTGAATCGCCGGCCACTGCATCTTGCGAGTCAGGGGGCAGCGCGGGGTCGAGCGAGAGAATCTCGGTATTTGAGTCGGTCAAGCCAATGGCTTCGGAGCTTTCGTTAAGCAGAGACACGGAATCCGATGCGGAATCGGCGGCGCTTTCCATGACGAAGCGCGCGGCTTCGGCGAGTTCGGGATCTTCCATGGTGATGGTGACTTCGGCGAGGCCCAGTGGCGGGCGCTTAGTAGTGCCATTGAAGATGCAGTCTGCCATGCGCTCGGCGCGGAGCGACTTGTGGCTCTGCTCGCCGAGAACCCAGGAAATGGCGTCTACCACGTTGGATTTGCCGCAGCCATTCGGGCCGACGATGCAAGTTGTGCCGGAACCGCTGAACGTGACTACAGTGCGTTCGCAAAACGACTTAAAGCCAACGATTTCCACTTTTCGCAGCTTCAGCAAGATATCCCCTTTTGGTCGTTAACTACTCTCCGGCTGCCAGCATGAAACTAGAATGCAACTCGTTAACTGCAAAAGCCAGCCCATCGCAACAGCTGGGGCAAAAAAACGCGAAGAGAGACGACCTTTCGTTCCTCGAGGGGAGGGTCTTTGGAGCGACAGGTCAACCCTACACGGGTAGCCTGTCATAACGTTTGGCAGGTTCTCAGTCAGAGGCCCAGCCGCCTGGCGCAAGGATGGCGGTACGGGAAAAAACAGTAACACGATGTGAATCGCGTGTAAAGCCCTACCCTACAAGTTGTGGCTTCTTTCCCACTGCCACAATTGCTCTAAGGATGTGCGGCTGCCACGCCAGGTTGAGTTAGCGGTAAGG
The DNA here is from genome assembly GCA_036522305.1 of Candidatus Acidiferrum sp. Lineage (GTDB taxonomy): Bacteria > Acidobacteriota > Terriglobia > Acidiferrales > UBA7541 > Acidiferrum. Next base: position 9,271 of record DATDGB010000003.1, on the reverse strand, counting down.
ATGAGCCGTAATCGTGGCGCCTTCTAAAGCAGTCGAAACGTATCCGGGTTGCATGCACAGGGAAAACCATTCGTAACAATAGGAATTGGTAACCGCCTCAGCATAAGTGAACCCGTTGTCTTCATCGGGTGCCACACCGAATTTTATCTCCGCGCCTCCCCGCATACCCGCATGCCCGATCTTCAGTACGGTGTGGGAACGTTCAGGGATGAGTTTAGACGCACGAATGTCCGGCTTTGAGCGGAAATAACCCGGAGTAAAGTGCATCGTACCCGCGGGATCAGCTGGGTCGACGAAGGCGGCAAAGATATTCTCCTTGACCTCACACTGCAGCGGGAACGGCTGGCTGAGACTGTCGCGTAGCTTTGAAAATTTCGCCAACAGGTCGATGAGACGAGGCTTGTCCGCCGGGATGTCCACATCGATGTGGAACACATTTTTAAGCTTTTGCTTGAGGTCAGCGTCTGCGGGCCTGCCGAGACGGGACTTCACCATGTCAAGCCAGCGCTGCGCCGTGATCATGTCCTTGTCGATCACCAGCTTTTTCTCCCGGCTGCAGGCGATGTAGCGGGGATACGAACCCCTCATTCAAATGCCACAGCGTGCGTTTGTCGGGTTCCACGCGGCCATCTGGAAAGTCCATGAATCGGCGCTGGAACTCAGAAATGGCCCGCAAAGTCGCCTGGTCCAGGATTCCGCTGATGGAAGGGCGAACCGCCAACGGCGGCGTGACTTTGAGTAGCAGCGACTGCACCGCTTTCACATCGTCGGGTAGATTTTTGGAAGGAGTGGCCCCAACGGCAGCTGGTAAGTTCATATCGCTCATACGTCTATCAACCACATCACCGAGATTTGAATCCGAGATGGTGCTACTCCTGTAGTGACCGCAAGAGTGGAAACGTTGCATCTGCAGTGCGCGCGCGAGGCAGACGGCGGGTTCTAGGAGCTCCGTGCCAACGAGTGGGTTGCTACTTCAGGTGCTTGTCGTACCAGGCGAGGATACGGTTTAGGCGATCCAACAAATGCTTTTCTTCGTGAAAGCCGTGGGGTTCGCGGGGGTAGACGACTAGCTCGGTTTCGACGCCGTAGCGCTTGAGGCCGCGGTAGAGTTCCTGGCTTTGGCCGGGGGGATCCACCGGATCTGCGTCGCCTTGGAGGATCAGCGTGGGAGTCCTGGCGTTCTTCAGGTGAATGAAGGGGGAGCTGTTCAGGAAACCTGCGACTTTTTCCGGTTCGTACGGGAGGCCGTAAAACCACTCGTCGTATGAAGGGCCCTGCTCGGTGCCGTACTCGGAGATGAGATTGGAGAGGCCGGCGCCAGAGACGGCGGCTTTGAAGCGGGTGGTTTGGGTGATCGCCCATTCCGACATATAGCCGCCGTAGGACCAGCCGCCGATGGCCAGCTTATCGGGATCGGCGATGCCTTTGGCAACGAGGTCGTCAACGCCGGCCATCACGTCCCGGTAATCGCCACCGCCCCAATCGCCGCGATTGGACTCGATGAATTTCTGGCCGTAACCGCTGGAGCCGCGAATATTGGGATAGAAAACCGCGTAGCCGCGCGCGGCAAGAAGTTGTCCCCAGGTTTCGATGGAGTCCTGCCAGGCGCCGGTGGGGCCGCCATGGATTAGGGCGATGAGCGGCAGCTTCGATTTGTCGCCAGATGTGAGCGGCTTCAGAAGTGCCGCCTCAATTTCCACTCCGTCAAAGGATTTATATTTGTAGAACTCCGGAGCGCTGAGCGTGTACTCCTTCCACGAATCATTCAATTGAGAAATTTGCCTTGGCGCAGTCTTCTGGTCCCACAGCCACAATTCCTGGGGTGTTGTAGCGGTTTGCGCGGCAAAGGCGACCTCGCCGGAATCGGAAATGCCGAAAGCGTTTGGATTGGTCGGGATCGCAGGGACATCTCTCATGGCACCTTCCGCCGTGAAGGCGACGAATCTTGTGTGAAAGCCGCCCTCCACAACCGCGAGCAGCCCGCCGTCCTTGGACCAGCGGAAGTCAAAGACCGGCCGGTCCACACTCGCGCCGGTGAGGTTCTGCGTACCCTTTTCGCCGTGACGGGCGAGGATGAGGTCATGGGGAGTGGGGCCGTCTTCACGGCAGCCAACGAAGGCCATCCGCTGGCCATCGGCGGCGATGCGAATATTGCCGAAAGGGCCGCGGGGTGCAAGGACCTCCGTCATAGAATTGACTTCTTTGCGGGCGCCACTCGTAGTGTCCCAGAGACGGAAGAAAAAAATGCGTTCGGTGTTCTGATCCGACTCGGGATGATCCGTGGCGTTGAGCATCAGGCCTGTGCCGGCTGGATGCCAAACGGCTTCCCGGATATCCCATCTGGGTTCGGTGAGGGCTTTGGCTTCGGCGGATTCCAGGGTAAGCAGCCAGAGGCGGGCGTGTTTGTCCTCTTTGTCCACGACATGCGCGTCGTCTTTATCTTTTTCCTTTTTTTCTTCCGCCTCGGTTTTTACGTCCTGAGCTAAAAATGCGATCTGTTTGCCGTCAGGAGACCAGGCAAAATTACGGACGCCGCGCTTTCCTTTGGTCAGGGTACTGGCTTCACCGCCGTCTGCGCGCATGGCGTAGATCTGCGTTTGATCGTCGCGGTCGGAAAGGAACGCCAACTGCTTGGCGTCGGGCGACCATCGCGGCGAGAACTCGGACTTCGCAGAGTAGGTGAACTGCCGGACCGAGGCGGAGTGCTTCTCGTAGATCCAAATGTGGCGCGCGCGGCGCTCTCCCTTGGCGGGTTCCATGACCACGAACGCCAAACGGCTGCCGTCGGGGGAGAATTGCAGGTCGGAAATACTGCGCAGGTTCAGAGCCGCTTCAGGAGTCAATTGGTTCGGCGGGGACGCTTTAGGCGGTTCCTGGGCAAGGACGGGAGCAGCGAACGTTGCAAGAGCAAACAGAGCGCAAGCGGCAAGAGTGCGATTCATCGACAACTCCTTCACTAAATGAGAAGGAGGACTCTAACCGCGTAAACGGCCAGCGTCAATTAGGACTAAACGGGTCGCATTGCGGGAAATTTGACGCAACAGTGCGCAGCTTCGACATTGCGACGATTCGAACGGCTCGGCTACAATCGAACGCTTATCTGTCTGAGGAAAGAGACCATCTACAGCCCATGGCCGAAATTCAGCTGCACAACACGCTGAGCGGGAAAATCGAGAAATTTGTCCCCCAAAAAGCAGGCGAAGTGCGCATGTACACGTGCGGGCCGACGGTCTACGACTACGCGCACATCGGGAATTACCGTACGTTTGTTTTTCAGGATATTTTGCGGCGGTTCCTGAAGCTGCGCGGGCTCAAGCTGAACCACGTGATGAACCTGACGGACGTGGACGATCGCATCATTGCGAATGCGGCTGCTGCCGGGGTGAGCATCCGCGACTACACCGCGAAATTCGTGCAGGCGTTTTTCGACGATTGCAAAACACTGAGCATCGAGTCGCCGGAACACTGGATCCGCGCGACCGATCACATCGACGACATGGTGAAACTGATCCAGCGATTGCAGCAAAAAACATTTACCTATCCGGGCGAAGGCTCGATTTATTACCGCATCGCGAAATTTCCCGAGTATGGAAAGCTCTCGAAGATCGATCTGAGCGGGATTCAGGCGGGCGCGCGCGTCGATAACGATCGTTACGAAAAGGAGAGTGCGCGGGATTTTGCGCTGTGGAAAGCGCCGAAGCCGGGAGAACACTTTTGGGAGACAGTGATCGGGCCCGGGCGCCCTGGCTGGCATATTGAGTGCTCGGCGATGGCCATGAAGTATCTGGGCGAAACGCTGGATATACATACCGGTGGAATCGACCTGGCGTTTCCGCATCACGAAAATGAAATCGCGCAGAGCGAGGGCGCTACCGGCAAGCCGTTTGTGAAGTACTGGCTGCACGCGGAGCACTTGCTGATGGAAGGCGAGAAGATGTCCAAGTCGCTGGGGAATTTTTTCACGTTACGCGATTTGTTCGCAAAGGGTTACAAGCCTTCGGCACTGAGATTTGCTCTTGCTAGTGTTCCTTACCGGAAGCAGCTTAATTTCACCTTCGATGGGCTACAGCAGGCGGCTAGCTCGGTGGAACGGCTTCGGAATTTTGCCGACCGGCTGCAGCGCGGGAAATTTCCGGCGGGCAAGCAAGAAGGCATGGCCGCACGAATTGGCAAGGCCGCGGAGGACTTTGATGCAGGGCTGTCGGACGATTTGAACACGGCACGGGCGCTGGCGGCGGCGTTCGACCTGGTGCGCGAAGCGAATATCGCCTTCGATAAAGGTGAATTCCGACAGGGGGACGTCTCCGCCGTGCTGGAATTTCTGGCCACGTTTGACAAAGTCTTCGCCGTCGTGGAGGACAATGATGGCGAAAAGCTTCGAGCGCTCGGATATGGCGGGACGGAAAGTGGGCCGGGCGACGCAGAGATCGACAAGTTGGTTGCGGAGCGCAACGCCGCGAAGAAGAGACGCGATTTCGCGACTGCCGATCGTATCCGCAAAGAACTGGCGGATCGTGGTATAATTATTGAGGATGCTAAAGATGGCAGCGTCCGCTGGAAACGCAAATGAGCCTAAACCTTCAAATTCGCCCTTCTTTCCTCCCGGGGAACTGCCCGCCGGCCGCCCAGCGGCCACAACTCTACGGCGTTGACTAAGTAAATTTTATTTTCTCTCTCGCAGGCCATTAGCGGACTCGTCCGTTCGCGCACCTGCTTTCGCCCGTAGTTTTCGATTAACTACAACCTTTTGTTTCTTCTCTGGAGGAAGAAATGCCAACGACATTGGAAGTGAAAACATCCCGGATCGTGACTGCGCTACCTGGGCCGAACGCCAAGCGCGTGCTGGAGCAGGACGCCAAATTCATGTCGCCGTCGTATACGCGGGACTATCCGCTGGTGGCCAAGCGCGGACTTGGGGCGATCGTGGAAGACGTGGACGGTAACTCGTTCCTCGATTTTGCGGCGGGTATCGCCGTATGCTCGACGGGACATTGCCATCCGAAAGTAGTTTCAGCGATTCAGAAGCAAGCCGCCGAGCTGATTCACATGTCCGGCACGGACTTTTATTATGAGAGTATGCCGCAACTGGCCGAGCGGCTGGCCCGCACAATGCCGGGCGCGGAAGATAAGAAGGTGTTCTTTACCAATTCGGGCACCGAAGCGGTTGAAGGCGCCATCAAACTGGCGCGATACGCCACCAAGCGCGACAAGATGATCGCGTTCTATGGCTGCTTCCATGGCCGCTCAATGGGCGCGCTTTCCCTCACCGCGTCGAAATCGACGCAGCGCAAGGGATTCGGTGCCTTGCTTAGTGGCATCGAGCACATCCCATATCCGTACGCGTATCGCTGCGCGCACGGCCACACCGCGGAGACCTGCGGTGCGGAAATCCTCGAACAACTCGAAGGACAGATTTTTAAGCGCTTGTTCGATCCCGAGGACGTCGCCGGCATCATTATCGAACCCATTCAAGGCGAAGGCGGTTATGTTCCCGCGCCGAAGTTCTTCCTTCAGGAATTGCAGCGCATCTGCAGGCAGCACGGCATCATGTTCATTGTGGACGAAGTGCAGTCGGGCATGGGGCGCACCGGGAAGTGGTGGGCTTGTGAACACGCCGGAGTCGAGCCTGATATTCTTTGTTCCGCGAAAGGTATCGCCAGCGGAATGCCGCTGGGCGCGATCATCGCTCGCGAGAGCGTGATGCGTTGGAAGCCAGGTGCACACGGCACAACGTTTGGCGGAAACCCGGTGTGCATCGCTGCAGCGTTGGCCACGATGGACCTGATCGAAAGCGAATACAAGGAAAATGCTCACCGCATGGGCGAGTACATTTTCGGGCGCCTTGTCGATTGGACGAAGAAGTTCAAGATCGTCGGGGATGTTCGAGGACGTGGACTGATGGTTGGCATTGAGATCGTGCGGGATCAGCGGACCAAGGAAAAGGCCGCGGACCTGCGCAACTTGATTGTTGACTTGGCGTTTCACAAAGGCTTGCTCGTGCTTGGTGCAGGTGAGAATACAGTTCGCCTTTCACCGCCGCTCCTGATCGATCAGGAACAGGCGGACTTTGCCGTGCGGACACTCGAGGAGTGCTTCGTTCAAGCAGAGAAAAAGATTTAACGCAGAGTTTGCAGAGGAGAACCGGGAAGTGTCCCGTGGGTGCCGCAGAAGAAGTATGGCATCCACGGGATTATTGTTTATACTGCGCGGAAGGCTGGAGAACCTCTGCTGAAACCATGCCGATATTCTCACAACTGATGTTTCGCGCGGTGCACTGGGCGGCGCGCCGGGGCCTGCGTGAAGAAGAGAGATTTTCCAGCGAGGCGAAGAAGCTGCAAGCCCGGCATACCGGCATTCGCGGAGAAACGTACGCCTACTGGTATTTGCAAAGGCAGGGGTACATCTTCGTAGCCCGGAATTACGCGCCGCGCGGCATCAAGGGCGAAATCGATCTCGTCGGTTACGATGGCAAGACGCTGGCATTCGTGGAAGTGAGAACGCGCACCGTCCGCGCGGATTTGCCGGCGTTGCCGGAGTTGAGCGTTACCAGGGAAAAACAACATCTGGTGGTTCGCACCGCGCAGCGATTTCTGGCGGAACGTCATGTCGGCGAATGTGCCTGCCGGTCGACGTGATGGCGATTGATAACTGCCCCGGGCAGCCGCCGGTGGTGCGGCTGCACAAGGATGCCTTCAGCCTTAAAATGTGAGGCGCTGACGGGAACATCTTCACGGGAACCCCGGACGCGGTACAATTCAAAGTCTCCAGGTTTCCCACCCCGCGCGGGTGAGACAGAACCTATTCGAGGAGGATTGCTTTGCCGGAGTTGCGTAAAGACCCGATCACGGGAAGATGGGTGATCATTTCGACGGAACGTGGGAAGCGTCCAAGCGATTTCCTCCGCGAGAGCGTCATCCCAAGGGAAGAGAAGAATTGCCCTTTCTGCGTTGGCAATGAAGCGCGTACCCCTCCGGAAATCCTCGTCTACGGGAGAAACGGCGGAGGCCCCAACACGCCCGGCTGGAGCATCCGGGTTGTGCCGAACAAATTTCCAGCGTTGGGCATCGAAGGCGAACTGGACCGCGAGGGCGAAGGGCTCTTTGACAAAATGAACGGTATCGGCGCGCACGAAGTCGTCATCGAGTCGCCGAACCATCTTGCAACCCTCGCCACACTGCCCGAACGTGCCGTGGAAGACGTGCTCTGGGGCTATCGGGACCGCATGCTAGACCTGAAGAATGACAAGCGCTTCCGCTACATTCTGATTTTCAAGAATCACGGGGAAGCTGCCGGCGCGACCATTGACCATCCCCACTCGCAGTTAATCGCTCTGCCGATTGTCCCCCGTCGTGTCCGGGAAGAAGTCGACAACTGTTGGCACTACTACGACGAGAAGGAGCGTTGCATTTTCTGCGACATCATCCGGCAGGAGCGCGACACCGGCGAGCGCGTGATCGGGGAAAACGAACATTTCATCACGCTTGCGCCTTACGCGCCGCGCTTTCCGTTTGAAATGTGGCTGCTGCCGAAGGTCCACGGATCTTCATACGAGAATAACCAGAGTTCCATCTACGCCAGCCTGGCGCGCATGCTGAAAGATACGCTGATGCGCCTCGACCAAGTGCTGGACCGACCCGCGCTCAACTTCATGATTCACACCTCTCCGATCGGCGAAGAGACCAACGATCACTACCACTGGCACATCGAGATCATTCCGAAGCTGACGAAAGTGGCCGGCTTCGAGTGGGGCACAGGTTTTTACATCAATCCGACCCCGCCGGAGGAGTCGGCGCGGTTTTTGCGGGAAGCAAGGCTTCCCGCCGTCGCGGAAAAAAAGTAGAGTTGGGCAGTAGCAACGCTGCCGGGATGTCCGAACAGTTCCAGCAAGTTTGCTATACTTAGAAGTTCGGCGCGGTACCCAAGTGGCCCAAGGGAGAGGTCTGCAAAACCTCCATTCGTGGGTTCGAATCCCACCCGCGCCTCCAATCTTCCCGTTTCAAATCATTGGATTATCGCTTTAGAGCAAAGATCACCGAGGAACCCAGATCGGTTTCTGGGTTAACAGCCCGTTGACGAAGCCCATTTGATAGACAATGAAGAGTCCGAACGCGACGCTCACCAGCCCAGAGAGCAGTCCCAAGCCTCGATTGAGCCGGGCAAAACGGCGTTCTGAAAACGTGAACGGGACTGCAATCGCAGCCGTGATCAGCATCATTCCCGCGACGGTGCCAAACCCGAACACCAGAAGATAGAAGACCGCCCAAAAGGGAACGCGGATGGTTGTGAGCACTAATAACGCGACGGCTGCCGAGCCAGCGAGGCCGTGAACGATGCCGACGGCCAAGGGCCGCACCACTTGATAGAGACCCAAGCGGCCAAAGGTGCGATCCATCCAACCTAGAGGTGTCGCCTCCTCGGCATGGCCGTGGTTTTGCGGAACGTGGCCGTGGGAATGACTGTGAACATAGTCGCCGTGTCCATGAGGATGCGAATGCTGTCCGGACTGCAAGGGTGTAACGGTTTCCGTAATCCAACTCATGATTCCGGACAAATTGAGAATTCCCAGGAGAATCAGCATCAGGCCAACTGACAATTCCATTGTCAGACCGACCCTCGGCGGAATCACCAGGCCGAACATGATGATTGCTGAGCCCACGATGAGTATTGTGATGGTGTGACCCAGACCCCAGAGGACTCCGATCAGGGCAGCTTGCCGGATACTTCGCCGGCGACTGACGATTGTAGTCACTGCGATGACGTGGTCGGGATCGGTAGCATGGCGCATGCCGAGAAAAAAACCGAGAACGACGATGGATAGCAGTGTTCCCATTTATTTTGAAACCGCAGCCGAGGCGTGCGAAAATGTGCGCCAGCGTTCCAAAGATTCCCTGTATCCGGCCATTCCCTCACCAGTCTTACCAGATAACTTGAAAAAGTCCATGTTTGGTCGAACCGCCTGGAGGTTGCGGTTTGCGGCAGCCCCGACAGATTCTACAACAGCGGCGAGATCGAATTCTGTGATGATGGCAAGGCCGGCGCGCTGGAAAATGGATGGGTACTCGAGTGGCTTGTACTCAACGTCCTGATCGTTGGGCCGGCCCCACCGGAATCTGCGCTCCGCTCCGCGCCATCTACGGCAGCGCTGGAATTTGGCGACGAAATCGCAGGGGCGAAACTTTTGGAATCCCTAAGTACTCGGCCTGACATCCGGGTAGGCATACTCTACAGGCCAGATGGAAGTTACATTGCCTCCTATGTCCGGTCCGACCTG
>DATDGB010000002.1:0-68765 GCA_036522305.1 Candidatus Acidiferrum sp. | reverse complement strand
CTGCGGGGGTTCTGTGGGTGGTCGGCGGGAGGCCAACTCGCTCGTAATAGCGCACAGCCTGCACACAACGCCTGCCGCCTTGGCTATCCGCCCGATGAATGCCGTCTTTTCCATCGAGACCAAGTCTAAACTCTATAGCTAGCTATAGAGTCAAGCACTTTCTTGAATCCGCTCCGTTAAACCCGGCGAAAGCGTAGCGCGCCGTGCACAGATGCGCGTGAAAAAAAGATCAGTGATCTATTGAAGTGCGTCGGCTTGCTATCCGCGCCGAAAAATTTGGGCCCGAAGTCGACTGTGTACCTAGGGCAGTGGGCGAAAAACCCACAATGAAGGACTCTCAGTGGCAGAGAAAAAACGAGGGGCCTTTGAGGGGCCAATAAGGATTCCTTTGCATTCCCTATTGTTCCTTTTCAATGCCTTAGAGTTCCCCAGCATTTCTTCTAAGTCCTTGAAATTCCGACCGGTGTTGTTTTCGATCCCCACCGCCCCTACCAACCATCCTTTTTCCCAACAACAACTTAGCGATTTGTCGAGGCGGCAAAAGGCGGCAATAAGAGCCCCAAGGGTGGCACCAATGGCTCGAATGAACGAATCCCTGCGGTGTTGCACGAAAGTCGGTCGCTGGACAGCGCATCAAGGCTTTGCTTCGTTTCCCAGAACGCTCGGAACGGTCTATAATCGCAAGGATGAGTCCCAACATCGGCAAATGCGCACTCTGCCATTTGGACGGCCAAGAACTCCAGGACAGTCATTTCATTCCCGCCGGCGTCTATCGAGTAACCAGGGATGAATCCCAGGGCAATCCCGATCCGCTCAAAATCTGCGATGAGGGAGTTTTTCAGGATTCAAAACAGGTTACCGATTTCCTGCTTTGTCGGGGATGTGAGGAGCGCCTAAATCATAATGGCGAAAGCTGGTTTCTTGCCAACTGTTTCCGCAAGAAGCGGTTCAATCTGCTGTCTTTGATCGAGAAATCGACTCCGGAAGTCGCTTATCTCCAGATGAAAATTTACCTGGGTTCAAGAATCCCTGAGCTTAATGTGAGTGCTCTCGCCTATTTTCCACTGAGCATGTTTTGGCGTGCGTCCGTGCATCGCTGGAAAGTGAATGGGAATGACAATAGGGGATCGAACTCGGGCCTTACGAAGAGTCGCTGCGGAAATTTCTAATGGGGGAAATGCCGTTCCCGGAGAATTGTGTTCTCTGGGTCTCGCTTCCTGAGAACCTAACTCCTATCGCCTCGCTTTCTCTAGCACCATACGGTGGAAGCAGAGGCACCTTCCGCACTTACAAGTTGCTCGTCCTAGGCGTCGGTTTCCATCTGCTCATCGGAAAAGGAATACCTCAGCAACAAAGGCAACTGTGCTTTGTGCGCGGAGCGGGTAACCCGATTCACAGAACGGACATGCTAGAGGACTCGATCATCCAAGACATGAATCTCAAATTCACTCGCCGGCCCCACCTGCTAGCTGGCGCGGGAACAACCCGCCGCGCGGTCTCACAATAAAAAACCACGGCTAGATTGCGTCTTCTTCGACTCCCGGTCCAAGAATTTTTTGCTCCTTACCGAGGATTCCAACGGCGCGCTGGTTTGTTATTGAAAGGGCGTCGTCGTTGATGCTATGAAACGTGATGTGTCCGACCTCGAATCTCTCGCACACGAACGCTTCAGCGCCTTGACTGCAGCCGAAATCGAACTCTTGCGGAAGGCTGATAAAGGCGAATTCGCCTTCTGCGGCCCAAGTATGTACGACGACGACCCTGCCAACGACCCGTCCAAGGCCGATGAATGGGGACATGACCGCGAGATCCGCGCGGATTTGGTTCGGTGGCTCTGTGTCAACCGCGCCGTCAAGGAGATGGTTGATCCTAAGGGGATTCAGATATACGGCGCAAGAATACCCGGCGCACTCGACCTCGTCTCCGTCATAGTGCCGTTCCCGTTTCATCTCGCGCATTGCCGGTTGGTGGCCGCGTTCAATTTGGTCGACGCGGAGATTCCTGGAATTAACCTCGATGACAGTTGGGTGAATTCTATTGTGGCCGACGGGGCAAAAGTAAAGGGTAACATTTTTTTGCGCGCTGGCTTCCACGCTATTGGCGGCGTTCGATTACGCCAAGGGCTTACACGCACATACCTTACATCGCGAGCGACAGGCTGAAAATGGGATAACGGGTCAGCCTGTGGCCAGACTAATCCATCACGCTCCACGCAAGAAATGGCTGAGAAATCGACTCGATGATGTCGTCCGAGTCTTCTTCCACTCCATTGGATACGTTGGTTGCTGCTTTGAATCGGACATTGACTTTTATGTACGGACATTCCGAATAGACATAAGTGCGTAAGAAGCGCGTCGACAAGCCCCCTTCCATGGTGAAGACCTTGAGCAGGTCCTGCCGCTTCATGCCCGGTTTAATTTTCTCGATTTGACGTAGCACCTTGGCAATCCACTTGGCGCGCTCCCGGTCGTATTCGTCTCCCACGGGAACGGATTCATCTTGAATTTGGGTAGGGCCTTTTGCCCATTCAGGGAGTAGGCTCTCGTTCCCTGGCTCTGCGAGTTCCTCAACGAGATGTGCACTAGCTGCCTCATAAAGCGCATAGTGTCCCTCCTTTCCGTCTGCGGAATGAGAGTACACGGCCACCTGCTGGCCGCCGCGCCAGAAATGCCAGTCCATCGGCGTTACGGTTTCGATTATTTGTTTCTTACCATTCCTGAGATAGATTTCCAGCAGCAACGACTGCATAGCCTCCTCTGGTTTCGTACCCCGCGAAACGCTGCATCCGACTGTTTGCTTGTCGTCGGCAAACCTTGCCTCTATGCAATGGCCCACGGTCGCCATTTTTATCCACTTGCCTGCATCCGACACCACATAAATGTTTCCGTCGCTATCGACTCCTGCCTCAGTCGTGTAGTCGCGCCTCTGCTGGGCCACACAAGGCGCTGCAACGGCCACGCTAAGAAGAAAATTGACAAGTAAACATCTCCACATGGCTATACCTCTCGTTACGAACTTGAGCTTAGAACGAAAGCCTAGCGAGTGGGAATCGTTTGTTGAAATCACAGGCGCACAGAATTATGGCGAAGGACAGGGGTGGGAAGATCAGGGAGCCGTTTCGTTGCGCAAGGACATTCCGTGCGCCTTGAGGAACTGGGACAGCTCAATAAAGTTTTTGACGCCTTCGGCAGAGGGCATGGCGGAACCCTCGGACCAAACGAAGGAAGAACCCAGCGGGAACTGGGACAGCTTGTTCCGGAGGGAATCCAGCGAGTTAAGGTGGTACTGCAAGACATCGAACTGCGGTCCGCTCAAAAAATGAAGGAACTGAATGCGCCAAGGCTTGTGGTCCCACTGTGCCAGAGTCCCATCAATCGACTGCCTCATGGATGTGCCGACACTCAGCTGCTGAAGCTTCTGGAGCTTAGCCTTGTCAGCCAGCCAAGCTTCGCCCGTGGATATGGCCTGTTGCAGGCTGGTGCCCAGAGTGCCTTGGTACGCGTTGGCGTTGGTTCCACCGGCGATGTAAATTAGCTCGGATTCCCGTCCATGCCACCGCGCGCTCCACTGGGCCAGTCGTTCCCACAATTTTTCCTCAGTAGCCGCGGAACCAAAGCGGCCAAGAAAACCGGCGGCATTGGCGGCCGCCTCCGGATCGTCGTCGTTCAGGCTGCGAAGGGCGATCTCCTCAAGGAGTGGATCAAAGCGCAGCGTTCCTACCTGCGCGAGGAGGGAATGGTTGCAAGCGCTGTAGCCCTCTCCGCGGGCAGCCATGCCGGCTTCAATGCGCGAGCGCGCGGCGACAGGATCGACGCGCAACAGATAGGCGAGGGCGGGCTCCTGGATGGCGCAGGCCCACTTCCCGACGTTCTTGTCGACAATCGCGAGCATCCGCGGAAGAATGGCGGTGGTGGCGTAGCGTTGGATCAAGGAAGCGAGATTGGCTGAAATCCAATAGTCTTCGTCATTCGAGGAAAAATGCTCGATGAGCGCTTGTTCGACCCCGGGCAGTGTCTTGTCGGGAAGAATCCCGAGAGTCTGCGCGTTGAAGCGGGGCTTGGGCCGCAATATTTCCTGGATGATCGCCGCACGAGCTTCTTCCGGAGCCAACTCATACCAATGAAGTAGAGCCGTGCCGCTCAGGTTATTCGCGTTGTACGCGTGGATCTCATTAGGAATGGGGAAATCCTGATACGTCTGGGCGCATTTTCTGAGCAAGGGAAGCAATGCCGGGCTGCGCAGCGAGTCCCAGCGATATGCGAGGAGCTCGTATTGTTTTTCCACGGGCAAGCGATCGAAAATAGCAGGCAACTGCGCGGCGAGTTCCTCGCCTTTTTCCGGCGGGATGGCCTGTTGAGGGCCGACTTGGTTGAGCGCGGTGTATAGGCTGACGGCCAGCGCATTGCCGCGTTTGTGCGGCAGATCGTCGAGGAATTCCGCGTGAATCGCTTGGTACCGTTGTTCGCGCTGCGAGCGCAAGACTTCAGGCGATTCATCCTTATTGAGCGAGAGAACCGACATAGTAACGAGAAAAAGATCGGTAACCGGATGGTCGGGGTCGGCAAGCAAGCGCTGCATTTCGCTAAGCGCCGCTTCATGTTGCGGCGAACCGACCATCCCGAACATGCACTCAAAGTCGAAGTTGGTGTCTTCTCCGCGAAGGTGGCGGGCCAATTCTTTCGCCGCGGAGGCCGTTCCCAAGTAGCGCAGAGTTTTAATAGCCTGGTGACGTGGGGAAGGCTCGGCCGGATTCGCAACTGCTTTGGCCGGATCTTGCGCCGACGCATCGAGCGCGGCAAGCGCCTGCACCAGTGTCTGCTCCTGCCAACTCGTCGTGGGCGACACAATCGTGAGCTCCAACTCGTTGGAGGTCAGCGATACGGGTTTGTCGAACGGGCTTGATGCTTCGCCTGATATTTCGCCGATGCGGGAAGTTTGAACTGTGACCCGATATTTTCCAGCCCGATGGAACTGCACCCATTCGTTCAGCTCCAGAGAAATCTTCGTTGGACTCTCGGAGAGAAACTCGAAACCTGTGAGACCTCCACCCATCCAGCCCATGCTGGAATTGAAATAGGACCGCAGCGGATCGCCCCAACTGCCGTCCGGGTTCACTGAGAATTGTTCGTAGGACATGCGCCCGCTGCGGTCATACCGGGCCATGTTGATCTGGTAGCGTTTCGGCATTTTGCTCGTGAAGGTCAGCTCCAGCGGGATTACTTCTCCCAGATAGAACTGGCTCTTTCCATTCTTGATGCCCACGTGAAATGAGACTTCGGAAGAATTCCTGGTCGAGGGTTGAGTTTGCGCCGGAGCCTGCGCCTGGGCCGGCAAGGAGAGCCAAGCGGTCAGCACAGAAACAAGCAGCCATCGAGGTCTCGGAGGTTTCACCCCGCGAGTCGCCTGCATCAAAGGACCTCCCTGCATCTTGTTTGTAATAGACACCGTTAACAAAAGGAAAGTTGCCCGCTTCGAGGCGGGAAGGATGCGGCCTCCCAGAAATAGCACAGAGCGGTCGAGACAGCCAGTTTCGATCTCGAAGAAAAAACCCTTCTCAGGACGAGAACTCGCGCCTTGGAACAATTGCGGTACCCTTAGAACATCCTTGGGGCAAAACCATCTGTCCGACGGCAACATTCAGGAGGCACCAGGTGTAAGGGCAAGTGAATCAACGAGGCTTATGGAGCGGACGATGGGAATCGAATCCACATCGGAAGTTTGGGAATCTACTAAGCCCTTTGTTGGTCGGTCAGCTGCGTTCATGCGGCCAAGGCGTCGGCGAGGGAGTAGCGAAAAGGCACGGTCAAGATGGCAGTTTCGGTGCATTGCTGCCCCCCGCAACCAATTGATGAGTTTCGCAAGATTGCCGGAAAAGCGTGGTACACACCGTGGTACACAATAAGGATGTCTAAGACTGTCTTGCAATGACTTAGGATGCCGTCCGTGCTCTTGTAAGTCGTTGCAAGTACTTATGAATCGCTCACTGTCACGGCAAAGGCAGCGACTCGAAACTTCGCAGATCGGGAGTTAGTCTATTCCGACCAGCGTCTTGTTCATAGCAGATCGTTAGTATTCTGAGGGACGCAATCCGTTCCGCCTGCGGTAAGGGCGGATTAACCTCTTCTCACTCCGCGCGCAGCGCGACCATTGGATCTATGCCTGACGCACGCCGGGCTGGCAGATAACCCGCAAGCAACGCCACAAGCAGAAGGAGCAAGGAGACGCCCGCGATGGTTGGCAGATCTCTTGGCGAAAGGCCGAAGAGCATGCTGGCGATAAACCGGGTAGCCGCAAGCGCGGAGGGAATGCCGATGGCTATTCCGAACAGTGCCAGCACAAGCGTTTCTCGCAGCACGATCCAGAGAACATTTTCCCGCTGCGCTCCCAGCGCGACGCGAATGCCGATTTCGCGGGTGCGGCGCGTAACGGCATAGGACATCAGTCCATACAGGCCGATGGAAGCGAGCAGTAGCGCAAGAACCGCAAAGAAACCCGAGAGCATGGCGGTGACGCGCTCCTCCACAAGCTCCTGACTGATCACTTGCGCAACCGTTTTCGTGTGGAGCGGATATTCGTGTCCGAGCGCCTCGATCTCTTGGCCCACCGTTTTTGCGAGCGCTTCGGGAGCTTCTTTGGTGCGCACGATAAGATTTCCCCATTGTGGCGGATATTGAAGATAGGAAAGAAAAATGGCCGGCGCGTTCGAATCGCGGAGATCCACAATCCGGGCATTGCTGGCAATGCCCACGATTTGTATATTTTGATAGTCCGGCATGAACCCGAAGCGAACGGTCTTTCCGATCGCATCGCCATTCGGGAAAAGCCGTTCAGCAAGACCGCTGTTCACGACAGCGAGACGCGGGTGCCGTTCATCATCGGTCTCATCAAAGTCGCGGCCACGAAGCAGCCTAATTCCAAGCGTTCGGAAAAAACCCGGCGAGACCATCATCCCATTCGCTTTCACGTTGACGCCCGCCGCCGGATCGGCTGACATCGGCGACGCGAGGTCCCTCCATCCTGCCTCAGCTCCGCTACTCAAGGAATTATCTGAATAACCGACCGAACGAACTCCGGGTACGCTGGAGACCCGCTCCAAGAGCTGCTTGTGGTAACTGTTCAGGTCCAGATTCTGGTAGCCGCCCGGCTTGGGATTCAGCCTGACTTCAAGCACGCTCTCCTTCTGGAAACCGAGATCGACAGAACGCAATCTTTCAAAACTTCTTACCAAGAGTCCCGCGCCGAGCAGCAAGACCAGCGAAAGTGCAACCTGCGTGATGATGAGTGCTTTGCTCAGCTTGCCAGTTCCGCCACTCATGCTCCGTGCATTCTGCTGTAGCACAGAGGCCGGGTCTTCGCGCGAGCAACGCCATGCGGGCGCAAGGCCAAAGAGAATTCCAGTCAGGATCGCCACAGACACAGTGAGCGAGAGCACGCGCAGATCAGGGCTTAAATCCAGTGAAACGAGGAATAAATTCCCCTGAGTCATGAGGAGCACGAGCAGACGGCTTCCCCAGAAGGCGAAGGCAAGCCCTAGCAGCGCGCCAGCGAGAGACAGTGCCAGGCTCTCGGTCAATACCTGGCGCGCGAGCGCCCATCGGCTAGCGCCGATGGCCACTCGCACACTCATTTCATGGCTGCGGGCCGCAGCGCGCGCCAACATCAGGTTCGCCAGGTTCACGCAAGCCACGAGTAAAATCAATCCGACAATGCCAGCGAGAACGTAAAGTGGGCGGGTAAATTGGGAACGCAGGTCCGCGGCGATGCCTTTTGCGGCCGAGGAGACCTCCAGGCCCATCGAGAGAAACGTCTGCCGCCGCAATCCGGGAGTTTCCGTGGACGCCGTGGCCAGGAGCACTGCCGGCCAAAACGATTGGAGTTGCGCGCGAGCCTGCTCGATGGAGACGCCGTCCTTCAGTCGGCCCGTGACAGTCACCCAAAGCACCGAACGGCTACCGAGATTGAACGTCCCGCCCTGAATAAGCGGCGCAGCCGTGATTGGAATGGTAACTTCCGGTGGCTCGCCTGTATTCAGTCCGGTGAACCATTTTCGAGTGACCCCGATAATCGTGAAAGGCTGCCCCTCCACGCGAATCTGCTTCCCCACAACGTCGGGCGAGCCGCCAAAGCGATGCTGCCAGAACTCATAGCCAATTACGGCCACTTGCGATGTTGCGCCGCTGCCAGGGTTTGCATCCTCCGGGACGAGCAATCGTCCAAGAAGAGGAGCTACGCCAAGCTCGGAGTGGCAATTGCCCGTGACGGTAAGTACGTGGTTATGCGAAAGAATTCCGTTCACTTCCACATTGAACATCCCGCCGGTGCCCCAACCGATCAATCCTGTAAAAACGCGCTGCCCGCGCTCGACTTCCCGGAACATGGGATAGGAGAAGGGGACTTTGCCATCCGGGCGGATTGCAGAGAGCTTGACGAGACGTTCCGGCTGTCGGACGGGAAGGTCACGAAGGAGCAATGCGTTGATCAGCGTGAAGATGGCCGTATTCGCGCCGATGCCCAAGGCGAGCGAAAGCACCGCGACGATCGTGAAACCGGGATTCTTCCTCAGACCGCGGATGGCATAGCGCAAATTCTGCCAGGGCATCTGCATGGTAATTTACTCCAGAAATCGCAGGTTCACAGAGCCTCTTCACGTTTACGCCAACTGAGGATCTCTTTCAAGCCCGTGGTTACTGCGACAGTGCTTCGCGTAAGGACCACTCGGCCGCATAACGTGTAACCGGTATGTCTTGAATCCCCCAAGCCGGGCCATAACAGCGTTCCGGGAAGTGTTTGGGGGGCACGGAAACTGTGTCCAAATAATTTGTGCCATCCAAGGGGTTCACCCCAAAACTGTGCCCAAACTGCGCCCAAAATTAGTTCGGGGTTGCCACAATTGCCATAGTTGACATTTTATCGGTGTTGTCACCATTTCTATTTCAGTAACTTACGGAAGGGCCGGGAGATGGGAGATTCGTCCGGAGAATCCGGCTTACAGGCCCGTCCGCCAACTACATTATTTTTCAATTATTTACAGGCATTTAAACAATCCTCCACCCCTAACGGCGACTTTGGTTACAGTCTAGATCAGTCTAGACAAATCTTGACAGGTGACCGCGGCATAGCCATAATTCCCTCGTGCGGGGAGGTCTGCAGGGATGGCGAAAACCACTACGCGAAAAGTTGGGTTGGCGATGCGGACAGAACTCTACGAGGACCTGTCCAAGTTGGCGAAGGACAACGGCCAATCAAAGAGTTTCATCTTGGAGAAAGCGGTGGAGCACTATATCCAATTCGTTGCTCCCACGCAGAGCACCGTGCGTCCAGAAATCATGGCTCACGTCCGCCGCTCCGTGGAAAAGAACCGAAAGCTCCTCCATTTGTTGGCGCAGTAAATGCCGGGACGAATCTACCCGACAGTCGCCGAGACCATTGAAACCCATCGGCTTTTGATTGAAGAATTCGGCGGCTCCCACGGCCTGCGGGACCAAGGGCTGCTGGAAGCAGCCGTACTCCGGCCACAGTCCGGTTATTACAGCAACGTGATCGTGGAAGCAGCCGCCTTGATGGAGTCCCTGGCGAACAATCGCGCCTTCCTCGACGGCAACAAGAGAATCAGCTTCGTGATGACGGACGCCATGCTAAGAGCTAACGGGTATTTCATTGACGTCGAGCCTTTGGCCGCGCACAAATTCACTACCGAATCGATCGAAAAAAGAGAATTCCGGTTTGGAGTTATCCGCGACTGGCTCGCGTCCCATGCGAGACCTCTCTGAGCGAAGAACTCCCCGGCGAGATCAAGGTTTGCGCGGCAGCTTGCAAGTTGCTGCTAACGGGATTCCGTGTATCATCTGGGCAGACGTTGCGTCAGGAAGTCCCCGAGCGGCGCAATTTTAGCACCTAAACGGGATATCCAGCATCCAAAGGCCGAGGAGAAAGCTCACGTGAGCAGGGGCAGTTTGCTATTCAAAATGGAATTGCAGAGCAACCCTGAGATGCTCTGCGTGGTGCGCAATGCCCTGAGCGAGCTCACGGCGAAGCTGGGGTTTTCCGAACCCCAATGCCGCGCGGTGGTTCTGGCCGTTGACGAAGCGCTGACCAATATTATCCGCCATGCTTACCTCGGAGATCCAGAGCAGCCCATCGAGGCTTCCTTTCGCCGGATTCATGTGCCGGGAGAAGGCAAGTCCGGAGATGCTCTCGAAATTGTATTGGAAGATAGTGGAGCGACAGCGCCAGAGAAAATGTGTGGGCGCGCGCTCGAAGACGTGCGGCCTGGGGGCCTTGGGCTACATTTCATCCGCGAGTCCATGGATACAGTAGAATTTAGCCGCAGCAACGGCAAGAATCAGCTGCGCCTGGTGAAGATATTGCATTCGCAGGGGCCCCCGAAAGGTTCTTGAGGAGAACTCAACTTGAAGATTGCCGCGCGCCATTTGGACAAAATCACTATCTTCGACATTTCGGGAGATATCGATCTCGCGACTTCGCCCGAGTTGCGGAAAGCGCTCTTGCGAGAGCTCCGGGAATTGAAGACGCCGCGAGTGGTGCTCAACCTATCGGCGGTTCGGTATATCGACAGCTCCGGAGTGGCCTCGTTGGTGGAAGGCCTCAAGGCGTCGCGCGATGTGGGGTCGCGTTTGGTTTTGTTCGGGCTGAATAAAACGGTGCGGGAAGTTCTACAGCTTTCCAAATTGGTGAGAATTTTTGAGATTTACGAAAACGAAGAGCAGTCCGTAGCGCCCTAAGTCTGCCAAATCCACATACTAAGGAAGCCCAGCGAGAGCACTGTGGAACTGACGACACAAATTGGGGAATCGGTCACCGATGCGCTTGCGTACCTGGGGGCGCTGACCAAGCTGGGCGGCCGGGCCGCGTATTTCACGTTTGTCGCGCCCTTCCAAGGCAAACAACTCCGCTTGCAGCGTGCCGTTTCGCAGGCGATGCAGACCGGTGTCGGGGCCCTTCCGATACTTTCCCTGATTACGTTTTTTATCGGCTTGATTCTGGCGCTGCAAAGCGCCTACGAGCTGCGCAAGTTCGGCGCGCTGAACTTCGTTGCCAGTGCAGTGGCCATTTCCATGACGCGGGAGCTGGGTCCCCTGATAACGGCGATCGTGGTGATCGGGCGGTCCGGTTCGGCGTTCGCAGCGGAAATCGGCACGATGAAGGTCACGGAAGAAATCGATGCGCTGGAAACCATGGCGATCGATCCGATCCATTTCCTGGTGACGCCGAAATTCATCGCCATGATCGTGATGTTGCCGTGCCTGACGATCTGGGCGAACTTCATGGGAATACTTGGCGGCTCGCTTTTCGGCGTGGCAAAGGCGGATTTCACGTTCGGGACCTACATCCACTCGTCGCTGGACGCGCTCTTTTTGCGCGATATCATGACGGGTTTGATCAAGAGCGTGATGTTTGGTGTAACGATTACCGCGGTGGGTTGCCATGAAGGGCTTTCTACCGGGGCAGGGGCGGAGCAGGTTGGCCGATCAACGACTCGGGCGGTGGTAGTTTCCATTTTCCTGGTGATTTTGGTGGACCTCGTATTTACGGCGCTCTTTTTCTTCTTGAGTCAAGGGTAGGAACTGAGTATGGCCACGGAGCAAACCAATAGCGCAGCCCTTCAGCCGGAGGCGATGATCTCGCTGAGGAATCTCCGCGTCAGTTATGGCGACCGCGAAATCCTGCACGGCATCAATTTCGACGTGATGCGGAGCGAGACCATGGTGATCCTGGGCGGGTCTGGTTCCGGCAAGAGCACGTTGTTGCGCACGCTGGTGGGGCTGGAAAGGCCGACTTCAGGCGAAATCTGGCTCAAGGGAAAAAATATCGCGGCTATTTCCTCCGATGAAATGGATGAAATCCGCAAGAAAATCGGCATGTCATTTCAGGGGGGCGCGCTGTTTGGCTCGATGACCGTGGGAGAAAACGTGGCCTTGCCTTTGCGCGAACATACCAAACTCGAAGATTCCACCATCGAAATCATCCTGCGGCTGAAACTGGATCAGGTGGGCTTGTCCGGATACGAGAACTATATGCCGTCGCAGTTAAGCGGCGGCATGAAGAAGCGCGCCGCAGTAGCTCGCGCGCTGGCCATGGATCCCGAGATTCTTTTTTTCGATGAGCCATCCGCAGGGCTGGACCCTATTATTGCCGCCGGGGTAGATCAGCTTATTCTGGAGCTCAAACAGGCCTTTCACATGACCATCATCGTGGTGACGCACGAACTGGCCAGCGCTTTCCTGATCGCCGACCGTATGGTGTTGATCGACAAAGGAAACGTGGTGGCTATCGGCTCCAAAGAAGAAATGCGTTCGAGCTCACACCCGCGCGTGCGGCAGTTCCTCGACCGCATCCCCGAGCCGGCGGTTTCCGAAGAATTGGACTATCTGCAGATGCTGACGGAAGAACACCGCCATCCGGGCCGTTAGATGGCAGTGAAGAGAGGTGCGTGATGGAAGCAAAACGCGAGCAAGCCATGGTGGGGTTGTTCGTACTGGTCGCCGGAGCCGTGCTGGTGGCGACGGTTTTCGCCCTAACCGGCGCGTTGGGAGGCACGGGTGCGACGTACCGGGCCTACTTTCCATTTGCCGGAGGATTGGAACCCGGAGCGAGCGTGCGTTACGCCGGTGGACCGAAAGTCGGCCGCGTCGAGAAACTGAAGCTGGACCCCAAGGACTCTTCGCGCATCGAGATCACCTTCAGCGTAAAGTCCGGCTTGCCGGTCAAAACGGATAGCCGCGTGAAAATCATGAGCTTGAGCCCGCTGGGGGACAATCATCTGGAAATAGTCCCGGGGACCGACAAGGCCGCGCTCGCCGCGACGGGAACGGTACTGCAATCCGAGCCTTATGTGGACTTTAATGCGCTCACCGCGAAGATCAACGACCTTGCGCCACAGGCGCAGCAACTTCTTGAGACGCTCAACGATCGCGCGAGCGAGGTGCAAGTGACACTCGCACGCGTGAACGACCTGCTGAACGATACGAACCGTGCAAATCTGGCGGGGACGCTGGCCGAGACCCGTGGGATGATTGCGGAAAACCGCGGCCCGGTGAAATCGACGGTTCAGAATTTGAATTCCGCCACGCAAAAGCTCGAGCCGCTGCTCCAGGATTTGCGAAAGACTTCCGCGCAGGCCAATCAGACATTGGACCATGTCGATTCTCTCATCGGAGAGAATCGCGCCGATGTTCGACAGGCAGTCAAGGATCTAAGAGAGTCGCTGGCAACCGTGAACGATCTAACCGGGCGACTGGACCAGACGCTGGACGTGAACTCCGACAACATCGATGAGCTGCTCGAAAACCTTCGCCACGTGAGCCAAAATCTCAAGGAATTTACCAACACCATCAAAACCAGGCCGTACACGCTCATTCGGTCGGCTACACCCGCCGAACACAAACCCGGAGAGAAACAATGAGCCCAGTGACTCAGAGCATGATTGGTTGCAATTCGAACAACGTGCGAGTGAGCGGCCCTAAAATTCCACGCTCATCGGCGCGGCTAGGCTGCGTCGCCTCCCTTTTGCTGATGGTTGGATCGCTCACTGGCTGCGGCGCCGCCCGCCCCGTGAAGTATTACCAGCTCACGGTCCCCACAGATGCGGGTGATATAGAAAAGGCGGTCGCGGTTCCCGTCAGGTTGGTTTTGGGGGGACTGGTGACTTCCCACTTGTACAGGGAGGATCGCATCGTCTATGGCAACGGTCCCGAGCAATTGGGCACCTACGAGTTTCAGCGCTGGGCTGAACCTCCTTCGGAGATGATT
Source organism: Candidatus Acidiferrum sp. (assembly GCA_036522305.1). Taxonomy (GTDB): domain Bacteria; phylum Acidobacteriota; class Terriglobia; order Acidiferrales; family UBA7541; genus Acidiferrum. The sequence goes on along the minus strand of DATDGB010000002.1, from coordinate 54,995 downwards.
CAGGAAATACTGCTGCGGGAGTTGCGCGCTACCGGGCACTACCGCGCCGTCCATATGCGGCGCAGCAACGTGACGGGAGACTTCGCGATTCGCGGGCGACTGTATGATTTCAAAGAACTCGAGGGCGGCGCGTTGTCCACGAGAGTCACGATGGAATTTGAAATGCGAGATCTAAAGTCGGGCGCGACCGTTTGGAATCACTACTACACCCATGATGAACCGGCCGGGGGAAAGGATGTCCCTGCCATAGTCGCGGCTTTGGACAAGAATGTGCAGCGGGGCGTGATGGAAGTTGTGGACAGCCTGGACCAGTATTTCGCTTCCCATCCCGTTAAATAGAGAGAGACGGTGCGCAAATTGGAGGCGGTATTTAACTTGATGCTATAGGGCCGTACGCCGCAGCGTCAGCAACGTAATGTCGTCGTCTAGTTCGCCTTCCTGTCCGCGGTAATGATGCACGCCTTCAATCAGCGCGCGTGAAAAATCTTGCAGCACCACCGGCGCAGGCAAATTGTGCAGTGTTTTTTCGGCCAGCCCCAGGAAGCCCGTTGAAGTGAGTTGTTCACCCATCGGCGAGCGAGCTTCCGTGGCGCCATCGGAATACGCCAGAATCATGTCGCCGTGATTCAAACGCACGCTTTGCTGATTGTAAGTTTCGCCAGTGATATATCCCAGCGGCAAACCTTCCAACCCTTCTCCGAGTTCCACGAATCGCCCTTCGCGTTGGCGCCAGAGCAACATCCGCGGGTGCGCCGCGTAAGCAAAATTAAATTCGCCGCTCCTGCCGTCAAAAGTCCCAGTCACCACCGTAGTCAGCCGCAGCGGCCCACTTGATCCCTCATTCGAAAGCGTAAAAGCATCATTCAGCGCCGCCAGCAATCCCGCCGTGTCTCGAATATCTTGAAATTTGTGCAGCAGGTGGTGAACATGACGAGCCACGCCGCTCGCGGTATATCCGTGCCCGACGCAATCTGCAAGCACCACTCGTGCCAGATTGTCGCTGCAGGAAAACACCGCAGAAAGATCGCCTCCGCTATCGCTGCCGGAAGGCAGAGCGATAACGTCGCTTTCCAACCCCGCCAGCTCCAGCGAGCGGTGCGCTTTTTCATTGCCGGCCCACAACTCCATGCAGCCGAAGGGGCGCATCGTTGTTCGGGTGCAATCAAATTGTTCTGGTTCGACCTTCTTGAACTTCATATCAACTTTGATGCTCGGCGGGCTTTCTCCGGTGCATATTTGGCACGCTATCGGGCACTTACGTCCTGCTCATCACTTACGACGCGGCGGTGAAATAAGGTGGTTCGCTCTATTTTTTTGCGGCTGCCGGTTTGCTCTCCGGCATCGCCATATCCATTGGAGTGGAGGCGCCCGCCGCGAGCCCTTTCTTCACTGAGTCTGAAATCTTGTCCGCGTTTTTTACCAGCACGGAGACCTGCCAGATCTGCGTTTCCGTCAACTGCCCCTTGAACCCCGGCATCCCCGTCATGCGAATCCCGTTTTCCACCTTCCAGTAAGACTCCCACTCGTCGTCATCCGTCACGCCCGTACCGTGAAAGAGTTGCGGCGGCACAGGATACATCCCCATCTGGATCGCCCCCTTCGGTTCACCAGGAAGTCCGTGGCATACCGCGCACTGTTCCTTATAAACCCTTGCTCCAGCCATCAGATTGACGTCATCGGCTGGAACCTGGGGCTTGGGGTGCGGCAGCTTATCCAGATAGGCATGCAGTCCGATCCTCGCAAACGTCCTCTCAAACGGGATTGGGTTCGCCGAAGTGGCTACTGGGGCGCGCCCGGAAGAGAAGTAGAAGTAAACGCCCCCCGCAATCAGCAAAATTCCCAGCAAAATCCCCAGGATCAAGCCCTTAAGCATGTCTTTTTTTCTCCCCAATCCTCTAAATTTACCTAATTCTTGGTACTGCTTTCCACACCCGGCAATAACCCGCCACAGTCTACTGTCTCTCGGCCATTTCTGTACTCACGAAAATTGCGGCGATCACCCGAAGTCCGCCCGGGCTTTGCCGTCTCAAGGCCCTGTCCAGCCCTCAGGGGGACCTCCAAGCCCTTCGTAACCATTCACCCCCAAGAGCCGTCTTATTTAGGCGTAAGCTATTGTTGTCGGCCGACTCTCGGTATCATCTAGGGCTGCCTCCAGCATTGAAGTTGCGAATGTCCTGTCTTAGACAGACTCGCTCGCAAAGCCGTGGTACATGACAGGAGCGAAAGAATGGGTCAACTCAATTCCATAGACCTTCCCGAACCCGGCGCACGAGGTGCCAAGGCCACTCACGGTGCTGCGTCGTCTAAAACGCTCTGGTGGCCATGGCTTGTCGTTATCGCTGTGCTTGCAGCTGGTGGCTGGTATTATCGCGACGCGAAGAGCGCAAAGTCTTCTGCTGATGCTGCCACGCCCGGAGCACCCAGCAAAGGTAAGGGGGGACCAGGCGCAGGCGGAATGGTCGTGCCGGTCGTGGTTGCCACCGCACAGCGTGGAGATTTACCAGTTTATTTCAATGGATTAGGAACAGTGACGGCTTTCAATACGGTCACCGTTCGCAGCCGCGTGGATGGCCAGCTCGTCAGCATCGCGTTTAAGGAAGGCCAGTTTGTTCACGAAGGAGACCTTCTAGCACAGATTGATCCACGGCCTTTCCAGGTTCAACTGGAGCAGGCACAAGGGCAACTCGCCAAGGACGTGGCCCAGCGTAAAGATGCCGAAGTCAATTTCGAACGGTACAAACTTCTCTTCAAGGAAGGCGTCATCTCGCAGCAACAGCTCGACACTCAGGGAGCGCTGGTCGGCCAATTTGACGGCGCGATCGAATCGGATCAAAGCCAGATCAACAACGCGAAGCTGCAGTTGACTTATTCACGCATCACGGCGCCGATCAGCGGACGCATCGGCTTGCGCCTCGTCGACGTCGGGAACATCGTGCATGCCACCGACAGCACCGGGCTCCTGGTCATCACTCAGCTGCAGCCGATATCGGTGATTTTCAGCTTGCCGCAGGATCAGTTGCCGCAAGTGAACGCCAAACTCCATGCCGGCGTCCAGCTTACTGTTGATGCGTACGACCGAGACGACACCGCCAAAATTGCCAGTGGAAAACTGCAGACGATCGACAATCAGATTGATCTGACCACTGGGACTTACAAGCTTAAGTCCATGTTTGCCAACGCAGACAATTCACTTTTTCCGAATCAATTTGTAAACGTGCACCTGCTCGTTGACACGATGCACAACCTCACCATCATTCCCACCGCGGCGATTCAGCGCGGCCCCCAGGGCACTTACGTCTATGCGGCTGCGAAAGATCCGGCCTCCAAAGAGACCTCCGCAAAAATCTATCCCGTCACCATTGCGCAGACGGCCGGCAATAGCGTTGGCTTGAGCGCTGGTTTGAATCCCGGCGACATGGTGGTCATCGACGGCCAGGATAAATTGCAGGATGGGACCAAGATCAATCCGAGTCAGTCGGGCAGTTCGAATGGCGCGGGCCGCGGTTCATCTGCTCCCGCGCCCGCTCAGGGCCCGCCGCCAACGGGGAGCCCCTCGAAGGGCCATGCCGGAGGATCTCCGCGATGAGTCCGTCACGGCCGTTTATTCTGCGGCCGGTCGCCACCACTCTTCTGATGGTTGGCGTCCTCCTCATCGGCTGGGTGGCTTTCCGGCAACTCCCCATCTCCGCGCTGCCGCAAGTCGATTACCCGACCATCCAGGTGCAGACGTTTTATCCGGGGGCCAGCCCGGACGTGATGGCTTCTTCGGTGACGGCGCCGCTCGAGCGGCAGTTCGGCCAGATTCCCGGCCTGAACCAGATGACATCGACGAGTTCGTTCGGTAGTTCGCTTATCACTCTCCAGTTTGGCTTGGACTTGAGCATTGACGTCGCGGAGCAGGGAGTTCAAGCGGCCATCAATGGCGCTTCGAATCTCCTTCCGCAAGGGCTTCCGAATCCCCCGATCTACAGCAAGGTCAATCCCGCGGACGCGCCGATCATGACCCTCGCGCTCAGTTCGTCCGCTCTCCCGCTTTCCAAAGTCGAGGATCTCGCGGACACGACGCTCGCACAAAAAATTTCACAGCTCTCCGGAGTCGGGCTCGTCAGCATCAGCGGCGGGCAACGCCCCGCTGTTCGAATTCAGGCGAACCCCACGGCATTGGCCTCGTACGGCATGAGTCTGGAAGATTTGCGCACCGCCCTGGGCCAGGCGAACGTCGACCAAGCCAAAGGCACGTTCGACGGGCTGCACCAGGCTTACACGATCGGAGCGAACGACCAGCTTATTTCCAGCGACAGCTACCGGCCGGTCATCGTGGCCTACCGCAATGGCGCGCCGGTACGACTGACCGATGTCGCGACTGTGGTTGACGGCGTGGAAAATGCCAAACAAGCCGCCTGGGCCAATCTGGAACCCGCCGTCATTCTGAATATTCAGCGGCAGCCCGGCGCTAACATTATTGCCGTCGTGGACCGAGTGACGAAACTGCTGCCGCAACTTAAAGGGGCGCTGCCCGCCTCGGTTAAAGTGGATATACTCACCGACCGCACCACCACCATCCGCGCTTCCGTAGAAGATGTGCAGTTCACGCTAGTGCTTACGGTCGCGCTCGTGGTCATGGTAATTTTTCTTTTTCTGCGAAGCATTCGCGCCACCATCATTCCCAGTGTGGCCGTTCCCCTTTCTCTGATCGGCACTTTCGCGGTGATGTATCTGCTCGGCTACAGCCTCAACAATCTTTCCCTGATGGCGCTCACCATTTCGGCCGGGTTCGTCGTCGATGATGCCATCGTCATGATTGAAAACATCAGCCGGTATATCGAAGAAGGCGAATCGCCATTGGAGGCCGCGCTGAAGGGTGCCGAGCAGATCGGATTCACGATCGTGTCGCTGACGATTTCGCTGATCGCGGTGCTCATTCCACTGCTTTTCATGGGCGACATCGTCGGCCGGCTGTTCCGCGAATTTGCCGTCACGCTGGCGGTTACGATTCTTGTTTCCGCTTTCGTTTCACTCACGCTGACTCCGATGATGTGCGCCAAACTGCTCCGTCATCACGAAAAGGAAGAAGAAGGCTGGTTCTATCGCAAATCGGAAAATGCTTTTAATGCCGTCATCGCTTTTTATGGGCGGACCCTGCAGTTTGTGCTGCGTTTCCGCGCCACTACGCTGCTGATTACCATCGCCACTCTTGTTGGTACGATCCTTCTCTATATTTATGTTCCCAAAGGATTTTTTCCGGTGCAAGACACCGGCGTGATCCTCGGCGTTTCCGAGGGTGCGCAAGATATTTCGTTCATCGCCATGGCGCAGAAACAGCGGGAGCTGGCGGGAGTCATCCTGAAGGATTCCGCTGTCGAAAGCCTTTCCTCGTTTATCGGCATCGACGGCACGAATACCACGCTCAACAGCGGACGCATTCAAATTAATCTGAAGCCTTTGGCGCAGCGCAAAATCAGCGCAACCGAAGTGATCCGTCGGCTGCAGCCGGAAGTCAACAAGGTGGATGGCGTGTCGCTGTTTCTGCAGCCTGTTCAGGATCTAACGGTGGAAGACCGCGTGAGCCGCACGCAATTTCAGTACAGCCTGGAAGACGTTGATGCCAAGGAACTCTCCTACTGGACTTCCCAGTTTATCGATCGGCTGAAAAAACTGCCGGAGCTGCGCGACGTCGCCAGCGACCAGTTGAATCAGGGCCTGGTTGCGGCGTTGACGATCGATCGCGACTCCGCGTCGCGGCTGGGGATTCTTCCGGCAGATATTGACAACACGCTTTACGACGCTTTTGGCCAGAGGCTGGTCTCGACGATTTTTACGCAACTGAATCAATATCACGTGGTGCTGGAAGTGGATCCGCAGTTCCAGCAGAATCCGGATTCGCTGAAATACATTTATGTAAAGTCGTCGAACGGCTCGCAGGTTCCGCTGAGCGCATTCACGAGGTTCGAACCGGGGGCCGCCGCGCTGGCGCTGAACCATCAAGGCCAGTTTCCGGTGGTCACGCTGTCGTTTAATCTGGCGCCCAATGTTTCGTTGGGCGACGCCGTCAACGCCATCAACGGCGTCAAGCAGGATTTGAAAATGCCGCCCAGCCTCCAGGCCACGTTTCAGGGCACAGCAGCGGCGTTTCTTAACTCTCTCGCGAATGAGCCGATCCTCATTCTTGCGGCAGTGATCACGGTTTACATCGTGCTTGGCATCTTGTACGAAAGCTACATCCACCCCATCACGATTATTTCCACGCTGCCGTCCGCGGGTGTCGGAGCGATCCTTGCGCTCCTGATTTGCCGCACGGATTTTAGCGTGATCGCCCTGATCGGGATGATCCTGCTCATCGGCATCGTCAAGAAAAACGCCATCATGATGATCGACTTCGCGCTCGAAGCCGAACGCAAGGAAGGGAAGGCTCCGCTCGACGCCATCTATGAAGCATGCCTGCTGCGGTTTCGCCCCATCATGATGACCACCATGGCAGCGCTTCTGGGAGGATTGCCGCTCGCGCTGGGCACCGGCGTGGGTTCAGAATTGCGGCGCCCCCTGGGCATCACCATCGTCGGCGGGCTGATCGTCAGCCAGTTGCTGACGCTTTATACCACACCAGTGGTTTATCTCGCTTTCGATTGGCTGGCACACCGCTTCGCGTTCCGCGTCGGCAATCCCATTGAGGAGCCAGCGCACGGAACTGCACCCGGAGATTGATTCGTGAATTTTTCTTCCAACTTTTCGGCGCCTTTCATCCGACGGCCGGTGGCCACGTCGCTGATCACCATCGCCATTCTGCTTTCTGGTGTCGTGGCATTCCGATTCTTGCCCGTTGCGCCGCTCCCGCAAGTCGATTTTCCGACGATTTCCGTTGGCGCCGGCCTGCCGGGCGCAAGCCCGGAAACTATGGCTTCTGCCGTCGCGACGCCGCTGGAGCGCCAGTTCGGGCGTATTGCCGGCGTCACGCAGATGACTTCGTCGAGCGGCCTCGGCAACACGGGCATAACGCTCCAGTTCGATCTCAATCGCGACATCAACGCCGCCGCGCGCGACGTCCAAGCCGCCATCAACGCCGCGCGCAGCCAGCTTCCCGCTGACCTGCCGGGCCAGCCCACCTATCGCAAGGTCAATCCGGCGGACGCTCCCATCATGTTGCTGGTTCTGACTTCAGACAACATCCCGCCCGCGGAAATCTACGATGCTGCTGATTCCATCCTTGCCCAGAAGCTCGCACAGGTCGAAGGCGTTGGCCAGGTGTTTACCTGGGGAAGCGCCCGGCCCGCTGTGCGCGTTGAAGTGAATCCCAATCAACTCAATAGCTACGGAATTAGTCTGGAAACGATTCGCAAGTCGCTGCAGGCGGCCAACGCCAACCTCGCAAAAGGCGCCCTGTCCGATCCCAAGCAAACTTGGGCCATGACCGATACCGACCAGATTTTCAAAGCGTACGAATATCAGCCTCTGATCGTCGCGGGACACGTAGGCGCCCCGGTACGCTTGCGCGACGTCGCAGAGGTCATCGATTCCGTCGAAGACTCTCGCAACCTGGGACTTGCGGGCGGAAAGCGCGCTGTGCTTCTCGCCGTCTTTCGCCAGCCCGGCGCCAACATGATTGAGACGGTGGACCGCATCGCCGCGCTGCTCCCGGTCCTCAGCGCTTCCATCTCTCCGTCTCTGCATTTGAGCGTTGCCGTGGACCGCACTACCACGATTCGCGCTTCGGTGCATGACGTGGAAGTCGCTCTGGTCATCTCCATCATCTTGGTGATTTTCGTGGTCTTCGCATTCTTACGGAATGTCTGGGCCACCATTATTCCCAGCGTGGCCGTTCCGCTTTCACTCATCGGCACTTTCGGGGTGATGTATCTTTGCCACTACAGCCTGGACAACCTTTCCTTGATGGCGCTCACGATCTGTACGGGTTTCGTCGTGGATGATGCCATCGTGGTGATCGAGAACATCACTCGTCACATGGAAGGCGGCATGAAACCCTTCGCTGCCGCCATGAAGGGCGCCAGTGAAATCGGATTCACCGTGCTTTCGATGAGCACTTCGCTCGTCGCCGTTTTTATTCCGATTTTGATGATGGGCGGCATTGTGGGCCGACTTTTCCGCGAGTTTGCGGTCGTTCTTAGCGTGGCCATCGGAGTTTCGCTTTTCGTTTCTCTCACGACTACCCCCATGATGTGCGCTCGCTTCCTTCGCCATGAATCGGGGAAGCACAACATCTTCTACCGGTTTTCCGAAAACGCTTTTAACCGGCTCCTAGGGATCTATGATTTCTCTTTGAAGTGGGTGCTGCGGCACCAGTTCCTGATCTTGCTGGTCACCATCGGCACGGTTTGCCTGAATGGCTATCTCTTCTACAAGACGCCCAAGGGTTTCTTCCCGCAGCAGGACACCGGCCGCATCAACGGCAGCATCATAGGCGATCAGGATCTTTCTTTTGCGTCCATGTCACAAAAAATGCGCACGTTTACCGATATCGTGGCGCAAGATCCTGCGGTTGAGAACGTCATCTCTTTTACCGGCGGCGGCAGCGGCGGCAGCACGGCGCGCATGTTCTCTCAGCTCAAACCGCTGAGTGAGAGAAAGTTGAGCGCCGACCAAGTCATCGCACGAATCCGTTCCAAGACAGGCGGAATTCCAGGCGCCTCCCTATACTTACAAGCTGTGCAGGATCTGAGTGTCGGCGGCCGGGGAAGCGCGGCGCAATACCAATACACGCTTCAAGCTGACCGTCTGGACGACCTCACCCACTGGGCGCCCATTCTGCAGCAACGCCTGGCCAAGATTCCCGAATTGCGCGACGTCAATTCCGACCAGCAGATGCACGGGCTCGAAAGCGTCATCGCGATTGATCGCGACACCGCCGGACGGCTTGGTGTCGCTGTCCTGGACATCGACAACACGCTAAGCGATGCCTTTGGCCAGCGGCAGGTCTCCAACATCTACAAAGGCATCAACCAGTATCACGTGGTGCTAGAAGTCGCGCCGCAGTTCCAGCCCGGGCCGGATGCGCTCAAGACAATCTATGTTCCTTCCAGCTCAGGAAAACTTGTTCCGTTGAGCGCCTTCGCGCATTTCGAGCATTCCAACACGGCGCTATCCGTTAATCACCAGGGCATCTTTCCAGCCATCACGCTTTCTTTCAATCTCGCGCCGGGTGCTTCGCTCGGCCCGGCAGTGGATCATATCGAGCAGGCGCGCCTGGAGCTGAAAGTTCCTTCGACCGTCCACGCTACTTTTCAAGGCACGGCTCAAGCGTTTCAGGATTCGCTTTCCAATCAACTTGTCCTGATCCTTACGGCTCTCGCCGCCGTTTACATCGTTCTGGGAATCCTGTATGAGAGTTTTATTCATCCCATCACGATCTTGTCCACGATTCCTTCCGCGGGTATCGGCGCGTTGCTGGCGATTCAGTTCATCAAGTCCGATCTGAATATCATCGCGCTGATCGGCATCATTCTGCTGATCGGCATCGTCAAGAAAAACGCCATCCTGATGATTGATTTTGCCGTTCAAGTGGAAAGGGAAGAGGGATTGTCGCCGGTTGAAGCGATTTACAAGGCTTGCCTGCTGCGCTTCCGGCCGATCTTAATGACCACCATGGCCGCGCTTCTCGGCGCGATGCCCCTCGCGCTTGGATCGGGTGTTGGTTCCGAGCTGCGCCGTCCGTTGGGCATCACCATCGTCGGCGGGCTCATCCTCAGCCAGATGCTGACGCTTTTCACGACGCCGGTGGTTTACATTTACATGGATCGCTTGCAAACCTGGCTCCGGGGCGCCTTCAGTCACCGTCCTGCGCCAGTTCCTGCGCCGCAGACGGATTAAGAAATAAAAAGTTTATTTTCTAGGCGCTGCCGATCAGCCAACCTGTAAGGAAAACCAGGACGCCGCCAACAATTACCTGAAATGCCGCCTGCAAGAACGGGGTGTCCATGTAGCGGTGCCGGATGTAGCTGATGACACCGAGCTCCACCGCTACGACGATGATAGCTACCAGCATGGCGACGCGAAAATTGGCAATTAAGAACGGCAAGGTATGTCCGATTCCGCCGGCGGTAGTCATTAAGCCAGTGACAGCGCCGCGCAGCCACGGCGAGCCGCGCCCGGTTAGCGATCCATCATCGGAAAGACCTTCGGAAAAAGCCATGGAGATGCCGGCGCCGATGGATGCGGCGAGTCCCACGAGGAACGCTTCCCAGCTCTTGTGCGAAGCGAAAGCGGCAGCAAAAATGGGCGCCAGCGTGGAAACCGAGCCATCCATCAATCCGGCTAAACCGGGCTGCACTACCTGCAACAAGAATAACTTCCGGTGTGATTCATCTTCCTTGGCTTTCGCGCTGGCTGTTAGATGTTTCTCTTCCAGTTCGCCCGCGGTGCGCTCGTGTTTTCTCTCTTCATCTGCGAGCTTGTTCAGTAATTCGCGGGTGGAGACATCGGTTGTCCTGCTTGCTGCACGCGCGTAGAAGCGGCTAGCCTCGAGCTCCATCAACTCCGCTTGTTTGCGGGCGACTTTCACGCCCAGCGGACGGACCAGCCAGACCGGTTTGCGGGTCAGGAAGCCCTTCACGTTTTCCCGGCGGATGAGCGGAATGTGATCGCCGAAACGCTGGCGGAACATCGCAAACAAACGGTCGCGGTGTCCTACTTCTTCCTGGCGCATCTCTTCGAACATGTCCGCTGTCGAGGGATACTCGTCGCGCAGCGCGTCAGCGAATTCGCCGTAAATCCGGCCGTCTTCCTCTTCGGCGGCTATGGCGATGGCGAGGATTTCCTTTTCCGACAAATCTTTGAATTTTTTCAGCATGGACCTCGCCCCCGAGCTCAAGTGAGCAGAAAGAATCGCACAAACGGAGGCGGGAAGTCATCTTCCGCCACTCAGTCAGAGCGCGCTAGTTTTGTTGCCCAGTTTCGATGGATCGCCCGGTCTTCTTGCGCCAGTGGTAGAAGAAAGGGACACCTGCCAGGATCACCGCCAGGCCCAGCGAGGAGCGCACTGGTCTCACCATCCACAAGTTGACGGTCAGAGCTACGGCGGCGGCCAAAAAGAGGAGCGTGGTCCAAGGGTGTCCTAAGGCGCGGTACGGCCGAGCCAACTCGGGTTCCTTTCGACGCAAGCGAAACAGGGCGATGGCGGTTAAGGCGAAGAAAATCCATACGGCGAAAACGAACAGGGAGTAGAGCTCTTCGTATGTGCCGCTAAGTGCGAGCAACGCCGCCACCGAACCGAGGAAGATCAGAGCGCCGCCGGGAGTGCGAAACGTGGGATGAATGCGCCGGGCGAAGGGAAAGAATACGCCATCGCGAGCCATGGCGTAAGGAATGCGGGCCCCTGTAAGGACTACCACGTGAAGGGCTCCGAGCGCGGAGATGGCCATGGCGACCGTCAACCAGACAGCGCCGCGAGAACCGGCGAATGACTGGACCACGTCGGACGCGACGTGCTGCGATTGCATTAGATCTGCGAATGGCAAAGTACGGAAGTAAACGACATTTGCAAGCAGATACAGGCCGGCCACGGTAAGCAGCCCCAGGAGGATGGCTCGCGGGATGTTCTTCTGCGGGTGCGCAATTTCTTCACCCACGTCGCCGAGGTCGTTGAAGCCGTTGTAAGCCCACATCGCAGGAACCAGGGCGGTCAGCAGGCCACTGATCGTTCCTAAACCCACGTGCATGACTTGGGGCGCGGCGGCGATGGCAGCGTGCTTTCCGTACAAAACGCCCGCGACCACAATCACCGCGATCGTTCCTATCTTCAGCGAGGTCAACACCACCTGAATAGCGCCGCCCAGGCGCACACTCAAATAATTGATCGCGGCGACCGCCAACACCACGAACGCCGCGAGCGGTTGGGCCGCGGTAATGGTGAAGTCGTAGCTACCGAGATGAAGAGTGAACATTGGCAGGGCCACAAACGGGAAGAGAAATCCAACGAAGCGCAGGAATCCGGCTGCCAAGGTTGCCATAGCTACAGGCCGCTCGAGAAACGAGCTCATCCACCCGAAAAGAAATCCCCAAAGGGGACCGAGACCGCGGTTCAGGTAGACATAAGGGCCGCCAGCTTGGGGGAATGCCGCGCCCAGTTCGGCATAACAGAAGGCGCCGCACAGCACGATCAGCCCACCGATGATCCAGGCGGCAAAAACCAGGGCGGCCGTCCCGACGGCGCGAGCCATGTCGCTGGTGACAAGAAAAATGCCGGTGCCAATCGTGTCGCCAATCACGATGGCCGTGGCCGACCACAAACCAAGAGCCCGAATCAAGTCCGGCCGATTGGTTTGTTCTTTCAGATTGGGACTCGTTGCGCTCACGAAGGTTGAGAGAGACTACTCTCAGCGAATCAGATGGTCAATCCACTTTGTCTGTTCGCTCGCGCGCAGCGTGGAATTTGCGGGGGTCTGTGGCCTTGAGCCGCCCTTACGCGTTATCATCGAGGCCGGAATGGCTGCGCAAAAATCTATGATAAGTGAATTCGCCTGGGACCCGCGCTACCGCGTGAGCGCGCTCGAAGAAGTTCTCACGCCTGCGCTGCTCCTTTACCCGGAAATCGTGGCCTCAAACATCGAGCGCACTTTGGGCTTGCTGGGCGGCAAAGGGAATCGCTGGCGCGTGCACATTAAGACCGCAAAACTGAGCTACACGCTTCGAATGCTGATCGAGCGTGGCGTCCGCAACTTTAAGTGCGCCACGACTCTGGAACTTTTGGTGGCCTGCCGCAGCGGAGCGGAAGACGTTCTCTTCGCACATCCCGCCGTGGGCGCCAATGCGCGGCGCGTGCGGGAAATCGCCGAGCAGTTTCCGCAGGTGCGCATTTCCGTCCTGACCGAAAACGAGCAGCAAATAGAGCAGTGGCGCGGCAGCCGGGTCGGGACTTTTCTCGATATGAATCCCGGCATGGATCGGACGGGCATCGAACAGAGCCACGGCGACAAGGTTGTGGATCTTGTGCGTGCGATTGGCCGCCTTGGGCTGGAATTCCGCGGCCTGCACTTTTACGACGGCCACTATGGCAGCTTGGAACAGGGCGCGCGGACCGCAGCTGCCCATATCGGCTATGAAAGCTTGCTGAAAGTTGTCAACGAGATTGAGCGCAGCGGAATGGTTGTGCCCGAAGTGATCACTGCGGGGACGCCGACGTTTCCGGCCTCGCTTTCCTTTGAAGGCTTTCAAAAGGGAAGATTCCTCCACCGTGTTTCGCCAGGGACCGTAGTGTATTGCGACGCTACCACTATGGCGCAGCTTCCCAGCGAGTACGGCTATCGGCCGGCGGTACTGGTGTTGACACGCGTGGTGAGCCAACCGCGAGCGGGAATTGTCACCTGCGACGCTGGACACAAGGCGGTCTCCGCCGACTCCGGAGTCCCTACGTGCGTCGTCGTCGGGCATTCGGAGTTGACGCCGCTCTCGCCCAGCGAAGAGCATCTGCCCATGGCAGTGCTGGGAGGTGCCGCGGGTCCGCAAGTTGGGGAAGCGCTCTACCTGCTTCCGCGGCACGTTTGCCCCACGGTAAACAATTTTGATTGTGCGCTGCTGGTGCAGAATGGCGAGGTCAAGTCCGTTGAAAAAGTTTCAGCACGAGGGCACGAAGCGCCGCTGCTGCAGGCGACCGACAAGACACTTCACGTCACAGGTTAAGAATCCGCTCCCAAGTCTCCACAATTGATTTTTGGCCGACCGATCTCTCTCGGAATGAGTTCGCTTATTCCGTAATGGGTTGCAGTCTACTTTCTCCGACGCGCCGCCTTCTTCTTTGCAGCACGCGGTCGTTTCTTGCTCGTTGTTTTCACACTGTAGGCGATGCAGTCGATTTCGATCAGCATCCCGGGAGTGTGGCCCAGATCGCTGCCCACCGTTGTGCGCACAGGATAGGGCTGGGAAAAGCGCTGCGCATAGACTGAGTTGTATCGGGCAAAGAGACTAGTATCGCTGAGGTGCACGGTGACTTTGACCACGTCGCTCAGCGAAGTCCCATCGGCCTCGAGGATTGCGGAAAGATTGTCGATGGTCTGCCCAGTCTGCTGCTCGATGGTATCTCCCACCAGATTTCCGGTCAGAGGATCGATCGGACCCGTTCCGGTCACGAAGATGAAGTCTCCAGCCCGCCATCCCTGGGAGTACGCTCCCTGAGGGGGCGCACCCCGCTGGCTTTGAATTACATATTTCGCCATGTTTTTCTCTCCTGGGGTCACACTGGAATTATATGATGCGGTCTGCGCGGTCTTGGCCACACTCGATATTTTTTGATTCCAGCTACCACACGCGGTAATACCCGCAGCATCGCCTACCCGCAGATTACGGCATGAAGCCTTGCGTGCGGCAGACCTGCACAATGCCCAGGCGATCTCCTGCTCCGACTTTGTGCTTCATGCGATAGAGGTGGTTCTTCACCGTTTGCTCGGAGAGGCAGAAACGATTGGCGATTTCCTTGTTGGGGAGGCCCTCGGCGATGAGTGGAATCAACTGCTGTTCGCGCCTCGTCAATCCCAGTTGCTGGTGAACGCTTGCGGAAGGAAAGGAGGTCGCCTCGCGTTCCATATACCGGAACAGTGTTGCGCACAGCGTCCCAGGGCAGATTGCTTTACCGCTTTGCAGTGCTCGCACGCCCTCTACGACGTCCTCCGCTGAAGCGTCTCTCGGGAGATAGCCGCGAACTCCGGCACGCACGCATTGTAGAAACTCCGCTTCCTCTCCCGTAACGCCGATCAGAAGAATCTGCACCTTGGGAGCCGTAGTCCGTACAACTCGAACCGCGGTCAAATCTTCATTTCGGTTTCCGCGGGAGGACAATAGCAGGATGTCCGTCTCTTCCTGAAGCAAATCTTCTGCCCGGAATGTCTCCGCTAAGTCCATTCCGACCACTTCAATCTCACCGTTCCTGACCAGCATCCGGGAGAGCGCCTCGCGCAACAATCGATTTTCGGCGGCAACGAAGACGCGTGGTTTACGTTTCGCGCTTGCGCCTCCGTTTACCCTTGCGGCGTTTTCCAACAACGCGATATTTGCCCGGCAATCAGCATCTAAGTTGATCTGCTTTCGGGCATGCTCTGCGGCCTGCAAGACCTGGCGCGTTCCTAGACTCATAGTGGGACATCCTCCGTCTAACTCCGCCGTCATGCCCATGCCAAGCGTCATGATTGGCGATTTGTAGGAACCCCACGCGCACCGGTTGGTACGGCAATTTTGCAGCCGCTCTCCATTCCGGTCCTAATTTCGCCCTTGTCGCAAAACCCCTAACGGGAGAACCATTTAGGTCATGTCCTGTGGATAACTCCTCCCCGGCCTGGTATCGAATTGGTACCAAACCTGTCCTGAGGCTCAATTTGGGACCACCCTCCTCAGTTCCTCTTTTCTATCAGTAATTTACCGCCTCTTTTCCACACCCGCTCTCTTCCTTTTCGAGTACTTCCGTACTACCATTTTCTCGAAACGTGCTACTTTCTACCGGGTACGTTTTCACTATAGGTTTGGTGGTCGCCGGCGGCTTATACTGTTTTCGGATAGTCCGCAGAGTTTGTCCGGAAAGATGGTTTACCCTTGGCGACCCAGCACGAGTTGATGACAAAAAGAATCCCAACCGGAAATTCCACCAAACAGCCGTTTTCACATACGGAGCGCCGCGGCAGCCGCCGCTGCCGGATTACGCAGCTGATGCGCATCCGTCCCTCGGACCCCAACAAAGACCACTTTGAAGACATGCGCGGTTCTGTCAGCGTTTCCCGCTCCGGTGTCTTCTTTCAATCCAGCGAACCGCAGTATGAAGTCGGCATGCGGCTGTTTGTGACCATGCCGTATTCACATGATCCCGCTTCCATGGCACGCGAATACCTCGCGGAAGTTGTTCGAAGGGACGTCCTCCCGACCGGCATGTTCGGCATCGGGATCAAGATCCTTATGGAAATGGGTATCCAGCACAGCTATAACTTTGGCGCCAGCAACTCCTCTCGTTAGTTCGCGCAGGGTTCTGAGCAATTCCGCCAAACCGATCGATAAAAGCAAGAACGGGCGTCCCAGTGGATAGGGCGCCCGTTCTTGTGTTTGGGGGTGGAGAGATCGGTTTAGGCTGACTGAGAGAACAGCCGCATGGCTCGGTGCCTCAAGACTCCCAGCTGCCTGTTTATTGGATGCCTGCGGCCGAGGAAGCTCAGCACGGGAGGCCGGCGCGCTGTTAGTTTGTTCATCGCAATCGTGAGGCGGATATCGCGGCGGGCATATTTGAGCCCGGTCTGCAAGGCGTCAACGGCGTCGTCGCGCCGCCCGGCCGTGGCATAGACTTCGGCAAGATTCAAGTACAGTTGCGCCTGATTACGCTTCATTCGAACGGCTGAATCGCAAAGTCTTTCCGCTTCGCCCCATTTCCCCTCCGAGCGCGCCAGCACCACGCCCAGGTAGGACATGTAGTAGGGATTGTTTTTGTCGAGATCCACGGCCCGCCGCATATGGGGTAGGGCTTTTATCGCGTAATTGTCCCGCAGGAGAGTTAATCCAGTCTTGAATTCACGGAAGGCTTCAGTATCCATCATCGGCTCACCTCGTCCACCGCCTGGCGGCCTGATTCGAACTCGGGCGCGAGGCGATTGCAGGAGAATAGGAATTCCGGGAGAGCGGGGAGCTACCGCGCGGCGCGTTGGAGCATCGCGCCAACTTCCATTGTGAATCAGTCAGAAGAATTATCCCGCTCAGCCAGATGAAGAGCGGAACAGCGAGCAGCACGGTTGCGAGTAGGCTTCCCATCCCAGTCAATTGTGAAGCTACGCGCAGTTTTATCCGGAATCTACTGACCCGGAGGACAGTCTTAGTTCAGCGGAACTCCAGTTGGGGCGCCGGGGATGAGGACAGGTCCGTCGGCGGAGTCTAACGCGGTGCAGAACGCTTCCAATCGCGGCGCCATTTTTCCCAGTCTTTAAGGGTAGCCGCCAACATGGCTTTTGCTGACTTATGCAGCCAGCGGCCCCGTCGCGCTGCCAAGTCGTGCTTCACCTTGGCGATCGCCTGAGGTGTAGCGAAATGCATGTTGGCCGTTTCCCATCCCATCGAATAAAGCAACCGCGCTTCATCGCGATCCTTTGAGAGGGATGCAAGCTCAATGCGAGAGCAGTCCGGAGCAAGACGCCGCACGACCCACCGCCCATGAAAACGGACACAGGGGTCGGGGACGCGAATGGAGAGCTCTATGAGCTTGTCGCAATAAATCTCTGTGGACGGCGCCTTCTTGGCCCAAACCCAAGCCGAGGGCCGAATGGCTTTTGCTTCGCGAGCAATGAACGCTCCCTGCCACCGGGACAAGGCAAGAATCCTGGGGTGCCCAAGGCTGCCCAGCCCCGCGATTCTTCTTTTCAAAAGATATCCTTCTCGAGCCGAGGGAAGCGAACTCTCCAGCAATCTGCGTGCATCTCCTGGTGGCTTAGCCGTGTACGGGGGTAGGTGCGCCAGCTTGTCCCAGAAGTGCACCGGGTCGCGAAGTTTCCCCAATGCCAACAAGCGCAGCCAGCGATGGTCTTCTGCAAGTATGAAGGCTTTGCCGCCAGCTGCCAGGGCGTCTCGATAACCTTCTTCAATGGCTTCGGAAGCGGCGCGCTTCGCAATGCACAGGTGCTCCGCCTGGATCGCGACATAGACGCTGGTAGTCAACCGCACCAGATCCAGCGCGTAGGGCGCGGGCCATGCTTCGTCGAGATCGTTGACTCCCCAGATGAGACGTCCCTCTTCATCCCGCCACGTCCCGAAGTTTTCGATGTGCAGATCACCCACACCTAAAACCGCCGGGGCTCTCACCAAAGAAGCGCAAACCTCAGGCCAGAGTTGCAGCCAACGGTAGAAGGTGGCGCGGAAAAAGGGAAACGCCGCTTCCGCCATGTGCTGGTGCTTGAGAGCAAGATCCTGGCGAATTATCGGTAGCTGGCCACCCAGCCAGCGCTCGAAATCTGCGGTGGCTTTGAAAATATTCATGAGGAGCTCTTTGGGACTGCGGCTGGGCTAAACGTGGGCGTGCTCGATTCGAGCCGAGCCGCCGCGGAGCCGGGCTTCGTAAATTGGGAATTTTGCGGCGAGATCCGCAACTTGCTTGCGCACGCGCTGCTCGACTTCGGCGTTGCCGATGTTGGAGAGAATCTCCGCGATCCAGTTGCCGATGTGTTCCATCTCCGGTTCGCGCATGCCGCGTGTGGTGACCGAGGGGCTGCCCAGGCGGATTCCGCCGCCCTTCATGGGCGGGAGAGGATCGAACGGAATGGAATTTTTGTTGACAGTAATGCCTGCGCGATCGAGCGCTTTTTCGGCGTCTGTTCCGGTGATGCCGCGCGGGTGCACTTCGATCAAAAAGAGGTGGTTGTCCGTGCCGCCGGTGACGATGCGGAATCCGTGCTTGGCGACGGCGGCGGCCATCGCTTTGGTGTTGGCGACGACTTGCTTCTGATAGTCCTTGAAAGACGGTTCCATGGCTTCCTTTAGGCAAACGGCTTTGGCAGCAATCGTGTGCACTAGTGGGCCGCCCTGGGTGCCGGGGAATGTCAGTTTGTCCAATTCTTTCGCGAACGCGGCCCTGCACAGCACCAATCCGCCGCGCGGGCCGCGCAGCGTTTTATGCGTTGTTGTGGAAACGATATCGGCGTGCGGCACGGGGCTGGGATGAACGCCAGCGGCGACGAGTCCTGCGATATGCGCCATGTCGACAAAAAACAGCGCACCAACGGACTTCGCGGCCTTGCCGATGCGCTCGAAATCGATGATGCGCGAATACGCGCTGGCGCCCGCGACGATCATTTTTGGTTTGTGCTCGGCGGCCAGGCGTTCGATTTCGTCGTAGTCGATGCGCTCGTCTTCCTTTTTCACCCCGTAGGCCACGAATTTGTACATGCGGCCGGAGAAATTCAGAGGATGCCCGTGCGTCAAGTGGCCGCCATGAGAGAGATTCATTCCCAGGACCACGTCGTCCTTTTGCAGCGTGGACATATACACCGCGACGTTGGCCGAAGTGCCGGAATGCGCCTGCACGTTGGCGTGTTCCGCGCCGAAGAGCTCCTTAGCGCGATCGATGGCTAGTTGCTCGACCTTGTCGGCGTACTCGCAGCCGCCGTAGTAGCGCTTTCCCGGATAACCCTCTGCGTATTTATTCGTGAAGATCGAGCCCATGGCTTCGAGGACCGCTTCGGAAACGAGGTTCTCCGAGGGGATGAGTTCCAGACCTGTGGCTTGGCGTTTGGCTTCTTCACGGAGGAGGTCCGCGATTTGCGGATCGACGGCGTCAAGCGGCCGATTCATCCGGTCATTGGAGTCTGTGGTTTTGCTCATAGTAATTCCTCGATTGCCCGGCCCATCTGACGGCAGCATGTGGGCAGTGGAGCGATTTTATCGGATGGGTGGTGCGAAAGCCAGTTTGAGGTGGCAGGTTGAACCGGTCAATCGTTGAAAACTGACAGTCTAAGGCGAAAGAAGGAATCAACGCAGAGTCCGCAGAGAACACAGAGCTCCCAGAGAAGAGGGGCACAATGAATGTCACTCTTACAAATGGACATTGCGCTCGATTTGGGCGATTTTGTCGAGGCGGCGCTGGTGGCGGCCGCCGAAGTAGGCGGTGGTCAGGAAAGTTTGCACCATTTCTAGGGCTGCTTCAGGGGTGACTATGCGGCCGCCGAGGGCGAGGACGTTGGCGTCGTTGTGCTCTCGGGCGAGGCGGGCGGTGATGACGTCATGGGCGAGGGCGGCCCGAATGCCAGGGACTTTGTTGGCGGCAATGGAAATGCCGATACCGGAGCCGCAGACAGCGATACCGAGATCGGCTTGTTTTGAAGCGACACGTTCGCCCACGGCCTTTCCGTAGTCGGGATAGTCCACGGATTCTTCCGAGGAAGTGCCCTGGTCGTCGACGGCATATCCGGCTGCTTGGAGATATTTTCGGATTGTTTCTTTGACCGGGAATCCGGCGTGATCGGAACCGATGACGATGCGCGGCTTATTCGGAGTCTGGGTCATCGGTTTCTCCGCGGGGATTGTATATGATGAGGGCCGCAGTTGCACTGGGTCCGGGAGGAAATACATTTCATTCGAATTGTTCAGGGGTGAGCATAATGAATCGGCGAAGCGCGTTGCTGGCGTTTGGGATCGGAGTGATTTTTTCGTTTCAGGGGCTGGCAGCGCAAGAAAAGCCAATCGCGATCATTCACGCGAGGATTATTGATGGAATCGGTGGGCAGCCAACCGAAGATGGCGCGATAATTCTACGAGGCGGCAAAATCGAATATTCGGGGGCGTCTGCCGCGGGAGCCGTTCCGCGCGACGCGCAGATCATTGACGCGCAGGGGATGACCGTCATGCCCGGCCTGGCGGACATGCACGTCCACCTGCAAGGTGGCTGGGACGGAATCAGCGTGGACCTGCTGGGATACCAGCGGTATTTCAACGCCATGCTTTATTCCGGAATTACAACATTGCTGGACACGGGCAATTATCAGCCATGGATCCTCCAGTTGCGCCAGGAGGTCGCCAGTGGACGATTGCTTGGGCCTCGCATTTATTGCACCGGCGCGATGATTGACGCGAGCGATCCGGCTTGGCCTGATCTTGCGTACGCATTGACTTCACGCGCGCAGATTCCGGAATTTGTGCAGCGAGACAAACGTGCGAAGGTGGATTTGATCAAGGGTTATGTGAATCTCTCCGATCGCATGCTCGGGAAATTGGTCGAAGAGGCGCACAAGGAAAAGATTCGAGTGGTCATTGACCAGTGGGAGCGCAACGGGTCGCCGGATCTGGTGCGAACTGGAATCGACGGATTCGCGCACGCGCCGACGCGGAAAATGCCGGCCGATGACATTCAGTTAATCCATGATCGAAAGATGTTCGTCATTACTACTCTGGTGGTGGAGGAATATTCCGGAAGACGGAGGCTGGCTGATTTGCGGTTTCTTGATGAACCGTTGATCGCGGAGACGACTCCGCCGTGGTTTCTGACGGAATTGCGCGCGGAAGCAACGCGGAAACTAAGCGAGACCGAACAAAAGGATGCCGAAAAGTCCGCCGCGGGTTTTGACGAGATGAAGCGCAACGTGAAGAAACTTCAGGATGCTGGCGTGTTGGTAGCCGCTGGTACGGATGCTCCGTACCCCGGAGTGTTTCAAGGGGAGGCTATCCATCACGAACTGGAATTGCTGGTGGAGGCGGGAATGACGCCGCTGCAAGCGATTCGAATGGCGACCTATAACGGGGCGCAGATAATGCACGCAGAGCAGGAATGGGGAAGTTTGCAGGCGGGACGACTCGCCAACCTGGTGATCGTGTCGGGGAATCCCGCGGTACGAATCAGTGATTCACGCAAAATCGATATGGTGATCCTGAACGGCAAAGTTTTGAATCGTGCGAGCCTCCGGTATGACGCGAAGAAAGATCCGGGATTCCGAGCCGTTACGGGGAATTTTAATTCGCCGGTGCAGTGAGCCGTGGGCTTTGCGGCCAAGCGTCACGCCTGCTAGTAGCAGCGGGTGGTATATTTGCTGGAATTGGAGATTTTGGCGCGTCCACGAGAGGAATGCGGCGTGCATTGCGAAATTTTCAACGTAAGGAGCCTCACGGATAAACGGATAACATGAATGAATCGACACGCGGAACTTATTCGAGGTTTTTGCGCTGCTGGCAAAAGCAGACGGCCCTTGCTGCCGGATTTATCGCCATAGTGTTTCTCTGCTTTACGGGACTGACGCTGCACGCGCAAGACAAGAATCCCTTCTCGAGCGATCCGAAGGCGGCGAAGTTGGGCGAGTCCCAATTCCGAGCGAACTGCGCGTTTTGCCACGGGTTAGGCGCGCGGGGTGGAGGGCGGGGACCGGAACTCACACGCGCCCAGAAGCGCCATGGCAGCACTGACTCGGAAATGTTTCACAACATCCACGATGGGATCGCTGGAACAGCAATGCCATCGGCAACGAACGGAGGAATCGGAGTCGGCATGTCGGACGCAGAAATCTGGCAGGTGATTGCCTATCTGCGAAGCGTGGAGAAGAAGGCCTCCGCGGAGACAGCGGGAAACGCCGCTCACGGCAAGGAACTCTTTTACGGAACAGCGGCTTGCGGCACGTGCCATATGGTGAACGGCAAGGGCGGGCGTCTGGGGCCGGATCTCAGTTCCGTGGGAGGTTCCAGGTCGTTTGAATATCTTGCGGATTCCATGCGAGATCCGAGCAAGCGGCTGGCGCAGGGAATCTCCGAACCGTTGAAAGATTTTTCGCAGGAATACGAGACCGTGACGGTGGTTACAGCGGATGGAACGAAGTTGATTGGCGTGGTGCTGAATGAAGACAATTTCACGCTGCAAATGATGGACACGCGCGAGCAATTGCGGCTGCTGCAGAAGGACAAACTGAGATCCTATGAGAAGAGCCGTGAATCGCTGATGCCGGCTTACGATCAGAAAATGTTGAGCGATAAAGACCTGCAGGATTTGATCGCGTACTTGCTTGCGGTAGGTGCCCAATGAAGCGGCCAACGATGCCCAGAAGCGCTGCCTTTATCTTATTGGCGATTGTTATTTGCTCGGGGCCATCGGCTCACGCGCAGGTGACGGCACAGCGGCTGTTGGATTCTGGGAAAGAGCCGCAGAACTGGCTGATGTATTCCGGCGATTACGCGGGGCGGCGATTCAGCGCGTTGGACCAGATCAACGCTTCGAATGTGGCGGCGCTGGTTCCCAAGTGGGGTTATCAGACGATGGCGGGCGGGAAATTCGAAACGACGCCGCTGGTTGTAGACGGAGTCTTGTATGCCACCGGGCAAGACGATCGAGTCTTTGCGCTGGATGCGAAATCGGGGCGCCCCATCTGGACGTACCAGCAGACTCTCCCGCCCGATATCAGGCCGTGCTGCGGGCGAGTGAACCGCGGAGTTGCGATTCTAGGCGACAAAGTTTTCGTGGCGACGCTTGATGCGCACGTCATCGCGCTGGACAGCAAGACCGGCAATGTGGTTTGGGACGTGAATGCGGCCGAGCATTCCAAGGGCTACAGCTTCACGCTAGCTCCGCTGGTGATCAAGAATCTCGTGATTGTCGGTGTATCGGGTGGCGAATACGGGATTCGCGGATTTATCGATGCCTATGACGCCGCGACGGGTGCGAGAAAATGGCGCCTCTACACGATCCCTGGTCCCGGCGAGCCGGGACACGAAAGCTGGGAAGGCGAGTCCTGGAAGACCGGAGGGGCACCCGCATGGATTACGGGGACTTACGACCCCGCAACCAACACCACATTCTGGACAACCGGTAACCCCGCGCCTTCGAATCGCGGCGAAGGGCGCGCGGGCGACAATCTTTACAGCAACTCCCTCCTAGCGCTCGATCCTGACACGGGCAAGTTAAAGTGGCATTTCCAATTCACGCAGCACGATGAGCACGACTATGATGCGACGCAAGTTCCGGTGATGATCGACGACAGCGATCGCAAACTGATTGCCCAGGCGAACCGCAACGGTTTTTTCTACGTCATCGATCGCACCAACGGGAAACTCCTTTCCGCCACGAGCTACGCCAAAGTTTCCTGGAGCAGCTCGAAAGACGCCATAGGGCGTCCTGTGCCAGACAAGAGTGCCTCGCCGACGCTGGAAGGGAATAAAGTCTGCCCGGGAGCCTTCGGAGCTACGAACTGGATGTCACCGACCTACGATCCGCAGACCAGACTTTTTTACGTGACGGCACGCGAGCAATGCGACATCTTCTCGACCGCGCCGCAGTCCTACGATGCCGGCCATGCCTACTATGGCTCCGCTTATTTTCCGAACGACGAGGCGCAGCCCTTCTGGGGCGCTTTGCGGGCTCTTGATCCCGCCACTGGCAAGCTTAAGTGGGAATGGAAGCACAATTCGCCAAGTTGGGCCGGCGTGCTGTCTACTGCGGGCGGACTGGTATTCACGGGCGACGCCGAGGGAAACGTCATCGCGCTTGACGCGGCATCAGGAAAGGCGCTGTGGCACTTCCAGTGCGGCTCATCGGTTTTTGCGGGGCCGATGTCCTTCGCAGTCGACGGGAAGCAATATGTGGCAGTCGCGGCGGGTTCGGCGTTGTATGCGTTTGGGTTACCGTGAGGAGAGGTGTACCCGGCAGTTTTTGAAACAGAAATATAGCCTAAAGTCCTCGTAGGTATATACTTCTCTAAACTCGACCGTAGCTTTCTGTCTCTGGATAGATAAGTAAAGGTGCGTCAAATAGCGTCTAGAACTGCATGGAAGAGCCCAAACCAAAAAAGGCCAGCCCTGAAAATACCGGTGTAGGCGGGGCCGGCGGAACCCGCGCGCCCGCGAAGGGCGATAGCTCCGCGAGCGATTTTCATCGCGACGCGGGCGGAGCTGCGTTTCTTAAAGAAACGCCAGCGACAGGCCCGGCACCCGGCAGCGCGGCGCCAGAAGAAACGTTTGTAGACGCATCTCCCACGCCTGTTCCCGGGAGACCACGGCTTTCCGAAGTTTTCCCGAGAAAAGATCAATTCCAACCTGGTGACGTACTTGGCGGGCGTTTCGAGATTCTGCAAGTGCTGGGTGAGGGCGGAATGGGTACGGTCTACAAAGCCGTCGATCGAGAGGTGGATCACGTTGTCGCGCTGAAGCTGATCCGTCCGGACCTGGCGGTGCACCCGGCCATTCTGGCGCGTTTCAAACAGGAATTGCTGACCGCACGCCAGGTAACGCACCGAAACGTGATTCGCATCCACGATTTGTCTGAAGTAGGCGGCGTGAAGTTCATCACCATGGAGTTCGTCGAGGGTTGCGATCTCCGCAAGATGCTGATTGATAGAGGCAAGCTGCCACCCGAGGCGGCCGTCGAGATCATTCGACAGGTGTGCATGGCACTGGATGCCGCGCACTCTGCCGGCGTCATTCATAGGGATTTGAAACCGCAAAACGTCATGCAGGACAAACAAGGGCGCATCCTGGTGATGGACTTTGGTTTGGCGCGTTCGCTGCAGTCGGATGGCATGACACAAACTGGGGCGCTGCTAGGGACCATCGAGTATATGTCGCCGGAACAAGGGATGGGCAGGCAACTCGATGCGCGTTCCGACTTGTTTGCCGTGGGACTGATTTTCTACGAACTGTTGACGTGCAAGCTGCCCTACAAAGCAGACACGGCCCTGGCAAGCTTGCTGAAGCGCAACCAGGAGCGTGCGGTGCCGGCCGCGGACCTCGACACCACGATTCCGAAGGGATTGAGCGACATCGTTAGCAAGTGCTTGGAGCGCGACTTGAATTTGCGCTACCAGAGTGCGCAGGAAATCATCGCGGACCTCGACGCGTGGCAGGGGAAGCGCCCGGTTTCGGCTTCCGTGATGATGCAAGCGGCGCCGCCCCAGCGCACGCTTGCGTGGAAGTGGGTTTCCGCGGGCGCGCTAGCCGCTGCCGTCGCCATTGGCGGATGGGCGTTGAGCGGCAAACTCACGTCCAAAACAGGGGGCAAAGCAGCGAAAGGGCCCGACGTTTCGCTCGTGGTCTTGCCGTTTCGCAATGCTTCTACCGATTTATCCATGGATTGGCTAGGGCCAAACCTCGCGGAGATGTTGCGAACGGATGTGGGTCAATCGAACTCATTGCGAATGATTTCCTCCGATCGGGTGCATCAGGTCTTAAAAGACCTGCGGATTCCCGAGAATGCCATGTTCGATCAGGACACGGTGCGGCGGCTGGCGGAGTTTTCGAGCGCCGATACAGTGGTCTGGGGACAATACTTCAAAGTCGGGGACCAGATTCGTATTGACGTCACGCTCCGGGACCTCAAGCATCAGCACACGATCCCCCTGAAAGCAGAGGCGGCTAACGAGAAGGCGCTGCTGCCGGCGATCGCCCAACTTGCCCAATCCATCCAGCAAAACCTTTCGCTTTCCACCGATGTGCTCCAAGAACTGCGCGCTAAGTCGTTTCACCCGTCTTCCAATTCATTGCCAGCACTTCGGAACTACAACGAAGGGATGGAGCTGGTGCGCCAGGGGAATCATCTGGAAGCCGCAAAACGTTTTGAGGCGTCCGTGCAGGCCGATCCCGAGTTCGCATTGGCTTATTCGAAACTGGGGCTGACCTATAGCAACCTCAGAAATGACGATAAAGCCGAGCAGTTTTCCCGGAAAGCCGTGGACTTGAGCGACAAGCTTCCGCCGCAGGAACGGTATTTGATTCAAGCGAATTATGCTCATGTCTCGAACGATAACCGCAAAGCCATCGAGTCTTACGAGAATCTGGAGAAGGCCTCCCCGGATGATATGGATGTCCGTTTTCTTCTCGCGGGACTTTACGAATCCACTGGAGAATACGACAAGGCGCGAGTGGAGCTTGCGAAGGTATTGGCGACCGACTCAAATCACGTAGACGCTCTGCTGGCCGCCGGCCGCGTGGAAATCAGAAGTAAGAATCCAAAGGGCTCTCTGGACTACCTGAACCGCGGGCTCAGCCTGGCCGTCCAACTCGACAACCTCGACGGTAAGGCCACGATCTTGAATGCGATTGGGGCTGCTTATGAACAGCTCAGTAAGCCGGAAGAGGCGCTGCGAAATTATGGGGAGTCCCTGGCTATCAAGCGGAGCTTGGGCCAAAAGCCAGGAATCGCGCTGACGCTGGGTAACATTGCCCGGGTGCAGTCCAGCCTTGGGAAGCCAGAGGAAGCCTACAAGAGTTACCAGGGGGCCGTGACGTTGGAGGACCCGAAGCAATGCGCCCGCTGCTGCGGGCAAGTCGCGAATGAAGAGCACCGTGCAATCCCGTTGACCAACTGGGAAGAATCGGGAGCAAGCGCGAATGCAAAATTCACGCTATACTTAGAGGGTTATGCTCTCGGTCAACAACATCACTATGCGGTTCGGCCCTCGGGTCTTGTTTGAGAACGTGACCTGCACCTTCATGGCTGGCCGTCGCTATGCCGTCACCGGGCCCAATGGCGCCGGCAAATCCACATTTATGAAGATCCTGACTGGGGAACTCGACTCCACCAGCGGATCCGTCACGCGCCCGAAAAAGATGGGCGTTTTGCGCCAGGACCAGTTTGCCTTTGACCAGTACCGAGTCATCGATACGGTCATCATGGGGAATGCCTCGCTCTGGAAGGCTCTTGAAGAGCGCGACGCGCTGTACGCCAAGCCACACGATCATCTGACCGACGCGGACGGCATGCGCCTAGGGGAACTCGAAGGCATCGTCGGGGAAGAAGGCGGCTACACGGCGGAAGCAGACGCGGCGGTGCTGCTCGACGGCCTGGGCATCGAAGATTCGCTGCACGAACGCAAGATGGGCGAATTGCAGGGTGGACAGAAGGTGCGCGTGCTGCTGGCGCAGGCGCTCTTTGGAAATCCCACGGCCCTGCTTCTCGACGAACCGACCAACAACCTGGACCTTGACTCCGTTCACTGGCTGCAGAGATATCTCTGTGATTACGAAGGCGTGCTGATCGTCATCTCGCACGACCGCCACTTCCTGAACAGCGTCTGCACGTACACCGCGGACATCGACTACGAGACGATCATCATGTACGGCGGCGGGTACGACGACATGGTGGTGGCAAAGACGCAGATTCGCGGGCGCATCGAGGCGGACAACGCCAATCGCGAGAAAAAGATCGCGCAGTTGCAGGACTTTATCGCGCGGTTTTCCGCCGGCACGCGTTCCGCGCAGGCCACTTCACGCAAGAAAGAGGTCGAGCGCTTGCAAACAACGGAGCTGGCGAGAAGCAACATCCAGCGGCCGTACATCAAGTTTGATATGAAGCGGAATTCGGGAAAGCACCCGCTGGAAATTCGCAGCGTCGAGAAATCGTACGAAGATTTGAAGGTGATTCCGAAATTCTCGGCGAGTGTGATTCGTGGCGAAAAAATCGCGTTGATGGGCCGCAACGGCGTCGGGAAGACGACCATGCTGAAGTCACTGGTTCGCAATGCACCGGGATTCATCGAGGACAAGGACCTCCGGTTTCCAATCGATGGCGGCGAGGTGCGATGGGGCCATGAAGTCACGGTGGGCTACTTCGCGCAGGATCACGGCGAATCGATCACCAAAGGCATGACGGCGATCGACTGGCTTTGGCAATTCGATCCTTCTGCCTCTCAGCAAGAGCTGCGCGGATTGATGGGCCAAATGCTCTTCAGCGGTGAAGATGCGCTGAAGCCCACGCGGGCGCTCTCCGGCGGCGAGTCCGCGCGGTTGATTTTTTGCCGACTGATGCTGCAGAAGCCGAATTTCCTGGTGCTGGATGAGCCGACCAACCACCTCGATCTGGAATCCATCAACGCGCTGAACATCTCGCTGCAGCGTTATGACGGGACGGTGCTGCTGGTCACGCACGACCACGACGTCATCGACGAAGTGGCCACGCGCATCTGGCATTTCCATGGCGGTAAGATCGACGACTTCAAGGGCACGTACGAGGAATTCGCCGCCGCCGAAGAAGCAAAAGCGGCACAGGCCCCGGCCGCCCCGGCACGCGCTGGCGCTCGTCGCGCCTCGGTTCCTTCATAAAGCGCGGCCCGCGGCCGCGCCGGAGGCCCACGCCCATTGAAAATTGAAACCGCCGAGCTGGCCGGTGACGTCCACGACTTCGCCGATAAAAAACAATCCCTTCACCTTTAGGCATTCCATCGTTTTGCTGGACAA
The DNA here is from genome assembly GCA_036522305.1 of Candidatus Acidiferrum sp. Lineage (GTDB taxonomy): Bacteria > Acidobacteriota > Terriglobia > Acidiferrales > UBA7541 > Acidiferrum. Next base: position 26,402 of record DATDGB010000002.1, on the reverse strand, counting down.
TTCGGCGGTATCTACGCCGCCGGCCGTCACCTCTGCTTTTTCGTAGCCTTCCGTGTCAGCAGGCTCGATCACCCATTCGTGAATCTGCTTTTCCCATTTTGCGAGGGCTTCATCGTTCCACGCTGCGGGGGGATGGTTCTCCAGCCAGCGTTCGGCCAAACGCCTCGGCACAATTCCTTGAAACGCATTGCGCGCGGCGGTGCGGTTGCGAAACTTGACGGCGCGAATCTCCGGCACGATTTCGCGCTCCGGGGCCAGATCGATTTCGATGGGCTGGCCTTTCGCCCAATAAGAAGAAATCTGCAGAATTGCTGGGCCGCTCAAGCCGCGATGAGTGATCAGCATTTTTTCGCGAAATGCGTGATGGTCGGTCCTCGTAACCACTTCCGCGGAAACACCGGCCAGATCGCAGTAACGGCTCCGATCTTCGCCGGAAAGGACAAAGGGCACGAGGCCAGGCTTGGTCTCGACAATCTTCAAGCCGAATTGACGCGCCAGATCGTACCCGAAGGACGTCGCACCCATTTTTGGAATCGAAAGTCCGCCGGTCGCAACCACCAGGGCGGGCGCTCGAAATTCGTCGGACGCAGTGCGCACGACAAACTCCGTGGCGCGCTGCACTTCCTGAACGCGGCTCCGTACAAATATTTGCACTTCGGCCTCACGGCACTCTCTTTCAAGCAAGTCGATGATGTCCTGCGCGGAACGGTCGCAAAAGAGTTGCCCAAGCGTTTTTTCGTGGTAGGGAATGCGATGCTTCTCGACTAACGCGACGAAGTACGCGGGGGTAAAACGAGCGAGTGCGGACTTCGCGAAGTGTTCATTCGCGGAAAGGAAATTCTCTGGCCGGCAATAAATATTAGTGAAATTGCATCGGCCGCCGCCGGAGATTAGGATTTTCTTCCCGATGCGATCGGCATGCTCAAGCACGGCGACGCGCCGCCCGCGTTTGCCGGCCTCGATCGCGCACATCAGTCCCGCCGCGCCGCCGCCAAGAACCACAGCGTCAAAGTTGTGAATCAAGAATGAATCTCGCCTGTCACGGAATTCGCCGTTCGCTGAGTTTCCGCCGTCATCCCTCTCAAGGTTAAACTATGTAGAGGAGAAGACCGAGAAAATTGCCTCCCATTATCAGCGCGCAAGGACTGTCGAAGAGATACGGCGTTGCGCCGCTCTTTCAGAATATTTCGTTTACTGTCTCCGAGCGGGATCGCATCGGCGTGATCGGGCCCAACGGTTCGGGCAAGTCGACGTTGCTGGAGATGCTCATCGACCGCGTCAAGCCGGACAGCGGCGATGTGGCAATTCGCAAGGGGACGCGGCTCAGCTACGTCGCCCAGATTTCAGAGTATGCGCAGGGCGTAACCGTTCGTTCGGTGATTGAAAGCGCTTTGCAACGTTCGGCGGTTCCCGAATCGGAGCGTGCCTCGCGTTTTGCAGAAACGCTGGGCCGCGCGGGTTTCTCGGATCTCGATGTGCAAGCCGCGACGCTTTCCGGCGGCTGGCGCAAACGGCTCGCGATTGCCGAAGCCTTGGTGCAAGCACCGGATATCTTGCTGCTGGACGAACCCACCAATCATCTGGACCTCGCCGGGATTCAATGGCTCGAATCCATTCTGCGGAATGCGCCGTTTGCTTGCGTCGTGGTCAGCCATGATCGCTATTTCCTGGAGAACGTCGTCAATGAAATGGTGGAACTCAATCGCGCCTACGAGGACGGCGCATTGCGCGTCAGTGGAAACTACAGCGCATTTCTGGAAGCGAAAGAAGAATACCTGCACGCACAGAAAAAGCGCCAGGAGTCGCTGGAAAACCGCGTGCATACGGAACTCGAATGGTTGCGCCGCGGCCCCAAAGCCCGCGCCACCAAGGCCAAAGCACGCATTGACAAGGCCCATGAGATGATCGGCGAACTTGCCGAGATGAACGCCCGCAGCCGCACCGCCAGCGCCGAGATCGATTTCTCCGCGACCAACCGCAAAAGCAAGCAACTCATCACTCTCGACGGAGTTTCCTTCGGCGTCGGCAGCCGCACGCTCTTCAAGGATATTCACTTCAGCGTCACCTCCGGCATGCGAATCGGGCTGGTGGGTCCGAACGGCAGCGGCAAAACCACGCTGCTTCGCCTGATGCGTGGAGATCTCAAACCGGAATTCGGCAAGATTCGCCGCGCCGAAGGCTTGCGAATTGTCTACTTCGACCAGAATCGCGAGCTCGATCCAGACATTACTTTGCGCCGCGCACTCGCGCCGGACAGCGATGCGGTGATTTATCGCGATCAGGTAATTCATGTTGCTGCGTGGGCAGAGCGATTTCTTTTTTCATCTGAAAATTTGAACCAGCGGGTTGGCCGGCTCTCCGGCGGAGAACGCGCGCGCGTTTTGATCGCTCAGCTCATGTTGCAACCCGCGGACGTTTTGCTGCTCGATGAGCCGACCAACGACCTCGACATCCCCACGCTGGAAATCCTGGAAGAAAGCTTGCTCGAATATCCCGGAGCGCTGGTGCTCGTCACGCACGACCGCTTCATGTTGGATCGGGTTTCGACCGTCGTGGTCGGCCTCGATGGGTTTGGTGCCGCGGAGCGCTTTGCCGATTACGCGCAATGGGAAACCTGGCAACGCGAGCAGTTGGCGGCTGCTTCCAAATCCGCGGATGGAAATCGGCGTCCTCGCCCTGGTGTCGACGAAGTTTCCCGCGCTTCCGCGCCAAAAAAGAAACTCACTTATACCGAAGCCCGGGAATTCGCAACGATCGAGGATCGCATCCATGAAGCAGAGCGGGTTCTGCAAGCCAGACGTCTCGCCCTCGAAGATACTGCTATCACCAGAGAGAGAATGAGCCTTCAGAACGCGCTCAGCCAATTGGACGAAGCGCAGAAATCAGTGGACACACTCTACGCGCGCTGGGCCGAACTTGAAAAGAAACAGGCCTAACTATTTTCCAAGCAGACTCTTCCAGCGCACCCACGCGTCGGCACGCGCCTTCTTGTCGGCATCTTTTGCATCCGGCGCCTCGCCGGCACGCATGAACCCATGTCCCGCGCCATCGTAGGTGACAGAGTCAAACGTCTTGCCCGCCGCCTTCATCTGCGCGATGGCATCGGGAATCGTCGCCCCAATGCGCGCGTCATTCCCCGCAAAGAAACCGTAAACAGGGGCCTTGATCCGCACCATTGCATCCTTATCAGGCGGTGGCCCGTAAAAAACGAACGCAGCCGCTAGATCGCCGCGATTGGTGGCAAACCGGAAAGTCTGCCCCCCGCCCCAGCAAAATCCGCCGACGAAGAGCTTCCCGTTCGACGCGGGAATCTTCATCGCATAGTCCGCCGCTGCATTCAAATCCGCCGTCACCTGGTCCGGATTCAGATGGCTCACGGCTTCCATCGTTTTGCCCTCGGCAAAATCGCTGCTACGTCCGCCGTTCGGCCCCATGCCCGAGAGAAGGTCGGGCGCAACCGCAATGTAGCCCGCGGCGGCAACTTCGTCCGCCAACTCCTGCACCCAGTCCGACATCCCGAAAATTTCATGGATGATGATCACGACCGGAGTCTTGCCCTTCGATTCCGGATAGACCACAAACGTTTCCACAGAGCGGCCGTCGTGCTTCAGCGTCACCCACTCGCTGTGCCGCGGAGATTTTGCGAGCGCTGCTTTGGCCCAATCCTGCGCCGAAGCGAACGGTGCGGCAACAAGTATCAGAAGACAAATGAGCGTGATGCGTTTCATGGCGTGGTTTCTCCCTCAGAGAACTTGTCGGCCGGGTACAAACGAGAAAGTGCTCGTTCGGAACGAGTGGCATTGTAATGCTGCGCGGCACGGCCTGCAAGGCGGAGCGCTCCTTTTACGGCGCACGCGTTGACACACTTGCAGGCGTCCGATACGCTTTTAAGTTTACTTAGCTCGAATTGTCGCATCTGAGAGGAACGGACAAACCGCCGCATGGCCGAAGAAAAGCTTCCTACCCGCGCACAAGATTTTTCCGAGTGGTACAACCAGCTGGTCCTGAAGGCCCAGCTCGCAGACTACGCGCCGGTTCGCGGCTGTATGGTCGTGCGGCCCTATGGCTGGGCGCTCTGGGAAAATATCCAGCAAGCTCTTGATCGTCGCTTCAAGGCCACCGGCCATCAAAACGTGGCATTCCCGCTGCTGATCCCACGTAGTCTCATCGACAAGGAAAAGCATCACGTGGAAGGGTTTTCGCCCGAGCTCGCCGTCGTCACCATTGGCGGCGGGGAAGAACTCGCCGAACCTCTCGTCCTCCGCCCAACATCAGAAACGATCATCGGCCACATGTGGTCCAAGTGGATTCAGTCGTACCGCGACCTGCCGGTGTTGATGAACCAGTGGAACAGCGTGGTGCGTTGGGAATTGCGCACAAAACTTTTCCTGAGAACACTTGAATTTTATTGGCAGGAAGGCCATACCGCGCACGCCACCCGCGAAGAGGCTGAAGCGGAAACGCTTCAGATGCTGAATACCTATGCGGATTTCGCCATCAACGACGCCGCAATTCCGGTGATTCCCGGCAAGAAGTCCGAAGCCGAGAAATTTGCTGGCGCCGACATCACTTATTCCATCGAAGCGATGATGGGCGACGGCAAAGCGCTGCAATCCGGCACATCCCACTTTCTGGGCCAGAACTTCGCACAAGCCTTCGAGGTCAAATACCTCGACCAGAACGGACAACAGCAACATTGTTGGACCACATCTTGGGGACTCTCCACTCGTGTCATTGGCGCCATCATCATGGTTCACGGTGACGACCAGGGGCTCGTCCTGCCGCCCAAGCTTGCGCCCTATCAAGTCGTCATCGTCCCCATTTTCAAGACCGACGAAGAAAAAGCCTCCGTCCTTGAAACCGCGCGCAAATTGAAGGCCGACCTGGTCAAAGCCAACATCCGCGTCACTCTCGATGAGCGCGAAGGCCAGAGTCCCGGCTGGAAATTCAACGATTGGGAGATGCGCGGAGTGCCCTTGCGCGTGGAACTCGGCCCCAAAGATGTCGCCAAACAAGCCGCCGTGCTCGCCCGCCGCGACCGCCCCGGCCGTGAAGGGAAGATCAGCGCCTCCCTCGCCGATCTGCCCACCACCATCGAAAAGTTGTTGGCGGAAATCCAGCAATCGCTGCACGACAAGGCATTGGCTTTCCGCAAAAGCAACACGCACGATGCGAAAACTTACGATGACCTGAAAAAAGCCGTCGAGAACGGCTTCGCCTTCTCTTTCTGGTGCGGAAGCGCCGACTGTGAAGCCAAAATCAAGGAAGAAACCCGCGCCACCATGCGCTGCATCCCCTTGGAGCAGGAGGCTGCGACCGGGAATTGTGTTTACTGCGCCCAGCCCGCCACGGCGCGCGCGATCTTCGCCCGGGCCTACTAGGCCCGTTTCTCTCCGGGAACATGCCGCGCGCCAATTTCTCGACTCTGGTTCGCGCGGATGCTAACTTTGAGAAGTCGGGGAATCATGCATCGCCGTTCCTTGCCGCCGGCGCGATGCGGCTCGAACGGGCCGGCAGGAGATAAAATCTAGTGCATATTGCAGGCATACGAGATCGCCGCGGGCTGGTGCACCGCCGCTCTGAATGGGGAGCTGGCAAGGCCAAGTCCGTCATTTACCTTGCGATCTTGCTGCTCGTTATCTATTCCGCGGTCAAGATCGTGCCGGCCTATGTAACGGATTATCAGCTTTCTGACAAGATGCAGGAGCAGGCGCGCTATGCAGTCGTGAACCGCTACTCCGAAGAGCAGATTCGCGACAATATTTTCAAGGTCGTGCAGGACTTGGATGTTCCGGCCAAGCGCGATGCCATCAAGGTGTCCGCAAACAATGCCGTCGTCAAAATCTCGATGGAATACACCGTTCCCGTGGACTTGTTCTTCTACCACCTGGATCTTCATTTTACTCCGTCCAGTGAGAACAAGGCGATCATCTGAGGTATCGTTGCTACGCCTGCCCGGCTACGATTCTCTGTTGGCAACCTGGCCTCGTGGAACACCGTCTTTCCCAGAGAACGGTCTTGCGCGACAATAAGAGTTCAGCCCTCGGGAGCTAACGCTTGCGCATCCGTGTTCAAAAGGGATTCTTTACTTCAAAGATCGGCCTGACGATCCTGGGCAGCATCTTCGCCCTCTTTCTGCTCGCGGGCGGACTTTTCACTTACTACTACATCAAATATTCGCACATCATCGATGCGCGCCTCTCCGGCGCCGTCCTGCAGAACACCACGCAGATCTTTTCCGCCCCGGAACATATTTCAGCCGGCCAGGCTTGGGGGCCGGAAGATCTGACCGCTTATCTCACCCGCGTGGGTTACCGCCCGCTTCAGGATGCCAGCGCCATTGGCCAGTTCACCGTCCAGAACAACACCGTCGATATCCGGCCTTCAAAGTTTTCCTATTTTGCCGGCGGCAATGCTCTGGCAGTTCAATTTCGGGGCAAAAGCATTCGCTCCATCAAACCCCTGGCCGGCGGAACCGAACTGGATACCGCGGAGATCGAACCGGAACTCATCACCAATCTTTTCGATAGCGCTCGTGAGAAGCGCCGTCCCGTCCGCTATGAAGATTTGCCGGTAATGCTGGTGGACGCCATTCTTTCCGCCGAGGACAAACGCTTCTTCGAACACGGCGGCTTTGACTTTATCCGCATCGTGGGAGCGGCGTGGGCCGACATACGGCACACCAGCGCGCACTACCAGGGCGCCAGCACCATCACCATGCAAGTGGCGCGCACCTTCTTCCTCTCCACCGATCGCACTTGGCGCCGCAAGCTGTCCGAAGCCATGATTTCCATCGAGCTCGAGCAACGCTTTAACAAGCAGCAAATCTTCGAGCTGTACGCCAATGAGGTTTACCTGGGCAACCGCGGCAGCTTTGGCATTCGCGGATTTTCCGAGGCCAGCGTGGCCTACTTCGGAAAAGATTTGCGCCAGCTCACCCTCGGTGAATGCGCCTACCTTGCTGGCATCATCCGCGCGCCGAACTACTATTCGTCCGCTGACCGCCACCCGGAGCGCGGAGTCCAGTCACGCGATCGCGTTCTGACGCAAATGCTCGACAACAAGTACATCAATGAGCAAGACCTTCAGGATGCCAAGCGCGCCCCCCTGAAAATCATCCGCACTTCGATTTCGGGGAGTGAAGCGCCCTATTTCATCGACATGGTGAAAGACCACCTGCTCGACAAATATTCCGAGAACGAATTGCTGAGCGAAAATTTCCGCGTCTATACGACCCTGGACCCCGCTTTGCAGCGTGCCGCCGCCGCCGCTGTCGATGCCGGCATGAAGAATGTCGATCTGCTCTTGCAGAAAAAGTACGACAAGTGGAAGAAAGAGCTGGCCAAGAAGGGAAGCAACGAGCCGGTTCCGCAGGCGCAGGTCGCGTTGGTCGCGCTGGACCCCCGCACCGGCGAAATCAAAGCAGTGATTGGCGGGCGCGATTACGGCCAGAGCCAGCTCAACCACGTTCTGGCGCGTCGCCAGCCTGGCTCAGTATTCAAGCCGTTCGTCTATGCAGCGGCGTTCGACAATGCCGTTGATGGCGTGCAGCCCGTCATCACGCCTGCCACCACGATCGACGACGAGCCGACGACCTTCGAATTCGATGGCAAGGAATACACACCGAATAACTACGGCGAAAAATTCATGGGCCGTGTCACGGTGCGCGACGCGCTCACCAATTCTCTAAACGTTGCAACCGTCAAAGTCGCCGAGCTCATCGGCTACGGCCGCGTCGTGCAAGTCGCGCGTAAAATGGGCCTGGGCACAAACATTCAGCCGACGCCCGCCGTCGCGCTCGGCGCCTATGAAATGACCCCCATCGATGTCGCCGCGGGATATACAACATTCGCCACCATGGGCACGCGCGCGGAGCCCCAGTTTCTCCGCATCGTCGTCAACGCCGACGGCACACCCCTCGAGAAGTTCACGCCGCAAACCCGCCCAGCTCTGGATCCCCGAGTCGCATTTCTGGTTGATAGCCTATTGAAAGACGTCCTGAACAAAGGCACCGGCGCGGGCGTCCGCGCGCGCGGGTTCACCCTGCCCGCCGCTGGAAAGACGGGCACCTCCCGCGACGGCTGGTTCTCCGGTTTCACTTCCAATCTCCTCTGCGTGATCTGGGTCGGCTTCGATGACAATCGCGATATAGGAATGACCGGCGGCGCCGTGGCGGCGCCCATCTGGGCGGACTTCATGATCCGCGCTACGTCGCTCGCTCAATATCGCGACGTGAAAGACTTCACCATGCCGGATGGCGTGCAATCCGTGCTCATCGATCCGGATACCCTTCAACTTGCCACCGCCAACTGCCCCACCACCCGCGAAGAGGTCTACGTAGCAGGTTCGGCCCCCACGGTCTATTGCGAGGTCCACGGAGGCCATGCTTCCACAGGCTCCATCCTTTCTCGCGTCTTTGGAGGCGGAGGCGGAGAACCCAAACCACCTCAGCTAGATGCCACTGGCCAACCCGTCCCTCCCTATGATCCCAACCGGCCCCCCAATGCCACCGGCCAAGGCCCGGCTGCCCCTTCAGCGGACTCCGCCGATAAAAAAAAGAATCCTTTACAGAAGATTTTTGGTATCTTTGGGGGTAAGAAGAAGGATCCCGACAAGGCTAAGCCGCAGCAACAGCCTCCGCCGGAGAAGGGAGATTCGCCATGACCCGAATTCGATTGGCGTTTCCAGCTGTTGTCCTCCTCCTCACTGTTTCAATTTCCTCCGCAGGACAGAGTTTTGTTGAGACCCCAGGTGTTCCCGTAGTTCCCCGATCCGTACAATCGCCGGCACAGGCTCCCGCACAATCGCCTGCGGAATCCTCGGTCATTGTCGTGAAGCCTGGTCTGAGCGAGGAACAGGTTGCCGATCTTTACATGGCCCGCAAAGAGTTCCGGGAGGCCGCCGTTTCTTACAAGCGCCTTGCCGATCAGAATCCTCAGAACCCGGTGTATCTCAATAAGCTTGGCATTGCGCTGCACCAGCAAGCAGCTCTCGGCGCAGCCCTGAAGTACTACGAACGAGCCTCCAAGGTTGATCCCACTTACGCCGACGCGCAAAACAATATCGGCACAATCTGGTATCAGCGCAAGAAGTACGGGCGGGCCATCAAGGCTTATCAAAAAGCAATAAACATTCGCAGTGACATGGCCGTTCTGTACAGCAATCTTGCGTATGCCTATTTCGGTGACAAGAAATACCTGGAGGCCATCTCTTCCTTCCGGCAGGCTCTGGCAATAGACCCGCAACTGTTCGAGCACAGCAGCTCAAGAAGCGGTTCGATTCTTCAGGATCGCTCCGTTGGCGACCGCGGGCGCTTTTACTTCCTGCTCGCCAAGTCCTTCGCGCAAGCCGGTAACCTGGAACGTTGCCTGATTTATCTGCGTAAAGCCAAAGACGAAGGCTACAAAGAACTATCGGAAGTCAAAACTGATCCCTCGTTCGCCGCGGTCTTGAAGGATCCCGCGATCCAAGAGGTATTGGCTCCCAAGCCTCCCGACAGCACACAGCCCTGAAGCTGCTTCGATTTGCTAATTTAGACTCAGTCCGCAGGTCCTGCGCGAAAGGCGTCCTTCTGTCTGTTACAATGCAATAGACATGGGGCGACCTTTCCTTAGCCCGCGAATTCGATTCTCACTCTTCCTCATTCTGATTTTTGGAACCATTCCGGTTTCCGCGCAACAATCTCTTGCCCCTCCCCGCGCTCCATCGGTGGCTGGCTCCCAGCAGGGAATCTATCTGGTCTTTCCGTTTGAAAATCCCAGCTCCTCCCCCCGCTTGGATTGGCTTAGCGAAGGCCTCGAGGAGCTGACCATCCAGCGCCTATCGGCGGCCAGGGAACAGGTGTATTCGCATGAAGGTCGAGTGGTCGAACTGGAACGTTCCGGCCTGCCGCGCTCCTCAAAACTCAGCCGCGCGACCATGCTTCATGTTGCGGAAGACCTCGACGCGGATTTTGTCATCTTCGGAAAGTTTACGGCGAATGGCACGTCCCTCACCATCGAATCACAGATCTTAAGGGTGAATCCCGCGCACATGCAGCTGGCGCTGCGCGAAACCGGCACGTTGGATTCCCTCATGGACCTGCACGCCCGGCTGATTTGGCGCTTGCTCTCCGCAAACGATCGCAACTACGGTCTGAGCCTTGCCGAGTTCACCAAGCTCCAGCGTCCGCTGCGCCTCGACGCCTTTGAACATTACATTCGAGGACTGCTGACCAGCGAAGACGATGCTCGCTTGCGCGAACTTCGGGAGGCGGCGCGCCTCGAACCGGAATGGCCGGAGCCCGACTTCGCCCTTGGTGAAGTGTACTTCGCCCGGCGCGACTGCGATTCCGCACTGCCTTGGTATGCCCGGGTGCCAAAGACGCACGACCGCTTTGTAGAGGCCGTCTTCGCCACGGGTGTTTGCCAGCTTCTCCTCGGCCACCCGGACCGCGCGGAAGAATTGTTCACTTCGTTGCAGGAGACCTTGAAAAACAACCGGGTCTTTGGGGCGGACCTGCCGGAGATTCTGAATGATCTGGCGATTTCGCGCGCCCGGCAGGGCAAGACGGCCTCGGCGCAAATTGATCTTCGTCGCGCCACCGAATTGGATCCCGGTGAAGACGATTATCCATTCAATCTCGGCCTCCTTGCCCTTCAAACCAACGATCCGGGCGCGGCGGCCACCTATTTCGGCGAAGCCTCGGAACGCGAGCCGGACAATGCCGAAGATCGCGCCTTGCTGATCCTGTCTTTGGAGAAGGCCGGCAAGAAGACGGAAGCTGACCAGGAACGCGAGTCGGCTAACGAATCATTTGGGCCAAACGGCCTTCCCGCGATTCGCTTGGACGCGAAGAACGAAACTTTGGCGAGTCTGAATCGCATCAAGACCGAGCTCGACGTCACCGAACTTCGCACAGAAATTACTTCGGCGGCCTCGCCTGCAAGCGCGGCTGCCTCCGATGCTTCGAACGATTCCTCCGTTTCACGCCTGAGGCGTGGCCGCCAGGAACTCTCCGCCGGGCACGTCGACGCTGCGGAAAAAGAATTTCGAGCTGTGCTTGGTGCCGATCCGAAAAACCCCGCTGCACACCACTGGCTCGCGGAAATTCACCGCCGCCAGGGCAAGCTGGATGATGCCGTGAAGGAATTGCAAGCTTCCTTGGAAGCCCGCGATTCCGCCGTGGTTCGAACCATGCTGGCGAAAATCTACCTCGAGCAAAAGAAGCCGGATCTCGCGCGGGCGGAAGTCGCGAAAGCGTTGAAGCTGGCTCCGAACTATGCCGAGGCCAGGCAGCTGCTCGAAAATTTGCAGATTTCGAAGCCGGCTGAGAAAAAACCAGGAGGAGGTGCGCCATGAGCGATCGGCCCCATCAAGGGAAGCGCCCCTTTTGTCTCACACAAACCAAGTTTCTTGCAGTCTTTTTGCTTCTTTGCGGTCTGTGTGCCGGAGCGATTTTCTGCCTCACGCCTGCAGTCTCGGCGGACGAGCACCCCTCCAGCCCGCTCGTGTTGGAACTGCGGCTTGAGGGCGTTGTCGATCCCATTCTGGCCACGTACATTGATGAAGGTCTCACCGACGCCGCGAACCGTCATGCGGCTCTTGTTCTCATCACCATGGACACGCCGGGCGGGCTCAGTACTTCGATGCAAGACATGATTCAGCATATCCTCGCGTCACCAGTCCCGGTTGCCGTCTACGTTTCTCCGACCGGTGGGCGAGGCGCCTCTGCCGGCTTCTACATCCTGCTCTCCGCGGACGTCGCCGCGATGGCCCCGGGTACTCATACTGGCTCGGCCACGCCGGTCATGGCCATTGGCGGTTTTCTGCCCATGCAAATCGATGATGCCTTTCGAAAGAAGATCAACGCTGATGCCACTGCCTTTCTGCGGAGCTTCACGGAGAAACGTGGGCGCAACCCGGTGCTGGCGGAGAAGGCCATCACCGACGGCAGCGCTTTCACCGACAAGGAAGCACTCGAAGGGAAGATGATCGATCTGATCGTGAGTTCGCCCGATGAGCTGGTGCGGCAACTCGACGGCCGGTCGATCACTCGCTTCGATGGGACTCAGACGAAGCTTTCGCTGAAAAATGCCGCACGCACGCCATTTGAACTATCGGCCCGGCAGAAATTCCTCGCCCGCATTGTCGAACCCGATGTTTTCTTCGTGCTTCTGATTCTTGGCGTGCTTGGCGTCTACACCGAATTCACGCATCCCGGTGTTATCGCTCCCGGAGTCATCGGCGGCATCTGCCTGATTCTCGCGCTTTACGCCATGAATTTTCTGCCCATTAATCTTGCCGGAGTGTTTCTCATTTTGCTGGCTCTGGCGTTTTTCATACTCGAAGCGAAAGCTCCGAGTCATGGAGTGCTGGCTCTCGGCGGAGTAGTATCCATGTTTCTGGGCGCGATCTTCCTGATCCGTTCGCCGCTCACTCCCGGAGGCGTAAGCGTAGGCGTAGCATTGGCAGGGACGATCCCGTTCGCGGTTCTGGCCGTGGTTCTGATGCGGCTGGTATTGCGCTCGCGGCAATGGAAGAGTGTGACAGGAAAAGAAGAGCTAATCGGATCGCAGGGCATTGCGATGGCGCAGCTCGCAGCGGGAGCCGAGGGCATGGTTCGCGTGCATGGCGAGTTGTGGCGAGCAGAATCATCGCAACCGCTGAAGGAAGGCGACAATGTCCGGATTCTGCGTGTCGAAGGACTAAAGCTTTACGTTGAGCCGGCCGAAGCGGCTGTTTCAGCGGCGAAATAAGAATGTTCAAGTTCAGGAGGAAAACATGGAAATTGGTGTTGTTGGCACCGCATTAGTCGTTGGCCTGATTCTCATCTGGTTCTGGAATTCGATTTACATTATTAAGGAATGGGAACGCGGTGTCGTCCTTCGCCTCGGACGCTTGATACCCGAAGCCAAGACCGCCGGCATAAACCTGGTGCTCTGGCCCATCGAGACTCTTTACCGCATCAACATGCGGATTGAAACGCTCGACGTTCCGCCTCAGGATATCATCACGCGCGACAACGTCTCCGTAAAGGTCAACGCCGTTTGCTATTTCCGCGTCGTCGACGCCAACCAGGCCCTCTCCCAGGTGCAGAACTATACCTACGCGACTTCCCAGCTCGCGCAGACCACCATTCGCAGCGTCGTTGGGCAATTCGAACTCGATGAGATCCTTTCCCAGCGCGACAAGGTCAACGCCAAGCTCCAGATCATTCTCGATACCGACACCGAACCTTGGGGCATCAAAGTTTCCAAAGTCGAAGTGAAGCAGGTCGACATCCCCGAACAAATGCAGCGCGCCATTGCGAAACAAGCCGAAGCCGAACGCGAACGCCGCGCAAAAATCATTCATGCGGGAGGGGAGTTCGAAGCTTCCCAAAAGCTCGCCGACGCCGCGAAAATTCTCGAGACCCAGCCTTCTGCCATCCAGCTCCGCTACCTGCAGACCCTGACCGAGATAGGTGTCGAGAAGAACACAACGATTGTGTTTCCGCTGCCTATCGATATCATTAATCAGTGGACTAAGAATTTAGGGGGACCGCAAAAGTAAGAATGGCTTCTGGGGGAAAACGAGTAGGCGCGGGCGAGCGTGTGCTTGAGAGCCGGCATGTCATCGGCTTGTTCATGCTGATGCTGCTGTTTTCGGGCGTATTTTTCACGCTTGGTTACGTCATGGGGCGCAATCAGATCGATAGCCCAGTTCGTGCCGCGACTGACCTTTTCAACAAACCCGAAAAGACCGTTTTATCCAAGCCAGACGCGAATGCGAAGCGCGCCAACAATTCCGCTCCCGCCAATCCCCCTGCGGGCACAACCGCGCCGCCGAATTCCGATTGGGAGTTTTATCACGCCGGCGACAGCAAGAAACCCGAAGACCATCTGAAGCCCGCAGCCTCCGTTCCTACACCGGCACCGGCCCGAAAAAACGCTCCAGTGCTTGTGAAGACAACTGCGCCGCCGAGGACCGCCAGCGCTCCAGCAAAGACTCAGAATAGTCCGCTCGTTCCAGGCGGCGCCTACACTCTGCAAGTGGCGGCACTAACCAAAGAAGCGGATGCTCTCGAGCTCGCCGCCCGCTTGCAGAAGAAAAAATTCCCAGCTTTCGTTCTATCTCCGCAAGCGGACAAATACTACCGCGTGCAAGTCGGCCCTTACGTTGATCCCAAGGCCGCCGACGCGGCCAGGAAAGGCCTCGAGGGCGCAGGCTTTAAAGCCATCGTGAAACACTGATGCCCCGGGGCAGTTGGCTCACCTATTTTCGTCCGCAGTCCGGTACGGATATCCCCGCTGGTCTGCGGCTTTTTGCCGGTGCAGTGTCCGGCGCCGCTCTCTCGCTATCCTACATCGGACTCCACTTCAGTATTTACTCCTGGGTCTGCGTGGGGATCCTCCTCCTCTCTGTATTTGGCCCGCGGCCTCGCGTCGCGTTTGGGTGCGGCTTTCTTCACGCACTTCTTTTCGTCTTTACGTCAGTGCCCTGGATCGCCACAGTTCTCACCGTTCACGGCGGCCTCTCCGTAGCTGGCGGATGGGGAGTCCTGCTCCTCATCGCCATGGCCTGGGGAATTCTCATCGGCACCTTTGCTTGGGCCGTTCAGCGAATCTTCCGTCAAAGCATCGGGCTGGCCTGCATCAGCGCTCCCTTCATCTGGGTGACATTCGAGTTTGTCCGCGCGCATTTGCCCGAAATCAGTTTTCCATGGAATCTGCTCGGCTATCCCGCCGCCGAGAATCTGGCTTTAGTGCAGATCACAGCCATCACCGGAATATACGGGCTTTCCTTTTTGGTAGTGAGTTTCAATGCGCTGCTCGCCTGGACAATCTCCTCAACTTCAGCAACGCTTCGCAAACGAATCGCCGTCGCATCTTCCGCAGCAGCAATTCTTTTCCTCGCCGCGTTGGCTACTCCCAGCCTTGTGCCTCAAGATCAGCCACATCATTTCGCGCGGGCCGCCCAGCTCAATTTCCCCGAAGTCGAATCCTATCCTCCGAATTGGTTTCAAGTGCACGCCGGCGAGCTCGACGAAATCACCCGGATCAGCCTGGCCCCCTCCGCCGAAAAACCGGATCTCCTTGTCTGGCCAGAGGCCCCCGCGCCTTTCTCCTTTCAAGATTCGCAATTCGCAAAGATCGCCTCCGCCCTGGCCATCCGGTTCGGCCATCCGTTCCTTGTAGGAGCTATCGAGTGGAAGCCACCGGTCGACCCCGCTGACGTCGTCCCCTCGGGCACAATCCTGCCATACAACAGCGCCTTACTCTTTGACCCGCAAGGCCAGCGGATCTTCGTCTACGACAAAGTCCATCTCGTTCCCTTCGGCGAATACGAGCCGTTTCCTCTGATCCATCGCGTCGTCACCAGCGTGTCCAGCGACGTTGGCGGCTTCCACAAAGGAAACAAGTACGTCGTGGGCCAGCTACCGGGCGGGAAAACTTTCGGTGTCTTTATTTGTTATGAAGCGATCTATCCCGGGGAAGTCCGCCGCTTTGCCGCCGCCGGCGCGCAACTCCTCATCAACATTTCGAATGACGGATGGTTCGGCCGCTCCGCCGCCGCCGAACAACATCTGCGCATGGTCCGCGTGCGCGCTGTAGAAAACCGCCGCTGGATCGTGCGCACCACCAACAACGGCTTCACCGTTTCCATCGACCCTTACGGCCGCATCTACCAGCCGCTTCTCTCGGACGTCCGCGCCGCCGTCGATCTTCCTTACGACTTTCGATCGGACCAGACGATTTACACCCGCTTCGGCGACTGGTTCGCTTGGCTCTGCGTCCTTATTTCCGTTATTCTAGTGGCCGTAACTTTTCGAAAGGCAAAGTGACGCCCGTTCTCCAACGGACGATTTACTAGAAAAAAGCATGATCCTCGAAGATCTCCAGCATCGCTACGAAGGGCTCAAGCAGCGCATTTCGCTCGTGCGGAGCTATCTTTGACGCGCCCCAGTACCGCGAGCGCCTGCAAGCCCTCGAAGCCCGCGCCGCCGACCCCAATTTTTGGAGCAACCAGGAAGCTGCACAAAGCGTTCTTCGCGATCGCAAGCGCGCCGAAGAACAAATTGCCGCGGATGAAAAGCTAACGTCCGCCTCCAGCGACATCGAGACCTACATCGATCTCGCCAAGCAAGAAACCAACGTCGAGCAAAAAAATGATTTGCTCAAAGAGCTGGACAAAGAACTCAACGCCGCCGATACCTACATCTCCGAACTCGAGACCAAAACGCTGCTCTCCGGCGAGACCGACCACCTCAACGCCATCATGACCATCAAGCCCGGCGCTGGTGGAACCGAATCGCAGGATTGGGCCTCCATTCTTCTCCGCATGTATCTGCGTTGGGCGGAGCGCAAGGGCATGGCCACCGAACTCCTCGATGAGACTCCTGGCGAGGAAGCCGGCATCAAGTCCGCCACCGTACAATTTTCCGGAGAAAATGCCTACGGTCTTCTCGCGGGTGAAACCGGCGTCCATCGTCTCGTTCGAATCTCTCCTTTCGATCAAGCCGCGCGCCGCCACACTTCCTTCGCCTCCGTCTTCGTGATTCCCGAAATCGACGACCGCATTGAGATCAACATCCGCCCCGAAGATTTGCGCGTCGACACGTTCCGTTCCGGCGGCAAAGGCGGCCAAAACGTCAACAAAGTGGAAACCGCCGTCCGCATCACGCACATTCCCACCAACATCGTCGTGGCGTGCCAAGCCCAGCGCAGCCAGGGCAAGAATCGCGAGATGGCCATGAAGATGCTTCGCTCCCGCTTGTACGATGAAGAAGTTAAGAAGCGCCAGGCGCACACCGACAAGCTCGACGAAACCAAGCTGGACATCTCCTTCGGCAGCCAAATCCGTTCCTATGTTATGCAGCCTTACCGCCTGATTAAGGACCATCGCACAAAGTTTGAAGTCGGCGACGTGGATCGCGTCATGGACGGCGATCTGGACCCCTTCATCCGCTCCTACTTGATGGCCAAAAAGACGAAAGGGAAGCTCGACGTTCAGCCTGAAGACGATGCCAACTTGGAATAAGCACCGCAGAGGAGTCCTCGAATGCGCCGCACAAAACAATTTCGCTTCTTGAGTCTTGTAGTTAAGCTCGCGTTTTTCTCACTCGCCCTCGTTGCCTCCGCTTTCGCCGCGGAAAAATCCACCGCCCCGCAACTCATCGAACTTGCCAAGTCCAACAGTCCCGCTCTGCACGACGCCCTCACTGCCACCTTCGAAGCCAAGGACCTCCAGGAAGGGACCGCTTGGGCCGGCCGCGGCCCTGAATTTTTCTTTGCCATCGATTCATCTTCTCAACCATCTCTCCTCATCGATGGCGCTCCCGGTCCACAGTTGCGAAAACTAACCGGATCTTCTCTCTGGTACGCCCCCGCCCGCATCGAACCGGTCGGCCGCTTGCACTCCTTCCACTACCTCCTCGATGGAAAAAAAATCGGCGGCCGCCTGGACCTCCCCGCCTTCGGCCCACTCTCTTATCTGCAACCCGGCGTCCCCTCCGGCACGCTTTCCCCTAAAATCACCCACACCAGCAAAATCTATGACGGCATGAAGGCCGACTACTGGATCTACGTTCCCGCGCAATACGACAAAGACACCCCCGCTGCCCTCATGGTCTTCCAGGATGGCGGCTGGTACACCGATCGCAACGGCAACAATCCCACTCTCAACGTCATCGATAATTTAATCGCTCAAAAAAAGATTCCCGTGATGATCTGCGTCTTCATCAATCCCGGTGACATCAGCGACTCCCCGGACACTCCCACCTACCGTTCCGTGAAAGCCTATTCCGACAAATGGCAGCGCACCCTCAAAGACTCCATGCGCAGCACCCTCTACGACACCGTAAACGACCGCTACGTTCGCTATCTTCGCAATGAAGTGCTCGTCGATGTCGCCGCCAAATACAACATCCGTCAGGACGCCTACAGCCGCGCCATCACCGGCCTCTCCTCCGGCGGCATCTGCGCCTTCAATGCCGCATGGCAAATGCCCGATCAATTCGGCCGTGTAATTTCCTGGATCGGCAGCTTCGCCAGTATCCAGTGGCGCGAAGACCCGAACGTTCCAGATGGCGGCCAGGACTCTCCCGAAAAGGTCCTCCACGAGACCAAACGCAACATTCGCGTCTGGCTGCAAGACGGTTCCGAAGATCTCGAATTGGACCGTTACGGTAGCTGGCCTCTCGCCAACCTGCGCCTCGCCAACGCCCTGAAGCTCAAGGACTACGACTTCCACTTTAGTTTTGGCAAAGGCACTCACAACTCCGCCCACGGCGCTGCAGAGTTCCCATCCGAAATGATCTGGCTCTGGCGCGATTACGACCCTGCCAAAACGGCACAGACCTACGAGATCGAGCCCTCGGAAAAGGCCAAGCCGGTATTCCGTGTCTCTGTCGCAAATCGGGACTCCGAATAGGTCCAGGCCCGGCACCCTGCCGTTCGACCCCCGTTTTCGGCCGTTCGACCCCCTACTAACGCATTTGGCTGCAATAAATTGATTCTCCCGCGACCGAATGGTACCTTTGGAAGGTTCCGGCCACTGTGTTTTGTGGCCCATTTCGGGGTGATCCCCCTAAGCTCCCAATGAAGGAGAGTTTGTTTTGAGCGAAGCCCTACGCAACTTCCTGTTTACGTCGGAGTCTGTCACCGAAGGCCATCCGGACAAAATTGCCGACCAGATTTCTGACGCCGTCCTTGATGAGGTCATGAAACACGACCCCAAGGGCCGTGTCGCCTGCGAAACTCTTGTCACCACCGGCTTGGCAGTCGTCGCCGGCGAAATCACCACCAGCGCGCATGTGGACTACGACGAGCTTGTGCGCGAGACGATTCGCGACGTCGGTTATAACGACGCGACTTACGGTTACGACGGCTACACTTGCGCCGTCATGTGCACCGTCAAGCGCCAGTCGCCCGACATCGCTATGGGCGTGGATACTGGCGGCGCGGGCGACCAGGGCCTCATGTTTGGTTTCGCTTGCGATGAAACCGAAGAATTGATGCCCATGCCCATCCAGCTTGCCCACCGCCTCACGCAACGCCTCGCCGATATTCGCAAAGCCAACAAAGTCAATTTTCTCCGGCCCGATGGCAAGTCCCAGGTCACCATCGAGTATCGCAACGGCCGGCCCGTACGTGTCGATTGCGTGGTCATCTCCACCCAGCACAGCGAAAAAGTCTCGAACACCGATCTGCGCGACGCCATCACCGAGCACGTCATCAAGCCGATCATTCCCGCCTCGATGTTGGACTCCAAAACGAAGTATCACATCAATCCCACGGGCCGCTTCGTCATCGGTGGCCCCATGGGCGATGCGGGTTTGACCGGCCGCAAGATCATCGTCGACACCTACGGCGGTTACAGCCGCCACGGCGGCGGCGCCTTCTCCGGCAAGGATCCTTCCAAGGTCGATCGCTCCGCTTGCTATATGGCGCGCTACATCGCTAAGAACGTCGTGGCCGCCGGCCTCGCGCGAAAGACGGAAGTCCAATTGGCTTACGCCATCGGCGTCGCCGAGCCCGTCTCCGTCATGGCGGAAACTTTCGGCACCGCTGCAATCCCGGAAGAAAAAATCACCGCGCTCATCCGCGAACATTTTGTTCTGACTCCCAAAGGCATCATCGAGGCTCTCGATCTGCGCCGTCCCATTTACAAAGCCACCGCCGCCTACGGCCATTTCGGCCGCAGCGGTCCCGGATTCTCTTGGGAGCGCACCGACCGTGCCGATGCTCTGCGCAAAGCCGCCGGCCTCGGAGCCGCCGCGACTGCCGAAGTGGGAGCAAGGCGCTAACACTGGAAATTTGATTCTTACAGGTCCGGTTTTCCGAGGGCCGGATCCGGGAGCGCTCTTACCCGCTCCGCCCAGAAACGAAATCCAAATCGAGGAGCAACACTTTGGCTACTGCTGAACTGAAAAAAGGCGATGTAAAAGACATTGGGCTCGCCGACGCCGGCAAGCGCAAGATCGAATGGGCCGGGCAGCAGATGCCCGTGCTCGAATCGATCCGCAAACGCTTCATCAAGGAGCAGCCGCTCAAGGGCCTGCGCGTTTCCGCTTGTCTGCACGTCACCAGCGAAACCGCAAATCTCATGATCGCCCTGCGCGATGGCGGTGCCGATGCCGTTCTCTGCGCCTCCAACCCGCTGTCCACGCAGGACGAAGTCGCCGCCTCGCTGAATCGCGACTACAACATTCCGACTTTCGCGATCAAGGGCGAAGACAACGACACTTACTATTCGCACTTGAGCGCCGCCCTCGAGCACAAGCCGCAATTCACGATGGACGACGGCGCGGACCTGGTCACCATGCTTCTCACCAAGCGCACTGACCTCGTCCCCAACGTCATCGCCGGCACCGAAGAAACCACCACTGGAGTGATTCGCCTTCGCGCCATGGCCAAGGACGGCACCCTGAAGTACCCGATCATCGCCGTCAACGACGCGATGACCAAGCACTTCTTCGACAATCGCTACGGCACCGGGCAGTCCACCATCGACGGCGTCATTCGCGCCACCAACGTCCTCCTCGCCGGCCTCAAAGTTGTCGTTGCCGGTTACGGCTGGTGCGGCCGCGGCGTCGCCATGCGCGCCAAGGGCCTCGGCGCTGACGTCATCGTCACCGAAATCGATCCGGTGAAGGGCATCGAAGCCGCCATGGACGGCTTCCGCGTTATGCCCATGGCCGAAGCAGTGAAAGAAGGCGACGTTTACATCACCGTGACCGGAAACAAGAGCGTCATCCGCGGCGAACACTTCGAACACATGAAGGGTGGAGCCATCGTCTGCAACTCCGGCCACTTCAACGTCGAAATCGATATCCCCGCTCTCGAAAAATTGTCCAGCGGCAAGCGCGAAGTCCGCCCCATGGTCGACGAATTTAAGATGAAGGACGGCCGCAAAATCTATCTCCTCGCCGAAGGCCGCCTCGTCAATCTTTCCACCGCCGAAGGCCATCCCGCCTCGGTAATGGACATGAGCTTTGCCAACCAGTCGCTCTCCGCCGAATACCTCCGTGCGAATTACAAAACTCTGAAGCCGCAGGTATACGTCGTCCCGGAGCATCTCGACAAGGAAATCGCCCGCCTCAAGCTCGATTCCATGGGCCACCGCCTCGACAAGCTTACGCCAGAGCAGGAACACTACCTCGCTTCTTGGAACGAAGGCACGTAGACTCTGGAACGCAATCAGTCATAACCCTTTTCTAGTCGCAACAGCATCGGACAGCCTCCTCTTCATTTGCGTTTGTAGATTCGGCAAGGCGTTACGTGTGGCGGACCGCCTCTCCCTAGGAGGTGCTACGCTTTCTACGTGATCCGCGAAGCTATAGTCGAGGCCCCATGCTAGCAGCCCGCTTTGGATTGACACTCGTCCTTCTTCCCTGCGCCGTTGGCTTGGCAGGTTGCAAAAAGACCCACCCGCCAGCGCCCAAGAACGCTGTCACTTTGGCGCCCGTGCCATCCACAGATACACAGAGGAAATCTGAGCGCGTGACGCACTTCACCGGCGAGGTGGAAATCGGCCAGGAGTTTGAAAAATCCTTCGCGCCGAATATGGTTTTTAAGTTAGAGGCATTTGGCGGTGGAGCGCTCTCAGGCTGGCTGATTCGAGTTGTCCCAGGGTCGGATCCACATTCTAATTGGATCAACTGTATAGGCACGGTAAACGATCACATACACGGCGGTGCCCCTGGGTTATCAATTTTAGCGGCTGATAAAGAATCAGCAGATCAGGCAGTGTCTGGAAGCATGCGAAAATTCGACTTTGTTCCAGATGCCGCAGATTGCAGGGCTATTTGGAATCCAACAGACAGCATGTCCTTTCCGACTGTGCTTTCTTACGAAGAACGCGAAGAAGCAAGTAAGAAGCTGCCGCAGACATTGGTGGGACACGGTCGATTTGTCATTGTTGATTCCCGTTTGGGGCCACCGCGCAGGTCGGGTGATAAGGCTGCGGTTGAGTGGCTGAAATTCGAGGTATATCTGGATGTAGGGTCGACGGCGGACTCTGCCGCCGTGCCCCCATTGTTGACCGCTTCGCGAATTCCCCCAAGGGATCCGCTGCCGGATATTCGAGACGTCAAGTTCTCAGGGGAGGTGCAGAGCGGTCAGCAATTCGAGAGGGCCGTTGCACCAGGAATGGTCTTTCGACTTGCGCCCTACGCAGGGAACGTTTCGGGTTGGAGCATTCGGCTTGCGCCAAGCTCTGAACCTCTTCCGGCGTCGATTGATTGTATCGGCGCTATTTCCGTGCCATTGCATGGAAATATGGAAACTGAGCTCGAGTTACCAGACGGCGGCGCCATTTCGCAGGTAGAACTAAGGCGCAAGCGTGAGCTTATGTTCGTGCCGACGCCTTCGGATTGTAAAGCCGCCTGGGACCTAACCAACTTGCTTAACTATACCTACAACTTGAGCGATATAGAGAGGGAGAAAGCGGACCGAAAGCTGGGCGAACTCCCCACTGCCATCGGCGCTTTTAAAGTCATCGATTTCATTATCGGAGATAATCCAGCCAAGCGGACTGTTAGCGGTATTGCCTGGCTCAAGTTTGATGCCGAGCTGGATTTCCAGCGAATTCAAGCGCTCAGAGTAAGTGAGTCAACCCGACGTCAGAAACCCGAGTAATCCCGGGCCAACCGTAGACAGCTGTTATTCCAGACCATGATACCTTTGTGGGGCCTGTCGAGATTAGGCGACGCCACAAATTTTGGTGCACATCATGTGGGACTATTGCGGAGAATCACTCGATGTTGCTCGGTTACGGGGTGCGACGTATGCTGACGTCCGCGTCATGCACCTGCGCCAGCGCGACCTCACCACAAAAAACGGCCAGGTCGGCACCCTATCCCAAAGCGAATCCATCGGCCTCGGCATTCGTGTCCTGGCAAGCGGTGCCTGGGGGTTTGCCTCTACCGATCGCCTGACACGCGAAGGCGTCGCCGCCTGCGCCGCCCAAGCCGTCTCCATCGCCAAAGCCTCCGCACTCGCCAAACGCGGTGAAGTCGTCCTCGCTCCCGAACAATCCTACATCGACAGTTGGCAAAGCCCCTTCCACAAAGACCCCTTTGAAATTCCCCTCGAAACGCAACTAGCCTTGTTGCTCGCCGCCGACGAGGAAATGCGCCGCGTCAAAGGCATTACCCTCACCGAAACCGATATGCAATTCCGCAAGATCGATTCCTGGTTCGCTTCCAGCACCGGTTCGCGCATTCACCAGCGCAAAGTAATCTCTGGCTGCGGCATTGCTGCGACCTCATTTCAAGGCGAAGAAATCCAAAAGCGTTCCTATCCCAATAGTTTTGGCGGTCAACACGCGTTGCAAGGTTACGAGCTTGTCCAATCCCTCGATCTATTGAAAAACGCTCCCATCGTCGCCGAAGAAGCCGTCGCGCTTCATTCTGCCTCCCAATGCCCCGAAAAAATCGGCACCTTAATCCTTGGCGCCAGCCAGCTCGGCCTGCAAATTCACGAATCGATCGGCCATCCCATCGAACTCGACCGCGTCCTCGGCGAGGAAGCCAACTTCGCCGGCACCAGTTTTCTCACGCTCGACCAATTGAACCACCTGAAATATGGTTCCAGCATCGTAAACGTAGTCGCCGACGCCCGCCTCGACCACGGCCAGGGACTCGGCACCTTCGCCTACGATGACGAGGGCGTTCCCGCCCAATGTACCGACATCATCAAAGATGGCCAATTTCGCGGCTATCTTTCGAGCCGCGAGACCGCCCACCTCGTCGGCCTGAACCGCTCCTCCGGAACCATGCGCACCGAAAGCTGGAACCGCCTCCCCATCATTCGCATGACCAATGTCAGCTTGCTTCCCGGTACCTGGGATTACGACGATCTCATCGCCGACACCCACGACGGCATCCTCATGGAAACCAATCGCTCCTGGTCCATCGACGACCGCCGCTACCAGTTTCAGTTTTCCACCGAAATCGGCTGGGAAATCAAAGGCGGAAAAAAAGTCCGCATGCTCAAAAATCCCAGCTATAGCGGCATCACCACCGAGTTCTGGAATTCCTGTGATGCCATCTGCAAGCTCGGCCATTGGACGCTGTGGGGCACGCCGAATTGCGGAAAAGGCCAGCCCATGCAGACGATGGGCACCGGCCACGGCGCGTCGCCCTCGCGTTTCCGCAATGTGCGCATAGGGACGGCCTTTTCAAACCAATGAAACCTGCGCCGAAATCCAAGAAATCCTCAACTGAGGCAAGCATGAAAGGCGCGGAGCTCCTCCACGAGCGAGAGCTTCGCAGCATCGTTGACACCGTCCTCCGCCTCGCGAAATCCACCGCCGCCGAAGAAACCGAAGTTCACGTCGACGAAGTCGCCGACGCCCTCACCCGTTTCGCCAACAACGCCATTCACCAGAACGTCGCCGAGCACGGCCTGACCGTTTCCATTCGCACCGTCGCCGACGGCCGCACCGCCCGCGCCACCACCAATCGCATCGATGAAGATTCCCTCCGTGCCGCCATCGAAGCCTCTCTCTCCTTGGCGCACAGCCAGCCAAAAGACCCGCGCCTCTTGACCATGCCCGCCAAGCAGCCCTATCGCGCAGTGAACCGCTTTGTCAAACCAACCGCCGCTCTCTCCGCCGAAGAGCGCGCCCGCGCCGTCCGTCGCGCCTGCGATCTGGCCGTCAAGAACGGCCAGGTCGCCGCCGGAATTTATTCAACTGGCCAAAGCCAATCCGCTCTCGGAAATTCCCGCGGCCTCTTCGCCGCCTATCGTGAAACGCATTCCGAGTTTTCCATCACCGCTCAAGAAGGCCCTGCGGCCAGCTGGGCGAAGGCCAATTCCGCCGATGTCCGCGCCTACGATCCACAAAAACTCGCCGCTCGCGCCTGCGAAAAAGTTCATTTAGCCGTCAACGCCCGCGAACTCGCCCCCGGCCGCTACACCGTAATCCTCGAACCCTCCGCCGTCCTCGATATTGTCGGCTTCCTCTTCTACGATTTCGCCGCCACCGCCCTTGAAGACAAGCGCTCCTGCCTCAACGACCGCGTGGGTAAGCAACTCTTCGGACAAAACATCACCATCACCGACGACGCATACCACCCACTGCAGCAAGGCGCCCCCTTCGATGGAGAAGGCTTGCCACGCCAAAAGGTTCTGCTAGTCGACCGCGGCATCCCCCGGAATCTCGTCTATTCTCGCGCCGCCGCCAAAGCCGCCGGCAAACAACCCACCGGCCACGGTTTCGCACTCCCCAATGAATACGGCGAAGCCCCCATGAATCTCGTCTTCACCGGCGGCGATTCTTCCATCGAAAGAATGGTCGCCTCCACCGATCGCGGCCTGCTCGTCACCCGCCTCTGGTACATCCGTGAAGTCGATCCCTACGAAAAGGTCATGACCGGCATGACCCGCGATGGCCTCTTCCTCGTCGAGAACGGACGGGTTACCGGCGCCGTCCGCAACTTCCGCTTCAACCAGTCCCTCATCGAAATGCTCAACAATGTCGAATTGCTGGGCCGCGCCGTCCGCGCCACCGGCGAAGAAGCCTTCGAAATGGTCGTCCCCGCCATGAAGGTCCACAATTTCCACTTCTCCGAAGTCACCAAGTTTTAGCCCGGTTTCTCACGCGCCTGGCACAGGCGCTGGTGCGCTTGAGGAGCACAAGAGCCTGTGCCGTGGTCCTGAGGGCGGAACGCTATTAAGGGCTAGTCCTCTGAGTGGAGCGTGATTTTTACGATTTGGCCAGAGCCGTTGGGCGGAAGGCCGAAGCCGTAGTTGGAGACGTAGAGGTTGCCATCAGGGCCAACGGTGAGGCCGGTGGGAAGGAATAGGCCGGAGGCGACAACCGTGCGTGCGCCGTGTTCATTGATGCGGACGACCTGGCCGAGACCAGGAGTGGGGCCGGGAGCGCCGACGGTGTTTTCGAGGACATACAGGTTGTCTTCGTCGTCGAAGTCGAGACCCAAGATGGTATTGAAACCGGAGGCCCAGACGGAGACGTGTCCCGCGGGAGTGATTTTGAGAATGACAGAGGCGCCGGGGATGATGGGGAAAGTGTCGAGGTTGCCGACGTAGAAGTCGCCGTCGTGATAGGCGACGACCGTGGGAACGATGTGACCCTGCGAGGCGGAAATGTCGGCGACGCGGCGAATGGTGCCATCGGCCGAAATAGAGTCGAGTTCCCCGTGATTGGGTTCAACAGCGAAGAGACGTCCGCGAGCAGAGATCATGCTGTACCAAGTGCCATCCGGTTCGAAGTCCCCAGGATTTTCATGCTTTGCGGGATTGTCCGAGACAAAGTCGCTGAGGTCGGCGATCTCTTTCCAAGAGCCATCGGAGTGGATGCGAAGGACACCGTTGCTGGTGCCGAGAAGCCCGTGGGAGCAGCCGGCGCCAGCTTCGAGAGCGTAGAGGTGACCGCGCAAGAAGGCGATATCGGCTACACCGCTCACAAGATTG
>DATDGB010000001.1:0-40867 GCA_036522305.1 Candidatus Acidiferrum sp. | reverse complement strand
TCGCAAGTGTCATCACTCCTTGGGGTGCCCGCCTCCGCTGCGCCCTAAACGCGCCGCACAAACCGCGGCGCAGGGCTTCGCTCCGGCGGACACCCCAAGGACCACAGCAAATCAAAAGAAAAGGGACATTTCTAATGAGGCTTGACAATAGCCAAAAATTTACTTGACAGGAACTAAATACGGTGTATCTTCTCGGCCCAAGCCTAGGCATTTAACTCTCCCACCGGGTGTCAACCCGCGCGCCAAGGCACAAAAGTACGAACCCATCCCGCTACGTCGGCGGAAGCATCGCCTGCAACCGATTCATCTTGCCGGCTGTGTGGCCAATTCGTCAGCGGAAGCCGACCAAGGAGTTCCGCATGGGTACATTTCAGACACTGCTGGCTCTCGTAGTCCTGATTTTTGTGCTAAGTGTGATTGTTCAGTCGGTTCAGGAAGTCCTCAAATCTCTCCTAGATACGAAGGCAAAGACGATGGCAGAAACCATCGACAAGTTCATGGGTAACTTTCTGACCCTGCCACAAGTGAAAGGCGCCCTAGAGCAGCGAGGGCTCGACATAGCGGCTCTCGAACATTTCAACAAAGAAGACTTCCGGCACCTGCTCGACGGAATTCAACTCGCTGCGCCGCAATTACAAGGTGTCGTTGCCTCGGGAGCAGCAACACTTGATCAAATCAAAGACAACATTGCGGGGGCCTACGAAGCAGCTCGGGGTTCCTTTCAGAAGTCGTACACCACGAAGAACAAGAAATGGGTGATCGCTCTCAGTTTCCTAGTTGTGCTTGGCCTGAACACCAGTTTGATCACGATCTACGAGATACTCGCCGCCAATCAAAATCTTACGCAGGCGATTTCGGGGACTGCTTCCAGCATAGGCAATACCGAGAAGTCAGCCCAAAACATCGCAATTGCGTCTCAGACGCCAAATGCCGCTGAGATCTACGACAAGAACCGCAAGACGATCACGGAAGATTTGCAGAAGTATCCCATCTTGCTCAGAACCTCGAAATACCCCGAGGACCTGATGCGGGAGCCGCTCGGCGAGATTGCTGGATTGTTCCTTATGGGGCTCCTGGTCTCCATGGGGGCGCCGTTCTGGAACGACGTGCTCAAGGGCATGATGGGCGTCAACAACGCACTAAACACCAACGGCAAAAAGACTCCGTAACAGGCGGCGCTCCACGGGCAACCCAGTTTGAAGCGAAGGAGGAAAACTTCTTCAAAAGCCAATGTAGATTTCGAAGGAAACCTAGGCTACCTCGTACAACTCGGAATTTCTTCGGACTCAGGAGGCTAAATGGCAGTCAATCGGAATCCAACAGTCGACAATCCGGGAGCTGTAAAGGTAAAGGTGAGCAATGGTCAGTTTCTCCATTTCATTGTTGATGCTGGCGGACCACACCCCATCTTCAGCTTCGCGAGCAGCGCAAAAGGATTGCTGTATGAAGCAGCCGACTTCCCGGACCATCCACTTCCCAAATATGAGTGGGACCATTTGAAAAATCCATCTGACATCCAGCAACTGGAACTCTTAGAACTGCGCCTCTCCTTTCTGACGAACGCCGCATATAGGTACACAGTCCAGTTGTGTGACGCGTCAGGAGTCACAGGAACGGTTCTACAAATCGACTACACCGGAAATCCGACAGACATTGCTCCGGAATCCTTCACAGTGGTGATCGCCTAATGAATACGCGCATTCTCTCGCTCTTCATCATCCTCGTAGGTCTTTCACCGGCCCTGTACGCCCAGTCCGCATTTGACACCTGGGTCCAATCGGAAATCGGCAAGACGCTCAACAAACAAAATGTGGGCCAAAACGGCAAGGGAGTTGACCGGCAGAAGGAGTCACCTTCTACCGATCCGAGGTCCACATCCCTTGTTGATCAGAGTTCCGCGACTGACTTCATTAGCGTCGCTGCAAATGTCATTCCCGTTACACCTGGCCTCTCACAATTCACCTCCGGCACGGGCTCTACCTCCAGCAATCCAAATACAACAGGATCGACAACTGCAACGGCAAGCTTATATGCCCTATTAGCGGCATTGAACAAAACCAGTCCTACCGACCCGTCGTTTTATGCGCAGCACATTTTCTCCCGGCAAATTTCCTTCACCGTTGGGACGGCGGCTTCCGTGCAAGCCACAGACAACACCACAACGCCGGCCACTGTGTATGGAATCAAGTTTCTACCCATCAACCGGCGGGAAATCTATACAACGAAGAATCTCAGCAGACTGCAAGTCGCGCAGAATGCTGTCTCTGCCGCAGCCGTCAGCTCAGCCGCTCTGAAGCAGAAAATCAAAGAGCGAATCTTCGCTGTGATTCATCCCGCCAACGTCGATGCTCACGGTGCGCCTGACCCGGAGGTGTTTCTCGCGTTTGACCATGAGGCTTTGTCCGCTGGAAGTCTCCAGACCACAATCAACGGTCTGCCAACGGAAACAAGAAAACAAATACAGAATCTGATTGAGAGCTCCATCGATGCATTTGCCAGAGAACGGGCAGCATTACAAGGCACTTACGACCAGATCAGCAAAGGAATGCAGATGTCTCTTTCGTACACCGCTGATATCCGCGATGCTAAAGGCAATAACGGTCATCGGGGAGAGCTCATCTTCGATTATGGGCTAAGTGACCGCATCAATTGGACGTTCAACGCCAGCGCCGATTATACCGATCGCAAAATGGCTCCCGATTCCAAAGGCGGAAGGGCGGCGACTGAATTTCAAGGTGATCTTACAAAATCTAATTCGGCATGGGGCCGCACGCCCATACGCCTGAGCTTTAGTGGCGAAGCACAATGGCTCACAAAACAGAAACCGCAATATACTTTCCAGGCAAAACTGACGATTCCGCTCAGTCCAGGAATTGATCTACCTATTGTTTACAAATACGCAAACCATACTGCCCTTCTTAATCCAACCGACTCGGAAGCGCGGCTGGGATTGTCCATCGATATCTCGCGTCTGGCTCAGGCTCTAAAGTAGCGGGAAGCGCATAGAATAACCTTCGGGAATACTTGTGGCCGCATCGGGCCGGCTCGCGCGCTAGAAGTCTCCGAGAAAAAAGCCTTGCCAACAAGTCGCTCGATTTTGCATTTGCGCTAGGCGGGCGGCAGGCCCTTAGCTGCTGGCCACAACGGGGTGCCCCACCCTCGGATTTGAGGGTGGGTTTTTGACTTTGCCTTTTTTCTTATACGTCTCGCATCCGCAGAAACCATTCAACCACCCTAATAGCCGTTCAACCCTTATTTTCGACTATTCTCTTAAAAACACTTACCATCTTCATTAAGGTGTGCTATTCTTTTTCCGTGCTCGCCTTGAGGCCCGATCGGCCTGTCCCGGCCTTGTCGGGGAGATTCCGACCCGGTCTAAGTGGCGATTGCCCCGAACCATGATCGCCCGCTACGCGGTCCTTCCATCTCCCCCACAGGCCCTAGGCCCTCAACTATTACTCTTATCTAAACTCAGGACTCCGACAAACCACGCAGAATCAACACTTATACAAGTGTTCTTTCTAAAGAACTTAAAATCCTTTGAAATCAACTTATGAAAAACAGGGGGAGGGGTGGTCGTTACGGTTAACCAATTGTTCTAAGAAAGTATCGGGCGGAATGGTTC
The DNA here is from genome assembly GCA_036522305.1 of Candidatus Acidiferrum sp. Taxonomy (GTDB): domain Bacteria; phylum Acidobacteriota; class Terriglobia; order Acidiferrales; family UBA7541; genus Acidiferrum. Next base: position 37,242 of record DATDGB010000001.1, on the reverse strand, counting down.
GCGGAAATCCCAACCTTCCATTCTCCGTACACTCTTCCAAGTTCCGTATCCCGCAAGTCTTTTATTTGCCGCTCTTACGAAAACACCGGGGGTGTGGAGGTATTCTTCCCATTTTGGAAACAGTGGGGCTCAGTCGCCTACGCCAAGATTCTCCTCACGCACTGCCGTCGAACTCCTGTGCTACGCTAACCTTGAGACCACTCATGAATCGCGGATCAGGCTTACGCATCGGCAAAATTCTCGGCATCCCCATCTATCTTCACTCGACCTGGGTTTTCATTTTTGCGGCCATTACTTACATGATCGCCTCGCAGTACAAGCAGGAACATCCCGCTTGGACGGATATGCAACATTGGAGCGTGGGCGTCCTCACCAGCCTGCTCTTCTTCGCCTCGGTTCTCTTCCACGAGCTTTCGCACAGCGTCGTCGCGCAGCACTACAAGATTCGCGTCGTCTCCATCACCCTCTTTCTCTTCGGAGGACTGGCGCGCATCGAGCGCGAACCATCCAAGGCCATTCAGGAATTCAACATCGCGATTGCCGGACCGCTGGCCAGTGGTTTCCTCGCCGGAGCTTTTTTTGGCCTGACCTTGCTGTTTCCCTACAGCCAGACAGTCGGAGCCCTGGCTACCTGGCTCTGGCAGACGAATCTCGCGCTCGCCATTTTCAATTTATTGCCGGGATTTCCGCTGGATGGCGGAAGAATTTTCCGTGCGATGGTCTGGGGAGTTACCAAAAATTTCGAGAAAGCGACGCGCGTCGCGGGCGCCAGCGGCAAAATAATCGCCTACGCGATGATCCTTCTAGGCGCGTACAGTGTATTCAACGGCTCCGTCCGAGGGGGACTCTGGACCGCTTTCATCGGCTGGTTCATCTTGAATGCCGCGCAGGAGAGCGTCGCGCAAGTGGCCATCCGGGAAACGCTCGCCGGCTTGAGCGCCGCCGATGTTATGAGCAAGGAAGTTCCCACCGTTCCGGGGCACATCACTCTGGAAGAATACAGCGCTGAAGTCCTCCGCACTGGCCGCCGCGTCCATCTGGTGGTCAACGACGCCCGATTCGTCGGCATGATGAACGTTCACACGCTCAACTCCATTCCGCGCGAAGAGTGGGCCCACAATTCCGTGCAGGGAGTGATGATCCCGCGCGAAAAAATTCTCTGGACGTCGCCGGAGGAACCGTTGCTCCGTTTGCTCGAACGGCTACTGAGCGCGGATGTAAATCAGATGCCAGTTGTGACTGGCGTCAGCGACGGCGCGCCCCAAATCGTGGGCATCGTCACGCGCGATTCGATTCTCCGCGTGATGCAAACGCGCTCTGAGCTCGGCCCGCTCGCTACAAGCAGGTAGCCGGTGCAGTTCTCGCCGAGTTTTTTGCAGAACTTTTTTCTAGGGAGGAAAGATTTAATCCGCGACAGCAGATTGTGATCCGGTGAATGCGCTCTCCGCTGCAATTGCTTTCCGCGACTCCAGCCTGACGCGAACTCCATGCCGCGGCCGCAGTGTGAGGGACGCCAGAGGCACGACGGGATGACCCGGCACCAGCCGCAAACGAAATTTGCGCGCGATCGTCGCCAGAATGAGTGTTGCTTCCATGAGCGCAAATGCGTTTCCGATGCACTGGCGCGGCCCGCCGCCAAATGGAAAATAAGCAAATCGCGGCAACCGCTTCATCAAATCATTTTCCCACCGCTCGGGCCGGAATTCTTCAGGCGCTTCATACCAGCGCGGGTCGCGATGCACCACCCATTGAGCCATGGCCACGCCCATTCCCTTGGTCGCGGGATAGCCTGCAATCTCATGATCTTCGACGACCAGCCGCGCCATTCCCCACGCTGCCGGATACAGCCGCAGCGCTTCTGTAATGACATGTCCGGTATAAACAAGATTCGGCAGATCTTCAATGGCCGGAGCGCGATCGCCGAGGACGGCGTCCAACTCCGCGTGCAGTTTTTTTTCCACGGCGGGATTCTGCGCGAGCAGCCACCATGTCCACGAAAGAGTGCTGGCAGTAGTTTCATGGCCCGCCAAAAATAATGTAATTGTTTCATCGCGAAGCTGGCGGTCGGTCATTTTCGAACCGTCTACGTCCTGCGCCGCGAGCAGCATTGAGAGAAGATCGCCGGAATCGCGGCCCCAAGCGCGCCGTTCCGCAATAATCCGGTAGAGTATTCTTTCGATTTGCGCCACCTCGCGTTTTATACGCAAATTTGCGGGCGTTGGCAGCCAGTGCGGGACAAAAATAGTACGGCGGAAATTCGCGCCGATTTCCAGAAGCAGTTCGAGCGATTTCCCGACGTCCTGCGCATCGTGTTCGACGTCGGCGTCGAACAGAGTTTTGCTCACGATTTGCAACGTCAAGCGCATCATCTCTTGATGGGCGTCGCGTTCTTGCCCGCTCTGCCAACCCTCCAACAATCGTTCGGTATACTCCACCATCGTCGCGGCGTACGAAGCGATTCGCGCGCGGTGAAAAGCGGGCTGTGCCAGGCGCCGCTGGCGCAGCCAGAAATCGCCTTCGCTGGTCAGCAAGCCTTCGCCGAACACGTGGCGGTTCGCCCGTAGCACTCGGCCTTTCGAATACTTGCGCGCGTTGGTGACCAGCACTTCTTCGATCAAATCGGGATGATTGATGAAAATTGTTTTGAAGTTCAGCACGCGAAGGCCAGCGACGTCGCCGAATTCACGAGCGACCATTGTGAAGTATTCCAGCGGAGTATTATTCAGCGGCCCGAGCGACCAGCGCTTGAGCCCTTCGGACGGGCCGGCGGGAAATTTCTTGCGAGCCGCGCGTGACATCTAACAATGCTATGCCGGCGTTCGAATCGCGTCAACGAGCCGCAAAAGCGAAGCTCTCAGGCTTCGCGGGATCGGAGGGTGCGAACTCGAAATCCGCCGCTCCGGATATCAACCGTCACCTTAGAAAAACCCGCGGTTGTCAATCTCGCGTACAAGAACGCTGGGGCCACGGGAGTAAATGTGCTCCGAACGTGTCCCACGCGATGCAGCCAACTATCCTGAATTTCAAAGACAAGAAAAACACCTCCCGGCCGAAGCACCCGGAAAATTTCCGCGAACGCGCGATCCTGCAACTCGCCGGAACGCAAGTGGTGAAGCATCAGGATCGCGATGGCAGAAGAAAAACTCGCGTCGGCAAACGGAAGCGTTGCCGCATCGGCTTGAATCACTGTTGTATTGGAACCGTTCAAGCCGGCGCCAAGTGTTGCGGCAAATGCGTGGTCGTACTCAAGACTCGTCACGCGCAGAGCCCGCAGCGCCAATTCCTGGGTTGCCGCGCCTGGACCCGCGCCCAATTCTAATACGTGCTCACCCAAATCAGAACCTTGCACGATCCACGGCAAAAGTTTCTGTCGCGTTATCCACCGCCAGTAAGGCGATCCACAAAACCACGTTTCGAATCGATTCATCGATATCTCTAAATGCTTCGAAGGCTCTCTACTCTACCGTGGACGCACAGAATTAATGAAACATGGTACGGATTTGACGCAGGGAAGAAGCGAATTGATCGGCATTGTAAGACGACGGGTTTTCGAGTTGCTGGAAGAGGGCGTTGATGGCGGCGCGAACTTCGGCGGCGTTGGCGGGCTTTGCGTCTTTGCTATAGGCGATGTAGAGCGAATCCAAAGCCATGGCTGCTTGCTCCGCGGCGCGTTCGTCGGCTAGTGCGATATTTTCCGCGTCATCGGGGATGCGCTGCAGCATACGCAGAGCAACCGCCTGATCATATTGCATTGTTGCAAGACGTTGCGCGATGCGCTGCGCCAGCGGCGCGGCTGCTGAAGCGGCTGATACCACTGCGTTGCGGTCCGGATTGAGTTTGCTCATTTCGTCGGAAACGGCAAGCATTTGACGGTCCAACTCCATCGCACTGACCGAGTCAACCTGTTTTGCGAGCAAGCGGAACACCACATAGCGCGAGCTATTCCATGGCGGATCGCCGGGACGCCGGCCGATGTAAGCATGCCCCTGACGCCAACTATCTTTCGCCGGGCCCAGCGCGTGGTGACAGGCAAAGCAGGAAAGTTCGGAATACTCCGGCCAGGCGTCTTTCTTGTCGAAGCGTTCATTCCGCGCGCGCCAGGTCAGCCGCTCCATCGCCGTGCGGAGCTGCACGGCCTGGCCCGCGCTCCATTCGCGCACACCGACCCACGCCGCGTCCTCAACCGGTTTTCCCGGTTCGGACTCGCGCGGTGACTTCCAGTGCCGCGGCATTACGGCTGAAAACGAATCCAGCTCGAAATAAAGATCCGGGTGTCCCGCCGCAATCATCTCGTGATCCACAAATTTATTTTTCGTTCCGAGATGGCATTCCAAGCATTTCTCGGTGCGGTGAATGACGTCTCTTGTATCGTGCATTCCCAGCGTCACGGATTTCTCATGCGCCCAGGTTTTTGTCGTATGCGAACCCAGCCAGCCTGAAGCGGGGCCGTGGCAGTTTTCGCAGGAAACGCCTTCGGAAATTTCAAACGCGCGGCCGCGCTGCTCCGGCGGCGGATTCAGCCCGTGGCATGCCAGACACTTCGGCGCTTCTTCTGCTTTCGCGCCCAGTTTCAAGATTCGCGCCATGCGCTCGCCAACGTCACCCGTCAGCGCCTGGTAAGCGCGGCTGTGCTTGTCCTGGATGATCCATGTCGAATATTCGTTCTGCAAAATACGGCTGCCGGCAATGGGTTTCACGCTGCCGTGACAACTCGTCGCCGCGCACGAGCCCGGTCCGATGTATTTGATGGGCTCATTCTGCGCCGAAAGCAGCGCCGGAAATGCCATGAACGATGCGCAGATGATCAGGCGGAGCAAACAGGAATTGGAGGCGTTGCGCATTCGGTTCGTCGGTGAGTCTGCTTGCTTATAACGTTTGCGGCGAGAGGAAGTCAACGGGCCGCGTTGTCTTTTTCGCGCCGCGCCGCGAAAAGCCAAACGCGTGCTATTTACACGCGACTTCGCTGACAGTAGTATGCAGGGGATTCAGCACGCCATTTCGCGCGAGACGGGGCGCCGTGATCTTCGACGACCTTCGGGCCATCCAGCTTCGCTACGGCTTCCTGCCAAAAGCGGAGCTACAGGGCCTTTCACAACGCACCCAGACGCCGCTCTATCAAATCCACAGCGTGGCGAGTTTCTATCCGCATTTTCATCTGGTGCCGCCGCCCAAGGCCGAGATTCGCGTCTGCGCGGACATGAGTTGCCATCTGAATGGCGCTTGCGAATTGCGCGCCGATCTCGAGCGACGATTCGCGAATGGGCGCGCTGAAGATGTGCAGATTCGCGACGTATCGTGCCTCGGGCGTTGCGATCATGCGCCGGCAATCTCGATTAACGATCATATCTTTACGGACGCCACGGCTGAGCATGCCGAGCAGATGGCGCGCAGCGCGATGCGCGGCGACGATATCCACGACCCGCACCCGGAGCAGGCGCGCATCGCCTGCAAAGCCGATCCCTATGGAGAAGGCGAAAAATACGGAGTCGTGCGCAAGCTGGTGCAATCCAGAGATTGGGACAGCGTTCTTGCACAACTGAAAGCCGCTGAGCTGAAAGGCATGGGAGGCGCCGGATTTCCCACCAGCATGAAGTGGGACCTCGTCCGAAAACAGTCCGATCCGGTCAAATATATTGTGTGCAACGCGGATGAAAGCGAGCCAGGCACGATCAAGGACCGCTTCATCATGACCAACCTGCCGCATCTGCTCATCGAGGGGATGATCATCGCCGGGCTGGTTGCGGGGGCGAAGCGCGGCATCCTTTATATTCGCCACGAATATCACCATCAGGAAGAAATTCTTGGCGAAGAGATTCGCCGGTGTTATCACTCCGGGTTTCTTGGCAAGAAAATCCTCGGCAGCAATCTCGACTACGATCTCGAAGTTTTTGTAAGTCCAGGCGGGTACATCTGCGGAGAAGAAAGCGCGCTGATCGAGGCCATCGAAGGGCATCGGGCTGAGCCACGCAACAAGCCGCCGTTTCCCGGTCAAATCGGCCTTTGGCAAAAACCAACGGTCATAAACAACGTGGAGACTTTCATCAATGTACCGCAAATCCTCGCCCGCGGGATTGATTGGTTCGTGGCGCAAGGTTCCAGTGGCTCACGGGGCTTGAAATTTGTTGGCGTCAGCGGCCATGTTGCTCGCCCCGGCATCTTCGAAGTGTCCATGGGCGTGCCCATGCGTGAGGTCATTTTCAATCATGCGGGTGGCGTTCGAGGTGGCCGTCAACTGAAAGCTTTCGCGCCTTCAGGACCATCGTCCGGCTATCTTCCCGCCTCGATGATCGATGTGCGTCTGGATTTCAAGGCCCTCGCCGAAGCCGGCTCGATGCTGGGCTCCGGCGCCATCGTGGTTTGTGACGACACGACTTGCATGCTGGACATGGCGCTGAACGCGGTGCGCTTTTATCGCAACGAATCCTGCGGCAAGTGTGTTCCGTGCCGGGTCGGCTCGCAGAAGATGGCGGACATGCTTGCTCGGTGGACACAGGGCGGCCTACCCGAACCGCAATATCGGGCTGACCTCGCGCTGCTCGACGAACTCTCACAGGCCATGAGCCTTACTTCGATCTGCGGACTCGGCCAGATCGTGCCGGCCCCGATTCAATCCGTGCTAAAACATTTTCGCGCCGAAATCGATGCGCACGTTTTGAAGAGCCAATGTCCGAGCGGTATTTGCTTCACTGCCGCATCGCGAGCCGGAGAAGCGCAGCGCGTTGGGATTCGCCCCTAGCATGACGACCGCGGCCACACCTCCGGGCTTGGTTGATATCACGCTTGATGGGCAACCCGTCCGAGTGCCCGCCGGCACGAGCGTATTCGATGCCGCGCGGATGAACGGCGTCACGATCCCCACACTGTGTCACTTGCAAAACCAGACTCCCGTCGGCGTCTGCCGTCTGTGCGTTGTGGACACTGGCGCACGGGTACTCGCCGCCTCCTGCGTGCGGCCGGTTGAGCTGGGAATGAAGGTGGTCACCAATTCGGAAAGAGTTTTAGCGGCGCGCAAGACCGTTCTTGAGTTGATGATGTCCGATCATTCTTGGCCTTGCGCGCGCCAGCAGAATTCGGGCGACTGTGAATTGGAGACGCTTGCGAAAGCGGCCGGAGCTTCGGAACCGCGCTTTGCAAAACGCACTGTGGCACGCGGCAAAGATGATTCTTCCCTGGCCATCGCCGTGGATCACGATGCTTGTATTCTCTGCGATCGCTGCATCCGTGGCTGCGATGAAATCAAAAACAATTTTGTCCTAGGCCGCATGGGAAAAGGATATTCCGCGGGGATAGCCTTCGATCTGAATTCGCCGATGGGCGATTCCACCTGTATTTCTTGCGGCGAGTGCATGGTCTCTTGCCCCACCGGGGCACTTACCAACAAAAGCGTTGTCGGCACGGCGATTGCTGCCGGGCCGGGCGCGGAAGGATTCGAAGCTGAAGACCTCCTGCAGATTCCCGTTTTCAGGGGCGTCTCGGGCACATTTCTTGAACTGAATCGCGGTGCCATCGTCAAACGGCACTTTCGCAAAGGTGAAATCATCTGCCGGGAAGGCGAATTCGGTTCCACGGCTTTTAACATCCTCGAAGGCCAGGCTAAAGTCTCGATTTCCACGCCCATCGCTCACGTCAAGACGCAAGGCGGCGCCAAAGGATTCTTCAAGCGGCTGAGCAGCACGCTCGTCGCTCGGGAAGAAGACGAACGCGAGGAAGAAGCGCGCGACAGAACGATACCCATCGACGCTTCGGTTGACCTCGCCTACGGCAATCCTGTCGCCGAACTGGGGCCCGGCGATCTCTTCGGCGAAATGACGTGCATGAATTTTTATCCGCGCTCCGCCACGGTAATCGCGGAATCGGATGTCGTTGCGTTCGAAATGCTGCGCAATGTTCTCGACATCATGTTGAAGAACAAGACTTTTCGCGCGCAGCTTGACCAAACTTATCGCCGCCGTGCCCTGGAAAATCATCTTCGGGGCGTGCCCATGTTTGCGGATCTTTCGCCGGAATTCATCGCGCACCTCAAGGAAAGCGTGGAGTTGCAGCGATTTGCTCCGGGCCAGACGATTGTTCAACAGGGTGCGCCGGCGGACAGTTTCTACCTCGTTCGAATCGGTTTTGTGAAAGTTTCGGAAAGCTATCCTGGCGGCGAACTCGTCCTGGCCTATCTTTCGCGCGGTGATTATTTCGGAGAAATAGGGCTGTTGGGAGGTGGTGCTCGAACCGCTACTTGCACGGCGCTCGATCACGTCGAACTCGTGCGAATCTCAGGCGACGATTTTCGCGACATGGTGGAGCGATTTCCCAGCGTGCGAACTGGGCTTGAAGCCGTTGCCGCCGAACGGCGAGCCGCCAATCAACAGCGCATGCAGATGGTTCACAACGTGCCCATCGATCAATTTCTCTCGCAAGGATTGATGGAAGCGCAGAGCTTGCTGATTCTGGATTTGCAAAATTGCACGCGCTGCGACGCTTGCGTGAATGCCTGCGCTGACGCGCACGACGGGATCACGCGTCTGGTGCGCGACGGCTTGCGCTTCGACCAATATCTTGTGGCCACCAGCTGCCGGCAGTGCCGCGATCCGCTCTGCATGGTCGGGTGCCCCGTTGGGTCGATTCGAAGACGCAATTCGCTTGAAGTAATTATCGAGGATTGGTGCATCGGGTGCGGCTTGTGCGCGCAGAATTGCCCGTACGGAAATATTAATTTGCATCCGTTCGAAGTGATGGTGGACGACCCGGAGCGGGCCGGGCGCAAAAAGGCGGCCATCAAGCAGAAAGCGACTTCATGCGATCTGTGTACGCATTTGAAAGAACCAAGCTGTGTTTACGCTTGCCCGCATGATGCCGCGCATCGCATCGATCCGCGCACGTTTTTCGCTGAAATGCTCGGGCAGGGCTCAAAGAAATGAAAATAGATAGGACGCAACGCGGATGGGCACTCGCTTCGCTGGCCATCCTCGCGATTTCTGCAGCGGCCTACTTCGTCTATTCATCCGCCTCGCCGCAAGGTGTGCGCGGCAGCAGCGCTATAGGGCTCGCGTTTGGCGTCATGGGTTTTGCATGCATGATTTTTGCAGCACTACTGGGCGCGCGAAAACGAGTTCCGACTTGGCGCATCGGCCGCGCCCAAGCGTGGATGCGCGGGCATCTGTGGCTCGGATTCCTCGCCCTGCCGCTGATTCTGTTTCATGGTGGATTTCATTTCGGCGGAACGCTCACGCGAGTGCTGATGTGGCTGTTGATCATCACCGTCTTTAGCGGTGTTTTCGGCGCGGCGCTGCAACATTACATTCCGCGCGTGATGACTACAGACGTGCCGCTCGAAACGATTTACGACGAGATCGGGCGCGTTCGAACACTGCTGCGCGAGGAAGCCGATCGCGCCGTCGAATCTGTTTGTGGCAATTTGGGGCTAGCGAAGAGTTCAGGCGAGGAAGGCCTCCGCGCGGGGGGCTTCACGGCGCTGCGGACGATGGCGGCGTCTGCCGTTCCGCTTCGCACTTCAGCCGCCGTCAGCGCCGGTGCGAGTGCGGCCGTGGCTGCGGCGCCTGAAATTATTTTGTTGAGTGATGAGGAGAGTGCGCCGCTCCGCCGTTTCTACCTGAGTGAGATGCGCCCGTTTCTGGAGCGGCCGAAGCAACGTGGCCAGCGTCTTGCCGATAGTAGGAAAGCGAGCAGTACGTTCGCCGGGCTGCGCACGTTGCTGCCAACCGCGGCGCACGCTTCGCTCGATGACCTCGAAGACATTTGCGATGAAGCGCAGCAGCTTACGCGCCAGGAGCGACTGCATCATTGGCTGCATGGCTGGTTGCTGCTGCATATTCCACTTTCGCTGGCGTTGATCTTGCTCGGCGCGGTGCATGCGGTGATGGCTTTGCGTTACTAACACACGAGAAGAAATTGGCGCGCACACGCACAACAAAAAAGCTGGCGCAGCGCATCGACCTCAATTATTTCAAGAGGCCGACGCCGCTGAAGCGCGCGAAATTGTGGCTCAGTGTCTTGCTGCCGCTGCTCGCGCTGGTTTGGATCGCATGGCGCGGGTTGTCCGGCGATCATCGGGTCTATTCGAGCGGGCGAATGTCGGAAGTGCACGCCGTACTGGAGAAAGAATGCTCGGCGTGTCACGTTCAAACGGCCGGCACATTTTCGGCTAAGGCCTCCGACAACGCCTGTCTCGATTGCCACGATGGGCCCACTCATCATGATTCAAAGACAGCCGCTCCGAAGTGCGCGACCTGCCACCTCGAACACCGCGGGCGCATCAACATCAAAGCGGCGAGCAATGAAGCTTGCGCGGAGTGCCACGAAAACTTGCAATTGGCAGCGGGGACTTTGCACTACGCCGCAAAGATTCGGAGTTTCGAGGACGGGCATCCCGAGTTCGCCGCGCTTCGCCCCGTTGCGGGCGTTCCAGCGCGCGACCCGACCACGATCAAGTTGAACCACGCTCTCCACATGAAACCTATCCGGCAGGGGCCGAATGGACCGATGGTGCAATTGGAATGCGCGGATTGCCATCGCAACTATGGGGCGACATGGAGATTTGCGCTGTCGCAGTATCCAACGTTGACCGGCTATCAATTGCATGGCGATATGCCGATCGACGACCTACCATTCCCGCTGCCGACCTTTAATCCTCTGGCGCCGAGCAGCCGCCGGGAGCGCATGTGGCCAGTGCAATTCGCTTATGCCTGCTCGGGATGTCACCTGCTGAGCTTTGACAAACGTTTCGACGAAGGCGTGCCGCACGACAAGCCGGAAGTCGTGCACGCCTACTTGCTTAAGAAATTTCGGGAGTACATTGCCGCATATCCGGGCGACGTGCGGGTGGTACGCGACCCGAGCCGCGACTTGACAGGAAGGCCTTTGCCAGCTGAGGTCCGAGTGCTCACGCCGGCGCAGTGGGTGATCGAGAGGACATCCGACGCGGAAGTACTGCTATGGCGCAAGACCTGCGTGCAATGTCATGAGCTGTCGGCGCCGTATTCGGATGGCGAAGACCCTCCGCAAGTAGCACCGTGGCTGCGAACCGCCGAGGACAATCGGCCCGTCTTGAGGCCGCTGCCTGAAATAATCCCAGCGTATATGGCACAAGGCTGGATGCCACATGCGAGGTTTGATCATGACGCACATCGCGGGTTTCCTTGCGTCAGCTGCCATGCGAAGGCGGTGACGAGCACGGAATCGAGCGACATCTTGCTGCCGGGAATTGGGACTTGCCGGAAATGTCATGCGCCGGGGCTGGAGCGTACGGAGTCGCGGTGCTTCGAGTGCCACACTTACCATAACTGGTCGAAGCGCAAGGAAGTCACGCCAAAATTTACGTTGCCGACGTTGCAGACTGGCGGTCGCTAGAAGCTATTTGGGCTTATGCGTGCTGCACAAGAGCCATCATCTCGGGGGTATATCGTTCACCGAACACTTCTATTTGTGCGAGGCGGGTGCTGATTTCTTTCAATTCGCTATCGGTGAGCGTTACATCGAGCGCTCCCAGGTTCTCCTCAAGGTAGCGAACGCGCTTCGTGCCTGGGATAGGAATGAGGTCATTGCCCTGCGCAAGGACCCAGGCAAGGGCGAGCTGTGCTGGGGTTACGCCCTTCTTGCCGGCAAGTTCTTTGACCGTCTCCACCAGTTTGAGGTTGGCCTGCAGAGCTTTTTCGCCGAAACGCGGATTCGTTCGGCGCCAATCCGTGGCGTCAAGATCTTCGAGTTTCTGGATCGCGCCTGTTAAGAATCCGCGCCCCAGCGGGCTGTAAGGCACAAAGGTGATTCCCAATTCGCGGCAGGCGGCGAGGACACCGTTCGTTTCCGGGTCGCGGGACCAGAGCGAATACTCGCTCTGTAGTGCAGCGATGGGATGAACCTTGGAGGCGCGCCGCAGCGTTTCGGGCCCGGCTTCGGAGAGCCCGAGCGCGCGTACTTTTCCGGCAGCAACAAGTTCGGCCATGGCGCCGACGGTTTCCTCAATCGGCACTTTCGGATCGACACGGTGCTGATAGAAGAGATCGATGCTTTCGATGCCTAGCCGCTTTAGACTAGCGTCACAAGCGCGACGAACGTTTTCCGGCGAGCTGTCAACGCCTCGGGTGCCGTCGGGATGTATGCGAAAACCGAACTTGGTAGCGATCACCACGCTATTGCGGGGTATGGTGCGCAGAAAGCGGCCCAGTAATTCTTCATTAGTGTAAGGCCCGTAGATCTCCGCGGTATCCAGAAAATCTCCGCCAAGTTCCAGATAGCGGCGCAGAACCCGGAGGGATTCCTCTTCATCGGCCGGACCGTAGGCAAAGGACATGCCCATACAACCGAGGCCCAGTGCGGAAACCAGTGGACCGTTCTTCCCAAGCTGGCGTTGTGGCATAGACTTCTCCTCGTTGAGATTTAGCGTTGGATGAAAGGTCCGCGCGTTCCGGTACAGAGTATGCCACCGGCACGATCTCCCATCCTTCGCTACAATAAAAACGGGCGTAAGGCGACATGCCTGGCCCAATCTGACTTATTGATGCCTTCTCAATCCAAAGCTGCAGTTGTGCCCTTGGTTCCGCCCGCTCCCCAGGCGGCTTCCGCTCATGAAGGCGCGGGACGCGCGTTCTGGGGTGTGCTGACGCGCTTCGATTCGTCAAAACTCGCTCCGTACATGGCACTGCGTAATTCCATTGGTGTGCTGCTGCCGCTGGTCGCCGGGTTTGCCTTGAATATGCCGCGTGGCGGCGTGGTGGTGGCCAGCGGCGCGCTTAACGTTGCCTATTCCGACCGCAGCGATCCATACGCGCAGCGCGCGAAACGCATGCTTGCTTCGAGCGTAATGTGCGCGTTGGGGGTACTGCTGGGAGCGCTCTCTGGGAGCCACAATGCCGCGGCGGTGATCATCGCCACGCTATGGGCGCTTGTCGCGGGAATGTTGGTAGCCGTGGGCCCGACGGCGGCCGACCTGGGAGTGATCAGCCTGGTCACGCTGATGATCTATGCGGCGCAGCCGTTGACGCCTCAACAAGCGGAGATCTCGTCCGCGCTCGCGCTTGGCGGCGGACTTCTGCAAACGGCGCTGTCGGTGGCGCTCTGGCCGGTGCAACGGTATGAACCGGAGCGGCGGGCACTGTCGACATTTTTTCTCGAACTCGCGCGCGCAGCCGAGCAGCCTTTGAGTGCAACTTCCGCGCCGCCCGCGACCGTTCACAGCACGCAAGCGCAAGAAGCGCTTTCCGGCCTCGATAGCGATACCGGCGTCGAAGCCGTGCGTTATCGCGCCTTGCTCAGCCAGGCGGAGCGCATTCGGCTCACCCTGCTAATACTTTCGCGGTTGCACCTGCGCATGCAGCGCGAGCGATCCAGGTATTCCGGCGTGCAGATTCTGGCCGATTACCTGAAAAAAGCGGGGCAAGCGCTGCAGGCAATTGGAGAGTCGCTGACATCCGGGCTGCTACCTGAAGCAAGCAAAGAAATCCCTGCTGCGAGTGAGGCCTACACGCTCCTCTTCCGGCAAGAGACGGACAACCTGCCGCCCTCTTTTCTCGCGGCAGTGGCCAAGGACGCCCGCTTCCAAATGGACGCGCTCGACGGCCAACTGCGCGCCGCCGTGGACCTGGCTGCCAATGCAACGCCCACTGGCCAAGCCGAATTTGCGAAGCAGCAGGCGCAACGGCCGTGGTGGCTGCGCTTCAGCGGCGTGCTGGCGACATTGCGCGCAAATATGAATTTGCAATCTTCCGCATTCCGTCACGCCATTCGCCTGGCGACGATGGTGGCTATTGGCAACACTCTAGAGCGCGCCTTTTACTGGCACCGTTCTTACTGGCTGCCGATGACGATTGTGCTGGTGCTGAAGCCGGAATTCACGACGACGTTCACGCGCGGCGTTTTGCGGATTTTCGGAACGATTGTTGGACTTTTTCTGGCGACCGCTCTATTTCACTTTGTTCCGGGAACGATCACTCTCCAGATCATTTTGATCTTTGTTTTCACGCTCCTGCTGCGCTGGGTTGGTCCTGCGAACTATGGGATCTTTGCAGTAGCCATCAGCGCACTAGTCGTTTTCCTGATCGCCCTCACGGGAGTCTCGCCGAAGGAGTTGATTTGGGCGAGGGGAATCAATACGGCGGCAGGAGGTGCGCTTGCGGTTCTCGCGTATTGGGTCTGGCCGACCTGGGAACGAACGCAAGTCTCCGAGCGGATTGCGGAAATGCTGGATACGTACCGCGTGTATTTTCGCAAGCTCGTGGAGACTTACACGCGGAACAAAGCTGATGGCGCTGGCGAACTCGATCGGGTTAGGCTGCGCGCACGCATGGCGCGGACGAACTTGGAAGCATCGATTGAACGGCTGGGCGCGGAACCGGGGACTACGGCGGAGGAGATCAACCAACTGAACGCATTGCTCGCCAGCTCGCACCGGTTTGTGCATGCATTGATGGCGCTAGACGCGGGCTGGCTGCATACAGCTGCGGTTCCGACGCGGACGGCGTTCCCCAGGTTCGCAGCGGATGTGGAGAAGACACTCAGCTTGCTGACGGCGGCGCTTCGCGGCAAGCGCGTGCAATTGAAAGAGTTTCCCGATCTGCGCGAGGATCATCACCTGCTGGTGCGCTCCGGCGACCAGAACATCGAGCGATACGCGCTGGTCAACGTGGAAGCGGACCGCATCGTGAACAGCTTGAATACTTTGAGCGAGCAGGTGATGGAACGAGTGCGCCCAAAACACGCCACCTGAAGAAGTAACTACGTGCGCCGCTGCTCCTTGTGTATGGGACTTTTTAGCGAAACCAGACAATTCGAGCCGAGAGCTCAGGCTGAAATGAAAACTTCCCGAGTGGCGGGGTAGACGCGGCGGAAGGCGGCGTAGGAAGCGTTGAGGGTGGCGACGGCGACGGGCTGGGGATTGACGCGCGAGGCGACGCGGACGGTGGCGGCGCAGGCGGCGTCAACCGTGGGCCAGACACCAGCTCCAACACCGGCAAGCAGAGCGGCGCCGTAGGCGGCACCTTCTTCAGCTTCGACGATCTCGACGGCGTGGCCGTAGACATCGGCTTGGATTTGTCGCCAGAGCGGCGAGCGCGAGCCGCCGCCGCCGAGACGAATGCTGGTGACGGGGACATTCATTTCGCGGAAAAGCGAGAACGTATCGCGGAGGCTAAAGGCGACGCCTTCGAGAATGGCACGAACAACGTGGGCGCGCGTGTGCGATGCGGTGAGGCCAACAAGCGCGCCACGAGCGCTCGAATCGAGATGCGGAGTGCGCTCGCCCATCAAATAGGGCGTCCACAGAAGCCCATCAGAACCGGCGGGGACTTTGGCGGCTTCGGCAGTGAGTTGGTCGTAGGATTCGCGGGCACCGCTCGAGCTCGTCGAGAAGGTGTCACGAAACCAGCGAAGCGAGAGCCCGGCGGCCTGCGTGACTCCCATGACGTGCCAGCGGCCCGGGATAGCATGGCAAAACGTGTGCACGCGACCGCGTGGATCGAGGGCGGGATGATTGGTGGCGGCAAAAACGACGCCGGAGGTGCCGATGGTGGCGCTGACGGTTCCGGAAGCGACAATGCCCATGCCGGTGGCGCCGGCGGCTTGATCCCCTGCACCTGCAACGACCGGCGTGCCAACGCGCAAACCTGATTCCGCGGCTCCCTTCGTAGTCAGGTGTCCGCAAACGGCAGGAGATTCGTGGAGGGACGGGAGCAAGCGTTCATCGAGTTCAGCGGCCTGCAACATCTCCTTCGACCAGCGGCGATGGACGACGTCGAGCAGTAGGGTGCCAGAAGCATCTGCCATGTCGGTGGCGCGTTCCCCCGTGAGGCGAAAACGGACGTAGTCCTTGGGAAGCATGACCGAACGAACACGTTTCCAATTTTCGGGTTCGTTCTCGCGGACCCAAAGCAGTTTCGTTAGCGTGAAATTGGCCAGCGCCGGATTGCAAGTGAGCTGGATGAGGCGCTCCTGGCCGATCTTGGCGGTCAGGTCGCGGCACTGTTTTTCCGTGCGGACGTCGCACCAAATCAAGGCGGGACGAACGACGCTTCCCTGCTCGTCCAGCATGACCGCGCCGTGCATTTGCCCAGAGAAGCCGACACAAGCAATTTCTTCAGCACTCAGATTGGCGATGGCTTTGCGAACCGCGATGCACGCCGCGCGCCACCAATCTTCCGGTTGCTGCTCGGCCCAGCCGATTTGCGGCGAAGCGAAAGACTCATGCTCTTCCGTGGCGGAGGAGACGATGCGGCCCTGGCTGTCGATGATGAGGGCGCGCGTTCCTCCGGTACCAACGTCAATGCCCAATACGTAGATAGAGCCTCCTCGACAGAGAGCGTCGCTTGCGCGAGATGTTGGCAGAGAGCCTATCTCACTTCGTTGGTCATAAGGAAGAGTGGACGCATTTCGAAACTGGCGTATTGGGGGCGGAGACGGTCGGTATTGTATTGTTCCTTGACGTTGACGACCTTCTTGATGGCGGTGACGGTTTCGAGGGGGATGTTGTCATAATGGCCGTTCTTGAGGACGACGAGGCGGCCGCTGATGTTTTTCAAGAGGAGATCGAGAGCGAGATTGCCGTAGGCCATGGGAGCTATAGAGTCAATGGCATCGGGATCGCCGCAGCGGACAAGATAACCGAGTTTCTGGTTAATGACGTCGATTTTCCTGCCGTTGTTGAATTTGGCGGAGAGGTCCCTAATTCTGTCGCCGACGATTTCGCCGATGCCGCCGAGCTTCTTGTGGCCGTAGGCGTCGGTGGCTTCGCCTTCGAAGACCATTTCGCCACCCTCGAACATGGCGCCTTCGGAAACGAGAACGATGGAGTAGCGGCTGGGATTCTTGCGGCGGTCGGCGACAAGCAGTTCAGTGAGATGCTCGATATTGAATTTGTATTCTGGTATCACGCAGCGATTGGCGGCGCCAGCCATGGTGGGAAGCATGGCGGTGAAGCCGGCGTAGCGGCCGAAGACTTCGAGGACCATGAAGCGCTCATGGGATCCGGCAGAGGTGCGCAGGCTGTTGACCATTTGGATGGTGCGGGTGACGCAGGTACTGAAGCCGATGCAGTAGTCGGTGCCAGGGACGTCATTGTCCATGGTCTTGGGAATGCCGATGACTTTGAAGCCTTCTTTGTGGAGGCGAACGCCGTAGCTGAGAGTGTCATCGCCGCCGATGGGGATGAGCGTGTTGATGCCGAGCCAGGCGAGATTCTGGAGGACTTCCGGAGTGAGGTCGTTCTTTTCAGCGGTAAATTTGTCCTTGAGATGCGCGGGGATGTTGGACTTGGCAACGCGGCCAGGATTGGTGCGGGAAGAATGGAGAAAGGTGCCGCCGGTGCGTCCGGCACGATCGACGATTTCTTCGTCGAGGAGGAAAAAGTTGTCGGAGTTGTCGTAGTCCTTTTCGCGGACCATGTCGACCAGGCCAGCCCAGCCGTGCCGAATGCCGACGACCTGATAGCCTTCACGGATGGCGCGAAGAGTAACGCCGCGAATAGCAGGATTGAGACCGGGAACGTCACCGCCTCCAGTGAGGATGCCGATGACGCCTTTCTTGGTGTTGATGTTAGCCATAGCTCTTAGGATCGCCCCTTAGGAGATGTTGAACACAAAATTATCTCTCTTGAGAGAGTTTTTAGGAAGAGGAGAACCGCATTCCGGCGTGGAAACGATAGCAATTGAAAAAATCATCTGTCGAATCGAGAAAATGCATTGGACAGTGCGCCGGGCCGCGCCTAGATTGGATTCCCTGTTACCCGCAGATAGCAGCAGTGGGGAGAGCACGTCCGAGTGAGCGGCTTGCCTGTGGCAGGCCACCTGCCAGACTGCGGAAAGTTCGATGACTGCTACGGCTTTATCTCAGCAATTTCGCGTTTCCTCCTCGAAAGCAAGCTACCAGTTTGACGCGGCGTATGACGAGATGTTTGAAGCTCCAGGTGTGCCGCGGGAGCATTATCAGGCGCTGCACAAGACGCTGCTGGGGCTGCCGCCGGAAGAATTGCGCAAGAGGCAGCAGGCCGCGGACCTGACTTTCCTGCATGAGGGCATCACCTTCACCGTTTATGGAAGCAAAGAGGGAACGGAGAAAATCTTCCCCAACGACCTGGTGCCGCGGATCATCCCGTCAAACGAATGGACCAAGATCGAGAGGGGGCTGACGCAGCGGCTGACAGCGCTGAACATGTTCCTGCGGGATATTTATCACGAGGGGCGAATTCTTTCGGAAGGTCTTGTGCCGAGAGAGTTGGTCTACAGCTGCAAGCATTTCCGCCGGGAGATGCGCGGGCTGAACGTGCCGCGGGACATTTACGTGAGCATTTGCGGGACGGACCTGGTGCGAGTGCCGGACGGGAGCTTCGCGGTCCTGGAAGACAATCTCCGGGTACCCAGCGGCGTTTCATACATGCTGGCGAACCGCAAGGTGCTGAAGCGCGTTTTCCCGACGATGTTCCGCGATTACGGCGTCTGGCCGGTGGATCACTATCCGCAGGCGCTGCTGGCGACTTTGCGCAGCCTGGCGCCGGAGAATTGCAATTACCGGCAGGATCCCACGACGATTCTTTTGACGCCCGGAGTTTCAAACTCCGCTTATTTCGAACACACCTTTCTGGCGCAACAGATGGGCATCGAGCTCGTGGAAGGGCGGGACCTGCTGGTTCACGACAACATTGTGTACATGCGTACGACGGCGGGGCTTCGGCGTGTGGATGTGATTTACCGCCGGGTGGATGATGATTTTCTGGACCCGTTGTGCTTCCGGCCGGATACGATATTGGGAGTGCCGGGGCTTTTTAACGCGTATCGGGCGGGGAATGTGACGCTGGCCAATGCGATCGGAACGGGCGTAGCGGATGACAAAGCGGTGTATGCGTATGTCCCGCAAATCATCAAGTTTTACTTGAGCGAAGAGGCCATCCTTCCGAATGTGCCGACCTATTTGATGAGCGATGATTCGCAAAGAAAATATGCGCTGGAGAATTTGGAGAAGCTGGTCGTGAAAGCGGTGGGAGAATCGGGTGGTTACGGAATGTTGATTGGACCGCAGAGCACAGCGGAGCAGCGGGAGGAGTTCAAGGCACGAATTCTGGCAGAACCGAGGAATTACATAGCGCAGCCCACGTTGTCGCTATCGCGCGCCCCTTGCGTGATCGACGGCGGGGTGGAGTCGCGGCACATCGACCTGCGGCCGTACATTTTGATGGGAGAGAAAGTGACGCTGGTGCCGGGCGGACTGACGCGCGTGGCGTTGCGCAAGGGGTCGCTGGTCGTGAACTCCTCGCAGGGCGGTGGAAGCAAGGACACATGGGTATTGCGTGAAGGTAACGGAGAAGATCGCGTAGCTAAAATCCCGGTTATTGGGCGGTAGTCTCAAAGGTTAGTCAAGCGAAACAAACATGAGACCTCCAAGAAACTATTTCGTGAAAACATTCCGGCGGGAGGCCGGAATGCTTTCGCGCGTGGCCGACAGTCTTTATTGGATGAGTCGATACCTGGAGCGAGCCGAGCATACGGCGCGGTTGGTGGACGTGGAGTTGCAACTGTGGCTCGACCAATCGCCCGAGACTGGCGCAGGCCGCTGGAGATTTCTCTTGGAAGGGTTGCACGCGCCCGGGGCGCAGGGCGCCGTCGATGCGACAAAGTTGATGAATACGCTGGTGTTCAGCCGTTCGAATGCGTCATCGATCGTTTCTTGCATCGCGACGGCCAGGGAAAATTTGCGGCACGTCCGGGAGCAGTGCAGTTCGGAAATGTGGGAGCAACTCAACCGGCTCTACCTGGACGTGATGCAAACGAAACCGGACGAGGCGTGGATGCTGAAGTCTCACGGTTTTTTCCGGGCGGTGCAGGAAGGCGCGCATCTGTTTCATGGAATCACCGATGCGACGATGAGCCACGGCGAAGGCTGGCAATACATTCAATTGGGGCGCTATGTCGAGCGTACCGACACGCTAGCCTCGTTGATGGAGGCACATTTCCGGAGAACGGCACAGCCGGTGGATCAGGCCGTGGAGAGCGCGGAGTATCTGGAATGGGTGGCGTTGCTGCGAAGCTGCATGGCGTTTGAGGCTTACTGCAAGGCGCACACCGCCGAGATCCGGCCGCTGCGCGTTGCGGAGTTCCTAATTCTCAATCCGGAGTTTCCTCACTCGGTGCGTTTTTCCGTGGACCGCATCAACGCGGCGTTGCATGTAATCGGGGATTTGACCGAGCGCCGGGCAAAGTCGCCGACGCGCATCGCGGGAAGATTGCGGGCGCAATTGAGCTTCAGCCAAATCGAAGAGATCATGGCGGAAGGCGCGCATGCTTACCTGGAAAACGTGCGCGGAGAATCCGCCGCGATTCACAGCGCGATCCACGAAATCTATTTCGACTACCCGATTGAGACGGAGCTGGCATCGTAGTTCTGCAAGCGGAGGAATATGGCGTATTCGGTGCGGCACATCACGCGTTTCAAGTATGAGCCCGCGGTGCGGGAAAGCGTGATGGAGGTGCGCATGCAGCCGCGAACCGACGCGCGGCAGCGCTGCCTTTCTTTTTCACTGGACGTGACTCCGCGAGCCAGCATGATGATGTACCGGGATTTTTTTGGAAACGCGGTTCATCATTTCGACATTCCAGGACAACATGAGCTGATTGAAGTCGCCGCCCAAGCGGTCGTTGAGGTCTTGCCCCCGTTGGTGGTCGGGGCCAGCACCGTGGCTGACTGGGAAGAACTCGATGCGCGAGTGGCGCAGGGCGACTACTGGGAGATGATGCTCCCGAGCCAGTACGCGCGGCCAACGGAACTACTGGAAAAATTGCGGGAAAGGTTGGATTTTAAAAGGCGGGGAAATCCGCTGGAATTGCTTCAGGAACTGAATACACAGATGTACGAATTCTTCGAATACGCCCCCAACACCACAAAAGTGGATTCCCCGATCGATGAGGCGCTGGAATCGCGTCAAGGTGTTTGCCAGGATTTCGCGCACATCATGATTGCGCTGGGGCGGCAATTGAAGATTCCCTGCCGCTATGTGAGCGGCTATCTGTTTCACGCGGACAGCGCCAAGGACAGATCACCCGCGGGAGCGACGCACGCCTGGGTGGAAGCGTATCTGGGAGAGTTGGGATGGGTTGCGTTCGACCCCACGAATAACCTGCCAGGTTGCGAGAGGCATATCCGTGTGGCCATCGGGCGGGATTACGCCGATGTGCCGCCAACGCGCGGAGTACACAAGGGCGAAGCCGGAAGCGAACTGAGCGTCACGGTTTCGGTGTCGCCGGTGGATGCGCCGGAGCCTGCGGATTTGCCAGCAGCTCGCGTAACCCGATTCAAGCCGCCGAATGCGAATTCGAGTTTTGATTTAGACCAGCTGCATCAACAACAACAATAAAATCTGCCGCTAGGCCTCGATGCGGGTGCCGAGGACGCCGAGAAACTTGGCAAGCCAGTCGTGCAGCGCCGGCCACGCCGGGCCGGTGACCAGGTTTCCGTCCACAAGAGCTTCGTTCATCGGGAGATTTACATAGGTGCCGCCAGCGAGAGTCACGTCTGGCCCCGTGGCCGGATAGGCGCTGCACTTCTTTCCTAGCAGGACTCCCGCCGCAGCAAGAACTTGGGGCGCGTGGCAGATGGCGGCGATGGGCTTATTCGCCTTTGTGAAATGGTGCACGATTTCGATCACGCGAGGAATCAGCCGAATGTACTCCGGTGAGCGTCCTCCGGGGAGCATGAGGGCATCGTACTCTTCGTGCTTCGTATGGTCGAAGGTCGCATTGAGAACGAAATTGTGCCCGCGCTTCTCAGTATAGGTCTGATCGCCTTCGAAATCGTGGATACAAGTCGGGACGAACTCGCCGGACTTTTTGCCGGGACAAACGGCATGCACAGTGTGACCGACCATCTGAAGCGCCTCAAATGGCACCATCACTTCGTAGTCTTCCACGTAGTCGCCGACGATCATCAGAATTGATTTCTTGGACATGCGCGCCTCCCGAAACGCAGTAGTGTAGCAAACAAATGGGATGCCCGGTGAGAACCCAGGGCTACACCGCTTTGCTGTGGTCCTCCAATCGGTGCCGTTCAGGGATGAACCACGACCGGATTGCCCGGGCCTCCGACTTGCTGCAAATGCGGAATCCGTTGGTCTACAGAAGGCAGGGCCGGGAAGTTGGCGTGCGGCTCGGTCTGATACCAATAGGCCACGGAATAGTAGTTGTCCGAGCGATGGTTGGCGTGACCATGTTCAATCGTGGCGCGGAGCGATTTTGTAAACACAATTGGTGAATCCAAATGGAAGCGATAGACGAACGATTTGCCTCCGGCGCGTTCTTCGCCGACGACGGGAGCGCCGTACAGACGATAAGAAAAAGGATGGCCGCCAAAGTCCCAAGCACCAAGGAAATAGTCTTCGGAACCCGTGCCGTTTATGGAGGGCCGTGATTCACCATCAAGGAAAAACATGTCGTCGCCTTCACCCCACCAGCCGTCCTGATTCTGAAAGACAGACATGGTAACTCCCACGAAATGTCCGCGGCCCGCGGCGTCAAGCCAGACGTAATTTTCCTTGCCGTCAAGATTTGTCTTCCCGTCAACCTTGGGATCGCCGTTGCTCTTCCAGTCGGAGGTCCAGCCGTGATTGGGCTGTCCCTGCCGGAACTGCGCGTGAAAGTAAAGAGTTCCCGACGGGAAAGGCTGTGAGAGGGCGCGGTAGTCGAGATTGAAATAGAAGGCATCCACCTTTTGCTGGCCCTCGTTCGAAACCGTGATGCGCGCGTGCTTTTGAAAAGGCATGGGGAAAAAACAGTTCAAGGCCTTGTCGCTGCCAACAGAGAGAAGCTCGGACTCCCACTTATGGTATTCGCCAAGTCCGAGGCCGAAGAAATCTCCCAGTGGGGCTTCCACGCTCGGCGCCGTTTCGTTATCCCAATAAATTCGCAGCATGAGCTTCTTGAGATGGTAGGCCTCGTCACTCGCAACAGTGATCCAGATGTGCGTGAGCAAGCCGGGCCCGTTCGCATCTAGCAGCGTGAGCGTGCCAGCAGGGTGGATCTCGCGAAAATCCGCGTTTGCTCCCGTGGGGTCTGCGCTCGAAACACGCTTGAGTACATAATCCTGCGGCTGAGTGAGATCCAACTTTGGCGGCCACTGCGTCTGTGCAAACAAAAATTGAGGAAGCATAGAAAAAAACACGGGCAGGAAGAACTTCAGGCGGATGCGGAGCATCGGCTCTCCTTCTTCGTAAAGGCCAAACTAGCGATGGAGGATTTTGCTCCGAAAGCAGAAACAAAGAAAGGGCGGACTCACCCTTCGATGGCATCCCGGGTGAAAGTCCGCTCCTCTATTGGTAATAGCGCCCTTAGTGCGCGTTAAGTTGCGACGCGGAGGCTACCGAGACGTGCTCAGTGGCGTCCTGAATGGTGAGCCGGTCGGTGCGCATTTTGTCCCATTCGAGCAACGTCAACCCGTAGGATGCGAAAAGCCGCCGGATGCGAGCGGAGTCCCAACGCAGCACTTTTTCAAGCACGGGGACGAGCACGCTCATGGCGTTGTCGCTCAGAACGGTGCGCTTGGCGACGCGCGTGATGAACTTGGCTTCGCTCACAGCGATGGTGAGGCCGTCATACTGATTGACGTGCATCATCACGGGAATATCGGAGCTGCCATCGCCCATGTAAATGATGCTGTCGTGGCTGATACCAAGTCTCGCTCGCAATTCTTCGAGCACGGTGATTTTTCCCCATCCCGCCGAAGCACGAATGATGGAATCGACTTCGCCCGTCGCTTCGTTGTAACGGAAGCGCGTGCCGAAAATGCGCTCCGGCGGCACGATGCCTTCCAACGCCGATTCGATGATCTCCTGCGGTGCCGCGGAGATGACGTTGAAGTGGAATTTGTAGCCATCCGCAAGATTGTCGAGCGCGCGCGCGAATAGCGCGACGTCGTGCTTTAGCCGGATGCGCTTGCCGGTTTCCACAAGATGCTCGCGGCGAACCTTGCGAAAGTCCGGGTCATGCAGAATGAGATAGCTGAGCTCCGCGCCCTGCTGGACGAGGTTCATCTCCGATAGGCCTTTCACCTTGTCATGGAAGCCGTGAAAGCCGATCAGTTCGCTGAGAGCGACACCTGAGTCGTTAAAGCTGAGCGTTTGGTCAAAGTCACTGGCCAACAGAAATTGTTTGGTCATGTACTGGTACTCCTATACTGCCTTTCTTGGTGGGCCTGCTCTGGGAAGCCTCCTCACCCTCTCTGGATACACCTTAACCGCGTTCCCCTGGCACTGCCCCACGAATTATTTTGATGGGTGCTATGCGTTAAAAGTGTGAACTGCTCATTATACCTCGGTTAGATGCTTCCAAAGGGTAAAAGGCACAAACGAAAGGAGATGGATGTTCCAAATTGCACCAGAATCCCGCAAATTCAGTGCTCTGAATGGGATAGCGAGGACGAATAAAAAGGGAAAAAGAACCGCGAATGCGTTTCTCAGTTTGACATTTGCCTGCAATCCCGGCTACAGCCCCAGGGCGTCAATCCTGGGTTTTTCGTAGACGTCGTCCTCCCCAGGATACCGAAGGCGATCCTCAAACCGCCCCGTCTCCTTGGCAAGGGCCCAGACCAGGCTTTCTCCAGCAGGCAAGGTTTGGGGCTGGCTGCGGAAGACGGGGTCTTCAAAGGCAAGCGAGGCGTCGATCCATTGCCACCCGGCGATTTCGAAGGCGCTCATGACCTCGGGAAGCACGAACGCATTCAGCGGATTGAAATGCATCAGCAGCGTGTGGCGAATGTCGCGGCCAAGCACGTCGAGAGCAAGCTGGCGGTAGAAGGCCGCGCGATCCAGGAGATGTGCGATCAAATAGTCGCGATAGGGAGGGATGGGAATCTTAGGTTTCTTGCTGAGCTGGTCGAGGTAGCGCTGGCTGACGTACCAGTCGGAAGCGTTAATCGTGACATGCCCGACGCGGTAGCCGCGCTCCTTGAGCAGTGCGCGAAAACGATCGCGCTTGTCCGCGGTATCACCTTCTTTCAGGAAGGGATAGCGGAATAGCGCGGTGCGGTTGTGATAGGGAGCGATCACCTTTTCGTTTTTCAGAAAATCCACAGCGAAGTCCGCATAACTTGTCTGCTCGCCATAGAATTTGTGCGAATAGGAATGATTGCAGATGAGGTGGCCAGCCTGGTCCCAGGCAGAAAGCAACTTGGCGCCGTCAGTTTCATCCACTCGCATCCCGCAAACAAACAACGCGGCCCTGACACCTTTATCGGAAATCGCCTTCAAGATGCGGCTGTTGGCTTCCTGCCATCTAATTATAGAACCGAGGGAGAGCGTCGGATCGTCGAGCGTCAGGGCGAGTTGGGGCCGTGTGGAATTGTCGGCAGAAGTTTTTGGTGTGGCGCCTTGTGGGCCTTGAAAGGCTTGCAGGCCCGATGGGAGGAACTGTGAGCACACCACTGCCGCGGCGGTTTTCGATGCATTCGAGAGAAATCTACGGCGCTTCATAGCATATGACCTCATTGAAATGAATTCATCCAAGCTCTGGCACGTGAAAGCAAGGAAGAGAGCGAGGTCGCAGGGGCGGACGGCAGTGCGGATCGAGGCTGCTCACCCGCATCATCTGCTACGGTGTAAGGCTGTCCAGTATTCGAGTGGAAGTATAAGCGGCGCATTTCTCCTCGATTCAGCGGGCGGGCGCCACGGCGGCCGAAGACAGCAAGCTGATTGCCGGATTCGTCGACGGCGCGATCGCGGTCAATCCCCTTGGAAATGGCTAGCGCGGGCCCACGCGTGTGCGCTGTGGCGATGAGTTTTGGCGTAGGACGCGGGCTGAATCCTGAAAAGTGTGCAACGTCATCCCAGGGTGAAACGATCTGCCAAACACGGAGGCCGTACGCTCCGTCCGCCACAAACGCGAAAGCGCTCCCTGCCACCATTCCGATTTTAAGGTCGTATGCGTCGTTCATTTGCCCGTTTCCGCCAAACTCCTGGTCGTTATGCGGCTTCTCCGGATTCTCAACGTCCACGATGGACACTCCGAATCTGCCGTTTGCTACGTAGGCGTAGGTCCGCGCCACGTAAACATTTCTCGCATCCCCGAGCGCAACCCTTCCCTTCTCGGTCATCTTCGGATGCGCCAGGTCCGTTACGTCCAGCGTCTTCAACCCGTAGCGGTCCACGACAAACGCATACCGGAACTGAACCGCAATCCCGCGCGGATCATCCAAATCCGGTGCGCCGATGGTCGCGGTAACTTTGGGCGCGAGGGGATTGTCGAGGTCGACGACGACGAGCGCTTTGTCGGTGAGAATGTAAGCAAACGTTCCGGCGATGGTGATGCGGCGAGCGCCAGTAAGAACTCTTCCGGGATTGAACGCGAGCGAGCGCTTCAGAAAATTGTTGGCAGGATTGCCGTCAAGAAGCGTGCCCACACCAGGACTCTTGGATTTCAGATTGGGGTCTCCAATGATGACAAGCCCCTCTTCTTTGTCGGCAACGTAGAGGAATCCGTAGAGTAGGTGAATCGGCTGCTCTTCGTTTGCTGGCAACTGTTGTCGCAACGGATCAACGCCAAGCGTGGTGGGCGAAGCAATCGCAAGAGCGTTCTTCGTGGGAACGTAAAAGCGTTGGCCGATGGGCGAAACGGGCGCGGTTGTCACTTTCTCGGAGAAATTCTTGTTGTCGATATTGGCGATGTCATAGACGCGCAGGCCGCCGGGTCCCAGAGCTGCGTAGGCGTACTCGCCACGAGATTGAATGTCGAGGACGTTTCCGGAATGTTCGGCAGCGGCGCTGAGCTCCCGATGGTGCTCTAAGAATTTTTTGTAGTTGTCGGGATAAGCGATGCGCTGCAAGTCGCTTCCATAAATGGCTTCCGGCTCGTCGTGCTCGGCAACAGCAATAGCTTCGAAGCCCTTCTTTCCCGTGGCGACGTACACGTAGCGGCCCATGAAGTTCATGAAGTTGGTGCCTTGCAGCAAGAGCTGCGCCATCCAGGCGTTATTGTCATTGTTGGCGGAGACGTGGCAATCGCTGCATTGCTTAGTCTCTTTGGCACGCACCGTGTGCGGCACAAAAGTGGAAAATGCTTGTCCGGAAAAGCCTGGCGCAGAAATGGTTTGCTGCGTGTAATACAGCCAATCACGATTGGCATTCTGCGAGCTGACGAGCACGGCACAAGAAGAACGCGCGGGGGCGATGCGATGGCCGGTGACAGTGCCATCCACGCCAAGCATATAAATGTCGTCGCGCAAAACTTGAAAGTTGTAGCTGGTGTAGTTCTTTGTGAGCAGGCCCTCGTTATGCAGCATGGGCTTGCGTGCATTGGCAGTCATTTGCAGGTGGCAGCCGAAACAGGTAGGCGTCCACGAAGTGTGGCAGGAGTAGCAAGTCATATTGGTATTGGCGTGGGCGAGAGAGGTGTCATCGCTCGGCATCCGCGAATACAAGCTGCCATCCTTGTTCATCAGCTTCGCCCGAAAAGATTTCTCGCTGAAATGCACGTTTCCCGGCGTGATGCTGTCGATCGTCTGAACGATTTCCCACTCCTCGTTTTTATCCGACATGGATCGCTGAAACACTTTTTCGCCACGCGATTCGAACCGGCGAAGCCCCCACGGCGTGCGCAGCGCATCGAGATGGCGGCCACCCACAGGAGCCGCAGGGCCCGAGGTAATCAGCGTTGCTTTCTTCCGAATGGTGCCGTGGCAATCGATGCAGTCGATTTCGATCGCAGCGCGTGGTTCGCCGTAAATTTTTCCATTGCCGTGATTGTCCTGCGCAAAATGGCAATCGTTGCATTGCATCCCTTTTTCGAGATGAATATCCGCCAAGTGTACGGCCTTGCCGAAGCGGTCGGGATCATCGAAAGTGATCTGCTGGCCGTCCTTGTCCAGCCAATTCCCTTTGCGGTCGTGGTTGAACACCGCGCGGAAAATCCAGCCGTGACCGTGAAAATCGGCAAACTGCGTGGTCTTCAATTGTTTGTTGAATTCGGGACTGCCCACGTTTTCCAAGAATTTCTCGTCGCTCCATAGGCCGCGAACCGCGGCGCCCTCCGGATTGCGTTCGAAAGATTGAAGGCGCTGCTCTTCCGTGGGGTTGCGCTGCTCTTTCGGATACATTTTGTCGCCATCGATCTCGTTGTCCCACCAAGTGAGCCCGAAATACGTCGTGACCATGTTCGTACCTGGATGAATATGGCAGATCATGCACTGGCTCGAAGGAATGGAGCGCGTGAATGCGTGTTTGATCGGATGGCCGGATTCGTTCTTCGGAATTGTGGGATCGGAAGAAGCGCTGAAGCCCGAATGACCGAATGGTGCGTACGCGGCCGAATGCGACGGATCGCGATCGTTCGCAAAAATGACATGGCATGCCGTGCAGCCGCTTCCGCGATAGTCACCGGGATGATCGTTCGTGCCCGGAAGCGACATGACGGGATCGAGCAACCGCGTTTTCTGCAAGCCAAGAAAAACGGGATCGGTGCGCAACTCCGTGCCAAAGCCACGTTCGCTGAGCTTGTCGTCAGGCTTCCCGGGGTCTTCTTCGCGACTGGGATTGCCGATTTCCGCTTTCTTCCTCCCGCCACGCTCAAAAACGCGCAGCACATTACCGGGCTGTGAACTTTCCCAACGGAATAGAGGCTCCAGCTCGGGAATCACGCCCTTGGCCCGCGTTTCTTCCGGCGTTGGCTTGGGAGAGCTCATCATCGATTGCGGCAAGCCGTCGCGATTGTAGCTTTCGCCGAAGCGGGTGTTTTTCGTAGGGTAACCTCCATTGTTGTACAGCGCCGCGCCCCACAGCATCCCCGCGTGCGTCATCATGCTGGTGGAGACGGCGCGGGTTTCCGCAGCGTGACAACCGAGCGTGCCGCAAGTTTCGGCAGCAACGCGCAGATCGCCAGGATTGACGAATTTGATGTATTCAGCAGACTCCTTTAGCCACTTCGTGTACGAGCGCGCGGGAAGAGCAGAGCGACTCTTGAACGAAGGATCGCGCGGCTGCACGTGGGCTTTTTCCTTCACGGAGTTGTATTCGCGAGAATTCGGTGCGACGCCTGATGGCGCTGTGACCGAAAAGTTTCCCCCGTGACAATCCGTACAGCCCAGACGGACAGTTTTCGTAGGATGCATCGTGGGTTCGTCAGTAGAAGTGTGACAAGAAATGCAACCGGCGGATTTGCGATTCGCTTCTTCTTGCGATTGGCCGCGGAACGAATCTGGATCTTGCGTGGGGAGAGCAGGCGGTTTGGAACTTGCATAGAGAGCAAAGGAAAAAGATAACGCGGAAACGCAGAGAGCGCATAGGGTTCGCAGAGAAGACGAGGCGGGTTGGCGTTCACTGTTCATGTTCGACGCATTCTAGAAGGTAAACTTCACGGAGCAGAAAAGCGAGAAGAGCGTGCGGCTGGTGTAGATGTCTTTAAAACCCTGGCCAGGCTGCAGCGCGGAAGCGCCGCCGATAAGAACGATGTTTTCCGTCAACGGCGGGCGGTACTCGACGCCGAGGCCGAAGTCTTCGCCGATGGTGTGATGGATCGGCGATTGAAAAAGCAGAAATTCCAGCGGCTCGGTCCGTTCGAACCGGAGAAAGTTGAAATTGGCGAAGCCTCGCAGTTTTGGCGTGATCTCAAAGTCCGCGCCGGCGTTGGCGAGAAAAATTCCGGGATTTACGAAATTGGCTTGCCCTTCTTCTTTACTCGCGCGCAGAGAAGGAATCAAGCTCCCTGGTGTGGTGAGTAGCATTCCCGAGCCGAGCAGTCGAATGCCTTCGCGATTCCAGAAACTGAAGCGTCCGCCTGCGAAATTTGGCAAGTCGACGATGGAATCAAATCCGCGAGCTCGTGAATCACGGGGATTGGCGTCGCCCGAAGTGTAGAAAGTGGAGACGCGGTAGCGGATCCAGTCCTTATCATACGAAATCTCCGCGGCCGCCATCTGCGCGTTAATGGTGACACGACGTCCTGCGATGGTGTTGAACGTGTCCTCGCCAACAACTTGATAGAACGCATGCGTGAGATTAACGCGGCGGATATGCCCGCTGCCCAGCCAGCCGAAATAACCGACGCGAATTCCGTGAAGAATTGGCCCCATGCCAGGATTCTGGTTGATGACATTTCCAATCGGCGAAGGCCGGACTAGAAACCCATTGTCATCATAGTGCAGGCTCGGATCATCTTTGTTCCACGCAGCGACAAATTCCGCCGTGTAGCCTGGAAAAAAGAAATCCTGGAGATAGACGTTGCCGAGAAAAACTTGTTGGTGGCGGCGGTCAAACGCGTTAAGCCCGCTGTTGGTGTTTTTCTCGAGGAAATGGAAATACGCGAGATTATATTCGAGGCGACCGCTGCGGAGATTTCCAAAAACGCGCAGCGCCGGCTCTTCATCGACAAAAAGAAAACCGCGAAAGTCGGCATTGAATTGCTGGATGCCAGCGCGCGCGGAAATGAAATCATAATTAGGACCGAGATCGTGAAGCTTCACTTCAACAAACGCTTCCTGGAGTCCGACGTGATCGTCGAAGCGGTTGGTGCCGCTGCGAGGATCGTGCCCGACGAGTCCGAGCTCGCGGACTTTCAAATTGTTGAGGCTCAGCTCCGGCGTAATTCGAATGCGCCAGTCCACGGGCTTGAAGGCTGCGTCGCCATGAAATAAATCGAACGCGAAACGAAGTGTTTGATCGAAAAAAGCTTGTTCGCCTTTGCCGAAAAATCCCGAGCTGCCCGGGCGCGCGCTACTCACGTTGCTGGGTGAAGGAACCCGGCGTCCGTCAAAGAAAGTTTCGGAAGAAGCTGTAAGATTCAGAAAAACATGCTGGCCGAGCAGCTCCGGCCAGATTGGCTCATCGCCCTTGAGGCGATTGTGATTGAAAGGATCGAACCAGTGGGATTTGGTATAGACATATTCGCCGAGCTGAGGATACCTGCGGTAATCGGGCTGTTCGAGCGCCCATCGATTGGGAACCGCGTTGAAAACATCGGCCACGGGTGGAAGCGTGTCTGGAGAAATATTTTCGATGTAATTGGGATCGGAATCGAGTCGATGGCGAAACTCCCGATAGCTCCCCAACGAAGGTTGCGCTTCGGCGGAAAGCGCGGGACCAAGTTCTGGCAATCGCGGCAGCCGCGGACGCGCTTCTATGGCCGCAACGCTAACAAGCGAAATTTCAAGCGTCACAACTTCGTTTTGCTGCAGGGGAAGATCGGGCAGCACGAACGGTTCAAATTCTTTGGCTTCGACGCGCAGCTGATAATGGCCCGGCGGCAGCGGAAAAACTCGGAAGACCCCCTCATCAGTACTTGTACCGCTGAATATTTGCCCAGATTGTATGTTTCGCAGTGTGAGGGCAGCCGCCGGAACGGGGCGAGTGGCTCCGGGCGCGCTTGAATCGCGCACCACACCATCAAGCGCGGCGCTGGTCTGAGCTTGCTGACGCGGAATGCGTTGCGGCGGGCCTTGCTCACTTGATTTCTTCGTGGAGTCTTGAATGCTGGGCGGCGATTGCCCCTGTTGCTTCGCGCCGGCGGCCGCAGCCCCGGAAAGAGCTGAAATGCAACAGGCCGCGCAGAACGCGCGTCGATATTTACGCGGAGAGAGAAAGATCATGCGTTCGGCCTGAACGAGTCGATGAAAGAAAAAGGAATCGCGTACTAGCTAACAATATCGACGAGCAGCGAGCAACACTTTTCCCGGGCTGATGGAGACATTCGATAACACGACGAAAGTCTGCGGCCATTCACCAGTACGCCCCTCCTCCGAGGCAAATGCGTTGAGGGGCCGTAAACGAGTGTGGTACCAACGAGAGTACTCGCAAAATGGAAACAATTCACACACTGCGGAAGCCGGTGGAATCGCGGCGCGCGTTGCAGCAACGAAACAAAACGCTGGCGCTCGGTGTATTTCTGGCCTTGGGAATCGCATTAGCTCTCGCAATGATCATTGTTGGTTGTGGCGGCGGAAGCAGTGCACCGGTCACGCCGCCAGTTACGGCCGTGCAGCCTCTGCAAATAACTGATGTGCAGAATATCGTGCAGGCAGCGGTCAATTCCGTGAATGTCGACATGATCGTGGCAATCGTGGACCGCGGGGGATTTGTGCTTGGCGTGTTCCGAACGCAGAACGCTTCGGCTACCGCAGCTGGAAATTTTGGACAGGTACAGAACTCCAACGACTTAGCCGTTGCGCTGGCGCGGACTGGCGCGTTTTTCAGCAACGATCAGGCGCCACTCTCCTCGCGAACCGTGCGGTTCATCAGCGGAATCCATTTCCCTCCAGGCGTGATGAACCAGCCGCCCGCGGATTTGTACGGTATCGAGAACACCAATCGCGGCTGCACCCTGATCAATGACCCCACCTTTCAAAATAAAATTCCTCCTTCGCTGGCGCTCGGCGGAGGATTCGGCCTCGGTGTGCTCACCGGCAAAGCCGACATGAATGATTCGGATGCAACCATGGTGAATCCTGGCGGCGTGCCGATTTTTTACAGGAACGTTGTAATTGGTGGAATCGGTGTGGTCACCACGTCAAGCAATCTGAATGTCGCGGAATATGCAGCGTTCGCCGGCGCAACAACGGCGCGAAGTGGACCGACAGATACTTTTGGTCCAACGCCTGCAGCGCCGGGAGTGGTTTTTATCGGAGGCATTGCCCTGCCTTTCGTGGATCAGACTACCCGGCCTGCGGGGTTTTCCGGCGGGCCCGTCGCGGGCGCTGGTAGCTATTTGGTTGCGGCGTCAAACAGCCAGGGCCAGCCGCCCGAGGGTGACTTGATCCCGCCGGCAGCGGGACCGCTCGGCGGGCTCAGTGAGACCGACGTGACGCAAATCCTGAACAATGCGGAAGCCACAGCGAATATGACGCGCGCCGCGATTCGATTGCCGCTTGGCGCGAAAGCAAAAATGGTGATTGCCGTGGCGGACCTAGATGGAACGATTATCGGCTTGCGGCGGATGCCGGATTCCACCGTATTCAGCATAGATGTCGCGGCGACGAAGGCGCGCAACATGGTGTACTTCAATAGCGCAAGCCGAACGGCAACAGACTTGAACGGCGTGCCCATGGGAACGGCAGTGACGAATCGCACGATCAGTTTTGGTGCGCAGCCGCTCTATCCGCCGGGAATCGATGGTTCAACCACCGGGCCATTTTTCAATTTACTTACGATGGATCTGGCAAATCCCTGCACGCAAGGATTTCAAAGCGGCGCCGCCAACGCGAACAAGAGCGGAATTGTTTTCTTTCCTGGAAGCGCGGGCTTGTATCGCAACGGAACATTAATAGGCGGATTGGGTGTGAGCGGCGACGGAGTGGATCAAGACGATTACGTAACCAATGGCGGCACGGCAGGTTTCGAAGCCCCCTCCAATATCCGCGCTGATCAAATCATGGATCAAGGCGTTCGGCTTCCTTACTTCAAGTTTCCGAGAAATCCCACCAACTAAGTCCCTGGAAGTCACTTGCGACGCGCGTTTTTTTCCCCGCCAGCAAGCTTCGTCAGCGAGCGAATATACGTTCCAATAGTTTGCGGCACGGCCCGGCTGTAAACAAACTGCCCTTCACGGCGGCAGTCGATCAGTCCGGCGTCGCTCAGAATTTTCAAATGATGCGATACGGTCGCGGGAGTAATACCACGCATCGAGACGATCTCCCCGCAATTCATCTGGTCTTTGGCGGAAATGGCCTCGAAGATTCTGAGGCGCGTCGCATCGGCAAGTGCCTTCGATATTTTCTCAATCTGAGAACGGTCCATAGTTTAGTCCTAAGTGTAACGAATATTAGATGCTTCCGGCCATGGAGAATGCTCCTTCTACCCAACGCAATAAACTATTGTAACTTTTTATTTCGATAGTCATCTAAGTATCGAAATGCCAGGAAAGCGCAAAGCAACGGCCCGGCTCCTGGAGCGGGAACAGAAAAGGGCACAAGAGATTGAGGAGACGACCATGAAAAGACTCGAAGGAAAAGTAGCAGTGGTAACCGGCGGCAACAGCGGCATCGGGCTGGCGACGGCAGTGCGCTTGCAGGAAGAAGGCGCGCGCGTAGCAATCGCTGGGCGCAGCAAGAAAACGCTGGACGAAGCCGTGAAGACGATCGGAAGCGGCGTGCTAGCGGTGCAAGCCGACGTTTCGAAATTGCCGGAGGTTGACAAACTCTTCGCCGAAGTCGCCAAGAAACTGGGAAAGATCGACGTGCTCTTTGTGAATGCCGGGGTCGCAAAATTCGCGCCGCTTTCCGATACCCCGGAGAGCGTGTACGACGAGCAGTTTGACATCAACACGAAAGGCGCTTATTTCACCATTCAGAAAGCAATCCCTTTCCTCAACGACGGGGCCTCGATCATCTTGAACACCAGCGTTGTGGATGCGCTGGGCAGCCCCAATACCAGCGCCTATGCCGCCACCAAAGCGGCGCTGCGATCGTTTGCTCGAACGGCCGCCTCAGAGCTGGTGGGCCGCGGAATTCGCGTCAACACGGTGGCGCCGGGACCGATCGTAACGCCAATCTTTGGACGAACCGGACTGCCGCAAGAGGCCATCGACGATTTCGCTAAGGGTGTCCTGACCAAAGTTCCGATGAAGAGATTTGGGCAGCCTGAAGAAGTAGCCGGCGCGGTAGCGTTTCTGGCTTCGCAAGACGCTTCCTACATCACCGGCGTGGAAATCAATGTGGATGGCGGGATGGGACAGGTCTAAGTTCCGGCGCTGAAGTGGAAGCGAATAGGCGGGCAGAGTCCCGCCTATTATTTTTTTTGGGAATCTTTTCATTTGGCGCCACCAGAAGGATCGGGCGAGCCGGCACTGTTCACATCCAGGAACCATGCGTGCGCGGTGTCACCTGGGGCGTAACAGTTGCCATCGGGTGCGTACTTCGCAGGACAACGCGCAGTGAGTTTTCTTCGCCTCGGCGATTGCGCAAATTGCCAGACCGCCGCGTAAGAGATGCCGCCCGCCGATGGTGCCGGAGGATTTTCTGGAAATGCGCAGCCAGGCGACGGCGGGCAGGCATCGTTGTAGGCCCAGATCACGACCTCGTGGGCTGACGCGTTATTGCGAATGTCATCCGCAGTCGTGATAGAGACGCCGGGTTCTTCCTTCACGGGGATGCCAGAACAGTAGACACCAGCGATAAAGCCCGCACGCTTGAGTTCATCCAGCCAGGCATGGAGATACGCGTGGTAAGTGTCGGGGAGGCGGCCGCCTTCCTCGATGTCCAGAAAAATAATCGTTCCAGCAGCAAAGCCTTCTTCTTTCGCAGCGCCTGCGGCTTCGCCGGCGTCCTTATTCCCTTTCACCTTTGCGTCCGTTTCACTTTTGAGCTCGCCGCTGTCTGGCCCGCGATACAAAACCAAAAATCCAAACCCATGTGAGATAAGAAGTTCGCGCTTTCCTTTCCAGGTGTTGCGCTTTTCGCCGGGCGGAGGGCTGATCCAATAGCTGGCGAACGCGAAACTTTTGCGCAATATGGGAAGACTGGAATCACCGGGATACATGTTGCGGTCGAAACCCAAATAGGAACGCGAGCGCTCTGATGTATCGTGAGCGGCTAGCGGTGAGACGGAAAACGCGGGAGAAAAGGTTAACGCAGAGACGCAGAGAGCGCAGAGAAGAAATGAACAGACAAGAATGACTTTCATATTTAGCCTTCGCGAAGTTTGTGGCCGGCGAGATTACCGAGGCCGTCGTAGGCCGCGTATTTGTAAAGCTCGCTGAGCGTCGGGTAATTAAAAACTTGTTCGATATATTCGTCGATGGTGAGGCCGTTGTCGAGAACCATCATGCCGATGTGGATCAGTTCGGTGGCATTTTCGCCGATTATACTAACGCCGAGAAGTTTTTTATCAGCGCGAGCGAAAATAAGCTTGAGCATGCCCGCTGTATCGCCGGTGATGTGGCCGCGAGCGTTGTTTTCATAAAGCGCGCGGCCGACGATGTAGTGGATTTTCTTTTCCTTGCACGACTCTTCTGTCTCTCCAGCGGCGGAGATTTCCGGAATAGTGTAAATGCCCATGGGGAGCAGGGAAGCAACGCGCTCTTTGTATTTCAATCCAAATGCGTGACAGGCAGCGACGCGTCCTTGCTCCATGGAAGTGGAGGCCAGCGCCGGGAAACCGATGACGTCGCCGGCGGCATAAATATGCGGCACAGCCGTCCCGTAGTGCTCGTCGACCGGAATATAGCCGCGATCATTGATGGCCAGGCCGGCTTTTTCGAGGGCGAGGCCATCGACAGCAGCGCGGCGGCCAGCCGCAAAGAGGGCGGCATCGGTTTCGAGGACTTTGCCGCTCTTCATCGTCAGGCGCACACCAGTGGCGGAATTCTCGGTTTTGACCGGGCGCTCGTTGAACAAGAAATGCATGCCGAGGGCGGCAAGACGATCGCGAAGGCGATCGGAAATTTCATTGTCGAGAAAGGGTAGAAGGCGGTCGCGACCGTCGACGAGAGTGACGTCTACTCCAAGCGCTTTGAAGATGGAAGCGTATTCGCAGCCAATCACGCCGCCGCCGATGACCGCGAGGCTTTTCGGAATGCGATCCATCTGAAGAAACGTGTCGGAGTCGAACGTATGGATGTCGTCGAAAGCAATCTCTGAAGGACGATGCGGCTTCGAGCCCGTGGAGATGAGAATGACTTCGCCCTTTAGTTGACGAGTGCCGTGCGCGGCGGCAACGGCGACGGTATGCGAGTCCAGAAACGCAGCCTGTCCGCGAACAAGCTCGATGTGGTGGAGCGCGAGGTTTTTCAAAATGCGCTGGCGTTCCATTTCGACGACTTCACGCTCGTGGTGCATGAAATCGTGGACAGTGAGATTTTCCTTCAGCGAATAATCGATGCCGTAGAGCCCGCGCTGCTTCAATCCGGAAAAATAAAGCGCGGATTCACGCAACGTTTTGCTGGGAACAGTGCCTGTATTGATGCAACTGCCGCCCATGTTCTCGGCGCGCTCGATGACGGCAACGCGTTTGCCGAAGTACGCCGCCTGGGCGCCGGCTTTTTCGCCGGCCGGGCCGCAGCCGATTACGATCAGATCGAAATTGTCGCTCAAAACCACAAAACCTCCGAATACCGGGCGCGTTCGCCTGCGTGAGCATAGCCGGGACACATGCACAGAGATTCTAGAGGAGATGCGGCGCGGCGTGGAAGGTTCTTGCGGCAACTGTGACGAAAATGGTGTGCGCGCCAAAGGAAAAAAGTGCCCGGGGTGGGAGTCGAACCCCTCGGGGGGATTGATACTGCGTAACTTATTGATTCTAAAAAAAAGCAAAACGGAGAAAAACCACAAAAACGGCGAAGTAGGGTACACCGGAGG